>JBBTSB010000001.1:0-17075 GCA_038064915.1 Patescibacteria group bacterium
GAAAGAAACAGCTTGAAATTTTTGAGAAACTTTTAAATCAACCTGATTATTTTGCAACCTATATAACCGAAAATAAACTTACGGACACTCGACATGAATCTGTCTGGCAACATTTTTTTAACTCGAACGATTGGATTTTTGGATATGGATTAGACTATAGATTTCTCGGAATTTTACAAAAAGAAGCTCATGTTTCAAGTACAGATGTTGCAGGGAAGGGCGATGTTATAAATGATTTTCTGCTTGGGTGCAATAAATTCACTGTCCTTGTTGAGCTCAAAAAACACGATACACCATTATTCGGAAAAGACAAAAACCGATCAAACTCATGGACTCTTTCTGATGATTTGATATCTGGTCTATCTCAAATACTGGAGCAGAAAGCTAGTTGGCAGGTTTTTGCAGAAACAAATGCAAATGGAAATTTTGATGACAAGGGAAAACTGATAAAGCAGAAGACTGTGGATCCCAAAAGCATTCTAGTAGTAGGATCAGCGAAGCAATTTAATGGCGAAGATAAGGAAAATCAGATCAAAGCAAAAACTTTTGAACTATTCCGTCGTGATTCGAGAAATATTGAGATTCTCACTTATGATGAGCTGTACGAGAGAGCGAAGTTTATCGTTGAGCACAAACAAAAAAGATCTTCCTAAGGGGAGCTAGAGCCTCGCTACCAAGCGAGGCTCTCCTGCCCGCGCATGGGTGGGAGCTCGCGTGTACTCACGCGAGCTGGGGCAAGGGCAATAATACGACGCACCAGCGACCACGGGATCCGTTCCCTTCTCCCGTGTTCCGCTTCAAGCGGAACACAATAATAGCGCTCTGTCGCCTGTGCCCGCTCAGCTCTGGAGAGAGTGGACAAAGATGGCGCCACAGAGCTATAATCAACCACATAACTCTTGGAGGAGCTGAGCGGGCACCCGCATCCAGACCCGCCCATCCATAGTGGATGTCAAATGGCCGGCGCGCTTCCGCCTTTGGCGGAAATGGAATCGGAAGGTGAGGGCGGGGCTGGTGTTGCGGCCACCACAGCTTGCTGGGGCGGAGGCGACAGTGCACCATTTTTCCACTAGGCGTCCGCATCACCACCCCCGCGTGGAGCGCGAGCATTTTTTTCAAAGTAGGTTCGCGCAAGAGCTACTATTTCACCGCACGTATAATTTTAACCCAATATTCTATGGCAGAAATAGCACCAGCGGAAAAGAAAAAAGATTTTAAAGCATTTCGTTTTGAGCAGGACAATATTTGGATCGGGGGTGAGAAAGTAGATTACAAAGATGCATTCAAACTGGAAACTATGGCACGCGCACTGGAAGCCGAGGAAAAACTCGGCGAGCTCTCGTTGGATGATTTTATTCTGCTCATGCTCCGCAAAGAATTGGGTAAAAAAGAAGGAGTCAAAGATTCCCAAGATGACCCGCGGCTAGTAGTGATCATGGGGAAATACAAAAAGAAATTTGAACAGTTTGATGAACATTGGAAAGACGTAGAACATCTGTTTAAAGAACTTCGCATTTCCGAAGATGATTTGAGGGTGGAAAAATATCAATGAATCATAAAACCATCCAAACTGCATTTTTCCTCGTTCTCCTCATCGGAGCGTTGGTGATGGTGTTCTTTGTGGTCAAGCCATTTATCGGCTCGCTGGTGCTTGCCTTCACACTCGCCGTGATCTTCCATCCGTTGTACAAGCAATTGAGGAAAGCACTCAACAACCAGCGTAGTCTTGCTTCACTACTTACGATACTCATCATCCTGATTGTAGTCCTTGCTCCTCTTGCGGCCTTGAGTATTCAGGTGTTCCAGGAAGGTAAAGATTTTTACTTCAACACTCTTGCTCGAGGAGAAGTGACCCTTGAGATTTTAGATCGTATTCCCCTACCGGACGAGTGGCGCTACAATGTCACTGAATATCTTGAACAGGGCCTTGTATGGCTTCTCGAGCATCTGGGGGTAGTGTTTTCCAGTGTCGCGCGCGTGGTCTTCAATCTTTTCATTAGCCTCATTGCTTTGTATTTTCTCTTCAAGCAAGGCGGTGAGTTGAAAGCGCGACTCGTCAGCTTCAGTCCTCTCTCGGACAAATTCGATGTCGACATCATCAATCGTCTTCAGAACACCGTGAGCTCGGTGATTAAAGGGGTGATCGTGGTGGCCATTGTACAGGCACTTCTTGCGGGCGTGGGATTCACGATATTTGGCATTCCCAGTCCGGCGCTTTGGGCGATGCTTGCTATGCTTGCTGCGTTTGTTCCGGGTGTGGGCACCGCACTCGTCATGGTGCCGGCAGTTTTGTATCTCTTTTTCACCGGACACACGGGTGCCGCTATCGGGCTTACCATCTGGGGTGCGCTTGCCGTAGGACTGATTGATAATTTTCTCTCCCCCATGCTGGTTGGTCGCGGTACAAAAATCCATTCGTTCCTCATTCTGCTTTCCGTGCTCGGCGGTCTGGCACTATTCGGTCCCCTAGGATTTCTCCTCGGCCCGCTTCTGATCAGTTTTCTCTTTGCGTTGCTTGATATTTATCCGGTGTTGATTCTCAGAGAGCATTCACACAATCATGAACTCCAGCCTTGAACACAAACGCCACTCCCTTGCCCATCTGCTGGCGGCGGCTGTATTGGAATTGTACCCCGATGCCAAGCGCGCGATCGGACCGGCAATCGAAAACGGGTTTTATTATGACTTTGGCGACTTGAAAATCACCGATGAGGATTTGCCAAAAATCGAAGCAAAGATGCGCGAGATTTTGCCGACCTGGAAAGAGTTTCACAAAGCCACTATCCCTGCCAAAGATGCTCGCAAGCTCTTTGCGGACAACCCCTACAAGCTTGAGCTGATTGATGAATACGAAAAAGATGGGCTGACTACGTACACTTCGGGGACCTACATGGATCTCTGTCGAGGGGGACATTCACTGGAGATTGATCCGGAAGCTTTCAAGCTTACCCATCTTGCAGGGGCGTATTGGCGCGGTTCAGAAAAAAATCCCATGCTCACCCGCATCTACGGGCTAGCCTTTGATACCAAAAAAGAACTGGATGAGTATCTGGTGATGCTTGAGGAAGCAAAGAAGCGAGATCACAAGGTGTTGGGGCCAAAGTTTGGATTGTTTATGTTTCATGAAACCGCTCCGGGAATGCCGTACTGGTTGCCAAAAGGGATGGTGGTGCTCAATGAACTCATTGAATTTTGGCGACAGGAACATGCGTCGCGCGGGTATCATGAAATTTCTTCGCCGCTGATCAACAAAAAAGAACTTTGGGAGACTTCAGGTCACTGGGAACACTACCGGGAGAATATGTTTCTTGCTGAAATGGACGGACAGATCTATGGCGTCAAAGCCATGAACTGTCCTAATGCAATGATTGTCTTTGGTTCACATCACCACAGCTACCGTGACCTTCCCTATCGGCTTTCTGATACCGATATCTTGCATCGCTACGAGTTGTCGGGGACACTCAATGGGTTGCTCCGCGTTCGCTCATTCCGTCAGGATGATTCGCACAACTTTATTACCGAGGATCAGATTGAAGAAGAGTACGAACGAATCCTCGAAATCGCAGAGAAGTTCTACGGTGTTTTTGGCCTTGAGTATCGATTGCGTTTAGGTACGCGCCCCGAAAACTTCATGGGTGAACCGGAGCTCTGGGATAAAGCCGAGGCAGCACTCTTGAGTATTCTCAAAAAGCAACAGCGGGAGCATTTCGTCCTGGAGGGAGACGGTGCTTTTTATGGACCGAAAATAGATATTTTGATGAAAGATGCTTTGGGACGCGAGTGGCAGATGGGCACAATCCAACTTGACTTTCAGCAGCCCCGGAGATTTGATCTGCACTATATCGATCAGGATGGTCAGAAAAAAACACCCGTTGTAGTGCATCGAGTAATCTACGGTTCGCTTGATCGTTTTATTGGACTCATCCTCGAGCATTTTGCGGGGGCGTTTCCACTGTGGTTGGCACCCGTGCAGGTGGCGATCTTGCCGGTGGCAGATCGCCATGTTGAGCGAAGTCGAAACATTGCAGATCAATTGCGTGAACATAACATCCGAGTAGAAATAGATGAAAGCAATGAAAAGCTGGGTAAGAAAATCCGCGAGGCGGAGATGATGAAAATCCCCTATCTGGTGATCCTCGGTGACAAAGAATTGGAAGCTGGCAAAATCGCAGTCCGCAAACGCGGTGGTGAGGATTTAGGACAAGTGGAGCTCGAGAACTTTATTGAAAAATTACTGGAAGAAATCAAAACAAAGACTCTCTAAACATGGCAACGCGGTGATCAGCGTTGCCGTCACCGCGGGGGCCTCTTCGTTTCTCGCCAAGCTCTGGCGATCGTATCTGCTGCGAGGAACACGATTACCAAGGCAAGGGCGCCGAGGACTTCTTGGAACCAATCCATCCGAACCACCGTTCCTTCAGTTGTTTCGTGTCCATGCCCAGACTGAGGGCTAAACAGAGGAACAACAAGATGATGGCGATCCCGATGACCAGGAGCGCCATGTAGTCGAGCGGCAATGTTTCGTCGCTTTCTACGATCCTGATTCTCATTTGACGCACCTCCAGGTTGCCGCTACGATACCATAGAGTATGGAAAAAGTGAAGATCATCGTCATCGTAGGTCCTACGGCTTCGGGGAAGTCCGCGTTGGCATGGGAACTCGCCCAGAAATACAATGGAGAAATAATCAGCGCTGATTCGAGGCAAGTGTATCGGGGCCTTGATATAGGTACGGGAAAAGAGAAATTCCCACAGCACTTGATTGATGTAGTGGATCCATCACAGGACTACAATGTCTCACATTTTGTGCGTGATGCAAAAAAAGCGATCGAGGAAATTCATGCCATGGGCAAATTACCTATCATAGTCGGTGGGACAGGCTTTTGGATAGATGCGCTGATTTTTGGATATGAATTGCCAGAAGTACAACCGGATAGAGATTTACGACGAGAATTGGAAAAGCAAAGTGCAGCCGAGCTTTTTGAACAGTTACAAAAGCTGGATCCATTTCGTGCGAAGCATATCGATAAACATAATAAACGGAGATTGATACGGGCGATTGAGGTTGCGCACTCCGGGGCCGTATTCCCCTCCCAACCTCCCCCTTACGGTAAGGGGGAGGAGAAGGTGGGGAATATTTTCTGGATCGGCATCAAGATTCCCAAAGAAGAGCTCGATCATAGGATTGAAAAAAGATTGAACGAGTGGTTTGCCCGAGGTCTGATCGAAGAAGCTAAAAAAATAAAAAACGTAGAAAGATTTGGTTTGGCCTATACGGCAATAGGAAAATTTTTGAAAGGTGAGATTGATGAACCAACCATGCGTGCCGAAGCTCTCAAGTCAATAAAACAATACGCCAAACGCCAAATGACGTGGTTTAAGAGAAACAAAAACATCCAGTGGATTACTTCCCCCTCAGACTTTTCTCTTTAGGGTTTCCGGGGTCAGGCTCTCTTTCGATTTGATCCAGTGTTTTTCGGGGACCCACACGTTTCCCACTTTCTTTAGCGGTTGTGACAGGTCCCTTTCCCTCATCCATGTAGCCACGAAACCTGACCTTATGACTAGAGTACATGTTAAAAATTAGCTCGTTAATATCAGGCCTTTGAATTCCGGTCTCCTCTACCATCTTATTTGCTACGATATCTTCCTTATCAAAATCTTTACTGATTTCTTCTAACGTAAAGCCTGATCGAGAGAGAATTTCTAAAAAAGTTTTTTCTTTTTCACTTCCCACTTCTTTTTCCCCAGGAGCGCCAATATTTTTTCGTCTATCCATGGTGTAATTATATTAGTTTACTTTTTAATAATTCCATCACCACTTCCGGATTTGCGCGACCTTTTGTCGCGGCCATGATTTTGCCCACAAGGAATTTGAGTGAGGCTTCTTTGTCTTTTTCATAAAGGTTTTTGGGAGCTCATCAACACCTTATCTATATCCCTCTGGTGAGAATCCATAAGCTTGCGTTGGCGGCTGGTCGGTTCTCTATATTCTGTGGGAATATTTTCTTTTTCCGTGATCACTAAGATATTATTGATGTCTTCGGTAACCACATCAATTTCATTTTCATCTTCCAGATGAACAATAGTGCCGTCATCATGGGAAATCTCTAAGAAAAAAACTACTTCAGGAGGATCGTTGTTCTCCAAACTCCTGAAGCCAAATTGAATTTTAGATACCTCATTCCATGAGTACACACGCTCCCGCAACGATAGAAAGCGGTTGTAGTGAATCCCATCGTCGGAAAGTACTGTGTAGGTGTCAAAAGCGAGCACCGTGAATGGGAAAGAGATAAGAAGGAAAATAAGAGAAAGGAACACAAGAGTTTTATGACCGTAGTTCGGCCCCTGACGCCGCAACTCGTTTTGC
This sequence comes from Patescibacteria group bacterium, assembly GCA_038064915.1. GTDB lineage: Bacteria > Patescibacteriota > Minisyncoccia > 2-02-FULL-40-12 > IGHO2-01-FULL-4-A > JBBTSB01. Next base: position 6,370 of record JBBTSB010000001.1, read on the forward strand.
AATTCCTCAAGCGTAAAAGCTCGGCGTAGATGCTTCCATCTCATGGCGGGAGCCCGGCTATGTGATTTTCCCATGACAAGCCCACTCCATGCATCAAAAAGAAGTCCGCTGGGTGTTCTTGAGAACTTTCTGATGATAAGAAATATGACGAGGCAAATAAGACTCGCCAAACCAAGCATTGCAAAAAATATGGCAAGACCAATACCACTACTTGGAATCAAATAGATTGAATCTGATGTAAAATCATAAAGAGTTGTATATAAAAACATAAATATTGACCTGCCGTACAGGGCAGGCAAAAGAATGAGTGGTACAAAGAGCGCTATAGAGAAAATAATATTTGCGGTGTAAAGCCACGGGAACCACCACGGAACTGTATAGGGAGCAGTCGATGCTCCAGATGATTCGTTTGGAGGTGAGGAAAAAACATCGGGAATCCCGCGCCTATTGAGATTTTGATTAACGCCAAATTTTGTACTTGTAATGAGAAGGTCTTTTTCAGCAGTATTCAATTTCGAACCATCCACCCCTGCATAGTGGAACCAAACATATACCAGGGCAATAAGGATGAGGTATATAACTGTCAACAAGATGGTTCCTAATGCCATACGTTATGATGCTAATTTTTGCTTCAGTAAATCCATAATCACTTCCGGATTCGCTTTCCCTTTCGTTGCGGCCATGATTTTGCCGACGAGGAATTTCAGCGACTCGACTTTGCCTTTTTTGTAGTCTTCCACGGCTTTGGAGTTGGCAGAGATGACTTCATCTACATCATTGGCCAAATCCCCCGCATCGGAAATCTGACCCAAGTCTTTTTCTTTCATGATCTCATCCGGATCCCGTCCGGAAACTGCCATTTCGTCCAGGACAATCTTCGCAGCCGTAGAAGAGAGTTCTTTTCTAGAGATCTTTTTAATCAACTCGGCAAAATTTTCTGGGTTAATATTACTCGGCTGTTCGGTGACGATATAGTTTGCTGCCAAAGTGTAGAGCCGCGGTTCTCCGAGTTCGCTTGCCACTTCTTCAAAGAAATCGCCAAACTCTTTTGTCACGGTAAAGATTTCTATTTGTGATTCCGTCAGGCCATATTGGCGTAAGAATCTATCTCGACGCTGTTGTGGAAGTTCCGGCAGGGTTGCGCGAATTTCCTCTACCATTTTTTCTGTGAAGCGCATCGGCGGCAGATCCGGCTCCGGAAAGTAGCGATAATCTGCACTTCCCTCTTTGACGCGCTGGCTTACGGTGATTTCTTTTTCGTCGTCCCAGCCACGAGTTTCCTGGATGATTTTCTCGCCTTTTTCGATCGCCTCAACTTGGCGCTTATACTCATACTCTGCAGCTTTGACAGCAGCGCTGATAGAGCCAATGTTTTTGACTTCAACTTTTGTACCCATATTTAAAGAAATATTCACCTCCACACGCATCTGCCCTTTTTCTATGTCGGCATCACTGGCGCCGAGGTAGCGCAAAATGAGCTGTAGTTCTTTTGCAAACTTTGCGATTTGGTCACTTGAGCGAATATCGGGTTTGGTGACAAGCTCCATCAAAGGCATGCCAGCGCGATTGTAGTCTACGAGCGTACCGTTTCCCTCGTGTTTTAGAGTTCCCGCATCTTCTTCCATGTGAATTCTTTCCAGGCGTATCACATGCTCACCAATCTTCATTCCTCCATCTTTGCAGATGGGCATATCGTACTGCGAAATCTGATAGCCCTTGGGAAGATCGGGGTAAAAATATGACTTGCGATCAAATTTCGAGTTCTCGGGAATTTCGCAATTGAGTGCCAGTCCCACTCTTATGAGCTGTCGTATCGCCTCTTCGTTGATAGTAGGAAGAGTTCCCGGATGAGCCATACAGATGGGGCAGACATTGATATTGGGCTCTACAGGATCACCTGCCTGCGCAGGCAGGTTTTTGCACGAGCAAAACATCTTGCTCTTAGTCGCAAGCTCGACATGAATCTCCAGCCCAACAGTCATTTCATATGCCATAGGATTTTTTTCACAATACGTTCCGGCTTTGGCTTTGCGTCAACGACCACCGCGTTAAATTTCTTAGCTAATTTCATGTATTTCATGCGTATTTTAGCAAGTTTTTCACGTTTTTCAAAATATTCTCTGCCTTGCTTGCGACTCGCGATGCGTTTCATGGCAAGATCCGCCGGAAGATCGAGTAGGAAAATAACATCGGGCTTGAGAAAGTCGTGTTTGAGATCTTTCTCTGCGACACCAAACGCCGTTCCATAGGCAAACGTAGACATCGCATAGCGCTGACAGATCACGGTCTTGCCTTTTTTTAGGGCAGGCATAACGACTTTCTGTATGTGTTTCATGCGGTCTGCAATGTACATCTTTTGAAATTCCAAAGGGCTTGGGGGTGTTGCGCGATGCTGGAGAATGGAATGAATTTTCTTGCTTGCCGCAGTTGGCTCTTTGGTAATTAAACAATTGCCAAGATGTTTCGCCAGCAAGTTGGCGATAGTCGTCTTTCCGCATCCATCGATGCCTTCGAGGACAATAAATTTTCCTCTAGATGTCATATTCCAGGAGTAATACGTTTTCACTCAAATTTTTGAACGATCTCAATTGTAGAGGCACGTTTATTTCCTCATTGAAAATTCCCATGCCCTCTCCAAACAGGAGCGGCTCTATGGTGACATAGAGTGTATCGACAAGTTTTGCTTTTATGAACATCGTATAAATCGTGGATCCACCGCAGATGGCCACTTCTTTGTATCCCCGCTTTTCCAGATCTTCGAGCAAAGCTTTTGGTTCGAGTGTTGTCGTCTCTACTCCAGAGATTTCTTTTCTGGAGTACACGACGGTGAGTCTTCCGGGCAATGGCCGACCGATGGTTTCGTAGGTGGTTTGCCCCATGATCATCACGCCTGCTTGATTGGTGCGCTCAACAAAAAATTTTTTATCTTCTTTGCTGGTCCATGTAGCCGCATGCTGTGCATTGCGAGCGATTTTTCCGTCGGCAGTCATGGAGACAATAATAAAAGCTTTGATCATAGATTTGAGCTTAGCATGATGTTTGCTATAATCCAATAATGCAACAATACCTGGATTTATTACGCGATATAAAGACTCATGGCGTCAAAAAGGAAGACCGTACCGGCACCGGCACTATCAGCGAATTTGGAAGGCAGGTTCGGTATGATCTTGCCAAAGGCTTCCCTCTGATGACTACGAAGAAGATGTTTACCAAGGGAATCATCTATGAACTTTTGTGGTTTTTAAAGGGCGATACTAATATCAAATATCTCACTGATCATGGCGTGCATATTTGGGACGAATGGGCTGATGAAAACGGCGAATTGGGACCGATTTATGGGAAGCAATGGGTTCGATGGCAGGGTTACAATGGCGAGACAATAAATCAGATCTCTCAAGTCGAAGAGATGATAAAGAAAAATCCGGATTCACGACGCTTGATCGTAAGTGGATGGAACGTCGCCGACCTCCAGACTCTCATTGGTGGCAAAAAGACCGCTCCCCCGCCATGTCATACCATGTTTCAATTCTATGTTTCCAATGGCAAGCTTTCTTGTCAGTTGTATCAAAGAAGCGCGGATGTGTTTCTTGGCGTTCCGTTCAATATCGCCTCCTATTCGCTTTTGACGATGATGATGGCGCAGGTCACAGGGCTCGAGCCTGGAGATTTCGTGCATACCTTTGGCGATGTGCATATCTATCTCAATCATCAAGACCAGGTGGAAGAACAGCTCAAGCGTACTCCAAAACCACTTCCAACTATGAAAATAAACCCAGCAGTGAAATCAATTTTTGATTTCAAGTTTGAAGACTTTACTCTGGAGAATTACAACCCAGATCCGTCTATCAAAGCACCAATCGCAATTTAGTAGCTACTTCTTGAGTACCTTTGCCATTACGATGCCTTTTTGTTTTTGGTACTTGCCTTTGCGATCTGCGTAGGAGACTTCACACACTTCGTCAGCGCCCAGGAATACAAATTGGGCAATGCCTTCGTTTGAGTAAATTTTTGCCGGTAAGTCAGTGGTGTTTGAGATCTCAATCGTTACGTACCCTTCCCATTCCGGTTCCAGCGGTGTGACATTGACGATGATGCCGCAGCGAGCGTAGGTCGATTTTCCGATACAGATTGCCAAAACATCACGAGGGATCCGAAAGTATTCTGCGGTGCGTGCGAGTACAAACGAATGTGGCGGTATGATACAAAACGGTCCACGGTAGTCGACAAATGACTTTGGGTCCATGGCTTTGGGATCGATGACCGTATTATAGATGTTAGTCGCGATTTTATATTCATCGGTAATACGCGCATCGTAACCATAGGAGCACACGCCATAGGAAATTTTTCCTTTTCCTACCTGCTTTTCTGCATAGGGCTCGATCATTCCCTTTTTTGCCATCTTCCGAATCCATGCGTCGTTTTTGACTCCCATAGGTATTTTGATTAAAGTGTTTTTCCAGTATAGCCAACACTCTCCCCTAAATCAAGCGTGATAAAATCTTCTGGTTTGAGGCCATATTTGGTACGGGCCAAGGCGAGATCTTTGATGGGCTCGTCGTAACCGTCGTCGCCGAGGCGGAAGGTGCGGTAGTGAATGCCGATGCTCAAGTGCGCGCCTAGGATTTTGTGAATTTGTACGGCCTCGTCGGGATTGATATGAGAAAACTTCATAAACCATCGCGGTTCGTAGGATCCGATTGGTAGTAGAGCCACATCGATTTTGGGAAACTGCTCATGGATGCCATGGATAAATTCTCCAAAGCCGGTGTCCCCTGCAAAGTAGACGGTATGGTTCTTGCTTTGAATTATAAACCCTCCCCAGAGCATTTTGTTGCCGTCCCAGAGAGTTCGGCGTGACCAGTGCTGTGCCGGGACAAACGTGAACGTCGTATCTTGAGAGACAGTGTTATCCCAGTGTGCAAACTCTTGGACATTCTTCATGCCTTTGCGCTCTAAGAATGTTTTGCTCTGCATGCCTGCCAGTACCAAAGGCCGATGAGCATGTTCAAGTTTTTTGAGCGTCGCAATATCGCAGTGATCGTAGTGGTTGTGGCTGATCAAAACCACATCGATGGGCGGAAGATCTTCAAAACGAATACCGGGCTGTCTCACGCGGTAAGGGCCTGCCCAGGAAACAGGACTTGCACGATACGACCAAATAGGATCGGTAAGAATATTGAGTCCACCCATCTGTATCAAAACAGTCGAATGGTTGATCCAGGTGATGACGAGGCCAGGTTCAGAGGGGTTAGGTTTTAGCTTGTAGGGAGTTTCAACCCATTTCGGCCATGGATTATTTCCACGGCCCATCATAAAACGCCACTTAATAAGTCCGAGAAAAATTTCCTTCTTGCGCATTTATTTTACTTCGATCCCCATATTGCGGGCGGTGCCTTCGATGATTTTGACAGCTGCATCGATGTCATTTGCGTTCAGATCGGGCATTTTAATTTCTGCGATTTCGCGAGCCTGTGCCTTGGTGATTTTTCCTACTTTGTTCTTGTTGGGAATCGCAGAACCCTTCTCCACTCCAGCGGCTTTTTTGATGAGAAACGCCGCTGGGGGCGTCTTCATGATAAACGTAAAGCTTCGGTCTTCGAACACCGTAATTTCAATTGGTACAATCTCTCCCATTTTCTCCTTTGTCGCGTCATTGAAGCGTTTTACAAAGTCCGAAATATTGAGTCCATGGGGACCAAGCGCAGTACCTACCGGAGGAGCAGGAGTTGCTTTGCCGGCTTCGAGCTGGAGCTTAATTTTTGTTTTGATTGCTTTTGCCATGTGATTAGAGTTTTTTCACTTGAAGGAAATCGAGTTCCACCGGAGTTTCGCGGCCGAACATAGTAACCAGCACTTTAACACGTCCGCGTTCCTCGTCAACTTCGGCGATGCGGCCATCCATATCTTTGAACGGTCCATCCATAATCTTTACATTGTCACCGACGGCGATTTCGATCTTGTATTTCGGTTCCTCTACGCCCATGCGTTTCATGAGGCCATCCACTTCTTCTTTGGACAGCGGAGTGGGAATAACGCCAGCGCCTATGAATCCTGTGACATTGGGTGTGTTGCGCACTACGTACCACGAATCATCACTGACAATCATCTCTACCAGGACATACCCGGGATAGATTTTTTCTTCATAGACTTCACGCTTGCCGCCTTTGATTTTGATCTTTTTTTCCTTCGGTACTAATACATTAAAAATTTTGTCTTCATAACCGAGCGACTCGATGCGCTGTTTCAGGTTGCGGGCGACATTGTCCTCATACCCAGAATAGGTATGCAGAGCATACCAGTGTCGTTCCCCAGTTGTAGCTTGCTTTGCCATTTATAGAACGAAAATTTGCAAAATCCACTGAAACAGCATATCCAACGCACCGAGGAATGCCGCCACAATAATGCTCATAATAATGACGATGAGGGTAGCGCGGATAGTCTCTTTGCGCGTAGGCCAGCTTACTTTGGCAAGTTCAATGCGAACATCTCTCAAAAAGGCAATCAATTTGTTCATTATCAGTTTCTAAAAAGCCCCCGAGGGGACATAACTACCCTACCATATCTTGGTTTAAATATCAAGATTCTTCACATTCTTAGCATGGGTTTGGATAAATTTCTTGCGGGGAAGAACTTCCTGGCCCATGAGGACATCAAAAATATCGTCGGCCGCTTCCGCATCTTTTACGGTGACTTGGAGTAAAACACGGTTTTCCGGATTCATCGTGGTTTCCCAAAGTTGCTCCGGATTCATTTCTCCCAAGCCCTTGTAGCGCTGGATGGAGACGCCGGGAATTTTACTTTCATCTTCGACGACCACATTGTCTTCTGGAAGATTGTTTTCGTTCAGTGGTGTCACTACAAAACCATCGGCGGCCTCTGTTTTTTTCTTCTTTTCAGCTTTCTCTGTTTTTTCTCCTTTTCGCAGGATATCAAGCGCTTTCTCTTTTTCTGCATCAGAGTACACATACTGTACCGCACCGGATTTGCGGATTTGATACAGGGGTGGCTGGGCAATGTAGAGGTGCCCGTTCTCTATGAGCTTGGGGAAGTAGCGATAAAAGAGCGTGAGCAGAAGCGTGCGAATGTGCGCGCCATCCACATCGGCATCGGTCATGATGACGATCTTATGGTAGCGGAGCTTAGCGATATCAAACTCATCCGCGATCGCAGTTCCCATAGCGACCACTAACGCCCGGATTTCTTCGCTCGCAAGCATCTTATCGATACGGGATTTTTCGACGTTGAGAATTTTTCCTTTCAAAGGCAAGATTGCTTGCGTGCGTCGGTTGCGGCCTTGCTTGCTTGAACCTCCGGCGGATTCTCCCTCAACAATGAAAATTTCTGACTCCTCCGGATTTTTTGATGAGCAGTCTGCGAGTTTGCCCGGCAATGTGAATCCTTCCAGTGCTCCCTTGCGGATGACGGTATCGCGAGCCGCCTTTGCGGCAATGCGCGCCTTGGAAGCTAGGATGACTTTGCCCAGCATACCGCGGGCGTCGGTAGGATTGCGCTCGAGCCAGTCGGCAAATTCTGTACCAAATATAGTTTCTACTGCACCGCGAGCCTCGGGAGTTCCTAGTTTGGCTTTTGTCTGACCCTCAAATTGCGCTTCTTGGAGACGGACCGAAACCACAACGGTCAGTCCTTCACGAACATCTTCGCCGGTGAGGTTTTCATCTTTTTCTTTGAGGTATCCGTTTTTGCGGGCATAGTCGTTGAGTACGCGAGTGATCGACGTACGAAAACCCGTGAGGTGGCTCCCCCCCTCGATCGTATGTACATTGTTTGCAAAACTCAACTCATGCCCTTGGATGGCATTCGTGTACTGCAACGCAACTTCGACCATCATTTTTTCATAGTCCTTGCCGACATAGAAAATATTCGAATGGATAGGATCTTCATGTCGATTTAAAAAGCTCACGTAGGAAAGGATACCGCCCTCGAAGTAAAACGTGTGAGTTTGGTGGGGAGTGGTCCGTTCATCGCGTACCTCAATACGGACACCTTTGGTCAAATAGGCTTGCTGGCGCAGACGAACCAGAATGCGATCCCAATCAAAGCTGATTTCTTTGAAAATTTCAGTATCAGGCTCGAAAATCACCGTGGTACCATGCTCTTTGCTCGTACCTGTCTTTTTCACCGCCTTACTTGGAACGCCACGCTTGTACTCCTGTTCAAATGTTCCACCGTCACGCTGGACCTCTACCTTTAAATACGAAGACAATGCATTCACTACCGAAACACCCACGCCATGCAAACCAGTAGATACTTTATATGAATCGCCGCCAAACTTTCCTCCGGCATGAAGCGTGGTCATGACTGTCTCCAGTGCAGAAACACCAGTTTGCTTGTGCTTGTCTACGGGAATACCACGTCCGTTGTCTTTGACGCTGATGCGATTTCCCGTATGAAGCGTGACATCAATGCGATTTGCATGGCCTCCCATGGCCTCGTCCAGCGAGTTGTCAAAAACTTCCCATATCAAATGATGGAGACCATCGAGGCCCGTGCCACCGATATACATACCAGGGCGCTTGCGTACCGGTTCCAGGCCTTCGAGGACGAAAATCGATGAAGCGTCGTAGCTCGGCTTATCTGATTTCTGCGTTGAACTGTCTTTTTGTTTGGTCATATATTTCCTGTTGAATCGTATCGACTTCTTCACTGGTGAGCGTTCTATCCATACTGCGGTAGATCACGCGATAAGTGTAGCTTATCTTATCTCTAAATTTCTTTTCGTCTTGATAGGTATCGAGCAATTTTACCTCTTCCACCAAGTCCCCTCCAAGGTCCCGGATCACATCAAAGTAGATATTTGGTACGAAATCTTTGCTGACAACAAACGAAATATCACGGGTGATTTGCGGGTACTTGCTGACTTCTTTGAAGGTGGTGCCGAGTTTGAGTTGTTTTTTGACGCGCTCATCGGTGGACCAAAGTAGTCGTATGTCAGGCAGGTCCATACTCACGATGGCTAGCCGTTCTAGTCCAAAGCCGAATGCCCATCCAGTGTAGTTTGATGAGTCAACCCCAAACTTTTCCAGAACAGACCCTTTTACGACGCCACTTCCCAGTACTTCCACCCACCGGTCATTGACGAATACTTCCATTTCCAGACTCGGATCGGTATAGGGAAATGTATCAGGGTTGAAGCGAATTTGGACATCGGCACCGAACACAGCTTTTGCGATATCGGAAAGAACTTTCTTTAAATCTTCAATGCCAATAGTTTTTTTACTTTTTGGAGAAAGATACCAACCGTCAATTTGATGGAACACGTTCATGTGTCGGCGATCTATTTCATCTTTTCGGTATACTTTGCCGTAGGAAAAGCACCCCACAGCCTCCTCATTTTGCATGCTGATTTTTACTTTTTCATCTTGTATATAGTAATACCACATAACGGTGGTATGGGTGCGGAGGATATTTTTTGCGTCGACGTAGTAGGTATCGGAGGTGGAGCGAGCGGGGTGGTTTGCAGGAAAATCAAAAAGATCAAAACTAATGTCAGCAGGAACAATTTCGGGTACCTCAATAGTATCAAGATCTTGAAAATCCGGGATGGCAAGAATGCGCTGGACCATGTCGTTTAAGGGGTTTCCAGGAGTACGTGTGAGATCAGGCATTCCCAAAAAACGCACCATGCGTTTTTCGTCTGCCGTGGTGCCCTTTTTGAGTTTTTCAACAAGATTTTTAGCCCCTTCTGAAGGGATTTGCATTTCTCTTCTCATATGTCCATTATAGCAGTTTTTGTAATAAAATAAAGGCCATCGCGGCAAAAGCCGCCAAAAATCCCCAGATGAATGAACGCTCCACGTTGCGTCGCCATCCATAGACTACGAGCGCCGCTGCGCTCCACAATCCCACAAAGAGCGATAGAAAAAAGAGTATCTTGATGGGAACGGTGGCCGTAGCAGGACTTGTCTGATAGATGATCAGTGCAATTCCAAACGCAGAAGCAACAAGCGCCACCACGATCCCCCAGACGTGCCATTTCATGTATTCCAGGATAGCACGAGGCGTGGATTTTCAACAATCCAATGTTCAATGGCAACGCTCAAGAGAAACGAGGACACTGCACTGCTTAAGAGATGTCGGAGAGTGAAGGGAATTTGTCCGGCCAGTGCTTCCATAAATGGCTGGTGGTAGAGAAGCGGTCCCATGGCTACACCGGTGATGGCGTCAAAGACCAGAGTACCAATAATGCTATACATGACGTAATGGCGGGCGGAACTTTCGCGGTTTTTAAAAAAGAAATAGGCACCGACCCCTACGAGTCCGTACACCGTAGCAGTGATCCACGTCCATGAGCCAACTTTCTGCGTAACAACATCGTAGATCACCATACTCAAGAACGCGAACAAAAACCCGCCCACCCAACCGTACTTTTTTGAAAATGGCATCAGGGTGGCCATCAAGGGCTCAACATTTGCGGGACGGAACGGAACGAGGCGAAGAGCAAGAACCAATAACCAACCTATAATGAACTTCAGCATAACGAAAAATCCGCCTGCGGCGGACTCTCATGTTGAATAACCTAAGTGTCTGACGCGGACGTATGATAATGCTTGAAAGGATCGGACTTTTACCGTTGCGCGACAGTGCTGGAATTACACCAGCTTCACCTCCAAGTAATTGTAAAAAATGCTGTTGCGGGGGCAGGATTTGAACCTGCGACCTTTGGGTTATGAGCCCAACGAGCTACC
>JBBTSB010000002.1:0-55700 GCA_038064915.1 Patescibacteria group bacterium
TTGAACGCGGGAGAAACAATTGGGTCGAACCCTTGCGGAATTGGATTTTAGATACGAAACAAGCCGATTTTTTGTCTCATTCTGACAATCTCTACGAGATTAAAGCGTTTGTGCAAAAAATCGGAACGAACCCTGTGGTTCGTGACAAGTCCGCCCGCTTCGCCGTACCCTCCCCGTTCGGATTCACGGCCAGCCATCGAGCCCGATTGCATCCGTTCGGATCCGTCACGCGCGCGCCCGATTCGCTTTCGGATTCCGAAGTTTCGATTTGCGGAGAGGGTGGGATTCGAACCCACGACGGGCTTGCGCCCGGACGGTTTTCGAAACCGTTGGAATGAACCACTATCCGACCTCTCCAGTATACCGTATCCCCGAGAGGATTTGAACCTCTGACCTCTTCCTTCGGAGGGAAGCGCTCTTCCGCTGAGCTACGAGGACCTAGTGCTTGCACTGCGAAGCCTTGGCGAAGCAGTGCTCGGAGTGGGATTTGAACCCACAATCCCTTGCGGGAGCGACATTTTAAGTGTCGTGCGTATGCCAGTTCCGCCATCCGAGCATTTTGAGGTGGCAGCGGGAATCGAACCCGCGCAATCGCGGTTTTGCAGACCGCAGCGTTTCCACTTCGCCATGCCACCGACATCTTACTTTACTCAGTTTCTAAGAGTTTTTCAATCCTCGCCGCTCGTTCTTCCGTCGAGTCAATTTCAAACCGAATTTTCGGCACCGGACGCATGACGAGGGATTTGTTTACCATCTGCTGGAGATCGTAGATGCGATGATGGAGTTCTTTGAGAACCACATCGCTGCGTTCCGGAGGAAGCACGGAAATTTTGACAAGCGCATGTTCTCCGGTAGGCGAAACTTCTGCGCCCATTACCGTGACCAGGGGTGTGCCCTCGACGTCGAGTTCTTCTTCAACAATCTTTGCGACAACATCACGCAACAGATCGTTTAATTTTTTGTTCCTCATAAATTTCTAGAACATCTCCCTCTTTAATCAATAATGGTATGCCGAGTTCGGAGGGATTTACATCAATGCGTAATCCACATTCTAGGCCTTCGGCAACCTCCGACACGTCTGCTTTTTTTTGCTGGAGCTGGACGATTTTGCCGGTAGCAAAAAGCTTCGTTCCGCGCATGACGGTCACAAGCGCTCCACGCACTGCTTTGCCAGAAGTAACTTTGCCACCAACAATCTGCGTCTTTCCTTGCGTACCAAAGAGTGCGAGAATTTTTAATTTACCAAGGTCATTGCGCTTGATTTCGGGATCAAGCAAGTCAGACATGATGTCGCGAACGAGCTCAACGAGCTTGTAAATGATATCAAAAGTCTCCACGCGAACTTGCTCGCGTTCCGCCGCGCGCTTGGCCGAACTCTCGGTATCCACGTGAAAACCTATTACTGCCGCGTGGGTGGCACTAGCAGACTTGATGTCGTTGTCGTTGATTTTGCCTACCCCAAATCCCACGACTTTGTAATCTACTTCTTCAGACTTGATGGTGCGAAGCACCTGATCAATTGCCTCCAGTGAACTTTGCACATCAGCTTTGATGATGAGATTCGCCGTGCGCTTGTCCGGCATGTTTTCGTGGGCGAAGAGTGCAACCGGCGCAAGCGCCGTGTTGACCTGAGCTTGTCGAAGGCCCTCATCACGACTCGCAACTTGGAACGTCGCTCCCAGTGGGGGAACACTCTCCCAGCCAAGAACCACACAGGGCTGTGACGGCCCGACTGATTTGGTCACTTTCCCCAAAAAATCTTCGAGTGATTTTACTTTTGCGATCGCCGTACCAGCCACCAGAGTATCGCCGATGTTCAGTGTTCCGGATTGTACGAGTAGCGTGGCTACAGTACCGCGCTTGCTATCCATGTGCGACTCCAGCACATAGCCATGTGCTGGTCCGGTCGCATGACCGGACAACTCTTCAAGTTCTGCCACCAATAGAATAGTCTCCAATAAGTGGTCGACACCTTGGCCAGTCTGACCGGAAATTTCCACGACCGGCACCTGGCCACCGTAGTCTTCTACCATGACTTCCGCTTCGGCAAGCTCCTGGCGCACGCGCTGCGGATTGGCTCCATCTTTATCAATTTTATTAATCGCCACGATAAAGGGCGTTTCTGATTCCTTGATAATCTTGATTGCTTCCTTGGTTTGCGGCTTGAGTCCCTCTTCGGCGGCGATCACGAGAATCGCAATGTCCGCCACTTTTGCCCCTCGAGAGCGAATCGCACTAAATGCCTCATGGCCAGGAGTATCCAAAAACGTTATTCGTTTATCGTTGATCGTCGCAACGTACGCACCGATATGCTGTGTAATCCCACCAGCTTCTTTTGCGGCGACGCGCGACTTGCGCACAAAATCGAGCAAGGTTGTCTTGCCGTGGTCTACATGGCCAAGTATGACGACGATAGGCGGGCGAATAGTGTCCATAAAGCTCAATAAGTCTACAATAAAATATGAAAAAAGTCTACTAAAACGATACGCCCCCGACGATGTGAATCCAGGGTGACTGGAAGGCACGATCGTCGGGGGTGAAGAACGGTTCTAGTAGTTGTCCGACCTCTGCGGCCGGACTTGCGGGAGGCGCTTGGGCGACCGCTCCGGAAGGAACGGGGGTGGAGTTGGAGTGGCGCGGAGACGACTGTCCCGCACCAAATCCTCGATCTTCCACTTGAGATTCCGCACCTCTCGCTGGACGTCGCGAAGGGGGTCGGGCGTCGGGGTGGCGAAAGCACGGCGGGTGGGCTTCTTGGCCTTCGCCTTCGCCATGGCCGGCTTCGCAGGCACGGGCCCAGAGACGGTGGGCGTGGACTCCGGCGTGATGGCTGGGGCGGAAGCCACCCGGGCCGCCATCATCACCTGGGCCACCTGCTTTGCCCAGGGGCTCGTCGCGTAGTGGTAGCCCCGAAGGTTGGTCAGAACCGAGATCGCCCGCTGGCGCTTGGTTTCCAGCGATGCGTCCGCCTTCTCCGTCCAGTCCATGACCTCGCCAGCGAGTCTCGCGTACTCGACCTCCTCGAAGTTGTGGCTCATGTTCCATACATCCGAGGATTGCCCGAGATACCAGTTGAGCCGGTCCGCAATATTGCCAGCGAGGAGCTTTGCTTCAGGGGTTCCAAGACGGGCCTGCCACTGGTAGGCCTGCTCGAGCCGGGCGATATCCTCGTCGTCCTTCCAGTGTGAAGCGAGTTCGGGAAGCGCCGGCGGGACCGTGCTCTGATCCCGGAAGATGAGCAGCCCGAGGAGGAGGACGTTGATCGCGACGAGACCACCGATAAGCCACTTGGTCATAACACCTCCGAAAAGAGAAAAACGGAAACTGTCGTGGGGGCGGGATTGCCTTCCACGTGAATCTAAACCTGCTATATTATAACAGAAAATAAAGTATTGTCAAATGCCACGTAGACTTTTTCGAGATTTTGCGGTACGGTATACAGATGCCAAAGCGTTTTACCATCGTCAACGCCATACCGTACGTCAACGCCAACGCTCACATTGGTTTTGCTTTAGAATTGATTTTGTCTGATACTCTAGCGCGATATCATCGCCTGCAGGGTGAAGAAGTGCGATACACCACCGGCACCGATGAAAATTCCCTCAAAAATGTCCAAGCCGCAGAAAAGGCTGGCAAGCCGGTAGCGGATTTTGTAGCCGAGCATGCGGAGGTATTCAGGAAATTAAATACAACACTCAATATTTCCGCTGATGAGTTTATTCGTACTACCGAAGAGCGCCACATCATCGGCGTTCACAAAATCTGGAAGGCCTGTGATGCTACTGGGGATATTTACAAAAAGAAATACCAGGGACTCTACTGTGTGGGCTGTGAGGTGTTTTATACACAAAAAGATTTAGTCGATGGCCTCTGCCCGGAACACAAAACTAAACCCGAGCTTATCGAAGAAGAAAACTATTTTTTCAGACTCTCTAACTATCAAGATTGGTTGTTGCAAATTATTGAATCTGATGAGCTCAAAATCACACCAAGCTCACGCAAAAGCGAACTGACCGAATTTATAAAATCCGGTCTTGAGGATTTCAGTATCTCCCGGTCGAATGACCGGGCAAAAAATTGGGGAATTACGGTGCCTGGCGATGACGAGCAAAAAATTTACGTCTGGTTTGATGCGCTGACAAATTATGTAAATGCAGTAGGGGTTGTGTGGTGGAATGATAGTTATCGCGCACACATGATTGGAAAGGGCATTAGCAGGTTTCATGCGATCTACTGGCCCGCGATACTCAAATCCGCCGGACTTGCGACTCCCAACGAAATCTTTATTCACGGCTACGTGACGGTAGACGGCGAGAAAATTTCAAAGTCGCTGGGCAATGTCGTGGACCCCTTTGAAGTGGTAGAAAAATATGGCGTTGATGCAGTGCGGTATTTTTTACTTCGCGAAATCCCTTCGACAGGGGATGGAGATTTTTCCATTGCCAAACTCGAAGCTCGCTACAACGGCGATCTAGCAAATAACTTGGGAAATCTGGTAAGCCGCGTGGGAAAACTTTCAGAAAAACTCATATCGAAGGAAATTGATCCGGCCATTACGAAACAACTTGAAACGACCACTACCAAATATCACGAAGCTATCAAGACCTTTAAACTCCATGAAGCACTAGCGCATCTTTGGGAACTCTATACGTTTGCGAATGTGTACATGAATGAGAAGGCACCGTGGAAAACAGGTGATGCCCAGGCAGTTGCCAGTATTTCCCATCTTCTCCAGGAAAGCACCGCGCTCCTTGAACCCTTCCTTCCGGAAACCGCCCAAAAGATCCGAAGCAATACTCCGGGACCTCTCTTTCCCAAACTTCTCTAATGGAACCCAACAGCACACTGTTTGCCATATTTTGTATCGTCGTGGTTGGATTTTTGGTCGCTGATCTGGGCTACTTCAACCGCAAGGCCCACAAGATATCGCTCTCCTCGGCCGTCATACAAACGGTTTTTTGGATCGCCGTATCACTTATCTTTGCCGCGCTGATCTTTTTTTGGATCGACCAGAAAACTGCCACGGAATTCCTTACCGCCTACGTCACCGAAAAAATGCTTTCCGTCGACAATCTGTTTGTCATCCTCCTGATTTTCAACTTTTTCCGCATATCGGAACGCTACTACCACCGGGTTCTTTTTTGGGGCATCATGGGAGCCATTGTTTTTCGTGGCATATTCATAGGAGCCGGCGCGATTCTCGTAAGCAACTTCCACTGGATCCTCTACATCTTCGGGGCGATCCTCATCTACACGGGAATCAAATTGCTTTTTGACAAAAAAGAGGAACATGCGGATTTTAGCGATCATGGCGTCCTGCGGTTTGCAAAAAAGTTTTTTTCTTTCACTACCGACGACCACGGAGGAAAGTTTTTTGTCCGTAAACAAGGAAAGATTCACGCCACCTTACTGTTCATGGTCATTTTGCTTGTCGAGGCGACGGACATCGTATTTGCTGTGGACTCCATACCGGCTGCGTTTGCAATCTCGCAGGATCCGTTTGTCGTTTTTACCTCAAATATTTTTGCTATCATGGGATTGCGGGCACTGTTTTTTGTCATCGAAAAAGTCGTCCACCGCTTCCACCACTTACAAAAGGGTTTGTCGTTTATCTTGGTGTTCATTGGGGTCAAGATGCTCGCGGGAATATTTGATATCCACCTTTCTTCGATGATTTCGTTTGCCATCATCATGTCCGCTTTAGCCATCTCGCTTATTATGTCTATTCTATTACCGAAAAAAATATAACATGCAATTTATCGACATCCATTCACACGTCCAGTTCGTAGCGTACGAAGCTGACCGCGACGCGGTAATACTGCGTGCAAAAGAGGGGAACACCAAGATGATCAACGTCGGCACGCAAAAAGATACCTCAAAAGCTGCCGTGGAGCTCGCGCACCAATATCCTGACATCGCATGGGCGACGATTGGGCTTCATCCCATACACACGAGCAAAAGCTTTCATGACAAAAAAGAGTTAGGCGATGAAGGCGAAGATTTCACGTCACGTGGCGAAGTGTTTGATTATGATTATTACCTTGAATTAGGAAAAGATCCGAGAGTGGTAGGCATAGGGGAGTGCGGCTTGGATTACTATCGACTAAATCACGAAACACGCAACATACAACATGAAACATTCAAAAAACATATAGAACTAGCACTGGAACTAGACAAGCCCCTAATGATCCATTGTCGTGATGCATATGACGATTTGCTTGCAATGCTAGATTCGCGATCACGGGGAAACATTCATTTTTTTGCTGGAAGTTGGGATGTTGCCAGGCGTTTTCTCGATCTCGGCTTTACGCTTTCATTTACCGGGGTAATCACCTTTGCCGATCAGTACGATGAAGTTGTAAAAAACACACCGCTTGATATGATTCTCACAGAAACGGATTCGCCCTACATCACTCCAGCGCCCCTCCGAGGCAAGCGCAATGAACCGGTGAATGTACAATACGTCGTCGCTCGCATTGCGGAATTAAAAGGCCTGCCGGTCGAACAAGTCAGCGAGCAAATTATGCAAAACGCAAAACGAGTTTTTGGAATATGAAAAAAATTCTGAAAATAATTCTTACCATATTCATAATAGCGCCAATAAGTTGGGTTATCTATGTGCTTGCATTTCAAGGCTTTCCTGATAATTATGATTTTTATCGTGATTGCAAAAAGGTTAAAGAGGGCATGACAAAACAAGAGATACAGATAATCTTGCAAAAATATATCAATGATTCAGAATTTGAAATAGAAGAGAAAAAACCAATAATAAATTATGGAGGGAAAATTATCTACGAGGAAGAGTGGGAATTGAGTACAGAAGGATTTGCAGATCGGTTGTTCTGTGGAGGATTTTTCAATGATAACATCCTCGTGAAAAAAACAATGACTTTTGATTAACAAATGAAAAAATATTCCCTTCGAAAAATTAAAAAAGAAGTCAATTATGCGTTTATAGACAGCCAGAATTTGAACCTAAGCATTAGAGAACTGGGGTGGCGGTTGGATTACAGACGATTTCGAATATATCTGAAAGAAAAATACGGCGTCAGCAAAGCGTATCTTTTCATAGGATATGTTGAAGGAAATCAGTGGCTCTACACATCTCTTCAAGACGCTGGATTTATTTGCATCTTCAAGCCCACGTTGCAATACAAAGATGGCACCACAAAAGGAAACTGCGATGCTGAACTAGTATTGCACGCTATGATTGAGTATCCTATCTATAACCAAGCAGTAATTGTAACGGGGGATGGTGATTTTTACTGTCTCGTGGAACACTTGATTGGGCAAAAGAAGCTAAAGGCAATTCTGATACCAAACAGGTTCAAATTTTCGGCGCTTCTGAAGCTATCATTGGTACGACCCTTTTTGAGATATATGAATGATTTAAAGGAAAAATTGGCCCATAAAAAAGAAAAGGCCCCATAAGGACGAAACCTTAAGGGGTGATCTTTTCCGTTGGTGATGATGCTAGTATAGACGAATAATCGGTAAAGTCAATACATTATGGAAACAAGACATCTCAAAGCAGCAGTCATATTGACGGGGATTATCTCACTGGTGGCAATCGTGAGCGCTTTTTATACGCAGTGGAGAGCCGAGCAAACGTTGACGCCAAAGTGCAGTTACCTGGACCCCATCCTCGTTGACTTGCTTGCTTTTTCCGCTGGACTGTTTCTTGTCCTGGAAGGATTGTATCGTATCATCGAGCATCAGGAAATCAAAACTACCAAAGATCGACTTTTTTTGGCAATCCGCATAGCATTCGGGTGTGCCATTATCACACTCCACGTGATGCAATTTATTCATAAATAATCGAAGTATCACATGATTTCAGAAATCTTAGCATATGTAGGGACAGGGCTGGTCATTATTGCATACTTTCCGCAAATTTTTCATTTGATTCGTGAAAAGCGCTCTGCCGGTATCAGTCTCAACGCCTATTATCTATGGGGCACGGCGACTATACTTTTTTTGATCCACGCGATAGTGATCAACGACTGGCCCTTCATCATCGTTCAATGCGTAGCTCTCGTGCTAGATGCCATTATCATTTTTTACACGATAAAGTACCAAGACGCATAACGATGAAAAAGTATTCTCCTCAAACAATCGAAAAGAAGTGGCAGAAGAAATGGAAAGCCCAAAAACTCTATGAGACTGCGGATGCGGTTTCGGGGAAAGAAAATTTTTACAAGCTCGTAGAGTTTCCATATCCGTCAGGGAATTTGCATATGGGACACTGGTACTCATTTGCAGTGCCGGATATTTTTGCAAGGTACAAGCGGATGAAAGGATACAATGTGCTTTATCCGATGGGCTTTGACGCGTTTGGATTACCGGCAGAAAATGCGGCGATCAAAAATAACCTCCAGCCAGGCGAGTGGACCAAACAAAACATCAAGACCATGACCAAGCAGATGGAGTCAATGGGTGCGATGTTTGATTGGTCGCGGATGGTGAGCACAATTGATCCTGACTATTACCGCTGGACGCAGTGGATATTCATACAATTTTACAAAGCCGGTCTGGCCTATCGAGCGAAGACGCTCGTGAACTGGTGCCCAAAGGACAAGACCGTCCTTGCCAATGAGCAAGTCGTGGATGGCAAATGCGAGCGTTGCGGGAGCGACGTGGAGCAGCGCGAGCGTGAACAGTGGATGTATCGTATTACCAAGTACGCCGATGCACTCGTTGATGGTCTCGAAAAAGTCGACTGGCCGGAGGTCACTAAAACCGCACAACGAAATTGGGTATGGGACGTAGAGACAGGAGCGCTTCGCCTTCACGATTGGATTTTATCGCGACAGCGGTATTGGGGCACGCCCATACCTATGATTATCTGTAAAGATTGCGGATATCATCCGGTGCCGGAAGAAAAATTGCCGGTGAAATTGCCTAAGTTGGAAAATTATCTACCAGTTGATGATGGATCTTCGCCGCTCGCGCGTGCCGAAAAGTGGGTCAATGCGAAGTGCCCAAATTGCGGCAAGAATGCAAAGCGCGAGACTGATACAATGGACACCTTTGTGGACTCAAGCTGGTACTACCTCGCGTATGCAACGCGAGGAATTTCCAATTTCCAATTTCCAATTTCCAACGATGCCTGGAATCCAGTGGATCTCTACACGGGTGGAGCGGAACATAACACGATGCACTTGCTTTACTCGCGGTTTTTCATCAAAGCACTGCATGATTTGAAATTGGTAGACTTTGATGAACCGTTCACTATACGCCGCAACCACGGCACTGTGCTGGGGCCTGATGGTGCGAAGATGTCAAAGTCCAAAGGAAATATTATCGACCCCGACAAAGAAGTCGCGCAGTTTGGTGCCGATGCAGTGAGAATGTACCTGGCGTTTCTGGGACCCTACGATACGTTCAATGGTCCGTGGACACCACAGGGGATCACGGGGATTTCGCGATTTTTAAACAAAGTTTGGAAATTGGCTCACGAGGAACAACAAGAAACAAATCAACAGAGACTTCACCAGGCGATCAAAAAAGTTAGCGAAGACATCGAAGCCCTGCACTTTAACACTGCTATTTCTGAATTAATGAAGCTCTTGAATGAACGAGAAGTGATAGATGAGGCATTTCTAAAATTGCTTGCACCATTTGCGCCGCACTTGGCCGAAGAACTTTGGAGTCGAAATCACAGCACGTCTATCCATCTCGAATTATTCCCTGTGTACGATCCTCGCATGATCCAAGAATCTATGGTGGATTTTGTGATCCAGGTAAACGGCAAAACCCGGGGAGTCATTCAACTGCCAGTGGATAGTGATGAATCAGCAGTGCGTAGTGCGGCAGAAAAAGATGACAGGATAAAGCGCCATCTCACCAGTACGGTTAAAAAGGTAATTTTTGTAAAAGGTCGTCTGTGCAACTTTATTCTCTAAAGTCGCGTCGTACTAGGTATTGCGACAGTTGTGCTGCCAGCTTATACTTATCCTATGAGGCTCAAACTGCTTGGACAATTCGAGAAGCTGGTTGAGCAATATCAGCGGGATATCGTCAATTTTCACTACCGACTGGTGGGGAATAGGCCCGACGCTGAGGATTTGGCGCAGGAAACATTTCTGAAGGTGTACCACAAGCTCGATTCGCTCAAGGATCAGGAAAAAGTGAAAAGTTGGATGTATAGCGTCGCACGCAATGTGACGATAGATTTTTTTAGGAGAAACAAGAACAAAAGCATCCCGCTTGACAATCTTCTCCTGGAAAACTATGCGAGAGCGACCGCCGTAGATTACCGCGACGAAATTTCATCAAAAGAAATTTCTCAAGAATTGCAAAAAACGGTCGCACAGTTGAGCACGGAGGATCAGACGATCGTGAAACTGCTTTACTACGAAGGATTTTCGTACAGGGAAATCTGCGACCTTCTCCATATCAACCAAAATACCCTTAAAAGCCGACTTCATCGTGCACGCAAGGTCTTGTTGGCCGCGATCCAGGCAAACGACCTTCTGCGAGAAGTTGCCATTGAATATCAATAACGTCGATCAGTTTATTAGAACAAAAGTGGCTCATTTTTCATCACAACCGTATATTATTGAGCCTTCTACCGGCTTTGTCCGTCGCGTGGTAAACCATGCTACCATGGTTGAAAAACAGCGTCGCGCGCGCATCAATATTTGGTTTGCTCTCGTTGCTTTGACACCATATGCGTTGCGGGCACTGTGGTCGCTCATCAGGAGCGATTTTGTTTCTGTACTAAGCCTTCCTTTTGGAAATACTGTAAGTCAAGCTTATGGCGTTTTCATGTCATCAATCACTGCGTATGCAATGCTCGGAGCTGGAATTGTGCTTGCAGTTTATATAGTGGGTCTCCCACGATGGCGCAAGGTATGGTAGGATAGGTCCATGGCTGAAGGAGAAACGCCGGCAAAGCTCGAACAGGAAATCGCAAGCATTGAACGTGAACTCGCTGAAAAGCGAGAAGTTTTGCGGCGTGAATCTCTTCACGAAGTGATCAGACAAAAAATCGCTGATGCGCCAACCCCTCAACCTCAAGTGCAACCATCTCCTGCCCCTACGCCAGCTTCTGACGGAACTTCGGTTCCTCCACAACTGTTCCACAAAGTGCAGGCACTCGTGAATACAGCTTTTCTCAAGTCAATCGATGAAGCCATCAAAGAGGCAAAAGCAACCAACAATGCCGCCCTCATCGACGCGTTTCATGATCTATTAGTCGACGAACTCTACAACCACCTCATCGAGAGGGGAAAACTAAAGCAAATGTGATGAATCTTTTAGTTCCTATTCTTTTGCTTCTCGTACTCGGAATTCTCTTTCTTGCCGCGTTTGTTGTCGTCGGGGGAGTGCGGACGAAGGGTCGTTTGCAACGCGCACTCAACATGACGCTCTTTTTGATTCAGGTTCCCAAGGAACACCCCAAGAATCAAGACAGCACCAATCAAAAGCAACTGGAAAAAGAAATGATCGCGATCGGCGAACAGCTTTTGACGAGCTTCAGCAATATCCACGACAAGGGATGGAACAAGTTCTTATACGGCGAGCCATATCTCGCTCTGGAAATGTCCGTCCACCACATTGGCGAGGAAACGAATCTTTACCTTGCTGTCCCCAAAAATTCAGCCGACATTATCGAAAAACAAATCCACAGCTACTACCCGACGGCGGATGTCTCGCGTGTTAAAGACTACAACATTTTTAATCCCGAAGGTGCGACGGCGGGAGCATCCATTCGTCTGGAAAAATCAAAGGTGTTGCCCATTCGCACCTACCAGACCCTAGAGTCCGACCCCGTCAGTGCGCTATTGACAGCACTCTCCAAACTCGAGGCGGAGGGTGAAGGTGCGGCGGTACAAATCCTCATACGCCCCACCCATGCACGACGCCTCAAAGACCTCATGACAAGAGTCGCGAGGCAAATGCAATCCGGCTACGAGTTTGAGGTGGCCCTAAGGCGTGCTAAGCATCCGCCGAGCAAAGAAAAAGAGCGCAAATATGCGGAAAACGAACGCCTGCCCGAACATACAAAGATCGTCACCCCCACGGAAGATGCCATCATCAAAGCCATCACTTCAAAAATCGGAAAACAGATGTTTGATGTCAACATTCGTTTCCTCGCATCCGCCCCATCAGAACCTTTGGCCGACCAAATTCTCAAAGAACTGGAAGGATCGCTCGTGCAATTTGCCGGACCGGGACTCAACGGACTTACCATGAGCCGCCTGACCGGCAACGCCCTGCAAAAACTAATTTATAACTTTTCGTTCCGGCTTTTCAATGAACGGGAAAAAATGATTCTCTCCACCGAGGAGCTCAACAGCCTCTACCACTTTCCCACCGCCGCCACGGCCGCACCCAAGGTAAAATTCCTCAAGTCCAAGGCATCTGAACCGCCTGCAGAGCTCCCGCGCGAGGGTGTGGTGATCGGACTCAACAAGTTCCGCGGTATCGAAAACCAGGTTCGCATATCGCCAAAGGATCGCAGGCGCCACCTGTACATCATAGGACAGACGGGCACGGGCAAATCCAGCTTTATGAAACATATGATTGAGCAGGATCTTGCCAACGGCGAGGGGCTGTGTGTTATTGAGCCTCACGGAGATTTTGCCGAACACGCTCTGTCGGTCATCCCGCAAGAGCGTATCAACGATGTCGTCTACTTCAATCCTTCTGACCTGGAAATGCCGTTTGGTCTCAATATGCTGGAATTTGATCCTGCTCATCCGGAACAGAAAACACTTCTGATCAACGAACTCTTGAGCATCATCGACAAACTCTACAATTTAAAAGAAACGGGCGGTCCACTCTTCGAAAAATATTTCAAAAACGCCTGTTTGCTCCTGATGAACGACTACCAGTACGACCCGACCAATGAGAGCAAGATTCCCGTGTTGGCCGACATCTCGCGAATTCTTGTGGATACTGATTTTCGCCTCGATAAACTTTCTCGCGAACAGGATCCGCTTGTACGCCAGTTTTGGGAACTGGAGGCTGCAAAGGCGGGAGGAGAGTCAAGTCTTGCCAACATGGCACCCTACATTTCCAGCAAAATCGACACCTTTGTGTCCAATGACTACCTACGCGTAATCATCAACCAAAAGCGCAGTACGATCAACTTCCGGGAAATCATGGACCAGGGAAAGATTTTGATCTTGAGCCTTTCCAAGGGGAGAATCGGTGAGGTCAACGCACAGCTGTTGGGTATGATGGTGGTGGGCAAATTGCTCATTTCGGCTCTCTCGCGTGTCGATATACCGGAAGATCAGCGGAGAGATTTTTTCCTCTACATTGATGAATTTCAAAACGTGACCACCGACAGTATCGCTACTATATTATCGGAAGCAAGAAAATATAGATTGAACCTTACCATCGCGCACCAGTTTATCAAACAGCTCAAGGAACCGATCCGCGATGCGGTATTTGGCAATGCCGGATCGTTTGTCGTCTTTCGTATCGGTCCCGATGACGCCGAATTTCTCAAAAACTTTTTCGATCCCTATTTTACACCGCAAGACCTGGTCAACATTGACAACTTCAACGCCTATGTAAAACTACTTATGAACGACAAGACAACTAAACCCTTCAACATCCAGACTATACGGGAAGGGGTTGGGTCCCCGGAAATGTTTGAGTTCATTCGTGAACATTCGCGAAGCGTGTACGGCCGGCCGCGCGCGCTCGTGGAAGAAGAGATTCGTCGTGGATTTGAAAACGCACTATGACTGTTGTTTCACGTAAAGATTTTACCAATGCGATCATCACCGGACTCACCGCTGGACTGTTGGCATGGGCGGTGCTCACGTACCTTCAAAAATCGCTACCGTACGGCTTTGCCGCCGCATGGCTGGTACTGATCATCCCCATTCTCTGGATCGCCGGCGTACAGTTGGGATACATTTTGGGACGATGGTTTGGTTTTTTTAATCAGTTTGGCAAATATGCGGCCACGGGATTTACCAATTTTGCCGTAGACGCGGGAGTATTGAACCTTTTATTTTCTTTGACGCATATTGCCGAGGGACCCATCTATTCTCTTGAAAAAGGGGCCTCGTTTTTGGTTGCTGTGACCCACAGCTACTACTGGAACAGACGCTGGGCGTTTCAATCTGATCAATTGATGACCCGAAAGGAATTCACAAAGTTTATGATCGTAAACATCATCGGCCTCATCATCAACAACAGCGTCGCTTCCGCCATCGTCCACTTCATCCCGCATACCGCGTCACCCGAAGTGTGGGGCAACGTGGGTGCAATCGGCGGTGCCGCAGTAGCCTTGATCTTTAACTTCATCGGATTTAGGATACTCGTATTCAAATGACACTCTATCGCACGTATCGCCCAAAAACCTTTGGTGAGCTGGAAGGGCAGGAACATGTCGTGCAAACCTTGCAAGGAGCGCTTTCTTCGGGTCGCATCGGACATGCGTATTTGTTTTGTGGTCCTCGGGGTACGGGGAAAACGACCATGGCTAGACTTTTGGCCAAAGCGCTAAACTGTGAAAAGCGCGATACCGAGCCTTGCAACAAATGTTTTTCCTGCACCGAAATCAACGCCGGAAAGTCTATGGATTTGATTGAGATCGATGCTGCATCGAATAGGGGAATCGATGAAATCCGCAATGTAAAAGAGTCGGCTCAAGTCGCCGCCACGTCCTCGAGATTCAAAGTGTTTATCGTGGATGAAGTGCATATGCTCACCACGCCGGCATTCAACGCACTTCTGAAAACACTCGAAGAACCACCCTCTCATACGCTCTTCATTCTTGCCACGACCGAACCGCATAAAGTCCCCGAGACGATTCTTTCGCGCGTCCAGCGGTTTGATTTCAAAAAGCTCAATCATGATCAGATCATCGCCAAACTCCGCACCGTTGCAAAGGCGGAAAACCTCACCATGGACGATGAATCGTTTAGGGCGATTGCGACTGCCGCTTCCGGTTCACTACGAGATGCGGAATCCGCACTAGCAAAGGTGATTTCCTATACCGGAACCACCATCAATGGCGAGGAAACATCAAAAATCCTGGGCATCATCCCGCTCAAAGTCCACGAAGAACTGCTGTCACTCATTGCACAAAAACAAACCGCACAAGCGATAGCAAAAATAGCGGACCTCCACGAGTCCGGGGTGCATCTGGATCACTTTGCAAAACAGTTTATTGACTATCTCCGAGCGGAACTCCTCGCCCAGCTTCCCAATGCATCCTTGGTTCCCGTCGTCCAGCGTTTCATGCAAGCCCGCCAGGATTTGCGCCACAGCCCTATTCCTCAACTTCCCCTGGAGCTTGCGATCATTGATCTCACCACCCATGCATCCCGCTAGAAGCAACCGTGGCAGACTCGTTTTTTATGCGATTACCATCGCGGCGATCATTATCGTCTTTCTTAAATTTTCGGAGCTTCGCTACATCGGAGATTTGTTCCGCAAATCCAACTGGCACTACCTCGGTATCGTGCTGGTAGTCGAGTTTTTTTCCTACCTGGCTCAAGCGCTCAATTTTCAGGCAGTTCTCAAAATCAAACAACACCACGTCGGCGTGTGGGAACTGTTTCCCATAAGCTATGTGGTACAGTTCATCAGCCAGGCAATCCCGACCGGGGGGCTATCCGGTCAAGTGTTTTTTATCTACTATTTGCGAAGATACGGTATCACATTTGCCGAGGGATTTGGCCGAGCCATTTTGGAAGTTGCGTCGCTATATACCGCCTATGCGCTTTACTTTATCACTGCCGCCATTTTGCTGGTGCGCGCCGATGCGTTCCAAAACGAACCGCGGTTGGTGGTCTTTATCTATGCGGTAGTGATATTTTTCGGCATTTGCAGCTTCGTCATTTTTTTGAGCCAAAAACGCAAACGTGATTCGCGCATTCACTGGCTGTTTGATCGCGCCGCACGCTATGTGAAAAAAAGTTCCCTCATGCAAATGCCCGGGTTGCGCGCCATCAACGATCACAGCGACCACCTGGCCATGATCAAAGACCAGTTTAATGCGACTCTGGGGTGGGAACATTTCAAAAAAAATATTCGCCTGTTTGCCCTCGCGTCGTTCTGGCAGGTTGTCCACCTGATGACGCATGTGGTGACTCTTTTTGTCATTTCCCACGCGCTTGGTACTCCCATAGCGTTTTGGATTTGTTTCATTGCGTTTACATTTTCAAAGTTTATTTCCATGATTTCTATCGTTCCCGGTGCCCCCGGAGTTTTTGAGGGTGTTATGACGCTAGTGCTTTTGGCATTTGGCGTCGATGCGCACATAGCTCTCGCGGCGACCATTCTTACCCGTGCGTTTACCTTCTGGCTCCCCATGCCAATCGGCTGGATTCTCTACCATCGCTACATGAGGCAATTTGAAAAGATGAATGACAACCTCGTCGTTTCGTGATATAAAGTAACAACATTCCCGGGTCGTCTAATGGTAGGACAGTAGCCTTTGAAGCTATTAATTGGGGTTCGAATCCCTGCCCGGGAGCAACTATTTTTTCAGTCCTTCCACTTCTTTTTGAGATAGCCTTCGATACGCTCCTGGCTTGAGATTACCGAGTTTGATACTACCGATCCTCCATCGCTTCAGACTGACAACCGTCAAATGCATCGCGTCGCACATGCGGCGGATTTGATGGTTGCGGCCTTCACGTAGGAGAATGCGGAAGCTTGAATCTCCCAACGATTTCGTTTGCGCTGGAAGAGTCATTCCATCTTCCAAACGGATGCCCGAGGCCATTTTTTTGAGTTTTGATTCCGTTACACGCTCGCGAACTTTGACCTCGTATTCTTTTTCTATGGTATGTTCATCACTCGTCACGGACGCGGTGAGAGCGCCATCATTTGAAAACAGCAACAACCCCTCACTTTCCTTGTCGAGTCGCCCCACGCTGTTTAGGCCTTGATATTCTTTGGGAAGAAACGTGGGTTCTGAAATCACTCCGCGTGGTTTATTGGCGGCAATCGTGATTTTTTCCTGCTTGTCTTGACCAAACAGTTCAATCTTGTCTTTCGCAGAGTCAATTTGCGTAGCAAGATTTGTGACCACAATGCCATTCACTTTCACCAAGCCCTGCGTGATATACC
This sequence comes from Patescibacteria group bacterium, assembly GCA_038064915.1. GTDB lineage: Bacteria > Patescibacteriota > Minisyncoccia > 2-02-FULL-40-12 > IGHO2-01-FULL-4-A > JBBTSB01. The sequence goes on from JBBTSB010000002.1 coordinate 17,053, forward strand.
GCTCCGCTTCACGGCGTGAGCAAATTTTTTGTTCTGATAGGTATTTCTGAATCCGCATGTATTTTGGTATACTAGCATGAAATGTCTCTTGAACAAGAACTCCGAAATTTGATCAAAGGCGGAGTCAGCACAGATCCCAAAACTCTGGATCACTATTCGCGCGACTGGAGTTTGTTTCAGGTAATACCAAAACTCGTTGTATTCCCAAAGGATACCGAAGATATACAGGCCCTCGTGAAGTGGGGGAAGCTTTCGCTCACCGCTCGCGCTGCTGGTACTGATATGAGTGGCGGACCGCTTGGAGAAGGGGTGATTATGGATTTCACCAAGTATATCAACAAGCTCAAGGAAGTCGGGTCAGACTTTGCCATTGTGGAGCCAGGGATGTACTATCGAGATTTTGAAAAAGAAGTTGCAAGGTATGGACTTTTGTTTCCTTCCTATACTGCATCCAAGAGCCTTTGCGCGATTGGTGGCATGGTGGCAAACAACGCCGGCGGCGAGAAATCACTGACGTATGGAAAGACCGAGCGGTGGGTCAAAGAAATCAAGATGGTGTGCGCAGACGGCGAAGAACATACGTTCTCTGCCGAACACCATGATGACCCGTACTCAAAGCAAATCTACGCACTATGCACTAACAACTACGCACTTCTTCAATCCGCAAAGCCGAAAGTTTCCAAAAACTCGGCCGGCTACGCTCTCTGGAATGTTATCGACAAGGAAAAAAATATTTTCGACATGACGCAACTCATCACCGGTTCTCAAGGAACTCTTGGTATCATCACTGAAGTCACGCTAAAGCTGGTTCGCCCCAAGGAGCATTCTGCGCTCCTCGTGCTGATGATCGATCAAAAACACTTTGGCGATCTGGGAAAGATTATTCTCAAAACGCTTGAGTTCAAACCGGAGAGCCTTGAGTCCTACGATGACCATACGTTTAAAATCGCCGTAAAATACCTGCCAAGTATGATCAGATCCATGGGAGCGGGAAATCTCATCTCACTGGGTCTCCAGTTTCTCCCCGAGGTCTGGATGGCTATGACCGGAGGAATACCTAAGATCATTCTCGTAGCTGAATTCACAGGAGACTCTGAAGAAGAAATTTACCAAAAAGCTCGCGCGGCCGAATCCGATATCAAACCATTTGGCATCCGCACCCACATCGCCAAAAACGACCAAGAAGAAAGCAAGTACTGGACGATCCGTCGCCAGAGCTTCAAGCTTTTGACCGATCACTCCCATGGCCAGCGAACTCTGCCCTTTATCGATGACATCGTGGTCAATCCCGAGCACCTGCCGGAATTTTTACCCCGGCTCCAGGAAATCATGTCACACTATGATCTGACCTTTACTATCGCGGGCCACGCAGGGGATGGCAATTTTCATATCATACCCCTGGACAAGATCGGTGATCAAAAACTTAAAACCATCGTTCCCGAGCTTTCTGAAAAAGTTTTCGATCTGGTCGCAGAGTACAAAGGTTCTCTGACCGGAGAGCACAACGACGGACTTGTACGCACGCCGTATCTCAACAAAATGTTCAGTCCCGAAGTGTTACAGCTCTTTGCTGAAGTAAAAAAAATCTTTGATCCCAAGAATATCTTCAACCCTGGCAAAAAAACAGGCGAAACCCTGGACTATGAGGTCAAACACATTGACCTTGATCCCACTCGGCATTGGTAGTATACTGCGTCCATTATGTCACCACTCATTATTATTCTCATAGTTGCAGGGTTGGTTGCGGTATGGCTTATTGCCACATTCAATGGCCTCGTTCGGGCTCGGAATCGAGTCAAAGAAGCCTGGTCGGACATCGATGTCCAACTCAAACGTCGGTATGACCTTATTCCAAATTTGGTAGAAACCGTCAAAGGCTACGCCAAGCATGAATCTGGAGTTTTTGAAAATGTCACGAAGGCACGCGCGGCGGCCATGGGCGCCCAAACAGTCGCCGAGCATGGCCAAGCCGAAAACATGCTCGCCGGAGCGCTCAAGAGTTTGTTTGCGGTTTCGGAAGCCTATCCGGACCTCAAGGCAAACATGAATTTTGGCAAACTCCAAGACGAACTATCGGATACTGAAAACAAAATCCAAGCCGCCCGACGGTTTTATAATTCCAATGTGCTGAATCTGAATACCAAGATCGAAACCTTCCCGACCAATATGATCGCAGGAATGTTTGGATTTGCAAAGGAAGCGTTTTTCGAAATTGAAAACCCAGCGGAAAAAGAAAATGTCAAAGTAAGTTTCTAAATGCCAAAAACAAAATTTATCTTCATAGTCGGAGGTGTCATGTCCGGAATCGGCAAGGGCATCACCACCAGCTCGATCGGCCGTGTCCTCAAGGACTACGGCTTTTCGGTTACGGCCTGTAAAATTGATCCATACTTCAACGTAGATGCCGGGACGCTCAACCCCATCGTACATGGTGAAGTTTTTGTGACGGATGACGGAACGGAAGCAGATCAAGATTTAGGAAACTACGAGCGATTCCTGGAACAGGACATGGGGAAAGATAACATCATGACCTCCGGCCTCGTGTACCGCACGGTCATCGAACGCGAACGCAATCTTGAGTACGGTGGCAAGGATGTGCAAATGATGAGCGATGTACCAGATGAGGTGATCCGCCGCATCAAGCATACCGCTGAAAGAACGAAATCAGAGTTTATCATCGTCGAAATCGGTGGCACAGCAGGGGACAACGAAAATCTCGTATTCCTCGAAGCGGCGCGTGTAATGAAGCTCAACAATCCAAGCGATGTTCTGTTTGTTCTGGTGAGTTACCTTCCGGTCCTTCACAGCGTAGGTGAAATGAAATCTAAACCCACTCAACATGCTGTGCGCGCACTTAACTCTGTTGGTATTCAGACGGATATCTTGATCGCCCGATCTCGCGTACCCATGGATCAGCCTCGAAAAGAAAAGATTTCGCGCATCTGCAACATGCACGCGGATGATATCATTTCTGCTCCTGACGTTGCGTCCATCTACGAAGTACCGCTCAATTTTGAGCGTGATCACATCGGCAAGCGAATTTTGGAAAAATTAGATTTGAAAGTAAAGAAACACGACAGCAGTCAGTGGCAAAAACTTGTCGATTCCATCGGTAAAGCAAGAAATTCAGTCAAAATTGGCATTGTGGGAAAGTACTTCGTTAGCGGAGATTTTTCTCTCACCGATGCATACCTCTCCGTGATCGAAGCGATCAAACACGCCTCCTGGGCGCATGGACGCAAGCCCGAAATTACTTGGATTGATGCGGCCACGTACGAAAGAGATAAGGAAAAGATCAAGGAGCTTTCAGATTATAGCGGCATAATTGTACCGGGAGGGTTTGGGGAGCGAGGAATTGAAGGCAAAATCCTCGCCGTAGAATACACACGGAAGAACAACATCCCGTACCTTGGACTCTGCTATGGACTTCAGATGGCAGTGATTGAATATGCGCGCAATGTGGTTGGTCTCCAAGGTGCACATACTACCGAGATTGATCCCAAAACTCCGCATCCGGTTGTTCATACCCTGCCGGATCAAATCAAAAAGATAGCACTCAAACAGATGGGGGGAACGATGCGTCTTGGCGCATATGACTGCAATCTGAAAAAGGGAAGTCTCGCCGAAAAACTCTATGGCACCAAAAAAATATCCGAACGCCACCGCCATCGCTATGAAGTCAACAACGAATACAAAGAACAAATAGAGAAGGCTGGTCTCATGATCTCCGGCACCAATCCACAATCCAATCTCGCCGAAATCATCGAGCTACCTGGACACAAGTTTTTTATGGGATCGCAATTTCATCCAGAACTGAAAAGCAGACCGTTGCACCCACATCCTCTGTTTCTAGGTTTTATTGAAGCGGCAATACGATCCTAATTTTCAATTTGCAATTTCCAATTTTCAATCAATTCTTAAATTTAAATATTGAAAATTCACTGAAAATTGATAATTGAAAATTCTAAATTATGCCCAACCTATATACCAACAAAAGCTCCAATATCCGTAAAACTGTTTTATTGATGACAGTCTTTTTGGTACTGCTCATCGCCGTCGGCTATGCGCTCTCGATGTATTTTGGTGACGTAAACATCCTTTATATCGCCATCATCTTGAGTATCGTGATGAACTTTGCCGCCTACTGGTGGTCGGACAAAATCGCGCTCTCTATGTCGAGAGCTCATGCTGTTTCCCGCACTGAAGCAGTTGAGTTATACCGAATCGTAGAAAATCTCTGCATCACCGCCGGCCTTCCTCTACCAAAAATCTATATTATGCAAGCCGCGCAGATCAATGCCTTTGCCACGGGCCGCAATCCCGAGCATGCGGCTATCGCGGTCACTACAGGCGCTTTGCAAAAATTAAATAACGAGGAACTCGAAGGCGTCCTCGCCCATGAGATGTCTCACATCGGCAACAGAGATATTTTGATTTCATCGGTTGTAGTTGTCTTGGCTGGTGTGATTGCCATCGTAGCCGATATAGGCCTTCGTATGTCTTTCTTTGGAGGACGCCGCCGAAGCAATGACAATGGTGGGGGAGGCATCGGCCTCATCATCGGACTTGCCGCCATGATCATCGCACCCATTGCCGCCACCATGATCCGCCTCGCCGTCTCTCGCCAACGCGAATATCTTGCCGATACCTCCGGTGCATTGCTGACCCGCTACCCCGATGGCCTAGCCTCTGCCCTTGAAAAAATCCGTGCCGATCACACCGTCATGCCCCACACCCACACCGCCACCGCGCACCTCTTCATCGGCAATCCTCTGAACGAAGACGACACCGAAGAACCCAGTTTCCTGGCAAAGCTTTTCATGACGCATCCACCTTTGTCGGATAGGATAAAAAGATTAAGAGAGACAAGATAAAAATGGCCAGAGAAAAACCCAAAATCAAAGCCGGAACCGTGGAACTCGGAGAAATGCTTGGTCATGGTCTTGAAAAAGCAGTATATGAAAACAAAAATAACCCTGATCAAATAATCGGGATTTATCTGAAAGGATGGAAACGAAAACCTGAAGTTACTAAAGCTCGATACTATCTGACGAACATACTTCATATGCTCTATCCTAAGTGGTTTTATACGATCCATCAGGTAGGGCATGAACAATTGTATAAGAAAGGTACGCAAAAAACTGCAAATTATTTTATCGCAGATAAGATGGTGCTCGGGGAAGATCATAAAAGAATGGAGGAACTTGGGTATTTGGGAGATGAAAATGAAAAAAAAGAAATCGACAAACGCTTACGTTCAGATCCTCAATATCTTGATTTCATTCAGGAAATGGAACGCATCGGAATGATGGTAGGCCATACGACACCAGGAGGAGTTGAATCAACCACCGGAAATTTTTCAAAAGATCCTGAAGGAAACCTTCAGTATGTTGACACCATCGATCCTTTTTTTGATCACGGCCGCTTGGTATGGGATGAGTTAGAGCTTGCATTCAGCCCAATCAAGCTCAAAACTCGCATCATGGAAAAACTTTCAGGCCATGAGCAAGTTCAAGCCTTGGCATATCTCGATAGAATTCTTGTTCTAAAAAATGAACTGCAAGAAAAATTAATTCAAGAAAAGCAAAAACAAGAAATAGAGGTTAATCGTAGAAATCAAAAAAATCTGGAAGAAGTACGAAAAATGCGAAAACCAAAAAAGTGATCAACCGCGATTTGGCAGAATCCTACAAAACCTGGTTCCGGCTGATTTGGGATTTCTTGCCGGAAAAGAAAAAATAACTCTTGACTCCATTTTCCCGTCTTGGTAGTATATATAAGATACATATATAATCCATATACATACCATGGCTATAGTAAATTTTACGATTCCAAAAGAGCTTGAGCGGCAGGTAACCGCCGTGATTAAAAAGCGTGGTTTTGCGAGCAAAGCAGAGTTTTTCCGCTTCAGCGCGATGCGCTTTGTAATGGAAGAGTCTCGAAAACCATTTGCCACCCAGGATGAGCGCCGAGCGTACTTAGTCCAGGAGATTGAACGAGAAATTGCACACCGATTCAAGGGGAAAAAATTTCCATCGCTGGAGAAAGTACTGGCCAATGTATAAACCGCTCTGGCTCCCGCATTTTGGTCGTCAGCTCAAGCAACTGAGCAAGAAATATGTTCATCTCCAAGAAGTCATCACGAAGGCTTTGCATCGTTTCCGAAAAGATCAAACTGTTTCTCTTGGCGACAATCTGTATAAACTCCGCTTAGCATCGAAAAAGGACATTCCACGCGGCAAAAATAAATCATTTCGCCTGGTCTTGCTGGTGTTGGAAACAAAATCCGCCCTGGTACCCGTCACAATCTATTTCAAAGGAGACCGGCGGGACATGTCTGTTCGAGAACTCAATGATCACCTTGAAGTTATTCTCACAGAATTACGATCATATGAAAACTAACAAAACACAACCGTTTCGCAACAAAAAAGTCCTCATTTTTGGGCTTGGCCTGCTTGGGGGTGGGGTTGCGACGGCGAATTGGTTTATCAAGCAGGGAGCCAAGGTCACGATTACGGATCTGAAGAATGCAAAGCAGCTTGCGCCATCGATCAAACAGCTCAAAGGCAAATACAAGCTCGCGCTTGGCAAGCATAAAGTTTCGGACATCAAAACAGCCGATATTGTTGTTTTGAATCCCGGTGTTCCGGCAAATCATCCACTGCTGAAGAAAGCAAAACAAGTGGTCAACGAAGCTACTATTTTTTATAATTCTTTCCCCGGAAAAATTGTTGGCGTAACGGGTACCCGCGGAAAGACAACTACCGCAAACTGGATTGCGCACTTGATTGGCAAAGAAGTAATCTTAGCGGGAAATAATCCGGAGCATGCATTTCTGAAAGCTATCGAAGCTAAAGCAGCTAATGAAGCTAGCGAAGCTGTTACTGAAATGTCTTCTTTCTCTCTTGAATTATTCACCCCCGAAACTCGAAAGCCTGATATCGCCGTCATCACCAATATCTACCAAGATCACTTTAATCGATACAAAAACTACCGTGACTATGTTGCCACCAAGGCAAATTTGTTTATCAATCAAAAAGCCGATCAACATGTCATATTGAACTACGACAACTCCTGGACGTCGCATCTCTTGAGTCTGCCACACAAGTCTAATGAGTGGTTTTTTTCGCTTACCAAGCTTCCGGAAAAGTTTGATGGTCTCCATTATGAAAATGGTCGGGGATATTTTTTGGGCAAGCCGGTGTTGGAACTTGCAAAGTTTTCTGCCACATGGGGTAATCACAATGTAGAAAATCTTCTGGCCGCCGCTCTTGCGGCACATCTGAGTGGTGTCTCGTGGACTGATATACAATCAAAACTTTCCACAATGCCAAACGTTCCGTTTAGACAGGAAGTTGTTTTTCAGAACAACCATCTCACTATCATCAATGACACCACGGCAACATCACCTGAAGGCACGATTGCCGCCGTAAAGCGCTTCGGCTCACCAACGACAGTCCTGATCACGGGTGGAACGGATCGTATGCTGGAATACAAAACCTGGGCAAAGATTATTCTCAATTACATCGTGCCTGAGCATATTGTCCTTCTTGATGGTAGCGCGACAAAAAAAATGTTGCATGCGCTAAACAAAAAACTTCACACGTATCCGACGCTCAAGATCTGCCTGGAAGCCGCTTTGGCTATGGGGCCGCACGTAATACTGTTTTCCCCGGGATCCAAGAGTTTTGAAAAATTTACCAACGAATACGACCGGGGAGAACAGTTTAATGCTCTCGTCAAACGTCTCATAAAGTGATATAACAAACGATAGGAAAGTTGATAGTGTTCATTTACACGAATCAATAAGCACGCTATAATAGCGTACATGGATAGAAAAACATTAACTATCCTTGGGGCATCGTTATATGCTTGCGTGGGTACCAAAGCACGGAGAGATTTTCGATCAAAAAATCGATATATTTATTCGATGGAGTTAACAAATTCAGATCCAAACATAATCAGAAGTTTCTCGACTTTCATGAAAGAGATCATCAGAGCCGACTGGAAGCGAGTAAGAGGACAGTTATTTTTTTATCCTGACTTGGACGAGAATAAGCTAAAAGCGATTTGGTCTGAAGCGTCTGGTATTCCTATGGATCAGTTTCAAAAATCGATTTGTTTGAAACAAAAAACAGGAAAGTTTAAAGCAAATCCTTTAGGAACATTTAAAATTAGATATTCCTGTAAAGAGCATTTCTTAAAGCTACAGGAAATGATTGATAATTTGTGGAGAGGTCGCATAGTGGCCTAGTGCGCCGCCTTGGAAAGGCGGTATACTCGAAAGGGTATCGAGGGTTCAAATCCCTCCCTCTCCGCCAAAAATTGTAATAAACAAACTTATTGACAAAATATTTTTAAGTTATGGAAAAAGAAAATCTTAAAAACTCATTGTCTAAAAAACGAAGGGTAAGCCTAATGGTTTTGTTTTTGCTGGTAGTAATCATTTCCACTTCTTATATTACATCCTATGTAATAAAACAGGGTCATAAGTTTGATCTACTTTATCAGTACGAAGTCATACCCGACATTGAACTAAAAAATACCCTACTTGAAACACAAAATGGCCTAATCGGGGAGATACGCGGTTTTGTAAAATTTGATAATGTTGCAGATCAGCCATCAAATTCGCGACAATATTATATTCTTCAGACGCTCAACAAATTTGACGAGAATTCACATCAGCATTTCTCACTGGAGGAAGTAATAAAGATGCAATATCTTTCGCCAAGAAGTTTGGGTGTCTCGGAATTAGTTGAAGTAAGTAAAACTGGCAACACTATAACGTTGGAAGATGAAAACGGAAATAAGTTTTTTATTGATAAATTAACCAAATACGTCTCGATGCGAGATACTAACGGAGACAGTGCTTCATTGATTACAGATGATGGTGGCTACAGAGATTTCGTTGAAGGATGGTTAAAATAATCTTAGGTTGTCTTTGTTTCTATATATGAAAAACATACTTGTCACCGGTGCGTTTGGACAAATCGGATCGGAGTTGGTTCCTGCACTCCAAAAAAAGAAAGGAGTGGAAACGGTCGTTGCCAGCGATATACGCGATGGCTTACGCGTCGATGTGACTGATGTCAGCTCTCTAGAAAAGGCAATTCGAGATAATAAGATTGATACAATCTTTCATCTTGCGGGCCTTCTGTCTGCCGCAGGTGAACGCAATCCTGAACTCGCGTGGCAGGTCAATCTCATTGGCCTCAAAAATGTTCTTGATCTTGCACTTCAATACAAACTCCGGGTTTTTTGGCCAAGCTCTATCGCAGCATTTGGGCCCACAACCCCTCGCGAAAAAACACCACAACATACTATCCTCGAACCTACGACAATGTACGGAATGAACAAAGTCGCGGGTGAATTGCTTTGTCAGTATTATTTTTTAAAGTACGGTTTGGATGTGCGCAGCATCCGGTATCCAGGATTGATTACCTACAAAACTGAGCCCTCCGATGGAACAACAGAGTATTCTATTGCCATGTTTTTTGAGGCACTGCGGAAAGGAAACTATCAGTGTTTTCTTTCCAAGGATACAATATTGCCCATGATGTACATAGACGATGCGATCCGTGGCACCATTGACCTTATGGAAGCTCCCGCAAAAAAGATCAGTATTCGCACGAGTTACAATTTCAGTGCCATGAGTTTTTCACCCGAAGAATTGGCACAAGAAATCAACAAGCACATTCCGCTCAAGATAACCTACAAGCCCGACTTTCACCAAGCCATCGCCGACTCCTGGCCCCAATCAATCGACGATTCGCAAGCGCGCAACGACTGGGGATGGAAGCATGAATTTGATCTTGTAAAAATGACAAAAGAAATGATCAAGAACCTCAAACATGTTCACTAACATCAAGGAGCAATTTAAAAAGGATCTTGCGGAGATGCGCGAGAATGGCACCTACAAAGAAGAGGGTGTAATTATCGGCAAGCAGGGAACAGAAATACAAGTCGGCGACAAGAAACTTTTAAATTTTTGTGCAAACAACTATCTCGGCTTGGCTTCCAGCAAAGAGCTCGAAGAAGCTGCTATAGAGGGTGTAAAAAAATACGGCTACGGCATGGCCAGTGTGCGATTTATCTGTGGAACTTCTACGATTCACAAAGACCTCGAAAAAGAAATATCGAAGTTTTTTGGCACCGAAGATGCGATTCTCTACACATCATGTTTTGATGCAAATACGGGTTTATTTGAAACTATATTGCAGGAAGGTGATGCACTGTTTAGCGATGAGCTAAATCACGCCTCAATTATAGACGGTGTGCGTCTCTGCAAAGCAGAGCGATTTCGGTACAAGCATTCGGATATGTCTGATCTAGAACGACAACTTGTCGAGGCCGGGCCTCGGCGAAGAATGCTAATCTGCACCGACGGCGTATTTTCCATGGACGGCGACACAGCAAAGATTTCAGAAATTTGCGACTTGGCGGAAAAATATGGCGCACTGGTTATGATAGATGACTCTCACGGAAGTGGCGTGTTGGGTAAAAACGGCAGGGGAAGCATCGAGGGTCTCATGGATAGAGTAGACATCCTCACTTCTACGTTTGGCAAAGCCCTGGGCGGCGCAGGCGGAGGATTTACCACTGGACGCAAAGAAATCATCGAGTACCTGCACCAGCGCAGCCGCACGACGCTTTTTTCAAACAGCCTGCCACCCATGATTGCTGCGGCAGCTTTGTATGTATTACAAAACTTTGATAGCACACTTGCGAAACGTCGGAAACAACTTTCCGAAAACACGGCATATTTCCGCACCGAAATCTCGAAGCTGGGCTTTACGCTGGGCGGTGATGGTAAACATCCCATCAATCCGGTCATGCTCTTTGAGGAAAAACTCGCCTCTGATATGGCACGTAAGCTTTTTACCGAAGGCATCTACGTGCGCGGGTTTACCTATCCCGTGGTCCCCAAAGGCAAAGCCCGCATCCGTGTGCAAATTTCCGCCGCCCACACCAAATCCCAAATCGACCGCACCGTAGCCGCGTTTGCAAAGATCGGTGAGGAAATGGGAATAATCAAATGAGTATTCCACCAGACGACGCGGTTACCATCGCTCCTGATATTCACAAACTCGTTTATGATGACGAAGAGCTTCGCATACTTGATGTGCACGTAAAGCCAGGCGAAAAAGCCGGCATGCACCGCCACCCGAGAAATATCACATACATTCTCAAGGGTGGGATGCTACGCTTTACCGACGAAACGTGGAAAACAAAAGACGTCACTTTTGCTGACGGCCACACCGCCCACATGCCTGAAACGCTCCATGCCGTCGAAAACACCGGCCAATCCGAAATCCACGCAATACAGATTGAATTTAAGAAATGAAACTCATTTCTTGGAACATCAACGGCATTCGGGCGGTGCATAAGAAGGGGCTTTTTGTGCCGTTCGTAGAGAAGTACCATCCCGATATTTTGTGTTTGCAAGAAACCAAAGCCCATCAGCATCAAAGTGAAGTGGATCTGCCCGACTATGAGGAATACTGGAATTCGGCCGAGCGGCCGGGATATTCGGGTACAGCGATCTTTTCTAACACGAAGCCTTTGTCAGTCACGCTTGGACTCCCTGATTTGATCAAGAAGCAATTTGATATGTCTGGCGATGGCTACGGCGACCCCAATAGTGAAGGCCGCGTGACGGCGTTGGAGTTTGATGACTACTATGTGGTGACGGTCTATACGCCAAATGCCAAAGATGATCTCTCGCGCATTCCGCTCCGCCATAAGCACTGGGATCCGGCGTTTCTCGCGTACATGAAAGAATTAGAGAAAACCAAACCGGTAATTTTTTGCGGAGATCTGAACGTCGCGCATACGCCTGATGATCTTGCGCGACCCAAAGAAAATGAAGGCAAAAAAGGATACACCGTGGAAGAACGGGAAGGGATCGATAAGATAGTCAACGCCGGCTTTGTGGACACCTTTCGCATCCTTACCAAAGGCAAGGGACACTACACCTGGTGGTCTCATTTTGCAAACGCCCGCGAGCGCAACATCGGCTGGAGAATTGACTATGTTTTTGTAAGTGAGAAATTGAAATCAAAAGTTAAAACAGCCTCCATCCACGCATCAGTCCTCGGCTCCGATCATTGCCCGGTGGAGATTGAGATTGCGTTATAATGCCAACTGATCCAAAAACAATCAAAGCATACGATGACTACGCGGCCCGATGGGCGAATCGGCTCGACGAAAAAGAAAACCTCGCGCACGAGTACCTCGAAAAACCCGCCATGTATGCAAAGCTTCCGGATTTGAAAGGCAAGGACGTCTTGTGTTTAGGGTGCGGGGCAGGACAGGAGTGCCTCCAACTTGCCGGGCGGGGCGCGCGGGTGATCGGCACCGACATCTCATCGGGCCTCATCGATCTTGCCAAGCAAAAATATCCGCACTTGGATTTTCGTGTCATGGATATGGAAAAGCTGGACTTTCCGGATGATGCATTTGACTATGTTTACTCAAGTCTCGTGATGCACTACGTAAAAAATTGGGGTAAAACTCTGCATGAAGTCTACAGGGTTTTAAAAAACAACGGCACATTTCTCTTTTCCACGCATCATCCTGTCAGGTGGGGAATGGAATCGATCAAAGATGAAGACAAACACGTTAATCAACTTTCATATATCAAGCATAAAAGCGGCAAAGCCGAAATCCACGGTGATTATTTGAATACACGGAAAGTGAATGATTTGTGGTTTGGAGATTTTCAGGTAACGTATTACCATAAGCCGTTGTCGGAAATCATGAAAGAAATTCGTGAAGCCGGTTTTGAAATAGTGGATTTTCTGGAACCCAAAGCCACCGAAGGCGCCAAGAAACTCAAGCCGTCCTTCTACGAAATCCACCAAAAAATCCCGATGTTTATGATTTTTGAATTGAAAAAATCATGACACTCGTACCGATCGTAGACGAACACGACAACATCATCGATCACATGGAGCGTGAGGACGTTGATGGCTCGGGGCAGCTACGTCGTATCGCATCGCTGTGGCTAACGAATTCTCATGGTGAGATTTTGCTAGCCAAACGCTCTTCTCACAAAAAACATCATCCCAATAAATGGGGCTTTGCCGTCGCAGGGGCAGTCGAGAAAGAAGAGTCGTACGAAGAAACTATTCGGCGTGAATTAGGAGAGGAATTAGGGATATATGATCTTGCGATGACCTTGGGACCAAAATTTATTACCAGAGAATCGGATCGTGAGCGATTCTATTGTCAGTACTTTTTTGCAACTAAAGATATTCCGCGACAAGAATTCCATCTCGATCCACTCGAAGTTGCCGAAGTTCGATGGTTTACAGTGTCTGGTCTTCTGACGGAGCTCGAAAAAGTTCCAGATGGTTTTCTCAACAATAGCGCCGGCTGGAAAGAGTGGATCACCAATAATCATCCGTTTTAAGGCCTGTTCAAAGTTTTGGATTCACGCTAGGATCTGACTAGACTATGGGTACGCAATTTACTCACAACGATTCACTCCAAATCACGCGCGAGCAGGGGTTTCCGGCAGAGCTCGTATATGAGGAGCATCTGAAAAAGAATCTCAAGGCCGAAGACTTTGCTGATCGAGTGTTTGAATTTCACGACAAGAAGGGCCTGCGTTTTTATCACGCGCCGCCCACACGGAATTTTTTGATCGAAAATCGCGACGGCAAGTTGCTCTACTGGGGCCTGGTACATATCCTTGAATTGCATCTCGACTATGTAAATCAAATCGCCTCCGGTAAATTTAAAATCATCTACATCAACACGCCGGAGGAAATGAAACAGGCGTATCAGCTTATGGATCAGCGCGAGGGAATGAATTTTTTTGAAGAACAATGAAAAATGCGCTTTTAGTCGATATCATCATAGAAATTCCTAAGCCCTATCTTGATCGAATCACGCGTAGATTTAGTATTCAACGCGTGAAATCCGACAGTCCTGATTTTAACAAAGCCCTCGCGGGTGCTGATGCAATTTTCTGCAATATATCTACAAAAGTTTCCAAAAAAGTTATAGATGCGGCACCGAAACTCAAATACATCGGTACGCTCTCAACGGCCTATGATGGTGTCGACGCAGCATATGCTCACAAGAAAGGTATCGTAGTTTGCAATCTGGGCGGGTACAGTACCGAAGCTGTGGCCGAGTGGACGATCGCGGTTTTGTTTGAGCATATGCGAGAACTGGAGCGTGCAAAAGTCCAAGCACGGACAGGAGACTATTCCTTTGCTTCTTTCGTAGGTACCGAATTGGCAGGCAAAACACTCGGAGTAGTCGGTACAGGAAAGATCGGAAGCCGCGTGGCGGAAATCGGCCACGGCATCGGCATGAAGGTGCTATACTTTTCCCGCCACCGAAAGAATGCTTCGTTGGAAAAACTCCTTAAGGCAAGCGACGTGATCTCTCTCAACGTAATCCAGAATGAGAGTACCGATGGTATGATAGGAAAAAAACAGATCGGACTCATGAAGCAAGGGGTAATTTTTATAAATACAGCAGGATCGCGTCCGATTGATTGGAATGCCATGCGATCAGTGGTGAAAAGCGGAAAAGTACATTTGCTTTTCCACAATGCGCACGGTCTCGATCCAGCTATCATCAAAGAATTGTCTCCGCTCAAGAACGTGGAATTTTATCCAGGCATTGCCTTCCGTACCAAAGAATCGATGCAAAATATGTTTGAAACTTTTACTTCCAACATCGAACAGTTTTTGAAAGGTAAACCACAAAACGTGGTGAATTAATATGCCTGACCCTAAAGACCTATACTACATAGCAGTAAAACTATTTCTGGTTGACGGCCCGCCTGGCGGCGAGGCAAGTAAGCTTTTTATTTTTAAAGACAAATTCGGCGATTGGGATTTGCCCGGCGGGAGGATTCGCAAGGATGAATTCGATACGCCGCTGGAGGAGGTGATCAAACGCAAAATATTGGAGGAGTTGGGAGATGACGTGCGGTACGAGATTGGCAAACCCGTAGTGTTTTTCAGACATGAGCGAATCGAAAACTCATCGGGCCAATCTGTGCGGATTTTTGCCGTAGGCTACGAAGCAAAGTTTTTGGGAGGGAAAATCAAGCTTTCAGAACTGCATACACAAAGCGAATGGGTAGACATCGCCACGTTCAAACCCGAAGACTACTTCACCGGTGGTTGGCTCAAAGGGGTCAAGGAATATCTAGACAGGCACTCCTGACCATCATATAATACGTTACATGCATCCGCACAAACGAATTTCACTCTTACTTTGCATTCTGTTTTCTTTTCTTGCAATCAGCGCAGTCATCACCTGGTGGGCGCGGACACACGAGGTGGCGCTCGAATTTTCCGAAAGTGAAGCCTCAACGGCATCGTTGACGCCGACATTCACCTGGACTACCATCCAGGGCGCTGCAAAGTACGATTTTTGGATCAGCAAAAAAGAGACCCCCAACAATCCATACTACCGCAACCAAGAAATAACCACCACGTCATTTACGATTCCATCAGACTTTTTGGAACCAAACACCACCTACACCTGGTGGGTGAGAAACGCCGCCGGAGGCGCATGGTCAAAGGGCATCGATTTCACAACTGCATCTGTTGTCCGACCCGATCACTACACCATTGTTGTTCTGCCAGACACTCAGCACTACGTAGATGACGCGGGTCGTGCGGGAATTTTTACCAAACAGACACAATGGATACGGGATACTAAAGCAAAAGAGAATATTGCCTTTGTTTTCCATGTGGGAGACATCGTAGAAAACGGAACAAATACTATCGAGTGGTCTCGCGCAAAAAAAAGCATGGGGCTTCTCGACGGCATAGTTCCCTACGCTTTTTCCTTGGCCGCACATGATTGGGGAATTAGTCCCGTCAACGACAGCCTCTACAATAAGAACTTCCCAGCCAGTGTTTTCCCCAATTTGAGCGGCGTATACGACAAAGAACCAACGAAAACAAACAATACCTACCACACGTTTCAGGTCGGAGGTACTCAATGGCTGGTTCTTGCTCTCCAGGAACATCCTACCGACGATATGCTCCGCTGGGGAAACGAGGTGATCACAAGCCATCCCAATCATAAAACCATCGTTCTCAACCATAGCTATCTTTTAGCAAGCGGGAAGCGATCTCTGGAAGGAGAAAATATTTGGAATAAGCTGGTACGCAAGCATAAAAATATCGCATTCACCATTCATGGCCATGAGTGGGATTGGAGTTATCTCGCAAGCACGGGCGATAATGGCAATCGCATTCATCAAATCATGGCAAATTTTCAGGGTTTGTATCAATGCGGATATTCGACAAACTACGTCGGCGGCACATCATGTCCCTTCAACGGAGCATCAGTAGATGGAGATAAAGGTGGAGGGTACGTTCCGCCATCCGAGTACCCACATTCTTTCGAAGGCGGCAGTGGATATCTGCGCATTATGAGGTTTTATCCAGCGACGGGTACGGCAACGGTTCGCACCTTTTCTCCGCATCTGGACGCATACGTAGCTGATTCGGGCAATGTGAAAAATGCTTTACGAAATCATTTCGATATTTCGGGTCTCTCCCTATCGACTTCGCAGCCTTCGCCAACGCCTACAAACGGCAACCAAGCACCTATCGGGTGGCTTGATTCTGTTGATAACGGAGAAGCCCGGGGATGGGCATTGGATCCCAATGATACCTCCTCGCCCATCAATGTTCATTTTTATATAGACGGCCCCGCCGGAACAGGAACACTGGCAGCAGGAGTAACCGCCAACCAATTCCGTTCCGACGTAGGTAATCATGGTTTTATGTGGAAGATTCCAACAATATATCGAGACGGTAAATCTCATACACTCTATGTGTACGGTATTGACGCGCAAGGAGGCACAAATCCTTCTCTTTCCGGCGTTCCGAAAACATTTCTCATCCAAAAGGGAAATAGGAAATAGGTCAACCAATAATTTCTTGCCAACTTCGCGGTTGTAGTTTTTTCAGGTCCACTTCTGCAAGACAACGCATGAGAAGCGCTCCTATGTTTGCGTTGGTGATGAGCGGAATATGATTGTCGATAGCGAGACGACGAATAGTTTTTGCATCACCAATGCCATCGCCCGGGGAAGGGACATTGATCACGAGATCTACGCCACTTTCTCTGATAATCTTCTCAATCGTCGGTTCACGCTCACCTAAACGGTTCAGGAGAACAGACGAAATACCATGCTGTTTGAGAAAATCGTGCGTGCCCTTAGTAGTGAATAATGTGTAGTGGTTAGTGGATAGTAATCTAATACTAGAAAGCATTTTTTGTTTTGCTTCATCGGCGATACTCAAGAGAATCCGCTTGCCATCAACAGACTGATCGGTCGAAAGCCACGAGCGATAAAAAGCCTCGAGTAAATCTCCGCCCAGGCACGCAACTTCCCCAGTAGAAGCCATCTCCACGCCCGCCACCGGATCAGCACCCTTGAGACGTCCATAGGAAAACTGAGGGCTTTTTACGCCGACATAGTCCAAATCCAGCGTACGGAAATGTACGTCGTGTTTAATCCCCAGCATCGCTTCGGTTGCAAGCTCAATAAAATTTCGATTGATCACCTTGGAAACAAACGGGAAGGAGCGCGAAGCACGGACATTGCACTCGATGACCTTGATTTCGTTATCCTTGGCGATGAATTGAATATTAAATGGACCGGTAATCTTGAGAGTGGCGGCGATTTTTTTTGCTACACGCTTAGCTCGACGGACCGTTTCGAGGTAAAGCCGCTGCGGAGGAAGTACTACGGTGGCGTCGCCCGAATGCACGCCAGCGTTTTCGATATGCTCGGAAATCGCAAATATCACCATCTCTCCTTTGTGTGCGACTGCGTCAATTTCAAACTCTTTTGCCCCAGTGATAAATTTTGAAATCACCACCGGATGATCAGGGGAAAGCTGGGTTGCGGCAGTGAGATATTCTTTGAGCTGACGCTCATCGGTAACCACATTCATGGCGCCACCGGAGAGCACATAGGAAGGGCGGATTAGGACGGGATACCCGAAATGTTTAGCAAATGCTTTGGCTTTGGCAAGGGTCGTGACTTGAGTCCAGGCGGGTTGATCGATACCGAGGTCACCAAGCATCGCAGAAAATTTGTTGCGATCCTCGGCCCGGTCGATGTCTTTGGCGGAAGTACCAAGAAGTGCATAGCCACTAGTACTTAATGGCAGAGCAAGATTGTTTGCAATTTGTCCGCCCACCGAGACTACGATAGAGGGATCGTTTTCAAAATCGGCAATATCACGAACACGCTCAAGCGTGAGCTCTTCAAAATACAATCGATCTGATATGTCAAAATCGGTTGAGACAGTTTCGGGATTGGAGTTTACGACGATCGTTTTCTTGCCATGCTTGCGAAGCGTTTTGACCGTATTCACTGCTGACCAATCAAATTCCACTGACGAGCCAATACAGTACGACCCGGAACCAAGCACAATCATGGGCTTCTTGAGGGGTTCTACATCGTGCTCGGTTCCATGATAGGTCGTGTAGAGATAATTTGTCTCCGAATCAAACTCTCCGGCAAGTGTGTCAATTTGTTTCACGATCGGCACAATGCCTTGCTTGATTCGCCGCTGGCGAATTTTCTCTTCTGTCGTTCGTAGCTTTTTTGCTATGTCTCTATCAGAAAAGCCAAGTTGTTTTGCTTCGCGAAGATTATCTTTTTTGATTTTAAACGTTGCAATTGTCTTGATATGCTCCAAAAACCACGGCGTGATTTGGGAAAGTTGATGGGCTTTTTTGACCGTCATGCCTTGGCGAAATGCTTCTAACAAGGCAAACAATCTTCTATCAGTAGGGTGTTTGATTTCGTCGAGGTAATTCAGTCCGCCGGAGGCGGATCCTCCTCCGGAGGACATCCGTATGGCTTTCTGCAGAGCTTCTGGGAACGATCTCCCCAGAGCCATGACTTCGCCCACACTTTTCATTTCAGAACCAATATGGTGATCACTGGATTTCATCTTCTGCAAATCCCATCGCGGAATCTTTACTGCCAGGTAATCCAGTGCCGGCTCAAAAAAAGCAGATGTGCTTTTGGTCACCGCATTCTTGAGTTCGTGAAGGCGATAGCCAAGCGCGAGCTTTGCGGCGACATAGGCAAGAGGATAGCCGGTGGCCTTTGAGGCCAGGGCACTGGAGCGGGAAAGACGCGCATTCACCTCGATCACTCTATAATCTCCCGAGGTAGGATGGAGCGCATATTGAATATTGCACTCACCGACAATGCCAAGATGATTGATGGTTTTTATCGCGATTTCGCGGAGCATGTGGTACTCGTGATTGTTGAGCGTCTGGCTCGGGGCAACCACTATACTTTCTCCCGTGTGAATGCCCATCGGATCGAGGTTTTCCATGTTGCATACCGTGATCGTATTTCCATCGCGATCGCGGACAACTTCGTATTCAATTTCCTTCCAGCCCGTAAGGTACTCTTCAATGAGCATTTGCTTTTCTAACACACGACTCTTAAGCTCCGCTTCGCTATTTATTCGTCCGGATCCAAGGCCTCCCAAAGAGTATCCCGATCGAATCATTACCGGATAGCCAATTTCTCTTGCGGCCGCCACAGCTTCTGTCATTGAGTATACGGCAATACTGCGTGGCGTTTTGACAGAGATTTTTCCCAGTTCCTTTTTAAAAAGATCGCGATCTTCGGTGATTTTTATTGTTTTGACGGGTGTACCAAGGATTCGTACTCCCTCCAGTTGTAGTCCCAAATTCAATGCAGTCTGCCCACCAAAACTCACCAGTACTCCATCCGGTTTTTCGCGCTTGATAATCTTCTGTACGATATCCAACTGCAGAGGCTGGAAATACACTTTGTCAGCCATATCTCCATCTGTTTGGACGGTGGCAATATTGGGATTGATAAGTACAGTTTGAATGCCTTCTTCTTTAAGCGCTTTGATCGCCTGTGAACCGGAATAATCAAACTCCCCGGCCTGTCCGATGCGTAACCCCCCGGAACCTAATATAAGTACTTTTGAAAGTTTCAAGTTTAAGAGTTTAAAAGTTTAAGGAAATGATCAAATAGCCATCTTGTGTCTGTCGGGCCTGGGTGGGATTCGGGATGGAACTGAACCGAGAAGAATGGCTTTGTTTTGTGAGCAACACCCTCTACAGAACTATCATTGAGATTTCTAAAATTCACGTACCAGTCACTGGGAAGTGTTTTCTCATCTACCGCATATCCATGATTCTGCGATGTGATAAAACATTTTCCATCATCCATTTGAACAGGTTGGTTATGCCCGCGATGGCCGAATTTCAACTTGTACGTCTTCGCCTCTGCTGCAAGACCCATAATCTGGCTTCCCAAACAAATGCCCATCACTGGGATATTTTTCTTGAAAACCTTCTTTAATATTGCAATGGTCTCTGTGTAATCCGCAGGATCGCCAGGACCGTTTGAAAGAAACACGCCCGCAAAATCTTCTTGAGAGTAGTCATAATCTCTCGGCACGCGCTTAATCTGAAACGGCAATTTCATCAACTCGCGCAAAATATTCATCTTCATCCCGCAGTCTACTAAGATAATTGTTTTTTTAAATTGCGTATTATATGAAATAGGCTTTGGAATAGAAACAAAAGGAATATCTCCCGAACTTCCTTTTACTAACATAGTTCCTTTGGACCGGAGGTATTTTGTCAGCGCTCTCGTGTCGACTCCGGTCATGAGTGGTACGTTTTGATCTTGAAGCCACTTCGCAAACGATTCACTCGCTGTGCTGGTCACAACTCCAGTTGCATGAATTTTCGTGGACTCCCAAGTTTCTTTTGGCGAAACACCGTAATTACCGATCAGCGGATAGGTAAACACCAAAATCTGCCCGGAGTAACTTGGATCCGTGAGCGACTCCACATATCCCGTCATGCCTGTGCTAAAGACAACTTCACCAAAAAAAATGCCCCTATTGGGGCGAGGAGTCTCTCCTTGAAATCTAGTTCCATCTTCGAGAATGAGGTTGGATGTATGCAAACTTACAGAAGGATACCAAATTGCTATCCGCAAGGCAAGCAAGTCTTGCGAAGAAAGAAGCAGGTGAGGTATGGTATTGGTGGAGGTGCCACATGGCCGAGATGATGTCGCAACAGGCAAGAGGTCCGGGAACAGCCAACTACTGGAGCTTCATGGCCAGTGCGATGGCTCAACAGCTCCAAACGGCTGTGCATCACAAACGGATTGATGCCAACCAGTTTCCTTCGGGCATCCTCCGGGATGCGATCTGGTTCTGCGCAATCACGCTCGAATCGGATTCCGAGAGAAGACTCCAGCTCGAAGGTGCCACGGAGCTGGGCGAACGCGTCCTGGAGTCAGTCCATGGTGTTCGTGATCAGGTGGTTGCCCTCAAGGAGCTCCTGTCTAGTTGCTCCTCGCCTCGCATGCTGACCGCTCAAGAAGTCGAGGTGGCGATGTTCGGCTGCTGCTTTTTCAACGCACTCCGTGAAATGGAGTAGCATGTACCTACCCGACAACGGCCGCTCTCCGTGAAAACGGATGGAGCACAGACGACCCGCCTAGAGGTCGTCGTTGCATTTTTATGAGGTTCGCATTACACTTTCGATAATGAAGCTACGTCATATCGTGACCGCAGAACAGTTTTTAGATAGGAAATTTCTGGACAAACTTTTCGTGTTGGCTCGCAAAATGGAAAAAACCGACATGCGAGGATACACCAACGCACTCAGGGGAAAAATTCTCGCCACAGTCTTTTATGAACCGAGTACTCGAACTCGGTTTTCTTTTGAATCAGCCATGATGAAACTCGGTGGGCAGGTGCTCACTACCGAAAGTGCGGGGCAATTTTCATCGGCCGTCAAAGGCGAAACATTGGAAGATAGCATCCGAATAATCGAGGGCTACGCCGACGCTATCGTCCTGCGCCATCCGCAAACCGGCGCTGCACGGATTGCTTCTGATATCGCATCAGTACCTGTTATTAACGCGGGTGACGGAAGCGGGGAACATCCAACACAAGCCTTGCTCGATTTGTACACCATCCACAAAGAAAAAGGTTCGCTTGATAACTTACATATCTCTTTAGTGGGAGATCTACTCTACGGTCGCACGATCCACTCACTTCTCAAATTTTTTCCGCTGTATAAAAATCTCACCGTGTCTTGCGTCTCACCCAAAAAACTAAAACTTCCCGACGAACATTTGCAGTATTTAAAAAACAACAACGTTGGAGTGGAAATGCAGCAGAACATGAAACCGGTACTTGCTCGATCTGACGTGCTGTATATGACGCGGGTACAAAAGGAACGTTTTTCTTCTCTAAAGGAATACGAATCTGTGAAAGGAACATATGTGCTCGACCAACCGATGCTTACCTCGTTTAAAAAAGATGGAATCGTCATGCACCCTCTTCCACGCGTCAACGAAATCGCCGCGATCGTAGACCAAGATCCACGGGCACTGTATTTCAAACAAGCAAAAAATGGCCTTTATATCCGTGCGGCACTGCTGCATTGGGTATTTAAAGGGAAATAAATGCCTATCACCAAACTCCCAGGACTTATTGATGTCCATGTCCACCTCCGCGAAACCGGAGCGATTCATAAAGAAGATTTTGTCACGGGCAGTCGCGCAGCTATCAAGGGCGGCTTTACCTATATTCTGGATATGCCCAACAATCCGCAACCCACCTTCACGCGTGAGCGAATGGAGGAAAAAATTTCTCTTTCAAAGAAAGGATTATGCGATATCGGATTTTATGCAGGTACGGACGGGAAAAATCTTTCAGAATTTTTGTGGTTTGCAAACAACCCGCACGTCTTTGGCTTAAAAGTGTACTGCAATCACACAACAGGAGAGTTATTAATCGAGGATAAAAAAAGTATAGAAAAAATATTCAAGGCATGGGAATCAAAGAAGCTCCTCCTCGTCCACGCGGAAATGGAGAAACTGGAACTCGCTCTTCATATGGCAAAAAAGTACAAACGCCGACTACACCTCTGTCATATCGCCCGCAAAGAGGAAGTAGAAATGATTCGAAAAGCGAAACAAAAAGGTCAGGATGTGACGACGGGCGTCACGCCACATCACCTCTACCTCACGAACCTCCACGTAAATGTCATGAAAGGCTACGCATTTATGAAGCCGGAACTCGGAGAGTTGCCGGATCAAGAAGCTTTGTGGGAGGGACTACTCGACCATACGATTGATCTGGTAGAAAGTGATCACGCTCCCCACACCAAAGAGGAAAAAGAAAAAAATCCTCCGGTTTCTGGCGTGCCAGGACTTGAAACGACACTCGGACTCCTGGGGCGAGCGGTCATGCGCAAGCGTATCAAGCTATCTGACATCAAACGGCTATTGTATATAAACCCAAAAAGGATTTTCAACGTTCCCTCACAGCCTAATACCTACATTGAAGTAGATTTTTCTAAGAGCTACACTGTAGGTAGCGACGGATATGAGACCAAGTGCAACTGGTCACCGTTTGATGGCTGGGAAGTCTATGGGAAAGTTTTAAAAACTGTCATACGTGGAAACACCGTTTTTCGATCCAAATAAAACATACTACGAGAACTGGGAGCAGGGCCCTTTTGGGGCTTTCATAGATCCAAAAGATTCACTCGGGAAATATCCCGCAATTCCTTTTGGTATCGCAGCGGGACCGCTTCTCAATGCACGCTTTATGAAGGCAGCGATGCTGATGGGCTTTGATCACGTGGTATACAAAACGGTCCGCACGCGTGAGAAAAAATCAAACCAGTGGCCCAACGTTGTCTCTGTCGATATCAAAGGAGATCTTTCTATAGAGCAGGCCAAAAAAGGAGTTACGACAAAAGAAGGATTTGCAGAGCCACTTGCCATCACCAACTCCTTTGGCAATCCCTGCTATCCGGTAGACGTTTGGCAGCAAGATATCGCAGAACTCGTCGAATGGGCAAAAGATCGCAAAGGTCAGCGGGTCAGCGCAATGATCGAAGGCACACGTTGGGATGAGACATATACTGACAAAAAATTCCTCGAAGACTGGGTCTTGGCCGCGCAACTGATGCAGGAAACAAAAGTTCCTGAAATCGAAGCAAACTTTAGTTGCCCCAACGAAGGCAACTTGGTAAAAACCTTGCTGTGCTATGATACCTCTTCATCTCGCCGCATTGCCGAGGCAATCAAAAACAAAATCGGCAACGTGCCGTTGATAATAAAAATTTCGTATTTTGAAGATCAAAATGAGCTTGAGTATTTTGTAAAAGAGCTTGGCACGGTAGTAGACGGCTTTTCAGCGATTAATACTATTCAGACCCCGGTATACAATGCAAAAGGCAAGCAAGCTCTCCCAGGCGGAGATTGGAGATTAAAATCCGGCATCTGCGGCACACCGATCAAATGGGCGGGGCTCGATATGGTCCAACGCTTGAAATCTCTCCGAGAAAAGCTCAAGATGAACTACCAGATCATCGGCGTAGGCGGGGTCATGAGTTCGGACGATTACCACGAATACCGCTCCGCCGGAGCCGACGTCGTCATGTCCGCCACGGGAAGTATGTGGAACCCGCATCTGGCAGTAGATATTAAAAAAACATTATGAACCAAGAAGTCAACGATATTTTGCAAAAAACAGGAGCGGTACTGCGTGATAGCCATTTTGTGTATGTGTCAGGTAAGCACTCTTCTATCTATGTGAACAAAGACTATGTGTATCCACATATTAAGCATACTTCTCGTATCGCCGAAATCATCGCTGAAAAATATAAAGACAAACCCATTGACGTTGTGGTTGGTCCTTCCATCGGAGGAATTATTTTATCCCAATGGGTTGCCTATCATTTATCAAAAATGAAGGGGCAAGAAATATTGAGCGTGTACACCGAAAAGCAACCGGACAAGGATCAGATTTTCACTCGAGGATACGATCAGTTCGTAAAAGATAAAAATGTTTTGGTAGTGGAAGATATTGTAACTACGGGTGGTTCAGTGAAAAAAGTCATTCACAGCGTAGAAAAAGCTGGTGGCAAAACACTCGCTGCATGCTGCATCGTGAACAAAGATCCTGAACATATCAATCCTGCATTTATTGGGGTGCCGTTTGATTACCTCACGATCGTGGGTGTTGATGTATACAATCCTGAAAATTGCCCGCTCTGCAAATCCGGCGTTCCCATCAACACCAAAATCGGCCACGGTAAAAAGTTTTTGGAAGAACAAAAGAAAAAATAATATGGACTGGAAAATTATCGCAATCTTCGCTCCAACATTTTTCGTAGCCTACCAGGCCCTTTCGAAGTTACTACCAAAAGATATCTCGGTATTCTTGGTCAATGCCTATGCGTCACTTATTGGTGCGGTGGTAATGATCATCTTGCACTTTTTATTTTCTGCACAAAAGGGTTTTGCGATCACCTCGAAATCCCTCTCAATAGCATTAGGTATCGGTCTCTTGATCAGCGGTGGAAATTTCATGATCATCAAAGCCTACTCGCTTGGTGCTCCGCAGACGCTATTCACTGCTATCTTCTATCCAGCACTCATCATTTATGCAACGCTGGTGGGACTTCTAATCTGGCATGAGAAATTGAATTTTCTTCAAGGCATAGGGGTAGTACTATCAATCGTTGGGATTTTGATGATTTTCTATTTTAAAAAATAAGTATGGACATTAAACTTTTCGTTGCGACTAAAGGATTCATCAATTACAAAGGCAAAGTTTTGATTGTGCGGGAATCGGTGAAATACAAAGACGCTACAAACGTAGCGAAGTTCGATATAGTGGGCGGACGTATGGAAGTTGGGCAACGATTTGATGAGAGCCTGCTTCGTGAAGTCAAAGAGGAAACAGGATTGGAAGTAAAAATCGGCAAACCGTTTTTTGTAAACGAATGGCGACCGGTGGTGCGCGGCGAGCAGTGGCAAATTGTTGGCATCTTTTTTGAATGCACTACGGCTTCAGAAACGGTGACGTTGAGTCAGGATCATGACAAATTCGAATGGATCGATCCCAAAAAATACCAAGACTACCCCGTGATAGAAAATCTCTATCCGGCTTTTGAAGCATACCTCAATGGAATATCTTGATGTTATTGATCAGCATAACAAGGTCGTAGGCAAGGCTGCTAAGAATGAGATTTATGAAAAAAAGCTCCCCCACCGGATCGTGCACGTGTGGCTTTTTAATGATAGGGGGGAATTGGCCGTAGCAATGCGAGCTGCAGGAGTTTCATATAAACCCTTGCATTGGTGTTCCACAGCTGCTGGCCATGTTTCTGCAGGCGAATCCTTTCTCGATGCCGGATACCGCGAACTCATGGAAGAGTGCAAAATCAAAACAGATCTCAAACTCAAAGATTCAGTCTGGTACGAGGGCGCCGATGCACCAGGCCTCAAAAAAATTCTCGGCCTCTGTGAGGGCTCTTACCAAACACCTATTGCCATTCGTAACGCAGAAGTTGACCGAGTAGAGTTTCTTTCAATCAATAAAATACAGAATCTTATCAAACACGGTGAGCCCATCCATCCGGAATTTTTATTTCTCTTCAATAAGCACTACCCCTCAATAACCTAAAGCGCCCCGAGAAGCAGGATGCTCTAGGGCGCACGGGAACTGCAGCAAAGCATGATCACTTTTTCCTCCGTTTCGTTTTGATCGAGATCTTCTTACGCGGCTTTTTGCGATCAAGCCTCTTCACAGAAGACTCGAACTTCTTGATCTCGGTGAGTGTCGTGCAGAGACAGTCATTGAGGAAACCACCGCACTTTCCACACTCCCCGATGACGAGCTCCATGATATCCTGGCGACTTTCGGGCATCGTTCCTCCCTCTCTTTCGGCTTTACCCTAGCACCAAAAGTCGTTATGATCAATTGGTGGTCAGAACTACTGAAACCCCCGCATTGTTCGAGCAAACTCCTATCCGGCGAGTTTGGGATGAAAAAGAGGAGAAGTGGTGGTTTTCGGTTGTGGATGTGGTAGGGATTTTGGCAGAAAGTGCCGATGCGAGAAAATACTGGAATAAGCTAGCCCAAAGACTACGAGAAGAAGGGAGTGAAGTGGTGACAAAATGTCACCAGTTGAAATTATTAGCAGCGGATGGGAAAATGCGCCTTACTGACGTAGCAGAAACACAAACCCTCTTCCGAATTATCCAAAGCATACCATCTCCCAAAGCCGAACCTTTTAAGCTTTGGCTGGCCAAAGTCGGGTACGAGCGGATCAAGGAAACTGCCGATCCCCAAATAGCAGTTGACCGTGCGCGAAAACACTGGAAAAAGATGGGTAGATCGGAAAAATGGATTGAGATGCGGATGCGTGGAATCGAATTGCGCAATAAACTCACTGATTATTGGAATGAGAGTGGCGTCAAAGAAGGTAAAGAATATGCCATACTGACAGACATCATCCACCAGGAATGGAGCGAACTGACTACGAAGCAACATAAACATCTCAAAGGGTTGCAGGCTCAAAATCTTCGAGACCATATGGATGATGCCGAGTTGATCTTTACTGCGTTGGCAGAACTTTCGACAAATCAAATTGCTAAAAGCGACGAGGCAAAGGGTTTTGATGAAAACACCATGTCAGCCCACAAAGGCGGCCGTATTTCCGGCAATGCCCGCAAAGCTCTGGAGAACCAAACCGGCAAAAAAGTCGTGAGCGGAGAAAATTTCCTACCTCCAAAGAAGAAGATTAAACGTCTTACTTGAATATGCAACAACAAACAAAAACAATCATTCGGTGGATCTTGGCGCCTATTATAGGTTACGGGATCGCGTTTATCGTGGCTGTTGGTTTTGTTTTTGGTAGTATTTTTGGTGTCATTCCCATGTTGGATTCCGTCAACGGATTATTTTTGATCTTGGCTTTCGCGAGCACCTTTGCTTCGGTGATCGTGGGCTCACTCATTGCGCCATCACATAAAACACAGACTGCTCTTGCGCTTTCCCTAGGTCTACCTCTGGTCAGTTTTCTGATTAACCGAGACTTTCAATCAATGTTTTGGGTAAACGCAGGCGGGATGGTAGCGGGGGGACTATTCGCAACACTTCTGACTTGGCTTTGGACAAAACCTAATCGTACACAACAAACGCACAAAGTTATAGTCATAGTTTGTACACTTGTTTTTGTTGCGGGCGGTGGGATACTTTTTGCACGCCTCATGGATTACCCGGCAAAACCAGACTCTACGCCCGGGACCTTGTCATGGTACCCAGTCTCTGCTTTCTATTCATATCGATTGGCCGGTTTTATCGATGAAACCAATTTCTGGCGCTTCGAGGCAAACAAAGAAACTATACAAAAAATTGCAGTAGACTCCCGCTTTGAACAAACGACTGATGTACCAGATGATTTCTTTTACTATCGACCTTACTGGTGGCCCAAGAAATTGCCACAAAACTATCTAGCATTCAAATCTCCCGAATTTTCTTTTGATGTTCGTCCTGGAGACGGCGATTACTATTTCCTCGTCTACGATCAAGATCTCCAACGAGCTTATGTTTGGGTAGATGATAATTTCTAGTTATGTCCATCATTGATAAATACAATTCCAGGGCTGAAAAAGTAAACTCACTCGTGTGCGTAGGGCTTGACAGTGAATATGAAAAGCTTCCCTCCTTCGCTAAAGCTTCGGCGGGCGAGGGGCGGCAGTTTGAGTTTAATAAAAAAATTATAGATCAAACGCATGAGTATGTGGCAAGCTACAAGGCAAATATTGCTTTTTATGAGGCGAGGGGGGATGAGGGATTGAGGGAACTCAAAAAAACGATGGACTACTTGCGTGAGAAGCATCCGGATATATTTTTGATCTGCGATGCGAAGCGCGGAGATATTGGCAATACGAATCGAGGATACATTGCAGAAATCTTTGACTGGCTTGGCTTTGACGCCATGACATTGCATCCCTATTTTGGTCGTGAATCAATCATGCCATTCCTCGAACGAAAAGATAAGTGCTCTATTATTCTTTGTCGATCTTCAAATCCAGGGGCAGGAGAGCTACAGGACTTAACGGTAGATGAAAAACCTCTGTGGCGTGTGGTAGCAGAAAAGGTCCACAAGGAATGGAACTTCAACAACAACTGCATGCTCATGGCGGGGGCGACCTATCCAGAGGAAATGAAAAAAATCCGCGAGCTTGTCGACGATATGACATTTTTGGTTCCCGGCATTGGTGCACAGGGAGGAAACGTAAAAGAAACCGTTGAAGCAGGACTCAATAGTCAGAAGAAGGGTCTGATTATCCACAGCGCGCGTGGAATTATCTTTTCCGATGATCCAAAACGTGAGACAATACGGCTATATGAAGAAATTAATCGTCACCGGTAGTCTCGCAGCGCTCGCTGCTTTATTTTTTGTTGGTGGGACTAATGCAAGTAGTAGTTTGTTTAGTGATGGATTTGAGTCAGATGATTTTTCAAACTGGACGTCGTCGGAAGTACCATGGACAGTCAATGGCACTAGCAGTATTAGTGCGCATATGGGCATAAAGCGGGCAACGGCAGAGGGCTTGACGGCAGAAGGTTCAGAAATTGGCTCCATCACCAAAATGCTGTCAACGGCTGGCTTTGAAAACATCTCACTATCTTACTGGTATCGAATAAAAGAAAATATGGAAACTGGTGATCATGTATGGGTCCAGTGGAGTACCGATGGAAATACATGGAACCAAATTGCAGATCACACTGGAACAGCAACGACTTCATTTCAATTTGCCAGCTTGGCGCTTCCTTCAGATGCAAATAACCTTGTTGATTTTCAATTCCGGTTTTATGCAAGCTTGGGAAATTCCGGCGATGACTTCTGGCTCGATGATGTGGAGCTAACGGGCGATGCGATTGCGACTCCGACGCCAACATCGACCCCGACGCCCACTCCGACTCTGGAACCAACTCCTACGCCTACCTTGGAGCCAATCCCGACAGTAACTCCAACACCAGAGCCCAGTATCGAGCCCACCCCAACGCCTTCACCTACTCCTGAAATTACTCCAACACCTGAACCGACTCCCACTCCAACTCCAGAGCCTACTCCGACTCCAACACCTACCCCGGAACCAACTCTAGAGCCCACTCCCGAGCCGACTGCTCATCTTGATCCTGATCCGATCCTCGACGAATCAAATCCCGCCAATGAAAATGCTCTGACACATATCCTCCGCAACATTGCACGGTGGATTGAAAAACATGTATAATAGCATCATATGAGGAACACTCTTGCTCACGCATTACTTGCACTGTTTGTTGTCACTCTTGCCGCATCGAATATGCTCCTTGCCGACAAGTTTGTTGACGCTCAATCGCAGATTCCGGCGCTCGCCGGACGCTTGGCGGTTTTAGAAACTACTCACCTGCCTATTCCCAGCCCCACGTCGACTCCACTTCCCATCCCCACAAATGCTCCGCTCATAGAATCGTTGACACCAGCGATTGGCAGAGCTGGGACGACCGTGACGGTAAAAGGAATTGATTTTCTCCCTACGGGAAATGAGGTCATCATTGGCACCACCTGGGTGGGAAGCTTTATCAGCCGTGATGGCAACACGATTCGATTTACCGTACCGCAACGCATGGTGACGTGCATGGGTGAGGGTGACCGAGAAATATGCAAAATCACGTCCACGAGTACTTTTGTCGGAAAATCGCCACTCGTATGGATTCGCAACGCTTACGGCCAAAGCAATCGTGTTCCTTTCTTCATAAAGAAATAGTCTACACCAGTGCGGTAACCGACTTCACATCATCACACAAAAGTTTGGGGACTCCATCGCGGTCGTTGAGTTTGCCGCTCACCACGACGATGTTGTTTTCCACAAAGGCATTCGGATACTGATCGAGTACCGTAGGGAAGACCACAAGCTCAATTTTTGATGTTATGTCTTCAATCCAGGTAAACAACATCGGCTTGCCGGTTTTGGTGACGATTTTTTGAACCTTGATAACCAGTCCGCTTACATGGACGGATGAAGTCGATTTCTTTTGTACGACATCACGAATAGATGACGTGCCGTTTGCGTAATCTCGCAACGGATGGTCCGTAATGAAAAGGCCAAGAAGCTCCTTTTCCCAGAGGAGTTTTTCAAAGCGCCGTGCCGGAGAGACTTCCTTGAGTCGAAGTGCGGGAAGAACAACAACATCCCCTCCAAACAAACTTGATTGCCCCATACTAGACTGTCGTTGATGTTCGCGGGCATGAGTGAGCAACTCATCTACGCTTGCCAGAAGCGCCGTTCGTTCACCACACACATCCAGGGCACCACATTTAATGAGACTTTCGAGAGATTTTTTGTTGAGATCCTTGCTTTGCACTCGCTGAACGACATTTTCCGCCGTAGTAAAAGGACCATTGGCCAGACGCTCTTTGATAATCGCATCGACAACATTGATGCCAACATTTTTTATGGCAGCTAGCCCGAATCGAATCTTATTCTCTCCGGGTATAACAGTAAATCCAGCCATACTCTCATTGATTTGTGGTGGTAGCACTTCGATATCCATCGTCCGACATTCATCAATCAAAAATGCCACGCGCTCAATATCACCGGAATCAGAATTCATAAGCGCCGCCATGAATTCAATCGGATAATTGCCTTTCAAGTATGCCGTCTGATACGCAAGCATCGCATAGCATGCCGCATGGGAACGATTAAATGCATAGCGATTGAATGGTTCTACGAGTTCCCAAAATTTATCGGCGATAGCCTTGGGAGTTCCCACCTTTTCTGCTCCCGATTTAAATTTCTCTTCCTGCTCATCAAGTAGTTTTTTGATTTTTTTACCTACGGCTCTTCGCAAAACATCCGCTTCCGAAGGAGTAAAGCCCGCCAATACCTGAACAGCTTGGATCAGCTGTTCCTGGTAGACCATAATGCCATAGGTGTTTTTGAGTACCGGTTCTAGGTTCGGATGGAGATAGGTGATAGCTTTCTTGCCGTGTTTGCGATCTATATACTCGGGAATGAGCTCCATCGGACCTGGACGGTACAAGGAGACCATGGCGATAATGTCTTCTATCTCCGTGGGCTTGAGATTTTTGAGGTAGCGTTTCATGCCGCTGGATTCAAGCTGGAATACACCCGTCGTCTGTGCTTTTTTGAAAACCTGAAAAGCTTTTTTGTCATCCAGAGGAATTTCATCAATATTGATTTTTATGCCGTGGTTTTGCTCGATGATTTTGAGAGCATTTTGAATGATCGTAAGGTTGGCAAGTCCCAAAAAATCCATTTTTAAAAGACCGAGATCTTCAATGGCATGCATTTCATACTGGGTGATTATGTCATTCTCTTTTGTGCCACGCTGGAGGGGAACATACTCGGTCAGCGGTTTTGGCGTGATCACCACGGCACAAGCATGCGTTGAGGAGTGTCGTGCCACGCCTTCCAGTGACATGGCCGCGTCGATGAGTTTCCTGACGTCTTGATTCGTATGGTAGAGTTGTTTGAGCTCATCAACATCCTCAATGCAGCGTTTCAGGTAGCCAGATTTTTCTCCTTGTTGAGGATTGACGGGAATAAGCTTTGCCACACGATCACAAAGGTCATAGGAATATCCAAGAGCGCGCCCCGCATCGCGAATGCCTCCACGGGCTGCCATGGTACCAAAGGTAATAATTTGCGCAAAATGATCTTTTCCGTATTTTTCACGAACATACTGAAACACTTCATCGCGGCGTGCATCGTCAAAGTCGATATCGATATCTGGCTGACTCACCCGAGCAGGATTGAGAAAACGTTCAAAGAGGAGATTATATTTAATGGGGTCGACGTTGGTAATGTTCAAGAGGTAGGTAATCAAACTTCCCGCAGCTGAACCTCGGCCTGGACCCACAATGATGCCTTGCTGCTTCGCCCAATTTACAAAATCTTGCACAATCAAGAAGTATGATGCAAATCCGGTGGTTTTGATGACATCGAGCTCGTAATTCAGACGTGTGCGAATCTCATCACTGATATCCGTTCCATATCGACGCACCAAGCCTTGTGAAGCAAGTTCGGTGAGATAGCTATTGGCATCGTGTCCGGACGGAAGGGGAAATTCTGGAAGCTGGATAGTTCCCAACGGGATTTCCACATTGCAACGATCAGCAATGCGAGCAGTATTTTCTATTGCTTCGGGAACATCAGAAAATTTTTCTTCTATCTGCTGAGCTGAGGAAATAGAGAAATCCCCCTGTCGCATAGAGAAACGATCTTTTTCATCAAGGTTATTTCCCGTCTGGACTGCAAGGAGCACTTCATGCGCATGTCCGTCTTCAGTACGCAAATAATGCGCATCCGCCGTTACAACCAGCGGAATCCCCGTATCCCGAGCGAGGGCGATCAATTTTGGAGTTACGGTATTTTGATCTTCGATATTTTGGTGACGTTGCAACTCTATAAAAAAATTCCCTTTCCCAAACATTTCCTGGTACTGCATAGCAATCTGTCTGGCTTTCCCGTCGTTTCCAGACAGCAATGCTCGGGAGATTTCTCCTCCCAAACATGCCGAGAGAGCAATGAGTCCTTCTGTATGCCGTGCTAAAAGATTTTTATCGATGCGCGGCTTGTAGTAAAACCCGTCCAGATGTGCCGCCGTGGTGAGCTTAATGAGGTTTTTGTATCCTGTTGTGTTTTCGGCAAGAAGAATGAGATGATAGTAGTTCTTTCCATCAGCACCGGGGCGTTTATCATACATGTTGTCCGCCACGTACGCTTCAATACCAATGATCGGCTTGATGCCGGCCTTTATGGCCTTCTGATAAAACTCGATCGCACCATACAGTACTCCATGATCCGTGATCGCGATCGCATCCATGCCGAGTTCTTTGGTACGTGCGATCAGGTCATCAATTTTTGAGAGCCCATCGAGGAGGGAATAGTGAGTATGGTTGTGGAGATGCACAAAACGCATGCATCATCTTAGCACTGTAAGAATTGATCAGCAACTTCGTTAATTACAAACTGTGCTGTAATGTTTGTCAATCTCTTTTCGTCTTATATAGCCAGAGGGAGGAATTCATGAGAAGAATCCGCCAAGCCATTCAGCTCCTCCGTACCCAGCGCAACACGCCCGCGATTCGCCGCAGAGTCGCCCTGCTGTACCTCGAGGCAAAGCGCAAGTAGCACCCCGAGCCACCGCCTCCCCAGGCGTGGCTCAAGCATGCGTACATGTGGTATAGTAAGAAAAATAATGATTTTGCGTCTAGTTCTATGGTTATCGACACAGCGACATTTGAAAAGATATACGATGATTTTGCCCCGAAAATCTTCAAGTTTTGCTACTTTCGGGTAAGCTCCAAAGAGGAGGCAGAGGACATCGCTTCGCTGGTATTTATCCGGGCATGGGATCATATTGCTGTCGGCAAAGAAGTGACCAATGTTCAGGGATTCCTCTATCGAATCGCGAACAACCTGGTCATCGATTTTTACCGGAAGAACAAAGATAAGCGCGAGCTGTCTATAGATGATCCCGTCAACCCCATCGATGTTCCCGATAAAGCAGATTTTGTCGAACAGCTTGATCAGCGCATGCTTGTTCAAGAGATTCAAGGAAAACTCGAACGTCTACAGGACAATTACCGTGACGTCATTGTCATGAAGTACATCAACGATCTTTCAATAAAAGAAATTGCCGAAGTATTGGAGACGTCTGAAAATAACATATCTGTCCGTCTCCATCGAGCCATAGAAAAATTAAAAACACTGACATGAACAAGGACATCACAAAACAATTAGAAAAACTTTCACGATACTCCATCGTAGATAAAAAATGGATTACCTCCAACAAGCGGCGTTTGGTTGCCTACATGGATCAGCATCCAAAGAGTCCTCATCTCATACGATCTCGATATTTGTTCCGTCTCGCACCGGCATTTCTTGTAGCTCTGCTTATCGTGGTAACAAGCGGCGTGACGTTTGCTTCTCAATACAGCATCCCCGGTGATTTTCTCTACGCATGGAAAGTGGGAGTTGTTGAAAATGTTGAATCGATGTTTGTCATCGGCGTACAGAGCCGTGCGAATTTTGAAGTTGAACTCACCACGAAACGATTGCAAGAAATGACTGAATTGACGGTGAGTAAGACGGCAAACCCTGTGATTGTGCAAAAAGCCCGTGAACGACTCCAAAATCAAATTACAGTTGCATCTACAACTATTGCAGCAGCGGCTTCTCAAGATACCGGGAAAGCTCTGGAAACAGCGGTGAAACTGGAAGCTGCACTGAATGCCCACCAAAATGTTTTGACTACGATTCAGGAAAAAGTGAGCGAGGAAGCACATTCACAAGTTCAAGACACACTTTCGACGCTCCAAGACACAGCAGATGACATTCACGATGCAATTGAAACCCTGAAGGTACAAAATGAACAATCTTGGGTCTTGACCAAAACAGAAGCTGACCTCAAAATTGAAGCGGAAAATAAGCTTAAGTCTACCCAAGAACAGCTGGATGCCATGTGGAACACCATGGTCACTATTGAGCATACAAGCGATTTGAGCCTTGAAGCCGAACAAAATCTCGAGGCAGCACAAGAAGCGCTAACGAATGCAGAGCTCCTTCTCGAAGCTGAAGTTTATAGTGATGCATTGCTAGAAATACAAAGCGCCACACAACTCATTTCAAAAACCAAAGCTCTTTTTACGGCGACCCAGGAATCAGGAACTATTGTAAAAGAAATCTTAGATGTGACTCCAACGCCTTCCCCAACTATTAATCCAACGCCGACTCCTCCGGCAACTAATTCCTTGCCAATTAATATGTAACATGGTAGGTTAGGAACCATGGGCGTTCCACGAGCACATTCAACACGAGGGCAAAAAGGACGAAGACGAAGCCACCTCTCACTGAAGCCAGGGGTGTTTTCAGTTTGTAGCCACTGCAAAAAACCTACCCTTCCCCACACTGTCTGCCGATACTGCGGATTCTATGAGGGAAAGGAAGTCGTCAATGTCCTTGCTCGTGAATTGAAAAAACAAGAAAAGCAAAAGAAACGAGCTACTTCATAATGGCCTCGCGACATCTTTCACGTTCGATTGCCATGCAATCTCTCTATGAGTGGGATTTCAAAGGACGGGATCCGGTGATCCTGGATGAGATCGTAACTCACAATGTCAAAGAATTCGCACCCGGCATGGACAGCACCAAGTTCATCAAAAACCTGGTGGATGGTGCGGTGAGTCGTCTAAGAGAAATTGATACTATCATAGAAAAAGCCGCTCCTCAGTGGGCCATTGATCAGATCGCCCCCGTAGATCGCGCAGTGTTGCGACTTGGCATATACGAACTTCTCTTTGGAAATCAAGATGAGGTACCTCCAAAAGTCGCCATAAACGAGGCTATTGAACTAGCAAAAACGTTTGGCGGCGACTCCTCGGGAAAATTCGTCAACGGCGTACTGGGCACGATCTACCGAGAAATCGGCGAGCCAAGAAAATTTGAAACATCAAAGAAAAAAAATGAACAATCTTGAAGCACTATTCAAAAATAAAGATCTTCTGCGAACGGCACTGACGCATCGATCTTACTTGAATGAGAATCCATCATGGAACTACGAACACAACGAACGCCTGGAATTTTTGGGGGACGCGGTCTTGGAGCTGGTGGTGACCGAATATCTTTATTTAAACTACTCCAATCCAGAGGGGGAGATGACCAACTGGCGAGCTGCGTTAGTAAACTCTGTGATGCTTTCGAAAGTCGCCGGCAAAATAGGACTTAATGAGCATCTGTTGCTTTCTCGCGGAGAAGCCAAAGACACTGGACGTGCCCGCCAATATATTTTGGCAAACGCCGTTGAAGCGGTCATCGGAGCGCTCTACCTCGATCAGGGGTACGAAGCGGCAAAGAAATTGATTATGGAATTTATCATGGATGAGCTTGCTTCTATTTTACAAGAAAAAACCTACCGAGATGCAAAAAGCCGTTTCCAGGAAGAAGCGCAGGAACGCCTAAGTATCACCCCGAATTATCAGGTATTGGAGGAATGGGGACCGGATCATGCGAGAAATTTCAAAGTCGGAGTCTACTTGGAAAAAGATCTTGTAGGCGAAGGAAGTGGCCCCTCGAAGCAAGAAGCCCAGCAATCTGCCGCCGAAGATGCACTTGCAAAAAAGGGCTGGTGATGGTATTCTCACATCCATGTTAAAGATGCGATTACAACGAATTGGCAAGCCTGGTCATGCATACTTTCGCCTGGCTGTTCTTGAACATACAACCAAAGCACAAGGAAAATACCTGGAACTTTTGGGTTCCTATGATCCGCACAAGAAACAGCTACAGGCAAAAAAAGAGAGGATTCGGTATTGGATGAGCAAGGGGGTTCAACTTACGCCATCAGTAAACAACCTTCTTATTACCCATAACGTCATACAAGGAGAAAAGGTAAAAGCGTGGAAGCCAAAAATAAATAAAGCGGCACCAGCGGCATAATACTATGACAGACCAGCACGGAGACAAGGATTTCGTCGAATACATCATTAAGAACATCGTCAACCATCCTGAAGAAGTTGTAGTAAGCAGAAAAACGGATGAGATGGGTGTGTTGCTCGAAGTAAAAGTAAATCCCGAGGACATGGGGCTTTTGATAGGACGATCTGGAGCAACCGCAAAAGCAATCCGCATTCTCGCTCGTATCATCGGTATGCGCAACAACGCCCGCGTAAACCTACGCATTTTGGAACCCGAGGGCAGTACTCACGGACAGCAAATGCCCCCAATTCAAGAACCCAAAAAACCAAGCGAACCTCAAATGCGAGATCTCGATGATGTCGTCGGAGACATCGGAAAATTCTAATGCGCTTTGATATTCTGACGATCTTCCCGGACCTGTTTAAGAGCTTCTCCCAAGAAGCTCTTATTGCACGTGCCCAGGCAAAAAATATTATCTCTATCAATACGCACTTCTTGCGCGATTCAGGCGAAGGCCCGCATCGCAAAGTAGACGATCGACCCTATGGCGGGGGGGCTGGAATGGTCTTAATGCCAGGTCCGATTGCATCGGAACTGGCTAAAATCAAAATTAAAAAATCAAAATGCAAAATAGTCGTATTTTCTGCTAAAGGAAAAAAGTTCAATCAGGCTATGGCAAGAAAATACGCAAAGCTCGATCAGCTCATCATGATCTGCGGGCGCTACGAAGGCATCGATGAACGCGTGGCGCAATACCTAGCTGACGAAGAAATTTCAATCGGCGACTATGTCCTCTTTGGCGGTGAAGTCCCCGCCATGGTGGTCATGGAAGCGGTGACCCGATTGCTTCCCGAAAGTTTAGGCAATCCAGGATCTTTACACGAGGAAAGCTTTTCCAAACATATTCAAAAAGAATATCCGTGGTATACACGACCCGAAGTCTGGCAAGGCCACCGCGTCCCTCCGGTGTTGCTTTCGGGTAATCACAAAAAGATTGAGGAGTGGCGAAGGAAAAAGACTAGAATAAAGGCCTCTTGACGTTGATAAGTTGCTCTGCTAAACTACCAACACGATGAGATAAAACCCTTACAAACACTGCATTTATTGAATGCTCGGGATTGTCTCTTTATAGGGTCAGTCCCGAGTGTTTTTTACGGAAAGAACGTTGACAATTTTGATAGTGAGCAACGATACAAAAGATCCACCTACGTTATTTTGTATCGTTAACCAGATTAAGTAGTATAAGCGAAAGCTTAACTATTCTTTAAGAGAGTTTGATCCTAGCTCAGGATGAACGCTGGCGGCGTGGATAAGGCAT
>JBBTSB010000003.1:0-105141 GCA_038064915.1 Patescibacteria group bacterium
TCATTTTCTCAAATCTGCAGAAGACTACAAAGAGGATACAGGGGGCTTATATGGTATGAAATTTGAAGACATAATTTCGATAGAAAATTTGCTTTCTGCCTGGTCTGAATTTATCAAAGGTAAGCGCCATAAGCAAGATGTTCAAGAATTCCAACTCCATCTGATGGATCATATCTTTGATTTGTACACAGACCTCAAAAACAAAACCTACACCCATGGCTCCTATGAGCATTTCAAAATCAACGACCCCAAACCTCGTGACATCCACAAAGCCACGGTACGAGATCGTCTTCTTCACCATGCAATCTACCGAGTTCTATATCCCTTCTTCTCTAAGAAATTCATTGCCGATTCCTTTTCCTGTCAGATCGGGAAAGGGACACATCGAGCTCTCAACAGATTCCGGCAGTTTGCCTATCAAGTCAGTAAGAACCACACCCGCACTTGTTGGGTTCTCAAATGCGATATACGAAAATTCTTTGCTAATATCGATCATGAAATCCTAATGTCCATAATTTCTACATATGTGCAAGATATGGACATTCTATGGTTGCTCAATCGAGTGATTAACAGCCATTCTCCGGGTTTGCCGTTAGGCAATCTCACGAGTCAGCTCTTAGTCAACATCTATATGAACGAGTTTGATCAGTTCATCAAACACAAACTCAAAATTAAACACTATATCCGCTATGCCGATGACTTTGTATTCTACAATTCAGACCGCCCGGTCCTAAATGTACAATTGGTACAGATCAGAGCTATTCTTCAAAACAAGCTCAAGCTCCAACTTCATCCCAATAAATGCTTTATGAAAACCATCGCATCCGGTTTGGATTTCCTGGGTTGGGTGCATTTTATGGATCATCGAGTGTTGAGGACGGGAACAAAGAGGAGAATATTCAAGAAAATCAGTAAAAAGAACAGAGCGTCGTATGAAGGGTTGCTGAAACAGGGAAATACGCATACAATAAAGCGGACAATTCAACAGATATGACTGTTTATTATTACGGCGATTTTGATCCGAACTACGCCCGCAATCGCATCATGATTGCGGGTCTTGAGCGCAACGGAATTAGAGTCGTACGATCACGGCGCGAATCGTATGATGCCGTGATCGTGGGGTACTCGGATTCGCGCTGGACGGTGCCCGTAGCGAAGCTGCTTTTTAGAAAACCTATTATCTGGGATGCATTCTACTCACTCTATGATTCGTGGGTGTTTGATCGCAAGTTGGTGTCGTCGCGCAGTCTCAAAGCCCACTGGTACTGGTTCCTCGACTGGTTGTCGTGCAAGCTCGCCGACAAAATCCTTCTGGACACCGATGCGCACATTGAGTATTTTGTGAAAACCTTTAAAATAGAAAGATCAAAATTCATCCGCATCTTCGTGGGCGCGGATGATAATGTATTTCATGTTTAGTATTCTTTTTTGGGGCAAGATGATCCCGCTTCAGGGTGTGCAATATATACGCACGGCGGCCGAGCTTTTAAAAGATCAGGGCGATATCGAAGTGCGTATCATCGGTGATCCACCCATTTCCTATCAAGAACTTATGAACATTATTCCTACGGCGGACGTATGCTTGGGTATTTTTGGCGATACAGACAAGGCGCAGCGGGTGATTCCCAACAAGGTCTACGAGGCCATTGCTGCAGGCAAGCCGGTCATTTCCGGAGATACTACGGCTATCCGGGAACTGTTTACCGATCGAGAAAATATTTTGCTGTGCAACGTTGCTGATCCAAAAGATTTAGCGGCGAAAATTATTGAACTGAAAGAGGACCGACAACTGCGGGAAAATATAGCAAAAAATGCCCATGCGTTGTACCAAAAAAAATTAAGACCGGAGCAGGTGGTTCGGCCCCTTATTTCCTACCTCAATGAGTAAAGAATCCTACTACAACAGCAAGACATTTTGTTACCGCATGAGCGGCGGAAGACTGCGCGAGATCCTCAAGCTCCTGCCCGCAAAGCCCGGCCGCGCTTTGGATATTGGTTGTGGGGAGGGATTTGTATCCAAAGAACTCACCAGGCTAGGGTGGCAGGTGACGGGCGTGGATATCATCCCGAGAGCAGACTTTT
This sequence comes from Patescibacteria group bacterium, assembly GCA_038064915.1. Classification (GTDB taxonomy): domain Bacteria; phylum Patescibacteriota; class Minisyncoccia; order 2-02-FULL-40-12; family IGHO2-01-FULL-4-A; genus JBBTSB01. The sequence continues at coordinate 2,083 of JBBTSB010000003.1, forward strand.
CTTTTGATATCGAGCGTGCTGACTGGCCGTCGGAGCTCACGACTCAACGGTTTGATCTCGTCTTGTGTTCGGAAGTTATCGAGCATATTTTTTCTCCCGAAGAACTCGTGATCCATATCAAACAGCTGCTTGTCGATGGCGGTAGTGCTATCATCACGACACCCAATGTGCTCTTTTGGAAAAACCGTCTCAAGATGTTTTTTGGCACCTTTCGCTATGAAGAGCGGGGAATACTGGATTTCGGACATATCAGGTTGTTTACGCTTGCAACGGCGCGGGAACTGTTTCAAAAAGCAGGATTGCGTATTATTGAGGAGAGTCATGTATATCCGAATCTACATCATCGAGGCTTGGATTTTGTAGGACGAATATTTCCCGGATTTTTCGCGTATCAGCTGGTGTTTAAAGTTTCTACATGAAAATTAATTTTTTACTACCTCACCTCAAACTATCCGGTGGTGTGCATGTAGTGTTGACGTTTGCGGAGGAATTGTCAAAACGTGGGCATGATATTATTGTTGCTGTTGAAAGTGAGAGCCCGACCAGGTATATACGGAATTTATTCCACGGTCACTCTTTGTTACCTTCTAAGAGTAGAGTTAAAATAGAGAGGGTAAAGAGCTTTGCAGAGCTTCGAGATGCGGATGTATTTTTTGCCGATTCTTGGAAAGTTGCCCAAAAACTGCATGCACTTCCTGTCTCCGGTGCAAAATTCCAATACATCCAACATGATGAACGCATGTACCATGGTAATCCGGCAGATGTGGAACGGGTCTATCGATTGCCCACGAGAAAGTTTGTCAACGCAACGTGGCTCCATGAAATATTAAAAAAAGAATTCAACCAAGAAACTGAAATACTTTTTAATGCTGTTGATTGCGATCTTTTTCATCCGAATAAGAGAGACAGGGAAAACAATGACGCAAGCATTCGAGTGCTTCTCCTTCATCATGACTATGCATGGAAAAGAACCGAAGAAGGAGCTGATATGGTAAAAGCTTTGCAGAAAAAATACCCTCATATCAAATTAATTTTATATGGAACAAGATCAAAAACGATTACTACACCGCATGATGAATACCACTATAACGTCTTTGGAAAGAAATTAGCACATCTTTTTGCAGACAGCGATATATACCTTGGGTGCTCCGTAGATGATAGCCGTCCTATTGCGCATCGCTGGGCAATGGCGTCGGGAGTTGCGCTGGCCATGTATGATAATGTGAGCTCTGGAGATTACGTAACAGATGGAACGACGGCAATGATTGCAAAAAAGGGGGACGCCGAAGACCTATCTCAAAAGTTGGAGGCATTGGTAGCGAACGTGGATCTCAGGAAAAAAATAGAAGCGAACGCTCTTTCCTATGTGCGCAGTCTTCCAACATGGAAGGAGCTAACTGACAAACTTGAACATGATCTTAATAACCGGAGCTAAAGGCTTTATCGGTTCTGCTCTGGTTTCGTACCTTCTTCAGAAGGGTCTTGACGTGAAGGGGATCAGTGAAGAAATAACCGATATTGAAAAGTTGCGCCCGCATTTTATACATGCCGATTTTGTTGTGCATTTGGCGGCCAAGGTGGAATCGGGTGATTTTTTCAACGTAAATGTTGGAGGGACCATGAATGTGGTGAAATTGTGTATTGAGTATGGGTGCAAACTAATCAATACAAGTACAATCGCCATGGGGAATGATTATGCTATCAGCAAAGCACTAGCGGAAGATGCAGTGAGATTATATGCAAAAGACCAAGGGTTGCAGGCAGTGACCATACGACCTTGTATCATTTATGACGAGAACACCGACCATACGAAGCGGCCTTTTATCACCAGAGAATATCCCTTGCGAAAATTGCTCATGGATATAGAAAAGATTATTCTTCATCATAATTTTAAAAAATACAAAGTGTATAAAATTGGAGGCTTAGGACAAAAACTTTATGTTAGAAAGCTTGTTCAGCTTTGGAGAAAAATAAAACGTGTATGCCTGAAATTTCTGTCATAATTCCCACCTTCAATCGTCCTGAGATGCTCAAGCGGGCTATTGCGTCCGTGGAGGCGCAGACGTTTAAAGATTTTGAATTGATTGTCATTGACGATGCGGTTTTGAAAAAAGGTGGCGGGGGAGCAAGAAACGAGGGAATCAAAAAAGCCCAGGGAAAATATATTGCATTCCTCGATGATGACGATACGTGGATGCCGAATAAACTCGAGGTGCAGCATGGGTTACTTAACGAAACTTCATCTGACGTGGGTTTTAGTTTTACTGCTGTACAAAACGTCTTTGACGATCACGAAGAAATTACCACGATAAGCGAAGGGATTGCTGATTACCACAAGCGTGTGTTAGAAAATTTTAAAGAATTTCTCAACGTGACGCTCATGTTTAAGCGAGAAGTGTTTGATACCGTTGGCGGGTATGATGAATCATTCCCCAATCATCAGGAAGGAGATCTCCTCATACGTGCCACGAAGCGCTACAAGGGCCTCGGTATCAATGTGCCGTTGACGCGGGTGAGTATGTCCAAAAGCTATGTGCGTACCAACAAAGCAACGCCGGATATGAAAATACGCGGACGCGAAATGCTCTTACAAAAGCACCATGATGATTTTGCAGCAGATCCGGAAAATTTCGCGTGGCAATTGTTTTTCCTGGCCATTTTATATCGTGACAACAAGCAAGCTAATAAGGCGCGTGAGCTATTTAAGAAAGCCTGGAATCTGGACCATAAAATTCGTTACAAACTCCATGAATTTGCCACCTATCTACTATGAGCAAGTGCGCAGGAAGAATGTTTGGACAGAAGGCGATTTAAAATTCGCTCTAGATTTTATCAAAACCCATCCCGGCAAAGTTCTCGAAATTGGCGCCGGTGGTTCGCGGATGGGCGAATATGTTCAAGATTACGTAGGATTCGACTCATCTCCCATGCCGGGGTTGGTGCAGGGGTCCTGGGAGCGGTTGCCGTTCCCGGATAATTCTTTTGATATCATTTTTTCTTCGCAGACGCTACAAATGGTCAGCGATCCGCGCCGTTGTCTTGAAGAAGCAATGCGTGTTATAAAGTCCGGTGGACATGTCATCATCATCGCGCCAAATCTCGAGCGTCCTTGGTCGCGCGTGCCATCGGCGCGATTTTATAATTCCTTCCAGCGTGCTAAGCTCTTTGTGATCCGATTCTTGGATTCAATGAGACGCTTGGTAGGTGATATGCCATTTCGCATTTTGCCGCAAAACTATGTTGAGGCAAGGGGCGTGTTCGAACGTCCTGACGATGATCTCAAGTATCTTGCCAGTGCTTGTGAAGTAGCACGACTATTCCGCAAGCATGGCTTTCGTATCATTGCGCGGAAAGGCTGGCTGGATGGAGGGATACGATTTATTTTTCAAAAACCATGAAGATTGGCATTATTATGGCGTTGGGTAGGGATGACTCTCTTGCCGATATACTCATTGATGGTTTTCGTCAGATTTCCGATGTGGAATTACGAACATCCGAACAGGAAGGCTTTTTTGAATTTGCAACAACAGCCGACTTGATCTTACTCGTCTACGGCAAGAAAAAAACCGACGCAGAGCTTGCGGAAAAAATAGGCCGCTGGGACAGGACCGTCTTTATTGATGGTTCGGAAGTTGGAGAGAATAATCGCTACGACTTTTCTGTTCAGCGCGATGTTCTTTCCGGAGATTTCAAGGAATACGGCGGTATACGCTTCGATATGCTACAGAAGTGCGCGCTCTATTTTCGGCGCGAAAAACCTTATATCAATGGCATTATTCCCTTGCCCTTTGGTATTGAATCGTCCTATGTGCGGTGGAATGAAAATATAAAAAAAGACATAGATTTTTGCTGTGTGTTCGGGCAGGATGAATTTCCTTTGCTCCGGCGACATGTTCGCGAGGAACTTGAAAAATTTTGCAAGGAAAATGGTTTTACCTGCTGGACCAAGAAAACCTCTACACCCGAAGAATTCCATCAGATCCTGGCTCGTTCCAAGGTCGGAGTGAGCGTGGGCGGCGGAGGATTTGATACCATGCGTTTTTGGGAAATTCTTGGCAACAATTGTATTCTTATGACCGAAACGATTGACATAGATCGCAAAAATTTGAACTATGACAGGATTCACGAATTTGGTAATCTTTTTGATTTTCGAGAGCAACTGAAGAAAATTTCACAATCGTTTGCCATTGACGCAGCTGAATATGAGAGCATCATGGCCGACCACTCCTCAAAAGCGCGTGCTTTAACGGTGATAAACGAAGCCAAGAATCAATTCTCTAAAGACCAAGAATACCAAAAACTTTGTAGTGTTATAGTTTCATCATTTGATGGCAATGAGGATTTATGGAAACCGTTTTTCACACTCTTTTTTCGTTATTGGCCGGATTGTCCGTTTCGCGTCTATTTGATTACCAATCATAAAACATATCCTGACGAGCGTGTTCGTTCGCTTGCGGTTGGACAGGAAAAAAATTGGGCGTACATGACTAAAAAAGCGCTTGGAAACATTTCAGAACCCTATATTATCTGGATTCTGGAAGATTTTTTCTTTGAAAAATTTGTCGATACAGCCCGTATTTATAGACTCATTTCATATCTGAAACACAACACCGCCGCGACGATCCGACTCTTTCCGAGCCCTCCCCCTAATGGAATAATCGATAGCGTCTATTCCGTTGGCGAACAAACACGTGATGCTGATTACCGTACATCGTTGAGTGCGGGACTTTGGGACAAGAAGGTATTTCTTGATTTGATCAAGGACGGAGAAAATCCCTGGCAGATGGAAATTGACGGCACCGTTCGTTCGCGTGCATTTGATAAAAAGTTTTTTTCGGTTGTCGAGCCTGCGCTTCCCTACGCGGAACGAGGAGCGATAGTACGCGGAAAATGGCTACTGGATGCCGTGCGCTTATGTAAGCGTGAGGGACTGAACATTGATTTTTCTAAACGAGGCATTGATTATGGTATAGAGCGTCGGGCTCGCAAAGATCGATGGCGCAAACGCATCAAAAAAATTCTCGGTATTTCATCGCATTAAATAGGTGCTATGATCAAGATGTGCAATGGGTCTTCTCCAACCATTTTCTCTGAGCATAAATTCAATAAAATAGGCTTCGTTATCTATGCCTTCAAAGTTTTGCTGATAGGCAATAAGATACCGCTTTGCATTTTTTAGTACTGCATCTCGCTGTTCAAGAGGCATTTCGCTAACTGACCAAAGAGCAATATATAATTCACCTTTCAGGTTGTTTGGCTCACTTGTGAAAATAGTCGGTATATTGAGGCGACCCAAATAATATTTTTGTAGAGAGAGAAATTCCGGAAAATCAAAAATGGTATACTTTCCACGAAACCCAAGTTCGTGAATAAGGCGTCGCATGCAGCCATATCCTCCACCAATCTCGACAATAGCAGAGATATTTTTCAGTTTAGAAATGTCATCAAAATACTGTGCCAAGCTATACGCTTGGTGTATTAGATTAAGATTATTTGGAGGATTGCCGATGGTAGTTTCAATAAGCGCTTTTTTCCAGAGCGACCAGTCTTGTCTGTTTTGAAGATATTCCAATTCCGTAGGTTTGGCAAAATGATACATCGTATCTCGCACGATTTCCCAGTTAAGAAAGTTATCCAGATCCTCCTTAGCGAGCAACTCCTTCAAGAGGGCTCGATGACTGTTCCACACATACACGTTGTGATGTTTCGGGGTCCTTCCGAACAGATGATTAACGATGTTTTTTATTAAATGCATATTCTATAAGTTTTGAACTTGATCGAATTTTTTTACCACCTACATTAAATATTTCTCGACAACCAATAGCGGCGCACATACGACCCTCTTCTGTTCGGAGGTTGCCCGGTTTTCTGTCTCCGCCATTGGCGAAAATTTGAGGGCGGAGAGCTTTGAGCTCGCGCACGATGCTCATATCGTTGCCCCGATGCTTACTCAACACCACGCGATCCACTGCGCGAAATGCTTCAATAATCTTTTTGCGATCTGCTTGCTCCATAACTATATACCCCTTTTTCTTTTTGAGCCAGTGGTCGTTATTGAGGATGACAACAAGCTCATTTCCGAGCTTTTTTGCGGCTTCAAACAAGCGAACATGCCCGATATGGATGGGGTCAAATCCTCCGCTTACCGCCACAAGAATCTTTTTCATTTCCTTGTATAGTACAAGAAACCGTGGTATTGTTCAAATCCTATGGCGCGCTCTAAGGTACTGATTACGGGCATTACGGGTTTTGTTGGAAGCCACCTTGCTGACTATATTATCGCATTCCATCGCGAGATAGATATCGTTGGACTGGCGCGTTGGCGGTCGCCCAAAAACAATATCAAACATATCCTTAACAATGTGACATTAGAATACGGAGATCTTACCGATCTATCTTCACTGAGGCGTGTTTTTGCCAAGCACCGACCGAAATATATTTTTCATTTGGCCGCGCAATCGTATGTGGATTTTAGTTTTTTAGCTCCGATTTCAACCATGGAATCCAATGTCATCGGTACTGCAAATCTCCTGGAGGCGGTTCGGGAGCTTAAGGCAAGTTCGGCATACGACCCGGTGATACATATTTGTAGTTCCTCCGAAGTGTACGGTCAGGTGCAAAAACACGAAGTCCCCATTACCGAGGACAATCCCTTCCGACCGGCCTCACCCTATGCAGTTTCCAAGGTTGGCGAAGACATGCTTGCGTTACAGTATTGGTTATCTTGGAAGATCAAGACCATACGAACCCGCATGTTTACCCATACGGGACCGCGTCGCGGTGATGTTTTTGCTCTTTCGAATTTTGCCAAGCAAGTCGCTGCTATCGAAGTGGGACGCCAGAAACCCGTGGTGAGCGTAGGTAATCTCAAGAGCGTACGAACGTGGATGGATGTCAGGGATGCCGTTGTGGCGTACTGGCTTTTGGTGACCAAATGCGAACCTGGTGAAGTCTATAATATCGGAGGAAAGGAGACTAAGACCATCGGTGAAATGCTCGAACTTCTTTTATCATTTTCAAAAAATAAAAACATAAAGGTACAAGTTGATCCGGCTCGCTTGCGCCCTTCAGATGTAACGCTCCAAATTCCTCATATGAAAAAATTTACCCGAGCCACCGGATGGAAACCCATCATTCCTTTTAGAAAAACCGTAGAAGATACTCTTGCTTATTGGCGTGATTTTTATGAGAAAGAAGCTTAATATAGAGCTGTATAAAAAACTTTTTCTCATCCGTTCCGCAGAAACGGCGATCATTGCGCATTATCAGGAAGATGAGATGAAAACTCCCATGCATATGTCTATGGGAGGAGAAGCTATTTCGGTTGGTGTTTGTTTTGCGCTAGGGGATCGTGGAGCAGTCTACGGAACATATCGAAGCCATGCTTTGTATCTTTCCATGACTGGAGAAACTGATGCGTTTTTCGGTGAACTCTATGGAAGAGCAACCGGCGTAGCACGTGGTAAGGCAGGTTCCATGCATCTTTCGGCACCGGAGCATGGTTTCATGGGAGCTTCTGCTATTGTTGGTAGTACCATTCCCTTAGCTGTCGGTTCCGCTTTTGCCAGTCGCATGCTCAAAACAAAAAAAATTGCCGCGGTCTTTTTTGGTGATGGCGCAGTTGACGAGGGCGTATTTTGGGAAAGTCTGAATCTTGCTTGCGTCATGCGTCTTCCTGTAGTGTTTGTCTATGAGGATAACGGCCTTGCAGTGCATGCTACCGACAGCGAGCGGCACGGCTATCAATCTATTGGCAGGATTGTCGGAAACTTTGACTGCAAAGTTTTTGCATCACGTACAACTGACGTGGAAAAAATCTATGAGCTTTCGCGTCGCGCTATCACTCATGCCGAACGCAAACAGATGCCCGTATTCCTCCATTTTCAGTATTATCGATATCTGGAACACGTGGGAGTCAACGAGGATTTTGGTGCCGGGTATCGGGACCGAGCAGAATTTTTAGTGTGGCGTCGCAAAGATCCGGTGCTTGTACAGCGTCGCAAACTCATTTCTCTCGGTATCTCGGAAGCTGTACTCATGGGCATGGAGAAGCGTATCGATCGTCAAGTATCATCGAGTATTGTTCGGGCTCAAAAAGCCCCTTTTCCGAAGGTCGGGGAGCTCACGAATCATATTTTTTCAGAATGAAAAAGAAAACCACATCACGCATGCTGAGTTACGCTTCCGCCATCAATGAAGCTTTGCTTCAAGAGATGGAGCGTGATAATCGAGTGATTATCTACGGTATTGATGTTGCCGATCACAAGCGCACCTTTGCGACCAATGCCGACATCGTGGAACGATTCGGTCCAGAACGCTGTTTCAGCACACCGCTTTCCGAAGATGCGCTTATGGGGTTTGGTATCGGAGCCGCGCTATCCGGGTTGCGTCCTATCAACGTACATATGCGGGTGGACTTCACACTGTTGACCATTAACCAGCTCGCCAACATGGCATCAAGTTATCGGTACGGTTCGGGAGGAAAATTTTCCGTTCCCCTTGTAGTGCGGACTATTGTCGGTCGGGGTTGGGGACAGGCATATCAACACAGCAAGACGCTCCACTCATTTTTTGGACATATCCCCGGACTGAAAGTTGTTGTGCCGACTACTCCGTATGATGCCAAGGGGCTCATGATCTCTGCAATCCGTGATAATAATCCGGTCATTGTAATAGAGCACCGATGGCTTTACTATCAGACCGGTGTGGTTCCAGCTAGCCCCTATACGATCGATCTCGGAAAGGCAAACGTACTGCGCAAAGGCAAAGACATCACTATTATTGCCACATCATGGCTCAATGCCGAAGCTCTTAAAGCATCTGAAATTCTCGCCAAGCGTGGCATTGAAGTTGAAATTGTCGATCCGCGAAGTGTTTATCCTCTCGACGAAAAAACGCTTATTGCATCAGTAAAAAAAACAGGTCGATGCATTGTGGCGGATAACGACTGGAGCTATGCGGGGTTTGGCGCGGAATTGGCAGCTCGTATTTCCTATGCGTGTTTTGACAGTTTGCGGGCCCCTGTTGATCGTTTGGGATTTGCTCATGTGCCCTGTCCCACAACTCGTGTTCTTGAAAATGCTTTTTATCCCAATGCCGGAAACATGATACGACTTGTCGAACAACAACTGAACCTTAAACCTATGGACTTGACTCATGAACAATTTTTCAGCTATGAAAACAAATTCAAAGGACCATTTTAGTAGAGCGGTTTTTTTGGATCGTGACGGACCGATCATCTTAGATACGGGCCATGTACGCGACCACGAACGGGTGCGGCTTTCTGAAGGCGCGGCGGAAGGCATTAAGCTTCTCAAAGAACACGGTTTCAAGGTGATTGTGATTTCAAATCAAGCCGGTGTCGCCAAGGGAATTATCACAACAGAACAGGCGCGTGCAGTGCATGAAAAAGTCATATCGTTGTTGCTGAGTAAAGGTGTGGAAATTGATGATGTTTATTACTGTTTTCATCATCCCGACGATGCGTGTCTGTGTCGTAAGCCAAAGACCCAACACGTCCATGACGCCGCAGCAAAGCACGGCATTGATCTGGCGCGATCTTTTTTTGTCGGTGACAAGGAGATTGATGTGCAAACAGGACGCAATACCCATCCGGACATGAAAACATTTCTGACAACCGCCTCTGCCACCCTAAAACATGCGGCAGAGTGGATAATCCACCAAGATAGGATATAATAGTGATCTTATGAAAATTCGCGTTGCCGATTATGTTGCTCAATTTCTTGTCGATCATGGCATCCATGATATTTTTGTTCTTACCGGGACGTACTCCATGTATTTGAACGATGCGATTGTGAGTCACCCAAAGCTGAAATATTACTGTCCGCGGCACGAGGCCACCGGCGTCATCATGGCGGAGGGATACGCACGTGTGACTGGTGGTTTGGGAGCGATTTGCGTCACCGCGGGACCGGGTTCGACAAATGCAATTTCCGGTCTTGCGGAAGCATGGCTTGATGGCGCACCCGTCATCATCATTTCCGGACAGGTGCCCAAAAAGCACACCACAGCGCACCTTAGTATCCCGAACCTGCGATCGTTTGGAACAGCGGAAATCAATGTTATTCCTGCGGCACGGTCGATGACAAAATATGCCGTTACTGTGACGAACCCCAAGTCCATTCGCTATCACCTGGAACGAGCCGTGTACTTTGCGCGCTCCGGACATCCCGGGCCCGTGTGGTTAGAAATTTCACTCGATGTGCAGGCGGCCATGGTGAATCCCAAAAAACTCAAACGATTTCGGCCACCGACAAAGAAAAAGCCCAGTATTCCCATGGCCAAATGCCTGGAGTTGCTCAAATCCGCCCAGCGACCACTCATCGTCGCCGGGAACGGAATTCGTTTGGGCGGCGCAGTTGATCTCTTTCGCACGCTAGCGAATACACTCGACATTCCCATTGTCACCACGCGGTTTGGCAACGATTTTTTGCCCTTTTCGCATCCCAAAAATATGGGGATGGGCGGTGTGAAGGGAACTCGTTTCTGCCGCATGATCATGCAAAAGGCCGATGTCGTGCTCGTGCTGGGAAGTAGGCTTGCCATTCCGTTCATTGGGTATGAAGAAGATTTTTTTGACAAAAAAGCAAAAATTATTTCCGTAGATATAGAAAAGGCAGAACTACAAAAATTAGGCGCGAAGATAACACTTCCCATCCATGCGGACGTAAAAGATTTTCTGGAAAAATTGCAAATCAAGAATCGTTCATTATGGAGGCCATGGCTTCTCATTTGCCAAGATTTGAAGCGTCAGCATCCCATGATTACGAATGAACTCAAAAAAGACCCGATTGATTTATACTATTTCATGTCCCGTCTCGATGCCATGGCGGGCAAGCAGCACCTATTCGTTTCCGATTCCGGATCAAACTACTATGTGGCCGGGCAAGTCTATCGTTTCGAGCGTGGACAGCGCGAAATTTCTTCAGTGACCTATGGCGCCATGGGACTGACGATTCCATTGGCTTTGGGGGCGAGCATTGCACGCCGCGACTTGCAAGTACTTGGGGTGACCGGGGATGGATCGCTTGAACTCAACATTCAGGACCTCAAGACGATATCCTACTACGGGCTTAACATTAAACTCTTTGTCATTAACAATGGCGGTTATGCTTCAATGCGAAAGAACCAGGACACATTTTTTCAAGGACGACGCATCGGTTCAGATGAAAAGACAGGCGTGGCGATGCTCAATCTCAAAAATGTTGCCAAGGCTTTTGATTTGCGGTACGAGCACATCAAGAGTCACAAGGAGATTGACACAAAGCTTAAAAAAATCATGAGCGACAACAAGCCTTTGTTCGTAGAAGTGGTATGTACCGATACTCAGAAGATCATTGCTCCCATAGGAGCGCCAATGTTTTATGAATAACCTGCAGCTTCAAAAAAAGGCTCGCTGGGTGCGGCTCGAGGTGCTCGAGGCGATCGTGAAAAGCGGTAAGAGCCATATTGGGGGGACGTACTCGGCAACAGACCTTTTAGTGGCGTTGTACTACGGAAAACTCCTGCGCCCCGGTGATCGTTTTATTTTGAGTAAGGGCCATGCGTGCACGGCTTTGTATGCTATTTTTTTGGATTTGGGTAAGATGTCTCGGAAGGTGTATGATTCCTATGGAATAAACGGTGGACTGGGCGGACAGCTGGAAACATATATTCCCGGTGTCGATTTTAACACCGGTTCCATGGGGCACGCGATCGGGGTAGCCTCGGGTATGGCTCTCGCATCCCGCATGGATCGAAAAAAAAGTAGAGCGATCACGATGATCGGCGATGCGGAGCTCTTTGAGGGATCGTGCTGGGAAGCGATCATTTTTGCCGGCCAACTTGAGCTTGCCAACCTGGTGGTTATCGTAGACCGTAACCGATTGAGTGTTACGGAAGCGATTGAGGACGATAGTATCTACCGGAATTTTAAGAAAAAAATCGAGTCGTTTGGATGGAGCTACGTCAATATCAACGGCCATGATTTTCGCGATATTCAAAAGGCGTTTCAAACAGTGAAGCATACAAAACAGCCGACTATGATTATCGCCGATACCGTCAAGGGCAAGGGCGTTTCGTTTATGGAAAATAATGTTCAGTGGCACAATGCGCTTCCTTCTCCCGAGCAAATTGCCATTGCGCGCAAGGAACTTTCTTATGGACATACGTGATGCACTCTTTGACGAAATATATCGCCTGGGGGAAAAGGATAAAGACCTGATTTTTATCAGTGATGACTTGGATGCCTGGGGACTGCGCAAGTTCAAGCGCGACTTTCCGCGTCAGTTCATCAACATCGGTGTCGCCGAGCAGAACTTGATTGATGTGGCCGCAGGGCTTGCGGCGAGCGGAAAGAAAGTTTTCGTGTACGGGATTTGTTCCTACGTGACGGCGCGCTGTCTTGAGCAGATCCGATTCAGCGTTTGTAGTATGAATTTGCCGGTGGTGATCATCGGTGTGGGGGCGGGATTTTCTTTTTCGTTTGACGGTCCTTCGCACCATGGCATCCACGATATCGGCCTCATGCGCATGCTTCCCGAAGTGACGATTTTTAATCCTATTGATGCTCGGAGCGCTCAGATGAGTGCTCGGTTGGCGCACGCCCGCAAGCAACCTGCCTATATTCGCCTTGATAAGGGGGAGTTTCCTGATCTTCGGTATACAGACAGCGAACTTCGAGAAGGTTTCAAAAAGATGGGACCGCTGGGGGATACCACAGTGATCAGCACCGGCATTATGTCCCAGCAGATCATGAAATTTCGTACCAAAGGAGTGGTGGACCTATTCCGCCTGCAACCGATCTCACCTCAATTTATTTCCCAGGTACTGAAAAAATCCAAACGCATCATTACCGTTGAAGAAAACATGTTCACCGGTGGAATCGGAAGTATCGTGAGTGAGCTCCTTACCGATCATGGATTGAAGATCCCCCTCAAACGCCTTGCCGTAAAGAATCGTCAGTTTGATCGGTTTGGCACCCGTGAATGGCTATGGTCGCTTAGCGGACTGGATATGCCTACATTGCAGAAAAAAATCTCACGGCATGCTTGATATACCTCCAATTGGAATGGGGACTGGGTTCAGTGAGGATGAGCTCAAAGATCCGGACAGGATTGTCGAGGCAATTCAAGTCGGGATTGACGCGGGGATGCGGTTTATCGATACCGCGGAGAACTACGGCGGGGGCGTGTGCGAAGAACTCGTGGGACGGGCGATTGCTGGCAAACGGAGAAATGTGGTGCTTGCAAGTAAATTTTCTCCCGAGCATAGCAAGTACGATCAAGTCATTGCCGCCTGCGAGAGAAGCTTGCGTCGACTCAAGACCGATTACTTGGACCTGTACCAGACGCACTGGCCCAACCCCGGTGTGCCGTTTGAAGAAACCCTGCGCGCCCTGCACTATCTCAAAGAGCAGGGAAAAATCCGAGCGATTGGCATGAGCAATGTCGGCATCAAAGAACTGCCACGCGACGTCGTCTCGCTTCAGCAAGAATTCAATCTCTTTGAGCGCACCGTGGAGTACGACGGTACCCTTGACTATGGTCAAAAAAACAACGTTTCTATTATTGCGTACAGCCCGCTGGACCAGGGACGGACTGACAGAACATTACCGTCTCAGCTTCAGCTTGCCTGGCTTGTGTCGCATGACGGCGTTATTGCCATACCGAAATCAGCAAACCCCAAGCACGTCAAGGAAAACGCCGAAGCAATGCGGATTGTTTTGAAAGCCGAAGACAAGGCCCGCATTGACCGAGAATTTTTTCAAGAGATAGTCTATATTTCCACCGGTGATATTTCCGTTTCACCAGCGGGTGAGCGGAATCGAGCAGTATACCGAACATTGAAAGAGGCAACGGAAAATCGGTTCGGCTATGTTCCCAGCCCGATAGAACTTGCACAAACATTGAAAGCTGGAGGCTTTGTAAAACCCGTACGTTTGATTCCTTCGGGAAAAAACTATCAGCTCATCAACGGCCGTATCCGTTATTGGGCGTGGGTGATCGCGTTTGGTACGACAAAGCCCATTCCTGCGTACATTCGGAGCGATTTGAATTAATTCACTTTTCGTGATAGCTTTGTAGGGCAATGAAAAACCCTGTCGGCATCAAGACCTTTTTTAGTAGCGACGAAGAGCGTCATCGTGCCCGCTTGCTTGAACTGTTTAGGTCCTGTCCTATTCCCGAGGAACAGTTGTTTAATAACCTCGGCCTTTTCTTAAATTCAAAAGACCTTGCCCGTATCCTGTTTATGGATTTTTTGTATCGTCAGATCGTTTCCGTGCATGGTGTGGTGATGGATTTAGGGACCCGCTGGGGGCAGAACATGGCGCTTTTTACTGCACTCCGCGGGATGTATGAGCCATTCAATCGTCATAAAAAAATCATCGGATTTGATACGTTTCGAGGATTTCCCAGTGTTTCCAAAAAAGACGGCGCTTCTGACTTGATGAAGAAAGGGAACACGGCGACCGTCAAGAACTATGAAGTATATCTGGATGATATTCTCAAAAGCTTTGAAGGTTGCAACCCACTTTCCCATATAAAAAAATATGATATCCGTATGGGGGATGCAAGTAAGGAGGTACCTGAATACTTACGAGAAAATCCCGAGACGATCGTTGCCCTCGCCTATTTTGATTTTGATATCTACGCACCGACCAAAGAATGCCTCAAGGCGATCAAGCCACATCTGGTGAAGGGTAGTATCCTTGCGTTTGACGAGCTCAATGATCATGACTCGCCCGGTGAGACAGTTGCATTGAAGGAAGTATTCGGATTGAATACAATCCGATTGCAACGCTTTCCCATCACATCCCGGGTCTCGTATTTTGTGTATGAACATGAAGACCGTTAAGGTTGGCATTATCGGTACCGGCAATATTGGAACTGACCTTTTAATGAAAATCTTGCGGTCGGATGTTTTAACGTGTGGTATGTTTTCCGGACAGAATCCCGAATCTGTCGGTATCCGAAAGGCACAAAGCTTGGGAGTTCCCACTTCGTTTGAATCCATACATGCCTTTGAGGCTGATCCCGATTGCGCTGAAATTGTTTTTGATGCAACGTCAGCAGAAGTGCACCGTCGGCATGCCCCCATATTGGAAAAGATGGGAAAATTTGTCATTGATATGACGCCTTCACGTATTGGCAAAATGTGCGTTCCTTCTCTGAATCTGGACGAGTGTTTGCGGGAACCCAATATTAGTATGATTACGTGCGGAGGACAGGCAATGACGCCTTTGGCATATGCAATCATGAAAGTTCATCCCGATACCCCGTACATTGAAATTGTTGGGAGTATTGCATCGCGCTCCGCAGGAGTTGGTACGCGTAACAATATTGACGAGTATACCCAGGCAACCCGAGACGCGATTGTGCACTTTTCGGGCGTTCCACGGGCTAAAGCAATCATTGTTCTCAATCCTGCCGAACCGCCCATTTTGATGCATAATACGATGTATGCGGAAATACCACATCCCGACATGCAAGCTATAACCCGCGAAGTTGCAAGTGTCGTGGAACGTATGCGGACCTATGCCCCGGGATACAATCTCCAACTCGAGCCAACCTATGAAAATGGTCGTGTTATGATTATGAACACGGTGGTGGGCCGTGGAGATTTTTTGCCTCCCTACGCGGGCAACCTCGATATTATTAATTGCGCGGCAATTGCAGCCGCCGAAGCCTACGCACGGAAAAAAGTTCTATGAAACCCACCATCTCTATCATCGATTCCACGCTTCGTGACGGATCACATGCTCTCCGTCATCAGTTAAGCGCTGATGCGATTACTGCATACTGCAAGCGTGCGGAAACTGCCCGTGTACCAATTCTCATGGTCGGGCATGGTAATGGCTTGGGTGCTTCATCGCTCCAGCTTGGCAAAGCTCTGTTGTCGGATCGGGAGATGATGATTGCTGCCCGTGCCGGTTTGCGATCAACAAAACTGGGTGCTTTTCTCCTGCCGGGGTATGGCACCATACAGGACGATGTTGAGCCGGTACTTGATCTCGGCGTACAGGTGCTGATGGTTGCATCCCATTGCACCGAGGCAAATATTACGCGACAGCACATTGAATATGCGGTAGGAAAAGGGGTTGTTACCTATGGGGTGCTCATGATGATTCATCGAGTTAGTTCGGAAGAGCTTCTTGTTCAGGCTCGTATGATGCAATCCTATGGAGCTTCAGCAATTATTTTGATGGATTCCGCAGGAGCGCTCCTTCCCCATGAGGTGGCAGTGCGGGTACGGGCGCTCACACAGGGACTTACCATCGACGTCGGATTTCACGCACATAACAATTTGGGAATGGCCATTGCCAATTCCGTCGCGGCGGTTGAGGCGGGTGCAAAAATCATTGACGGCACGACCCGAGGTCTGGGCGCCGGTGCCGGCAATTGCCAACTTGAGGTCATCGTTGCAGTGCTTCAAAAAATGGGTTACCGTACGGATCTTGATTTCTATCCACTCATGGATGCCGGAGATTTTGTGACCGCCAACATCATGACAAAGCCCCAAGAAATCGGCTCCATTGAACTCATGAGTGGTTTGGCGGGCGTTTTTTCAGGATTTGCTCCACATGTCCGTAAAGCCGCCGCGCAATTCAATGTAGACCCCCGAGATATCTTTATGGAATTGGGCAAGCGAAATGTGGTAGCGGGCCAGGAGGACATGATCATTGATGTGGCGGCTGAATTGGCGAAACGATCAGCATGATTCATTATTTTTTTGATTCTTTGACGCTTCATTTACAGCTCGTTAAGGACCGACATTTTCAAGAACAACTTGGATTGGTTGTAGAGCAGGTATTTCAGTGTTTGGCGCGAGGTAATAAACTTCTCATAGCGGGCAATGGTGGCAGTGCGGCGGATGCGCAACATTTTGCGGCCGAATTGATGGGGCGCTATATGAAAGAACGACAGGCTTTGCCGGCAATCTCCCTGACCACTGATACCTCTGCATTGACAGCGATAGGCAATGATTACTCATTCGATCAAATTTTTGCACGACAGGTAAGTGGATTGGGTGTTGCCGGGGATATGCTGATGGTTTTTTCAACAAGCGGCAATTCCAAAAATCTTTTGGAAGCGGTTTCGGTGGCACGACGGAAGCAACTCAGCACGGTTGGTTTACTCGGAAACCAAGGTGGTTTACTGAAAGATGCAGTAGCATTGCCTCTGGTTGTACACTCCCCTAGTACGCCACGTATTCAGGAGGTTCATCAACTTCTCCTCCATATTATAGCGGAGGAAGTGGAGCGCCGACTCATTTCTTCATAAAATTTTCTAGACGGTCCATGCCTTCGCGGATGCGAGAGAGGGGAATGGTAAAGCTCATGCGGATACAGGCATTGTTCCCGAATGCCGCTCCCGGAACTACCGCAACATGTGCTTTTTCGAGTAGCGCCTTTGCAAAAGTTTCCGAATCTTTTCCTACGTTTGCAAAAATATAAAACGCGCCATCCGGTATGGGAGCGGAGATTCCCATATTTTGGAGTCTTTCTAGCATGTAATCCCGGCGTTTTTTGTATTCTTTTAGCACCGAAACCAAAGCGGGTGGTTTTTTCAATGCCGCCAGAGCCGCGTACTGCGCTATGCTATTTGGATTTGAGGTGGTGTGATCTTGGAATGCCGTGGCCGAAGCTATGACGCCGGCATTTCCCGCGCAATAGCCGAGTCGCCATCCCGGGATTGCGTATGTTTTTGAAAAGCTTCGTACCACAAATGTTCGATCCGGTATGAGAGACGCGATGCTGATATGTTTTTTTTCGTAGACGAGTTTGTCGTAGGTTTCGTCGCTTATGACGGTTGCGCCATGCCGGGCGATCGCCTTGAGTTCATCAAGGCTCATGACATGCCCAGTGGGATTGTTGGGTGAATTGATGATGATCAATTTCGTTTTTCCAGAGATATTCTTTGCAATCCTGCCACCCGCCAATTTGACCATTTCTGCAAAACTCACCCAATAGGGTACGGGCACGAGCACCTCATCGCCCGGATTGACCAGTGTCTGAAGTAAATTGTACAAGCATTGCTTGGCCCCGGCAGAAACAAGGATATTATGTGGCTGGTAAAATAGTTTTTCTTTTGCGAGCGATTTGCAGATCGCTTCTTTGAGTTCCGGGATGCCCCCCGTTGGCGTATAGATCGTGTGGTTTTTTTGAATAGCGCGAATCGCGGCTTGCTTCACATGCGCCGGCGCGGGAAAATCCGGCTCTCCGCCGGCAAATGAAACCACATCAATTCCATTCTGTGCCATCTCACGGGCCAACCTGTTCATGGTCAGCGTGATGGAGGGCTCAATAGCCTGGGCTCGTTTTGAAATCATGGTATTCCTATGCTATCGCACCTTTCTGATAATGACAATCATCTCCCAAGCTCCATATTTTGCTATTGACAAACTTGATAAGAACAGCCTTCCGTGGTACAGTGAAATGCCGAAATTGCATTGAAAGAAGGAGGAGAGATGAGGCGAGTCTTTGTTAGAGGAAGTGACCTCGAGGAAGTGCCGACCTCGCACGGCGAGGATCTTCCGGTCCGTAAGCGGGTGTACTGCAATCGGAGGGAGAACTCCATTCCTCACGTCATGCAGATCGCCCGCTCGACCAGCATCGGTCCCGTGGATACCGCCGACGGCCACGTCCACAGGACGATGGTCGAGTGGTATTACGTTGTCAGCGGAAGGGCAACCTTCCGCGTCGGCGGATGGTCCATGAACGCGGGGCCCGATGACTTCATCGCGGTTCCGCCCAACACCACACACTCCTACGTCGTCGCCGAAGGCGACGTGCTGGAGCTTTTCTACGGTGGCATCGCCACCAAGGAGGAAGCATGAAGCCTACGTGCATCGCCATCGCGGGAATTCCCACCAGCGGAAAGACGACGCTGGGGTGCGCGCTGTCCGCGGCCACGGGAATTCGCTTCATCGACAGCAACGAGTTCGCGAGGTTCGCCCCGATGGCGGATCCCGCGACGTTCCAGACGGACGAGGGTCGCGAGCGCGAGCGAGCGCGGATGAGGATCATCTACGCTCTCACCCACGCTGTCGCCGGGGCGTACCTCGAAGGAGGCGAGTCCATCATCATCGCCGCGACCTACTCCAAGGAGGCCAGTCAGCTACGCATGTCGGACACCGTCTTGCGCACCGACGCGCGCCTCAGGATCCTGTGGTGTCAGTACGACACCTGGAACGAGGCGGAGGTCGAGCGGCGCCTCGCGGACCGAGCGACGAGGAACGATCTGGCCGCCGGCGAGATCGCGATCACGCCCGAGTACCTCCGTGAGCAGATCGGTCGCACCGCCGACATCAAGCTCGCGCACCTCGTCGTCCGCATGGAGGGCGGGGACGAGGGGACCAGGGCTGCCGTCGAGGCGGCCCTTCAGTACATCAACGCGGAGTAGCCCGCCATCGGCGAGCCACTCCCTTTTCCGCCCGCTGGGTCGCAGGACCTGGCGGGCGCGTTTGTTTTTATGCTAGAATTTTAATATAAACCATGACTGACCGCACTCGAGAAATCATCGGAACCGGAGCTGGTATCCTGACGACCTCGGCGTTTATCCCGCAGGTCTATCACATTTGGAGTCGTCTGCCAGAACCGGCGGAAGATGTTTCAGCCCTGACTTTTTTCATAGTTGCCGTCGGTGTTACCGGATGGCTGACATTTGCCGTGGGCGTGAAGTCAAAATCCATGATGATTTCGAACGGCATCACGCTCGTGCTCTACCTTTCAATCTTGCTTTATAAACTGATCTATGGTTAAATTTTGTTAGCGAGTTTTTGGTATCTAATTGAGAGAGGTGAAGAAGATGGATTCAATGGCTCAGGTTCTGATGCGGGACACGGGCGTCTACCTGTATCACCATTCAGGTGCCGAAGGCGGAACCATCAAGGCGCTCAAGGAGGTTTTCTGTCGGTCCCGCAGCCTGTGGAACCAGGACCGACGCTGGGATGACCCCGAATACTTGACCGCCATCATCTTTCGCGAGATGGTCGAGCAGGAGCGGGTGCGACAGGTGGCCACGAGAGAGCAGTTTCCGTCGCTCGGGCCCCTCGACCTCAATACCTTCGGCATCGGCACCAAACGTTACAAAGACGTGGCACTTCTTGTCACGCTCTACTGCGCTTCCCAGACCATCCAGATCCAAGGGAAGTCCGAGGGGCAAGAGGTGTCTCGGTCGTGTTCCTTTAGGGAGTTTTCTTCCCAGACCATCTAGTCCGGGAACTCCACCGCCCGCTGGGTCGCAAGATCTGGCGGGCGCGAGTTTTTTGTGGTAGCTTTGAAAACATGATTGCATCAGAAGTGCTCAATAATTTTGAAAATAAAAAGGTGTTAGTCACCGGGGGGACGGGTATGATCGGTCGAGAGATTGTCAAGATTCTGGCCGATGCAGGGGCGAAGGTCATCATTGTATCTTTAGATCAGCTTATCGTTGATGATCGCGCCGATCATGTTCTTGGCGATTTGACAGATTTTGCTTTTGTAAAAAAAATCACCGAAGGGATGGATTATGTTTTTCATGTTGCTGGCATCAAGGGTTCCATTGAGGTAACCAAATCCAAGCCCGCCAGTTTTTTTGTTCCGCTTTTGATGATGAATACGAATGTATTGGAAGCGTGCAGGATTAATAACGTCAATAAAGTAGTATATACCAGCTCTATCGGTGCCTATGCCAGTGCGGAAGTATTTCGTGAAGGCGAAAATCAAGATGGTCCACCCATGGATATGTTTCCCGGCTGGGCCAAGCGCATGGCGGAATTGCAAGTCGAAGCCTATCGGATACAATATGAAATGAAAAACTTTGCCATTGTTCGTCCCTGCAACGTTTATGGACCGGGGGACAACTTTGATCCTGAAAACGCGATGGTCATTCCCACCCTCATGGCGCGTATTTTTCGGAAGGAAAATCCGGTCGTCATTTGGGGCGACGGTAGTGCTGTTCGTGATTTTGCTTTCAGTCGTGATGTGGCCGAAGGCACGATTCTTGCGTTGCACCATGGAACTGGCGGGAGTTTTGTGAACCTCGGAAGCGGCCAAGGTGTCACCATCAAGGAATTGGTGGAAACCCTTCGGACATTTTTGGATTTCAACTACGTATTCGATACGACAAAGCCCTCGGGATTTCCTCGTCGGGTCATGGATATTGCCCGGGCTCGCGAGGTGATACACTATAATCCGACAACATCACTGCGTGATGGTCTTGAAGAAACGTGGAAATGGTACCTGGAGCATCAGGACGAATATCTGAAGCGAAAAAATTATTTCAAAGAAAAAAATGAATCCAGATAAACGAAAACATGACATACATTATGAAGCAGTGCGAACCGAGCTTGAAGCGTTTTTACCATCAGTCGGTCAGCAGGTACTTGCCTTACGTCAAAAGGCCGAAACTGATCCGGATTTCGCAAGACTAAAAGCTGACAGAACCATAGTGACCAAGGCTGACGAGCTAGCGGAGACTTTAATTCGAGCTTGGATTACCGAGCGTTTCCCTGAAGATTCGATACGAGGCGAAGAGCAGGAGCAAAAAGTGGGAGGCGCTCGTGTTTGGATTATTGACCCTATAGATGGGACGTATAATTTTTCTCATACTGCCGATAAGTTTGGAATCTCGGTGGGTTTAGTTGAACAGAACGACCCCATGCTTGGTGTGATTTTTTATCCAGCTGAGGATGTAATCCTTTCCTCTGCACGGGACTCGACTCCTTTACTCAATGGCATACCCATGAGTGTATCAGCAGGAAAACAAGATATCACGCAAGCGATGATTCTTGCCTCGCTTCATCCAACTCATAACGCTGATCCGCGATTTGCAGTTTCAGGCAAACAACTCAATAACCTTCTGAATTCTATGCACCATGGCAACCTAGGGTGGAGCTTCACATTTGATTTTTTACATTTCCTGCAAAGTGATGCTGATGCCATATCTCACCCGGGACCCACACCGTATGACATCGGGGCAATGTGTTCGATTGCTAAAGAACTTCATCTGACAATTTCCGACTATGATGGCAAATCGCTTGATTTTTCAAAAGACATTATGCCGATTCTTATCTCGAAAAATCACACTTTGCACAGAGCGATCATTAAAAAATTGAATCAAAAATAGAGCTAACTTCGTTTTGACATTTGCCTAAATATACGACAATATCAAATTCATGATCACGGTGGAGAAAACAACACTCGATGGCGTGCTCCTGATCAAGCCAAGCGCTTTTGAAGATCATCGAGGGTATTACGTTGAACTGTACAATAAAGAACTCTATCGGAGTCACGGTATCACCGTGGATTTTGTACAAGACGACGTTTCTCTGTCGCACCACCATGTCTTGCGCGGTATTCATGGAGATCACAAGACCTGGAAACTCGTTTCCTGTTTGCACGGTGAGTTTTATTTGGTTGTGGTAAACTGCGACGAAGCGTCGGCTGACTTTGGGAAATGGGAATCATTTACGCTTTCGGCAAAAAATCGTTTCCAAGTGCTCATTCCTCCCATGCACGGCAACGGCCATGTGGTGCTGACCGATCAGGCGATTTTCCACTACAAGCAGTCGGAATACTATGTTTCGGGACAAAAATTTATCTATCGATATGATGATCCAAGATTCAATATTACGTGGCCCGTCAAAGACCCCATCCTGTCAAAGCGCGATGAACTGGGAAAGAATATTCCAAGATAATGTATGCGTCTGATCACACTCAACACTTGGGGAGGTAAAAAATTTGATGCGTTGATAGATTTTATTCGGCGTGAGGAGAAATTCGTGGATATTTTTTGTTTTCAAGAAGTATTTTCCACCTCGAGTGACGTCAGAAAAACCAACGGTCATCGCGCAAATCTTTACCAAGAACTCCATCGTGCACTTCCCGCGTTTCATAGTCGCTTCGAGCCATATCTGAAAAATCACAATCTTGCCGAGCCCACAGACTTTCATTTGGAGCTTGGTACCGCCATTTTTGTGCGCGATAGATATTCCATGACGCACCACGGCAGGCATCAGATTCATCGATCGCAGGATGATCCCATGATTGGTTTACAATATGAGACAATTCCGCGGCATCTCCAATGGATGCAGTGCTTGGTTGTAGGTGTTCCACTTACCATCATCAACATTCATGGTATGTGGTTTGAGGGGGACAAGATTGACAACGCCCAAGCCATCACGCAATCGGAGCGTGTGGTTGAATTTTTAAAGACAATCCAAACTCCGATCATTATCGCTGGCGACTTTAACCTTTGGCCGGAAACAACGTGCATTCAGATGATAGAGAATAGGGGATTGAAAAATCTCATCACGGCATATAATATTACTTCAACGCGTCCTCGTGACTGGCCGTTTCCGCATCCCTATGCAGATTATGTTTTTGCTTCTTCGAATTTGCAGATTGTTGATTTTCAGGCTCTACCAGATGAAGTTTCCGATCATTTGCCGCTTGCCCTTGATTTTGCTATGGTCAATACGCTATGAGTTTTGATTTGCATGGAAAAAAGATCCTTGTTGCGGGTGCAGCCGGATTCTTGGGTACGAATGTACTCAAAAGACTTCAGGCGCAACCATGCGACATACGAGCTGTCATACACGAATCGCCACTGCAAATTTCTCACGATAAAGTAGTGAAAGCGGATTTGACGCTTAGGGAAGATTGCACTCGTGTGTGCGAAGGTATGGACGTGGTCGTCATGTGTGCGGCGTCTACCGCCGGCGCAGGTGTGATGGAGAAAAATCCACTTGCACTAGTAACGCCCAATGTTGTCATGAATACGTTGATGCTGGAGTCGGCATACGCCGCCGGCGTGAAAACATTCATCTTCATCAGCAGTAATGCCGTCTATCCGCCGTTTGACTATGCGGTGAAGGAAGAAGAAATGATGTCCGCTCCCCCTTTTGAAAAATACTACCCCATTTCTTGGATGAAGCGTTTTGGCGAGATTCTCTGTGAAACATACGCGAAAAAAATCAAAAAACCCATGCACACTATCGTTCTCCGGCCGGCCAATATGTACGGGCCCTATGATGATTTTGATTGGGAGACCTCGCACATGGTGCCCGCGCTGATCCGCAAAGTGATTGAGCGGATGGATCCACTCGAAGTGTGGGGTGATGGCACCGAGATCAAGGATCTCATCTATGTGGAAGATTTTGTGGACGGATTGATACGAGCCGTTAGCACGTTGCAAACCTACCAGCCGCTCAACATCGGTACTGGTATCCCCGTTTCCGTCAATGATGTCCTTCATACGGCATTGGAAGTCGATGGATATCAGCAAGCAAAGATTGTATACAATACCTCAAAGCCGACGATGATAGGCAAGCGCATGCTGGATGTCAGCAAGGCAGAGGATCTCATTGGCTTTCGGTCGAGCACATCATTGCGTGACGGTATTGCAAAAACCATTTCCTGGTACCGAACCAAGCACCCATGAAACTCGTCTTACTCTATGGACCACCGGCCGTGGGGAAACTCACCATTGCGAAAGAGCTTCAGAAGCTCACGGGATTTAAACTTTTGCACAATCATCAAATTTCTGATTTGGTAATGTCTATCCACCAGCGTGGAACGCCCGAGGCTGCCGATCTCAACCACCAAATCCGTCTTGCAGTTTACAAATCCGCTGTTGACACACAGGGTATTATTTCAACGGTGCTGTATCGCTACGACATCAAAGATCAAATCCATGCCGCTATTCGGGATTATGCAACATTCATGGACGTTTTTGCAATACGACTTTCTTGTTCTCGGGAAGTTCTTGAACAGCGCGTCGCATCTCCCGATCGCATGGGTACGCAAAAAATTTCTTCGGTTGAAAAGTTGCGAACCGTCCTTGCTTCAGAGGATTTGTTGCGAGCTTTGCCGGATGATATTATTCCCAGTCTCCACCTTGATACCACCAGTATGCAACCATATGAAGCAGCAAACAGCATCAAAGATTATATTAGTTGATCTTGATGGGCCTTTGGCCGATCTTGAGGGTGAGTTTTTGAGACGGTGGAAAGAAAAATATCCCGGCGAGTTTTTTGTGTCGTTTGAAAAAAGAAAAACTTTTTTCTTGCGGGAGGAGTATCCTGAACACCTGCAGCCGAAAACGGATGAAATTTTGCGCGAGGAGGGGTTTTTTGCGAATTTGCAAATAGTTTCAGGGAGTAAAGAAGCGTTATTTGCGATGCGCGATCGAGGTTACACGGTCGTCATTTGCACATCCGATATCTTCAGCAACAAGAGTGGTCTGCGTGATAAGCGTGTTTGGATCCACGAGCGATTTGGGGAAGAATTCGCTCGCGCCATGATTTTTACGAGAGACAAAACCCTTGTTCGTGGCGATTATCTTATTGATGATAAACCCCTTATTATGGGTGCCTTGGAACCGACATGGGAACATGTTATCTTTGATCAGCCGTTTAATCGAGAAACGAAAATGCCTAAACGTATTAGGTCGGATTGGTCAAATTGGCGAGACGTTATTACTTGATATGGTTATTACCCGAACTCCATTTCGCATTTCTTTTTTTGGTGGTGGAACAGACTACCCGGTTTGGTATATGAACAACGGTAACGGCGGTATGACTATCAGTACGACCATTAATCGCTACTGCTATATCACCGCACGTCATTTACCTCCCTTTTTTGATCATAAGTATCGCATCCGTTATACGCGTCGTGAAGAACGTAGTGCCATCGAAAATATTGAACATCCGTCTGTTCGTGAGTGCATGAAATATCTGGATTTCCGTGACCACCTGGAGATGGTCCATACCAGCGACTTGCCGGCCATGGCAGGACTGGGTTCGAGTTCGGCGTTTACCGTTGGTTTTTTGAACTCTCTCCATGGTTTGCGAGGAAAGACGGTTCGGCCTCGTGATTTGGCCTTGCAGGCTATTCATGTTGAACAGAATCTTATCGGGGAGAACGTGGGCTCTCAGGATCAGGTCGCAACGGCCGTTGGGGGATTGAATCGCATTGTATTTCGTCCGAGTGGTATTAAAATATCTTCTCTGTCTCTTTCACCGCGCACGCTTAAAACATTGGAGGGACGATTACTACTCTACTTTACCGGATTTCAGCGCTTTGCTTCCGAGATTGCGGCGGAGCAAATCAAAAATACTCCCGATAAAACGCAGGAATTGAATGCCATGATGCATTTGGCAAAACGCGCCGAGGCTGACCTTTTGGCCGGATCCATTGGTAACATGGGTGCCTTGCTTGATGAAGGATGGCAAATCAAAAAAACCCTTTCTTCAAAAATTACCGATAACCGTATTGATGCCATCTATGCTCGTGCCAGGAGTGCGGGTGCTGTGGGCGGAAAACTGTTAGGTGCAGGCGGAGGAGGATTTTTCTTACTCTATGCTCCTGAGCAAAAACACGCAAAGATTCGTGCGGCATTGAGCGATCTTATCCATGTGCCATTTCACTTTGAAAATACCGGTAGCAAGATTATCTACCAAAATATCTGACACATGGTACGGCCGAAAATAAGCATCATCGTGACCACGTTTGGTAGAGCACAGGGTTTGCAAAAACTCTTCGATTCGCTCCAGGCAACGACACCACCCGATGTATATGAACTTGTAGTGGTATCGTCAGATCCTCCTGAAACGCCCAAGGCGGCATGGCTTCGTCAGCAAACAAACCGTGCGCGTATTATTTTTGCAGATGCTCGACAATCATGGCAGTTGAGAAGGAGGAGTAACTATTACTATATCAATGTGGGCATTCGAAACTCGAGCTATCCATGGATTTTTCCCTGTAGCGATGACATGTACGTGGAACCGGGATGGTACGAAGCATTTTCGCGTGTTATCAACGATCCCGCAAACGCACCTACGGGGCTGGTCATCGGATCATCGCACATCGGTAATCTCCAATCTGGCATTCGCGTTGTGGTGATTGGGAAGACAAAAAAAGGGAGCACTGATTGGAAAGATCTTTATCTCTCTGACGTTTCGATCGTTCGTCGGGATATCATGGAACAGATAGGACTTTTTGATGAAAAAATGGATTGGTTCGGTTCCGGTGCCGATCTTTCGCTGTCGGTGGAATTTCTTACCGACACCAAAACTATTGTTGCTGAAGATATGATCATCCCCCATTCTATCAGTAGAGAAAATAGAAACAAAAATATTGTGAGTGCGTTTTTCGATTTCCACTATATCATCAACAAATGGAATCGTTGGTGCAAACGCAATGGATGTCAATTTCATTGGGATCCCGGAATTCCGAGCTATACGGTAGTAAACAGAATAAAGAACTACTACCAGCTTAAAAAAGCCATATTGAGATACTATGTAAAATATTTTTTGCGAGGACGATAGATCAGAACATGGACTGTTCTTCGGATGTCCGGAGCATACGGAAGGTATATGATTCTGATTGAGCGGAGAGCGTCTTGGGTGTTCCTTGTTCGCTGATTATTCCTTCCTGGAGGACGATAAGATGATCCGCATGCATGATCGTGCTCAGGCGATGAGCGATTACCACAATGGTGACACTATGCTGTATCCCAAAGATGACCTTTTGAATGAGCGCTTCGGAAGCCGCATCAAGGTTGCTTGTTGCTTCGTCGAGGATGAGAATTTCCGGCTTTCGAGCAAGGGCTCGTGCTAAGGCGATGCGTTGACGCTGTCCCCCCGAAAGCTTTACACCGCGTTCTCCTACAATCGTCTGCAGTCCTTCGGGAAGACGATCGACAAATTCAGATGTGTGCGCAAGACGTGCCGCCTCCCGTACCATATTATCGGTGATGGTACTATCGTAGAATCGAATATTGTTTTCTATAGTATCGTTAAGCAGAAATACCTCCTGAGAAACGTATCCAATATTTTTTCTCCAACTCGACAAACGAATATCGGTAAGAGGAATATCGTCCACAACAATAGCGCCTCCCGTGGGCTCAAAGAGACGCAGTAGTAAGTCAACAATGGTTGTTTTGCCGGCACCCGAAGGACCAATTACGCCAATCATATCGCCTTTTCGAATTTCAAACATTACATGGGATAGAACCGAACGACTCCCTTCATAGGAAAAGGAAACATCCCGAAATACAATCGAACGTTGGAAAGAAAATTCCCTTGACCCGCTGTCGATTTCACGATTACGGATCACTTCATTGCGATAGCGCACAAGAGATCGCAGATAGGGTTCCATACTGTTAATTGTTTGTATCTGACCTTGCAGAGATTGGACAAAACCGAAAACGCGTTGAATCAGGTACATAATGACACCAAACGCTACAATACTAAAACCAGGCTTGCTATAGGATGTTAAAAACAACACTGCGATAAAAATAAATCCGATAGGTTCGGTAAAGGCACTGGTTAGATATGAATAAAAAATTTGTCGCGTATTCAAACTGCGCACATCAGAAAAAAACTGTTTTCCTCGCGAACTGACAGAATTTTCGGAATGATTTGCCTTGATAAATTTCATGCCGAGGATACTTTCGGTTATGAAGTGGTTAGACGTTTTTTCCATAATTCCCCGTTGGGCAGTGATGCGACGTGTTTTTGTAAAAAGAGGTTTCGATGCAAGAAAAAGAAGTGCTCCAAATCCTGCTGAGGCCAGAGTAACCGGAACAGAAATGCTCAATGAAACCACTCCGTACATCACCATGCTGGTACCCAGCATAATACTTCCACCGATAAGTCCCAGGATGCCCGCAACATTTTTTGTATCCTCCAGGATAAACCGCTCCAAATAACCGACCTTATGATTCAGCAAGTGCGGCCATGAAGCGCGGAGCGTATTTACAAACAAACTTCGTTGCATTTCTTCCGAAAACTCAAGCATGGTCCTGTCGGTAAGGTATCGGGAGAGGAATTGTATAAGCGCCTTTACAATAAACAAAAGAACGATAAAAATGAGTAAGAAAGAGGGAGTAAGGGGAAGATGAAGAAAAAGAAAAAATGACGTTATATAGTTTGTTATTTTGTCTGGTATAACCACGGCTTCTGAACCAAAGAGTGAGAAAAGAGGAATGACCGCAGTGATGCCGATGCCGCCAAATATGCCACCTGCAAATCCCAGACCGATCAGGACCACAAATCGTCCGTGATAGCGACGAAACGTCCGAAACACGAGACGGGTGATTCTAAAAATACGCCGTAGATTCATATAAGTTTTGTATAGTAGCGGATGGTCTTTTTAAGACCTTGTTCAAAACTGGTCGTTGCATGAAATCCAAATTCTTTGCGTGCACGAGAAACATCCAATTTTCGACGGGGTTGTCCGTCGGGTTTGCTGGGATCCCAAACAATTTTCCCTCGATAATGCATAAGATTTGCAATGGTAGTCACCAGGTTTTTTATGGAAATTTCCATGCCGGATCCCAGATTGATTGGATCGGGTTTATGATAGTGTTCAGTTGCGAGTACAATGCCGCGCGCAGCATCTTCGACATATAAAAATTCGCGCGTTGCTTTGCCGGTGCCCCAGACTTTAATCGTATTCTGTCCGGCGGACATGGCATCAGCAACCTTTTTTATCAACGCGGGAATAACATGCGACCGCGATGGATCAAAATGATCCCCGGGTCCGTAGAGATTTACCTGAAGAAGGCTAATCCCGTTGAATCCATATTGTTGCCGATACGCCTGCAACTGGACCGTATGTATTTTTTTGGCGAGCCCGTAAGGCGCGTTTGTTTCTTCCGGATAGCCATTCCAAAAATGTTCTTCTTTAAAAGGGGTCGGCGTAAATTTAGGATACGAACAGATCGTTCCCACATTGACAAATTTTTCTATACCCGCTTGTCGAGCGGCTTCAATAAGATGTATTCCCATGAGTGCGTTATCATAAAAGAGCTCTCCCGGTATTGCGCGATTGAGGCCAATTCCCCCCACTTTGGCCGCTAGATGTATGACGATATCGTTGCCCCTCACCATCTTTTTTACGGTATTCCAATCACGAAGATCGTGATCACGATGCAAGGGAACGGTGATATTACGTCGAGGTACTCCACGGTCAACAAGCGCGCGAACAAGATGCGTTCCTAAAAAACCGGCTCCACCGGTAACCAAAATTTTTTTATTTTTCAATTTCATGGTCGGCATCTACCATCATCTTGACGAGTTCTTCAAATGATACGTTTGGTTTCCATTTCAAAACCTTTCGGGCTTTTGAGGCATCACCTAAAAGGAGGGGGACTTCGGCTTTGCGCAGATGTTGTTTGGTATTGTATGTCACGTATTTTTTTGGATCCATGCCGGCATGTTTGAACGCAAGTTCCACAAACTCCCGCACACTGTGCGTCTCACCGGTAGCTATGACGTAGTCGTCGGCTTTGCGTTGCTGCAACATAAGCCACATGGCCTCCACGTAGTCTCCCGCAAATCCCCAGTCGCGCTTTGCGTCTGGATTTCCGAGTTCCAGGTTTTTGGCCTTGCCCTGGTTGATGAGAGCTATAGTGCGGGTAATTTTTCGCGTGACAAAATGCAATCCCCGACGGGGCGATTCGTGGTTAAACAAAATTCCGCTGCACGCGAATACCCCGTAGCCAATACGGTACATCTTGGTCAGATGAAACCCTGCCACTTTTGAAATGGCGTACGGGGAGACGGGATTGAACGGCGTGTTTTCGTTTTGTGGAGCTTCACTTGCTTGGCCATACATCTCGCTGGAGCCAGCGAAATAGAATTTGCTTTTCAGTTTCAATTCAACAATTGCACGAAGAATATAATGTGTACCTTCAATATTTGTCCGCATCGTATTGAATTCGTCTTCGAAGGAAACCTGCACAAAACTCTGCGCGGCGAGGTGATAGATTTCATCCGGTTTGATACGCGCAAGCAATTTACACATCCCCGCATAATCAGTAATATCACCATGGTGGATGATGGTTTTTGTTGATGGGCGAAGTTGTGTGGAAGGACGGTCCAGGCCGTGGACCTCATACCCTTTCGCGAGCAAAAACTCCGACAGGTACGTGCCATCTTGCCCGAATACTCCAGTGATAAAAGCCACCTTTTTCATCCTTTATTTCTAGCATATTTCGGCTTTTTATGCTATTCTCCCGAGTACCCATGCATATCGAACGCGTCAAACTCCAATCATTCGACGATACCCCCGACGGTGAGCTCTTTATTGCCGAGGGGACCAAGAATATCCCCTTTGCGATCAAGCGCGTCTACTACATCAACCAACTCGACAATCCCAAAGCCGTCCGTGGCAAGCATGCGCACAAGAAACTCGATCAGGCCATTTTTTGTGTGAACGGATCGTTTGTCATTGACTTGGATGATGGCAAAGAACAGACATCGATCACCCTCGATGCGTCTTCGCCTGGTGTTTTGTTGCCGCCCATGATGTGGCACACCATGCATGATTTTTCCAAAAATTGCGCGTTGCTGGTCCTCGCCAGTGACTTTTTTGACGAATCAGACTACATCCGCAAGCACGATGAATTTTTAGCTTTATGCGCATAGCTTTTGTTGTTGGCATTTTTCCGGCCGCGTCGGAGACGTTTATCATCAATCAGATTGTCGATCTTCGGGAGCGGGGTGTTGACGTGGAAGTATTTGCGTTTCAGCGGGGAAGCGGTGAGGGAATTTCGGATCGTGCACGCGGCATCACGGCGCACTATCTTGATATGCCAAGCAACAAGTTCCTGCGGATTTTGAAAGCGATACCGAAACTCATCCGCCTCCTGCGTTATCCGAAAATTCTTCGCCGTCTATCGGTACTACACAACCGCTTTATTTTTCAGGCAGAGCCGTTTGCGGGAAAGACGTTTGATTTGGTACATTGCCACTTCGGCACGATTGCAACCGGTTACCTGATCATCAAAGACATCGTCGGCATTACAGCACCAATTGTTACGACCTTTTATGGTTACGACGCGAGCAAGATTTTTCAGGAACAGCCGGCCGACGTCTATGATCGTCTCATACGCGAATCCTCGTATTTTCTTGCCATGTCACAAAACATGAAAGAGCGCATGGTGGCACATGGATTTCCGGCAGATCGGGTTCGTGTGTTGCCGGTGAGTATCGATGTGGATTCATATCCGTTTGCCAGGCGCGAGCCGGCGGGAAAACCCCACATACTTTCCGTGGGACGGTTTGTCGAAAAAAAGGGCTTTGACGATTTGTTCCGAGCACTTGCAATCGTGAAGAAAAAAATAGATTTTACCTGTACTATTGTAGGAGGGGGACCGCTGGAAATGGAATTGAAAAAGTTAGTGGATGATCTCGGGCTTCATGATAGTATTGATTTTAGGGGATATATAAAGATTGAAGAAATCATCCAGTTCATGCTGACGGCGCACCTGTTTGTCCAACCATCTAAAACCGCCAAAAACGGCGATATGGAATGAATACAATAATTTCACAAGCTCTTGCCACGGGGCTTCCCGTCATCACCACAAAACACAGCGGTCTTCCGGATCAAATCAAAGATGGCCAAAACGGTTTTTTGGTACCGGAGGGCGACTACCAAGCTTTAGCCACCGCGATCATTCGCTACATCGAGCATCCGGACCTCTGGGGCCCGATGGGGGAGTTCGGCAGACAACATGTACTCGAGCATTACGATTCCAAAAAACTCATAGATGAGCAAATGAAGCTGTATGAAGATTGTCTACGCTAGCATACCGGTTCTCTGCGCTATCTTTTTTGGAGCGTTCATGATGACGCCGTTTTTAGCACAGCGCATACATCTGGGTGATCAGTTTCAGGGACTCTATCAACCGGTTGCGAATGATACCTATTTTTACATGTCACGGATTCAAGATGCTCTTGATGGTCATCCTTTTTTGAGCAATAGCTATCTTTGGGAGCACAAGGACGGTCTGCCACAACAGCTTTTTTTGGCGGAGAATGTATTAGCGCGACCGCTTGCGTTATTTAACCTCACAACACAACAAGGAATCGTGCTCTATACTGGTATTCTCAATGGCATAATATTCCTTCTTTTCTACAGAGTACTGTACGCGATGAGCAGGTCGCGTTCAGTTTCAATTATGGGAAGTTTTGTATTTCTTGTTGGCCTTTTTGTTTTTAAATTTCTTCGCCCAGTAAGTCCTCAATTTAATTTTATTTTTTTTCTCACACAGTTTTTGTTTCTTTGGAAATGTATTCAATTCGACGCACGTACGAAGTGGTTCGTGCTGTGTGGTTTGAATTTGGGCCTCCTTGTTTATATCTATCCTTATTACTGGACGTTTTTCCTGCTCTTGATTATTTTCTTGCTGATAAAAGAGAGAAAACTTTTTATTTCTCTGTGTGTTGCGGCACTTGTCGGAGTTCCCTATGTTATTCTGGCGATCAAAGCCTCACATTTGCTTGAATACAGCGAAACGCTTACACGATTGGGAATGATCGCTACACGATTTCCCTCTGGTATCGAAATTCTGATTGTTTGCACCCTCCTTGTGGTGCTATTTTGGTTTTGTGTGCGCATGGGTCTTGTATCGGCAGATCGTAAAATATGGTTTTTTATTCTTGCTCTTGTTGCCAGCGTCGCCGTGATGAACCAGCACGTGATTACCAATAAGAACCTGGAATTTTCCTCGCACTATTATTTGGGTGGAATGACGACGGCTTTTTTTGCAACTATATATATTCTCTATAACGCGAAATTTTCTTTTTCGCGCCGAGCACTACTCATGAGGACTCTTGCGGTCTTGTCGCTGGTGATTATTTTGCGAGGTGCGATCGGATTTAGTAAGGATATCGCTGATACTCCACCAAATTTCCAATTACAGTCTTATGCCCCTATACTCCAATGGCTTCGTCAAAACACCATTCCGGAATCAGTGGTGTATTCAAATGAGGAATTGTCCACGATCATTCCCGCGTACACTTCCAATAATGTTTATTTTGCCCGGAATGCAAATCTTTTTTTCCTTTCTGACGCCGAAACAATTGATCGGGCCTTAATTGGTCACTATTTTGATACGATTGATACGCAATGGGTTCATGACCACGTTCGTGAATTATATGGCGTACGCTACCAGGATATCTACGGGCATCTTGTACAAGAGAACAAGTTGCGCAAGCTTTTACGCCTACCTCAAAAAACTGCCATCATGCTTCCCGACGAAGCGATAGAGCGTGTTGTGACCCGAGCTCAGCACATCCAAGCAATGGGTTTTCAGAAAGCCCTCCAGCACTATCGTGTTGATTATGTAATTTCGGAATCAATTCGCAATCCGGAGTTCATGAAACCGGTAGCTACCGTAGGAACGTTCACGATATTTCAGGTTTCTTTCGGGCGATAAGAAAAAAATTGTCGTAAAGATTTATAGGTATGGCAATTTTATTGAGTTGCGATGCTTGTGTTCGATCCGCAAGCTTAACAATAGCTGGACTTTTCCACCAATTTCCGAGCATCTGCAATATATATGGGAGAGTGAATTTTTTCCCTATTTTTTTATGCATCATCACTTCAAAGCCCAGTGATGGTAATATCTTTTTCATGGTGTACGGACTAAAGAAATAAAGATGTTCCGGAGGCACGACAAGGTGCCAGTGAGTTTTCAGTATGCGAGATAGGGCACTACCTCCGTGTGGTGTGTTGATTGCTAGTACGCCCCCGGGCTTTAGAATTTTTTGTATGTATTGGAGAGTTGCATTCGGATTTGGTACGTGTTCAATGACGTCCCATGCCGTCACTACGTCCAATGAGTTTGCGGGTATATTTTGTTCTTCAACGATACCGGTGGCCACCGATATTCCCTTAGCGCGAGCAAGTGATGCCGCATAATCGGATATTTCCACACCCTGGGTTTTCCATCCGCGCTGACGAGCCAAGTCTAGAAAAAATCCTGTGGCCGCCCCTAGGTCAAGCATCGTACCCCGGGCAGGAATGATTTTTTCGATTTCATCAAGATATTTCAAAAAAGCGCTTCGCATAGGTTCTTTATCTCGCTCGTAATCTACATAGCCAAACCCCTCCTTCGCGCCGTAAAAGTAGGATTTGTTGTAGAGTGTTGTGGTCTGGGAAGGTAGAGGAGAAACAAAAATCAAATCACACGCTTGGCACCGGTAGAGATCGTATGAATCTTTTGTTCCCCACAGTGTCGTGGCGTCAGCTTGACATACGTGGCAGATAGGAGATGTTTGCACACTGTTTACTATAGGTAACTTTTATTTTTCGGTCAAATACAGTCTATTGCTATTTATCGCAAGATGTGGTTTGATTGTTGGTACGGAAAGGAGGGCGAAATGGATCGCCTTCTGAAGTTTTGGGAAGTGTCGGACCGGCCGCCACAGGGGCGTGTCGATCTGGTCGTCGGATTTACCCTCCCGCAGAATAAAGTAGGGGGAGTGAGTGGGGTTCTCGAAAACCTGATTCAAACCGTGGCCCGTGAGTATCACCGATCGGGACGCGGGACGAAGGTACAGCTCGAGAACCGGTTTCCTGTTGCGGGAACCATCCTTGGAGAGGTGGCTCGCAAGCGTGCTCGGGAACTGCGGATTCGCGCGGAAGATCTTCTCGTGTGCCCCAAGTACATTCCGCTCGAACGTATCCGCAACACATTTGCGGAAGCAGTTCTGGCGGTCGAGCTCACGGACCAGCCATATCGCGTCCTTATCGTCGCGAACCATTTGCACATGCGGCGGGCAAGGAAAGCGATGCGAAGGGCCACGTCCAGTTACGCGTGTGAGCTTTTCTGGGTGAGTGCCCGGGACCTGTCGGCCTATGGGCCAAATCACGCGCAGCCGAGCTTCCGGCACCCACTGTTGTTCTGTATTCAGGAGATCTGCGCCCTGGTGTACTCCAAGATTCGGGGTTGGGCGTAGATTTTTTTTGCGATTTTCCAAAAATAGTTTAGTATACAGTATGCTTTCCACGTGCATCATTATCCCCACACTTCGCGAGCGGAATAATTTACTTAAACTGACTCCTGTTGTATTTCAACATGTACCGCAGGCGGCTTTGTTAATTGTGGATGATGATTCTCGAGATGGTACGCGTGAGCTAATTGATAATTTTCAAAAACAACATCAAAATCTGCACCTCCTTGAGCGTCACGACAAGCGTGGTTATGGGTATGCTATCATAGCCGGTCTTGCATGGGCGCATACAAGGGGATTTGATAAGGTGGTTACCATGGATGCTGATTTTTCCCACGACCCCAAAGAAATTCCAGCAATGTTGGATAAACTGTATCAACACGATGTTGTCATTGGCTCACGGTATGTTCCAGGTGGGGGGATCGAACGCTGGTCTATTCATCGGCGCCTCTTGAGCTGGTTTGCCCAGAGATATGTCCGATTTATTTTGGGGACCCATTTTCATGATAGTACGACAGGGTTTGTAGGATACAGCAAAAAAGCCATTGTTTATCTTCTTGCACACGGACCGAAATCAGAAGGATATTCCTTTTTGTTGGAATGTAAACACATTCTCCAGCGTGCTGGACATACAATCGCTGAACATCCAATCATTTACACCGGGCGGCGCGAAGAACAGTCAAAAATGTCATGGAAAAATATCTGGGAATCCATCTGGTTGCCCTGGAGGTTGCGTTTTGATAGACTGAAAAGATGACTTCGCAGCAATTGGAAAAGATCGTCCGGTGGGGGATCTACTCGTGCGCGCTCATTCCCCTGATTATTTTTAAAGAATTTTTCTCGCCATTTCATTTTGGCAAAGTTGTCGTGTTTCGAACGCTGATTGAAATCCTCCTTGTATTCTATGTCGCGTTGGTTCTCAAAGATAGAAGTTTTTTGCCCAAACCAACAAAGCTTTTCTGGGCCATCACGATCTTTACTGGTGTCTTCGGTTTGACGTCGCTGACCGGCGTGTATCCGTATCAGAGCATCATGGGAACCCTGGAGCGTATGGGAGGGTGGTTTTCATTTCTCCATTTTTGGGCGATGTTTGTAATGATGATTTCGGTCTTGCGAACCAAGGAACAATGGCTGACACTGGTGAAAATTTCCGTCGTGGCAAGTTTACTTTCCACGGTCTACGGTTTTTTGCAAAAGACAACTGTTTCTTGGGTAGTTGGAGCCACGGGACGTGAGCGTATTTTCGGCGCACTCGGCAACACAGCGCTTTTTGCCGGATACACATTGGTGAATGTATTTCTTGGTATACTCTTGACCATACACACCCCTAAAGCAGAACGCTGGCTCTATGGATCAATATCTCTGATAAATACTATCGCAGTTTTCATGACCGTAGTTCGCGGTTCGTTGTTGGGTATCGTGGTGTCCTTGGGGGTATTTGGGGTACTGTATCTTTTCAGCGGCACGTCTCGAAAATCCCTTGGCTACGGTTTGCTCGGCGTCATCGCCGTCATCATGTTCCTCGAAGTAATATTGATCAGTAGCCGTGATAGCACTTGGGTAAAGCAAAGTAATTTCTTTTCCCGTCTCGCCAATGTTTCTGCTAGTGGGAAAACCGTACAAACCCGACTCTGGGCATGGCAGGCGGGAATCGACGGGTGGAACGACAACGCCAAAACGATGTTGTTTGGCTGGGGACCGGAAAATTTCAACGTGCCTTTTTCAAAACACTTTAACCCAAAGTTTTTTGCGGGAATCGGTTCAGAGACGCTGTTTGACCGTGCTCACAATATGTTCGTAGAGGTGCTCGTGACCATGGGATTGATAGGTATCATATCGTACCTTGGTATATTTGCCGTGATGTTTTGGATGGCATGGAAACTATATCGAGGTCCGGACCATTCCCGGCGGTTGACCGGAGCGGTCGTATTCGCAGGGTTGATAGGGTACTGCATCCACAACGCTTTTATTTTTGACACTTCGGGGAATTTTATCGCGTTCTTTATTTTCGCAGGTTTTTTGTACTTTTTTGGCACTCATACGCCTGTTGCCGTTTCCGTCGCGCAGAGCAAAGCACTCCCCACATCATTGCGTTATTCTGTCCTCATGCTTCTTTCGATTCTCGTCCTCGTTTCCATTTATCAAACCAATATCTTGCCTGCCCGTGCGAACTATGCGGGGACGCGCGCCGTTGTCGCTTCGTGGTCGGATGATCATGCTACGTCGGTCAAAAAATTCCAGGAATCACTTGAGTATGATACCTTTTTAAACTACGAGCTTCGACATCGCTTTACCCAGTATGTGCTGGAAAACTATGGTAAATTCTCCGCCAAGGGTATTGACCCGGGGAAGACACTGGTGGCTGTGGCAGAGGAAGTGAAGAAAAACTTTTCTTCGCCGATGGACTACCTGCCCTACCTCTATGTGAGCAGAACGTACATTGTATTGGGAAAGAGCGATCCGGCTTCTCCCTTCAACGATCTTGCCGTAGAAAACAGTCTCAAGGCGTTGGAGATTTCTCCCACGTTCGTACGTTCCTACTATGAACTTGCTCAGGCATATCTAAACAAAGAAGATTACCCCAAGGCCATTGCGGCATTTCAAAAGGCGGCTGAACTCAATCCCGACGTTCCTGTTTCTTGGTGGTACTTGGGGGCGACACAACTTGATGGACATGACTTCACCAACGGCCTTGCGTCGATTCGCAAAGCTGCGGAGCTGGGTTATCGTCTGAGCGAAAATGATCTCCTGCATCTTGTTGGTCCTCTTCTGGAAGCGAAGCGCTACGCTGAAGTCGTCGATATTCTCGGGGATTTACTCAAGCTCCAGCCGAACAATCCCTCCTACCACGCTCGACTCGCTGCCGTTTATGCGGAAATGGGAAGAATTACCGATGCAGTCCGCGAGGCAAAGCGAGCCGCGGAACTAGACTCTTCATTCGAGGCCGAAGCCCGAGCATTTGTCCAAAAAATCGGCGGGACGTGGTAGGTGGGAAGTTTAACGTTGCAAGTTTAAAAGTTTAAAGTTGCGGAATGGCGACTATTACAAAATTTGAAGATTTGATTTGCTGGCAGAAAGCACGGGAACTTACCAGGGGAATATATCATGCACTTCTAAATTGCCGGGATTACGGGTTCCGAGATCAAATCCAGCGAGCCGTTGTTTCGATCTTGAGCAACATTGCCGAAGGTTTTGAGCGTGGGACACGTGATGAGTTTATCAATTACCTTTTTATTGCAAAAGGATCGGCCGGAGAAGTTCGCGCTCAATTATATGTGGCATTGGATGCTGGATATATTGATAAAAACGTGTTTGAGATTTTAACAAATTTGACAATGGACTGCTCTCGTCTCACTCACAAACTTGCAATGAGCATTCGGTCCAGTGCCGTTCGAGGACATCAATTCAAAAGGGAAATCTGAATACTATGGAACCAGGCATTGATTACATCGGAGTTGGTGTCGGAGCACTTATCGTCAATGAGAAAGATGAGACCTTGCTCATGAAGCGCGGTCCCAAAAGTCGTAATTTAATTGACTACTGGAATAAACCAGGGGGCGTGCTTGAATTTGGAGAAAATCCTGATGATGCTGTTTATCGTGAAGTTTTCGAAGAAATGGGAGTCGAGATTGAGATTTTGGGGAAGCTGGAATCTACAGCAAGTTTTCTACAAAAAGAAAAGCAACACTAGGTGTCATTGCAGTATGTTTGTCGTATTACCAAAGGAACACCAACAATCATGGAACCCGACAAAATGGACGAGATAGGATGGTTTCCACTTGCGAAATTACCGGAACCTAATGCACCGAACCTCATATCCATCGCTCAAAATTATCTCCGAGAAAAAAGTAAATTTTGGAAACTATAGCTCAATGAAACTCATCATTTTTGATTTTGATGGCGTGATTGCCGACTCATTCCAGATTTGCTTGGATGCTATCAGAATGTTTCTACCGCACATGACTGCCGACAGGTACCGATTGGCTTTTAGCGGTAATATCCGAGATGCCGAATGGCGCAAGACAACTAAGATTGATGAATCCGTGTATTATGCCTCCTATGACCCAGCGTTACTGAGTTCGAAGCCCTTTGACGGTATGTCGCAAGTTGTACGAGAACTTGCAAAAAGCTATCGCTTATCCATCGTTTCTTCCACACCTGCTCCTGTCATTCGAGAGTATCTGAGTAAAAATGAAATGGATGTTTTTGAAAAAGTTCTCGGCCACGAGACGCACCAGTACAAAGACGTAAAGATACAGTTGATTTTGGACGATGCAAAATCAGACACGAAAGACGCTGTGTTAGTAACCGATACCCTTGGCGATATTCTGGAAGCTCGCAAAATTGGCCTTGAAGCCATAGCCGTTACCTGGGGATTTCAACGTAAAGAAACTTTAATGGAAGGCAATCCCAAAATGCTTGTTGAAGCCCCGAAGCAATTATTGGAGAGTATCAATTTTTCTGCGCTTTAAACATTAGACTTTTAAACTTTAAACTTGATTCAGCGTCCCGATTGGCGGAGGATGATATTGATCGTGCGGAGGATGATACCGATATCCAAGAGGAGGGATCGGTTTTTGATGTAGTAGAGATCGTATTGCAATTTTTCTGCTGCGTCCTGCACGGAGGCTCCGTAGCGATACTTTAATTGTGCCCAGCCCATGAGCCCGGGCTTGATGAGATAGCGTTCATTGTAAAAGGGAATTTCACGATTCAGTTGTTCATGAAACTCCGGCCGCTCCGGACGCGGTCCCACTAGAGAGAGGTCGCCCTTGAAGATGTTCCATAGCTGGGGAAGTTCGTCAATTCGTGTCTTGCGGAAGAATTTTCCCATTTTTGTGACGCGGGGATCATCTACTGCTGCCCAGACAGCCCCCTTCGTTTCGGCTTGCGGCACCATAGTGCGAAATTTTGTCACGGAAACAAGGTTTCCGGCCTTTCCTTTTCGGATTTGTCGGTAGAAAATATGATGTCGGATAGTTGCGGCTACCAAAAGCATCAACGGCAGAGTCACGATGCCGAGAAATATCGCTCCCACGATGTCTACCAGTCTCTTTCCCAACTCGTACCCGCGCCGGTTTCCACCACTCAAATTGTCCAAGAACCAGCTTTGATCGATGGCACTCAATGGAATTTTCCCAGTGACGCGCTCGGAAAATTTTGAAAGGTTGTAAAATTTCAGTTGCAAAGGCACAAGCCGATAGAGGACCTCAATAATATGCGGGATGGCGTATACTTCGCGGGCGATGACCAGAGTTTTTACCTCCTGTTCGAGGATTAGTTTTTCAAGTGTTCCTGCGGCCGCTTCATTTTGGATGTCGATAATGCCAAGTGCGTGGTAGCCGATTTGAGGATTGGCAAGCAAAAAATTATAGAGTTCCTGCGACTGGTCGCTCAACCCCACGATGAGCGTGTTGTTTCGGTATCCACCACTTACTAAAATGCGATTGTACAATGATCGCCATCCGACTCCCAACGCGCTGATGATGGCAAGGAAAATGAAGAGATTGGTTTTCGGCGCGATTTCCACAAACGGCATGAGGTAGAAGAATGCGATGGCGATGGCGATATTGATTGCAAGGGAATAAAAATACGAGGTGAAAAATTGCAGGCTGTTTTTCACGGTACTCAATTCGTAGAGGTTTGCGATGTAGAAAACCAAAATCCAAATCAGAAATATGATCGTAAAGGGCAAGAGGTGGATACTAAAATTGCCCACGTAGCCCGACCCGTAGCGAATGACCAGCGTCAGGAAAAGTGCCAGGTAGAGCATCGCGATGTCGCCCAGGAGAAGAATTGACTTTCGCATGCGTTCATAATACAATAAAACAACAAAAATGTCCACGATTTTAGTCACCGGCGGAGCCGGTTTTATAGGGAGCAATTTTATTCGTTCGCTACGCAATCAGCGAGTTATTAACGTCGACAAACTCACGTATGCGGCTCAAGTACGCAAAGGAGTCATTAAAGCGGACATAGCAAACAAATCTCAAATCGAAGCAATTTTCAAAAAATATAAACCAGATTACCTCGTCAACTTTGCCGCCGAAACACACGTCGATCGCAGTGTTCATGGCAATACGGATGTATTTGTGCAGACAAACGTAAAAGGGGTGCATGTCCTGCTGGAAGCTTGTCGAAAGTATGGCATCAAAAAATACGTCCAGGTGAGCACGGATGAAGTCTATGGTGATGTTGAAGTGAATTCCAAGAAAACGTTTACCGAAGCCGCAAAGCTTTCTCCTAGCTCTCCCTATTCAAGTACCAAGGCGGCCGGAGATTTGCTTTGCTTGAGTTATCATCGGAGTTTTGGTGTGCCGGTCGTAGTGACGCGTGGGAGCAATACCTACGGTCCCTATCAGTATCCGGAAAAACTGATTCCTTTTTTTGTGAAGCGGATGCTTGCAGGGAAAACCATGCCGCTCTATGGCGATGGCAAAAATACCCGCGATTGGCTTTTCGTGGAAGATCACTGTCGTGGTATAGAACTGGTATTAAAAAAAGGTAAGCCGGGAGAAATCTACAATATCAGTGCCGAGGAATATCATACAAATATTGACCTTGCGCGTCGCATCGGCGGCAAAATCGAATTTGTCACCGACCGTCCCGGTCATGATCGCAAGTACGCCCCGGACTCAAGTAAAATCCGTAAGCAGCTTGGCTGGAAACCCAAAGCGAAGTTTGACGAGGCATTGAAAGAAACGATAGAGTGGTACAAGAAAAATTTATGAAGGGCATTATCTTAGCCGGAGGAGCCGGGACTCGGCTTCATCCGCTCACCAAAGTCACGAGCAAACAGCTTCTGCCGGTCTACAACAAGCCGATGATTTTTTATCCCCTTGAGACGCTCTTGAGCGGAGGGATCAAAGACATTCTGATAATCATTGCGCCGGAGCGGGCAGGGGATTTTTTGAAGCTCCTGGGATCGGGGAGAGAATTTGGCGCAAAGTTTACCTACGAAATCCAAGACAAGCCCGAGGGTCTTGCACAAGCGTTCATTATCGGAGAAAAATTCATCGGCAAAGACAACGTCGCTATGATTTTGGGTGACAACATCTTTGAAGATGATTTTTCCAAAGAAATCAGAGCATTTAAAAAGGGCGGGCAAATTTTTGCCAAAAAAGTTTCAGATCCCGAGCGCTCCGGTGTAGTGAAATTTGACGCAAAGATGCGCGCAGTAAAGATAGTGGAAAAGCCTAAAGAATTTATTTCCCCTTATGCTATAACCGGTTTTTATTTATATGACAATCGTGTTGTGGAGGCGGCAAAACAGGCGAAACCATCTGCGCGCGGTGAGCTTGAAATCACTGATCTTCACAATTGGTACTTGGCAAGAAATGAACTGAAGGTTAGTATGGTATCAGGCGAGTGGATCGATACTGGAACGTTTGATTCGCTCGTCGCCGCAAATCTATGGGCGCAGAAAAAACTACAGGGATCATCTCGACCAAGCCGTGCAAAAAAGTAGCAACCAAACACACCGATGGAACGTCCAATGGGTGGCTCTTGGAAGTTCAGTCCGATCGTGACGGTTTCACCGATAAGATCATTGGTAATATCTACCTTACGGTTTTGCATCCCAAATCCGTCAAGGGCTACCACATCCACGCGGTTGCTTCATACCATGTGACCTGCTTGAAGGGGACAGTTCGATCGACGGTCTATCGGAGTCGAACGGAAAAAGAGACGATCGAATACGGCGATAACAATTTTATAACTATCAAATACCCGCCGGGATGCGCGCACCTGATCGAAAATCTGGGCGACGAACCGGCCTATGTCATTATCTATCGCTATCCGGCGTGGAGTCGGGATTTGCCGGAACAGCTCGATGTTCCGCCGGAGGAAATTGAAACCGAAGCAACATGGGAAAACATACAACAATTTATATCCCGTTTTTCCTAGGAATTTTTTTTGCTGTTGGTGTTCCATTTGCGTATGCGGACACGATTGGACAGCAGGAACTTTTTTCTAT
This sequence comes from Patescibacteria group bacterium, assembly GCA_038064915.1. Lineage (GTDB taxonomy): Bacteria > Patescibacteriota > Minisyncoccia > 2-02-FULL-40-12 > IGHO2-01-FULL-4-A > JBBTSB01. The sequence goes on from JBBTSB010000003.1 coordinate 45,791, forward strand.
TGATTCCCAGTACGATAGTAAAGGGAGAGCACAGGTCAACGCCACGCTTCATGCGGTCTCACAGAAAGCATATTTTTATGTTGCCGATGACTACTGGAATGCGCTTGATGCTACAGGCAGGACGAATTTGGAAAATTTGATGATAGGTATGGGCAATGAATTTGATACCAAGATATATCCTTTGGAAACGGGTTTCTTCGGGCTGGATCCGATTCCCGGCATTGATGGGGATCCACGCATTACCATGCTTCTTACTGCTCTGCGCTCCAATGTGGGGGGATACTTTGACAGCGCCCATGGCTATTCCAAAACCACGGTTCCCTATTCGAATCAGCGGGAGATGTTGTACTTGAACACATCTCAGTTTAGCGACACTGCGCGCATGTATCCGTTCGTTGCACATGAGTTTCAGCACCTCATTTCGTTCAATCAAAAAGAACTCCTTCGCAATGTCAGCGACGATATCTGGCTCAATGAGCTTCGTTCGGAGTACGCCCCAACGTTGGTGGGATACAATCAAGTCTATCAAGGTTCAAATCTTCAGCGCCGCGTAAATTCATTTTTCCAGTATCCCTCGGACAGTTTGACCGACTGGCCCAATGACCTTGCCGATTATGGGCAGGTAGGGACGTTGGGTGAATACATTGCGGAGCGGTGGTCCTCGCGCATTATTGCAGATACTCTTCCCACAACTGCCGCTGGAGCGAGAAGTTTGGATGAAGCGCTGATGAAAAATGGCTACTCACAATCGTTTGATGATCTCTTTGCGTCGTGGATGTTGGCGAATTTGCTCAATAACACCTCGCTCTCGCCGTTCTACGGATATTCTCGTCCAGAACTCGCTTCATTGCGCGTTGAACCGACCCAACGAATTCTTGGACTCAACGATACGACGGTGCTCTCATTTCCTTTTAGTACCAAGGGCTGGGAACAGCGATGGTATGACATTCAAGCCCTTGCACCTTCGGAAAAGCCCATACTCAAAATAACCGCCAATACGTTTTCGGGTATAAGCAACGTGCGCATTCCGTATTTGGCATTTCGTGCCGACGGTACGACGGAATACCGCATGCTCTCGGGGATTTCCGGTTCCGGTGAGTTTACGATTCCTGACATCGGTACAAGCGTAACCCGCATCATCTTGATGCCATATCTGCGTGTTAGCGGTGCGCTTGATATTTCGGTTCAGCGTGTTGACGAGAAATCCCTGTTCGTATCTCCCGAGCAGTTTGGTCTCCATGAAGGCGACTTTATTCGCGCTGAAGGCGACAAAGATATCTACATTATTAATCAGTTTGGCTATAAGCGCATTGTCTTGAGTCCGCAGATATGTTTGCAGTACGGGCACTTGGGCGCGCGCGGATGTTTTAGTGCGGTTAAAATGGTGACTCCGGCAATTCGCGATGCATTCAAGACATCACCATTCTATTCCAACGGAGAAACAAAAGATGGAAAAGTATATCAGCTGATCGAAACAGGAGAAGACAGCGCGTATCTCCAACTCGTCACTCACGTGCTCGACAACACCGTGTTCTTTATGAACACGCGCGAACAGAGAGCATACAGCCAGTAGGAAACCCTAAGCACGAAATCCTAAATACTAAACAAATTCAAAAAGTTCAAGACTCCAAAACCCATGCATCAGTTATAATCCTAGGTGGAGGCTTGGCAGGTTTGTCGCTTGCTGTAAATTTGGTTGATCGGGGCTTTGCTGTTCATGTTTTGGAGAAAAAATCTAATTTGGGCGGAAGAGCAAGTAGTACTACAGATCATAAAACACATGATCCAGTACCAATTGGGCCTCATATTTTTGTAAAGGGGTACAAATTTTTTCATAATTTTTTGCACAAAATTGGTGCTCGAGAAGCTATTGTTTGGGAAAGAAATCTTTTCCTTGAACTGATAAACGATGAGCATCATTTTCAATTCAAGATGTCGGATTTGCCCACCTCCATTTTACGACTTCCAAAATTATTCAAGTACCCTTTTATCAGTTTTCGAGATAAAATCAGCAACATTAAATTTATTGTTCAAGTTATTTTTTCAACACGGGCAAAAATAGACAAACTTGATGAAATATCAGCAGATCAGTATCTTATTTCTCGGGGCGTCAGTAACAACTCAATCAACTTTATGTGGAGATTTTTTGTTCTAAGCATGCTCAATGTACCCATAGAACAATGTTCTGCTTCCGAATTATGCCATTTGGTGAAATCTTGGATTGAAATGGAAAAGAGGCAAATTGGATTTGCAAAGGTTGGTTTGGGCGATGTATATACACAGAAGGCCACCGAATATATCACATCTCGAGGTGGCATTATAAGTAGAAATACGGAAATAAAAGAAATTGTTTTTAACAATGACGAAGTTGATCATTTAGTGATAGAAAGTGGTGGTTCAAAAACAGAGCTGATATCGGATATCTATGTATCAGCATTGAACCCGATTCAATTACGAGAACTGTTGTCAGAAGACATTTTGAAAAAATATTTCTTCAATCATTTGGAAGCTTTTGCAGGGGTTCCGTATTTTTCGGTAAATCTATGGTTTGATGGGAAGATTACTCATAAAAAGTTTTGGGCACTTCTTGATGATTCAAAACAGGCAAAATACTTTAATACGGATTTTTACGATTTGAGCAATATATACGAAACTCGTAGAGGAAATTCCTACATTGCGAGCAATGTTATTTATAGTAAGGCCTATGATAATTTTTCAGATCATGATATTGTCGAAAAGACATTACAAGAACTTCGCATTGTTTTTCCTCATATGAAGGCAAACCTTCTTCATTCTCATATTCATAGGATTCCTTATGTTATCTACGCACCATATCCAGGAATGAGAAAGCATAGGCTTTCTCACAAAACACCCGTAAAAAATTTATATCTTTGTGGAGATTGGATCAATCGGTATACTCCCCAAAGTATGGAGGCGGCCGTGCAAAGTGGCTATGAATGTGCAAGTATTATTTGTAGCTTATGATTTGTTTAGAGTTTAGAAATTAGTATTTAGAATTTATGCATATCCTCATTACCGGTGGGGCGGGGTTTGTCGGGAGTCACTTGTGCGAGCGATTACTTGCCGATGGGCACAAGGTGATTTGTCTGGACAACCTTCTCACCGGAAGTAAAAAAAATATCGAGCATCTTTTGGATGATAAGAATTTTTCATTTGTCGAACATGACATCATCGAGCCGTGGTTTTACGAAGAACATATTGATCAAATCTACAATCTTGCCTGTCCCGCAAGTCCCGTGCAGTATCAAAAAAATGCCATCCGCACGATCAAGGCAAATACGATCGGTATTATCAATGTTCTCGGACTTGCGCGCAAACATCAAGCGCGCATTTTGCAAGCCTCAACTTCAGAAGTGTATGGAGATCCGCTTGAACATCCGCAGACGGAGTCGTATCGTGGCAATGTGAATCCCATTGGTCCTCGCGCATGTTATGACGAGGGGAAACGCGTTGCAGAGACGCTCATGTTTGACTATCACCGCATGCACGGCATGGAAATCCGTGTAGCGCGTATTTTCAACACGTACGGTCCGCGCATGGCGAGCGATGATGGGCGTGTTGTTTCAAATTTTGTTGTCCAAGCCCTGCAAAACCAACCGGTGACGATCTACGGAGATGGCACGCAGACTCGATCGTTCTGTTACGTTTCCGATATGGTGGACGGTTTGATTGCGCTGATGAACTCGGATATTACCGGACCCGTCAATTTGGGAAATCCCAACGAGATGACCGTGCTCGAGATCGCAAAAAAAATTCTTACGCTCACCAATTCACAATCCGAAATCATTTTTCAAAAACTTCCCGAAGACGATCCGCGCCAGCGATGCCCGGATATCGCGCTCGCGAAAGAAAAATTATTTTGGGACCCAAAAATTTCTCTGGAAGAGGGTTTAAAAAAAGTTATCCACTTTTTTTCTGTCACAAAAAATTAAAATGATCTAAAATAATATAAGCAAAGGTCGAATATCATCTCAATAATTTTTTTCAAAAAAATGGCAAAAAAGAAAAAGGCAAAGAAGGCGAAGAAGACAAAAAAGCGCCGATAAAAATTTTCCCCGCCCCCTAGGCGGGGAGTTTTTTTTATGCTATCCTCAAAGCATGAAAATCATGATTCATGGCCTCAATATGGAACTCACTCCGAGTATTTCGGAGCATGTAGAGGAAAAAATAGGAGCGCTGGAAAGCCATCTTGATCCAAAGCATTCGGCGCTTGCGGAAGCACGTGTCGAGGTTGGGAAAGAAACCAAGCATCATATCAAAGGTAATATTTTTTATGCAGAGGTAAATGTAAAAATGGGAGGAGAATTTTATCGTGCAACGGCACGACATGAAGATTTATATGCCGCGGTCAATGAAGTGCAAAGCGATCTCGAGCGGCAGTTGCAAAAACATAAAACAAAACATGAGCCTTCTCGGAAAACTATTCGGTGATGCTAATCGACGCACGGTAGCCAGATACCAGAATACCGTCGATCGCATCAACGCAGTACAAACGCCTCCCTCAACAGAAACGTTACGGGAGCGTTTTTCGCGTGGTGAGTCACTGGACGATCTCCTGCCGGAGGCTTTTGCCGCCGTTCGCGAAGCTGCGACCCGCACTCTCAAGCAACGCCACTACGACGTCCAGTTGATGGGTGGTATCGCACTGCACCAGGGAACCATTTCTGAAATGAAAACCGGGGAAGGGAAAACGCTTGTAGCGACTCTCGCTGCCTATCTCAATGCACTGCCAGGTCGGGGAGTGCATGTGGTGACTGTCAATGATTATCTCGCTCGCCGTGATGCGACGTGGATGGGACATGTCTATCATGAGCTTGGACTTTCCGTTGGGTGTATTAACCACGAAGCAAGCTATCTGTATGATCCGTCTCATGTGAAAGATGAACATGTGGAAACAGAAAACTTTCGTGTCGAACACGAATTCTTGCGGCCCGTCACGCGCAGGGAGGCTTACGCCGCTGATGTTACCTACGGGACAAACAACGAGTATGGATTTGACTACCTGCGTGACAACATGGTGTATCGTATTGATCAAATGGTCCAGCGCGGCCATGCCTACGCCATTGTTGATGAGATCGACTCTATCTTGATTGACGAAGCACGTACGCCCCTCATTATTTCCGCACCCGATGAAGATTCCGGAAAACTTTATCAAACATTTGCCCGTGTCGTGCCATCACTTGTTGTAGATGCGGATTATACCATCGATGAAAAACTCAAAGCTGTAAGCATCACGGAAGCCGGCATTGAAAAGATAGAAAAAATATTGAACATCAAGAATATCTATGAAGAAGGAGGCACCCGTTACGTTCATCATCTCCAGCAAGCACTGAAAGCACAAGTGCTTTTTCACAAGGACAAGGAGTATGTGGTCAAAGATGGAGAGGTGATCATCGTGGATGAATTTACCGGTCGTCTCATGCCTGGTCGTCGCTGGTCCGAAGGCCTGCACCAAGCAGTGGAGGCGAAGGAAGGGGTACTCATTCAAAAAGAGTCGCGGACGCTGGCAACTATCACGTTTCAAAACTATTTCAGATTGTATGAAAAACTTTCCGGAATGACGGGAACCGCGCAAACCTCTGCGGAAGAATTTCATAAAGTGTACGGCATCGATGTTGTGAGTATTCCCACCAATCGTCCAATGGTTCGCAAGGACGAAACCGACCGGATCTATAAAACGGAGGCGGGCAAATTTCGAGCCATCGCCGCCGAAGTCAAAAAACGTCATGATCAAGGCCAGCCGATTTTGATAGGTACGGTTTCGATCGCAAAAAACGAAATGCTTTCCTCGCTCTTGGAGAGCGAGGGTGTTCGACACAATGTACTCAACGCAAAAAATCATGAGCGTGAAGCGGAATTTATTGCACAGGCAGGAAAGCACGGAGCAGTGACGGTTGCTACCAACCTTGCCGGCCGTGGCGTGGATATCATCCTCGGAGGAAACCCCACTTCGCCCGACGAAGCGAACAAAGTTCGCGAGGTCGGGGGACTCCATGTGATCGGTACCGAACGCCACGAAGCGCGCCGCATCGACAACCAGCTGCGTGGCCGCGCTGGACGACAGGGCGATCCTGGCAGTTCGCAATTTTTTGTTTCCGCGGAAGATGAGGTGGTGCGTATTTTCGGCGGTGATCGTCTCAAAAATCTCATGGAGCGTCTTGGCGTCAGAGAAGATGAAGTAATCGAAAACAAGTTTGTGGCTCGCGCGATTGAGCAAGCGCAAAGCAAAATCGAGGGTCATCACTTTGATTCTCGCAAACATGTACTAGAGTACGATGATGTCATGAATAAGCACCGTACGGCGATTTACAAACTTCGCAATGAGGTCATGCGATCCGAGAATATCAAAGATATCGTAGTTGGATATATCGAACACGAACGAGAACAGGCTCAGCAAACTCTTGAACGAGAACCTGATAACAAGCTTGCAGAAGAATTTCTCGCCGCCCACACCTCGGAACGCTATGAAGAGCGTGAAAAAGAACTTGGTGCAGAAGCGATGCGCAATTTGGAAAAAACCGTCGTGCTTCGTGTGATCGATGAGCTTTGGGTGGATCACCTTGAGCAAATGGAATATCTGCGCGACTCCGTCCGTTTGCGCGCCTACGGTCAACGCGATCCCCTCGTGGAGTATAAAATAGAGGGACAAAAAATGTTCAACCAGCTCGAAGCGGCGATTCAATCGCAAGTAGCAGATTTGGTATTCAAGGTAGGTATCGTCCAACAGCCCAAGCCGACAGCAGTGAAACTCATGCAACAGGAAGTCAGCCGACGCGCCTCTGTACCTGCCCCTTCTTCAGACAAAGTAGGCCGAAACGACCCCTGTCCATGCGGTTCGGGTAAGAAGTACAAAAAATGTCATGGAATATAAGTATTGTCAAGTGTCAGGTGAGTTATCCACAGCCGTCTTAGTATGCATAGGGTCGAGTAATAGTGGTTTATTGACATTACATAACAACCATATTTGTGAAGAGCGTTCTTGATCTTAATGCACGTGGTGAAGGAACGGTAACCAATGACGATGATCCTGAAACCTCATTCGACGGAAATGCCAACGCCAGTGAGCGTGCCAAGGCAGAAGTAAATGCTGAAGCTGATGCCGATATAGATGTAGACTTGTAACGAATTTCAAAACCCCTCGCCCCCGTTGGGGGGTTTTGTGTTTTGCGGGATTCTGTGGTATTGATTCAGTAACCCCCCACCGACGAAAGGAGACCACGTGATCCTCGAAAGGATTCGGAAACTGATCAAGCCCGAGCCCGAACAGAAGCGTACGCTCGAGCGAACGACGCTTCCCATCACGAGCATGTACCATGAGAAGCGCATCTTCACCGTCACGGTCTCATTCGATGACGGAGCCACGCTGATCCTTCCGGTTCAAGCACATCCCTACGAGCTGTTCAAGGTGGGCCACCGGATTGAAGTGGCCTACTACACCACGCATGACGGCAAGCATCACGCCGTCAGGTGGACTGGCAAGTGAGGGGGGGCGAGTTCCAGGCGGGGCCGTGCGATCCACGTCCCTGCCACACCCCTATATCAATAAGTTTAAAGTATGGTATAATCACATTCCTATGGCAAGAAAAATAATCTTTTGGATTTGCACGTTTGCTGTCATTATTCTCCTCCTCATTGGATTAGCGAAATGGGGTCAGAAAAGTAGCACGACGAGTACCAACACCGATGTCAGTATTATCAAAGACACCGATTGGTACAAAGGTGACAAGGCGAGCGCAGTGGTGCTCGTTGAATATAGCGACTTTCAATGTCCCGCCTGCCGCAATTTTGAACCAACCATCAAAGAAGTACTTGCGGAATACGGCGACCGCATGGTGCTCGTATATCGGCATTTTCCCATCTATGCTAGTCATAAGAATGCCAAATTGGCAGGGCAAGCAGCGGAGGCGGCAGGGAAACAGGGAAAGTTTTGGGAATACCATGATCTCGTGTTTGAAAAACAAGACGAATGGAAATCTTTGAAAGACCCAGCATCGATCTTTATCGAATATGCGAAATCACTTTCTCTCGATGTGACATTGTTTGAAAGCGACATGAATTCTGACGAAGCAAAACACAGTGTTGAGGATGATGCAAATGAAGGAACGCGGTATGGTGTAAATAGCACGCCAACGTTTTATCTCAATGGGGTAAAACTTCAATTAGATAGTTATGATCAACTCAAAAACGCTATCAAGACTGCTGTTGGGGCTTAGCCTCCTGGGCTTTGTTGACGCGGCATACCTGACGGTTTCGCACTACCAAAACGCAATTCCACCCTGCACGATATCAGGTTGTGAAACAGTGCTTACCAGCGAATATGCAGTCATGTTTGGCGTTCCCCTGGCGCTTCTTGGTGCGCTTTACTATCTGACGGTATTTTTTCTGGTCTTGAGCAACAGCGTGCGGGTGGTTGTTTGGCTCGTGGGTATCGGATTTGTCATATCACTTGTATTAGTGGGGTTGCAGTTGTTTGTCCTTGATGCGATCTGCCAATACTGCATGATATCTGCCGCTACGACGACTTTGCTTCTGATCTTCAGCTTGCTACTATTACGGAGTGACAACGTGGAACCTATTTCGTAATTCCAAGGATGCATGGGAAGCGCTCTTTGTCGACTGCGAGCGTGCCGAGCGCTCCATAGATCTTGAGCAATACATTGTACACGATGATGCCATCGGCAGGAGGCTTTTTGCACTTCTTGAAGCAAAAGCTCGCGCGGGTGTTCAGGTGCGCCTTTTGTGTGATATGGTGGGAAGCTCCGATTTTTACCGATCCATCCAGGTTAAAAAGCTTCGTAGTGCAGGAGTAGAGATTTTCTTTGTCCATCCTATCAGTTTTTGGCGCCTCAAAAATCTCACCTCATGGTTTTTTCGAGACCACCGCAAACTTTGGATCATCGACGGTAGTATCGGGTATACCGGTGGCGTCAATTTGGGAGCAGCATACGCAGAATGGCGGGATACGCAAATTCGTATTCTGGGGCCCGCGGTGGAGCAGATGCGAGCAGAATTTGAACGCATGTGGACGGGAGTGAGCCAGCATCATTTTGCACGATCACGTTCCCCGCATGATGTTCGAGATGAATTTATGCTGGTGGCAAATGCCCCGCGCATTCGCCAGCGCCACTTTTATCACGTGTTGTTGCGAGCGATACGAAAAGCAGAGAGCAGTGTCTATCTTACCACTCCGTACTACATTCCCCCGATTCGTATTTTGCGCGCTTTGCAAAAAGCTGCCCATCGCGGTGTCGATGTCCGGTTACTCGTTCCAATTACGTCGGACATTTGGATGGTGGATTTGGCCTCGCATTCATTTTTTGGCGTGACCATGAAGTCGGGCATTCGACTGTTTCGGTATGAGGGAGAAATTATTCATGCGAAAACGTTTATCATTGATGATCGGTGGGCGGCCGTCGGCAGCAGTAATCTTGACTCTCAAAGTTTTAGTTTTAGCTATGAGGCAAATTTGATTACGACAAATCCTGCATGTGTTGAAGAATTGCGTGGGCACTTTTTTGAAGATATGAAAAAATCCAAAGAGCTTGATGCCTCGATCTGGGAACAGCGTTCGCTCTGGCGGCGTTTTCTCGAACCGCTCACCTGGCCAATACACTGGATTTTATAGCATGTTTTTCAAGCCACCCAAAAATGATCACAAGTACCAGTGGACCAATCACGTCCAACAGAAGATGATGTATTACGGTATTTCCGAAAGCCTCATCAAACGCATCACGAGATTTCCCAAGCGCATTGAAGAGGGCATTGCGCCAAAGACCGTTGCCGTCATGCAGCCCACCAGCAACAAGAAAAAGCCTCAAGAAATCTGGGTGATGTATGTGCAAATCAATGATACGAAAAAACGCATCGTTTCCGCGTGGCGGTATCCCGGGATAAGTCCGATAGGAAAAAAGATTCCCATCCCGGATGAAATTTTGCAAGAATTGGAAGATATGATAGAGTAGCAACTATGAAAGCTACCCTTGCTACCATAATAATCATCATTGGTCTTGCCGTTGCAGGATATATCCTCATGCAGCCAAAAGACGAATTTACGCTTGATGCAACCCCTATGGCAACACAAATCACGCCTACTCCTTTGCCCTCGTCCATTACGGAACTAAAAATGGAAACGCTTGTGGAGGGAAGCGGCCCGCAAGCAAAAGCTGGGGATACCATTTCTGTTTTATACGTCGGCACCCGTCTGGATGGGAGTATTCTTGATGCTTCCGGTCTTCACAACAATGAACCGTTTTCTTTCACACTCGGTTCCGGCCAAGTCATCAAGGGATTTGATCAGGGATTGATGGGCGTGCGAAAAGGCGAAAAACGAAAAATTTTTATTCCTATGGAACTTGCCTATGGCAATGAGTCGTTGATTTTTGAAGTTGATGTTCTCACCGTAACGAGCGCAAAATAATCATGTCGATCGTACTAGCACTTTTTTTTCTTCTTCTGCCCTTTGTTTTCCACCTCGTGGTGACCGGTTCTCTTCTGGGCGGCTTGTGGATCTATTTCATCGGCGCGATTGTCACCGCTATTTTTGTCTTGCAGGAATCAAGTAATTGATTGACAGAAGCTCTCTTTTCTAGTAAACAATCAGTGTCCTCAAAAGTTCCATCAACCAAGAAGGAGGTTTTACGTGAAGGGATACGGAACTCCGTACCATAGCACCGTTTACGAGTCGTTCTTCGACTCGACTTCGGACCTCGTCCGGTTCCTCGTGGACGAAGGGTTCAAAGTCGCCAGTGCGGGAACGGTGGTCGACATCGACCGCTACTACCGCCGGAAGCCATACCGGCTGAAGTACTACTATCTGGCGACCGACGGGTACCTCATCATCGTCCGGACGCCGCTGTTCGCCACGTCCAACGGCTTTGCGGCGCGCGTGCCTCTCCGCGTGTGGATCGCCGACCGCGATGGTCGGCTCGTCATGAAGAACCACAAGGTGCTCCAGACCGCCGGGGCCCTGGACAGCATCAAGGAGTACGTCAAGCGCGCGGTGCATCGCGCCCGTCAGCGCATCATGTGCCACTGCGGGAATCGGGCGCTCATCCGTCGCGCCCCGCAGGGAGGCTACTACTTCTCCTGCAGGGGAGACGCCGAATTCCCCCACAAGGAAGAATCGTCGACCATCGATTTCGGCATGCCGGAGGAGCTTCTCGCGGACGCACGCGCCAAGCGTGTGCGGCGCCAGGCGCACCGGCGGCGCGAGGAGCGTGGGCGCGAAAAGCGCTAGCCCAGCGCCACGAACCAGTTCACCAGCGGCGTCGTCCTCACGGGCGGCGCCGGCTTTTCGTTTTGAATCAAACATGGTACAGTATATATCCATGATTTTACTTCGTGATGTCAATAAAACCTATTCAGAGGGGCGTGTTGCCTTCCATGCCCTCAAAGACGTAAACTTGGAAATCAATCAGGGTGAGTTTGTAAGCATTCTCGGTCCTTCGGGGAGCGGAAAATCCACCTTGATGCATTTAATCGGCGGACTGGATAGACCGACCATTGGTACTGTGGTAGTCAATTATCAGTCCCTTGGGATTCTTTCGGACAAACAGCTTACCAAGTTTCGCAATCAAAACATCGGTTTTGTGTTTCAATTCTTTCATTTGCTTCCATATCTGACAGCGCTGGAAAACGTGCGTCTTCCGCTTATGTATTCGGATTACAAAATCGATCGCAATCACCATGCCGCCGAAATGCTTCGCTATTTTGGTCTGGGTGAAAAACTCAAAAGCAAGATCAACGAGCTTTCCGGCGGTGAGCGCCAGCGTGTGGCGATTGCCCGTGCACTCATTTGCGATCCGGCGATCATCCTCGCCGATGAGCCGACTGGAAATCTGGATAGTAAAAACGGTGAATATGTGTTTGAGACACTCACCACACTGCATCAGCTAGGAAAAACCGTAGTGGTGGTCACTCACGATGAGCACCTTGCAAAGCGCGCGCATAGAATAATTCACGTCAAAGATGGACACGTTTCTTGATTCACTGCAAGCCGCATACGGATCGCTCACTGCCAAAAAAATGCGCAGTGTGCTTTCGATTTTGGGCGTGGTCATAGGCATTCTGACGATCTCCAGTTTACTTACCATCTCCTTTGGCGTACGGGATCAAATCGGTTCCTATATTGGCGATTTGGGAGCAAATCTCTTGGTTGTACTTCCTGGCGATACCGATCAGAGCGGCGGATTTGCGTCGCAATTTGGTGTGAGCACGCTAACAGAATCTGACGTAGAAGCTATTCGACGCGAAGTACCCGAAGTCATCAACCTCAATTCGGCTATGATTATCAGCCATCCTAAATTCTTTATCTTGGCAGGTTCACCGGGCATACAGGCCACGTTTAACCTGAAACTCGATCAGGGACAATTTCCCGATCAGAACGACGAGTTTCGCCGATCACGCGTTGCTGTTGTAGGAGCAAAAGTTACTGAAAATCCCATTGTGATTCGAGGTCAGACCTATGAGGTCGTTGGGCATTTGAGTCCTGTGACCAATGCTTCATCGCTTGGCGGTCCGGATGTAAATTCAATGGTTGTCATACCGCTTTCCACCGGATGGGAAGTGACCAACACAAAACAAATCTTTCGTATTTCCATGCAGGCGCCTACGGCTGAAACGGTAGGGCCGCTCCGTGAGCGCATCGAATCCACCATGCTACAAAATCACCGAGGCGAAAAAGACTTCAGTGTTCTCACGCAGGATGATATATTAAGTCTCGCGAACGATATTTTGGATCTCATCACCGCCATGATAAGTGCGATTGCAGCTATTTCGTTGGTTGTTGGCGGCATTGGCATCATGAACATCATGCTAGTGACTGTAAACGAGCGCACGCGCGAAATTGGCATCCGCAAAGCCGTGGGTGCGACACGAGGCGTCATCATGCTACAGTTTTTGATAGAAAGTATTTTACTTACCTTCATGGCGGGCGTGGTTGCCGTGGGAATATTTAGTGCGATGATCGCACTGGTAAAAAGCCACGTTCCCATACCGTTGAGCTTGGATTGGTACGTCATTTTGATTGCGCTGGGATTTTCTATTCTCGCCGGCATCGTTTTCGGTCTCATCCCCGCCTGGCAAGCAAGCCGCAAAGATCCGATTGAAGCACTACGCTACGAATAGCGCTTGAAAAAAATTAGATTCCATGGTACTATGAGGTAATGCAACAATCGTCTAGTTTCTATGGTCTCGGCATTGCCCCCCAGCTTCTCGAAACCCTCGACAAACTCAATTTCAAAATCCCCACCCCTATCCAACAGCAGGCGATTCCGCATGCAATTGAAGGGAAAGACGTTATGGGTATCGCGCAAACGGGCACGGGCAAGACACTCGCTTTTGGTGTTCCTATGATCCAGCGTCTCGCTTCGACCGGAGGCATGGGCCTTGTCGTGCTGCCCACGCGTGAGCTTGCGGTTCAAGTTGATGAAACACTTCGAAAACTCACCCAAAAGGGAACTGCCGTTTTGATTGGTGGAACCTCCCAGGAACGCCAAGTGCAAGCGCTTCGCCGCAATCCCCGTATCATCATCGGCACGCCTGGACGTATCAATGATTTGCTCCAGCAAAAACTGCTACGTCTAGACCAAGTAAAAGTGTTGGTTCTGGACGAAGCTGACCGCATGTTCGATATGGGTTTTGCTCCGCAAATTAAAAAAATTCTCCAAGTTATCCCACCCGATCGCCAGACGATGCTTTTTTCTGCGACGATGCCTACGGAAATTGTCCGTCTTGCTTCCGGATACATGAAACTTCCCATTCGCGTGGAGATTGCTCGAGCGGGTACGGCTGCGGAAACGGTCATCCAAGAGCTCTACGTTGTACCTCACAATGACAAGCTGCGACTTCTGGAAAAACTGCTTACTGAATACCACGGGACCGTTCTCATTTTTTCCCGTACCAAACACGGTGCCAAAAAAATCTGTCGCGCTATCCGTACGATGGGACACAATGCCGCAGAGCTTCACTCGAATTTGTCATTCAGCCAGCGCACGCGATCCATGGAGGGATTTCGCTCCGGCGCTTTTCGCATCTTGGTGGCTACCGATATTGCCGCGCGGGGGATTGATGTTTCCAGTATCGAGCTGGTCATCAACTACGATGTTCCCGAGCATGCGGAGGACTACGTGCATCGCATCGGCCGCACGGGACGCGCTGGAGCCGAAGGTCGCGCAATCACCTTTGCTTCACCCGATCAGGCGCGCGAAGTTCGCGATATCCAAAAGCTTATTCGCACATGGATTCCTATCGCAAAACTTCCGGAGTTGCCACCTGCCAGAATCCTTCCTCAAGTATCAAAAAACCCCGTCGCCCGAGGGCAACGAGGTTTTTCGCGAAGACGTTACTGAGTAACTTGGACGCGTTGGACGTTTACTGCGTTGAGTCCCTTTGGGGAATCTGCAGTTTCAAACGTAACGGTCTCGCCTTCTTTGAGTTCGTCAAACGTGACGCCGACGCAGCTGTTGCTGTGGAAGAAAACATCCTTGGGAAGTTCTTCTGAGGCAATGAAGCCGAAGCCTTTGTCCGTGACGAGCTTTTTGATAGTTCCTGTCATAGATATATTGTTAAAATGATAGATACAAAAAGAAAAACGACCACCTCTTCACTTTGTCCTTCAAGTATACTACAGCCAACCCCAAATGTCAATAGCTTGACAGGTAAGCTATTTTTTGATACGCTGAAGGCGGAGGGGTACGATAGGCATTGCGGCTATCAAGCGCAGTGCTCGTCGACCTGCGCCATACCCTCCCAAGCCGAACTCACCATGAAACTACTTTCGGCTCTGGGATTGGTGGTACTGTTCCTCCTCTTGTTCGTGATGATGCCCCGCATCTTTCACGATCTTGAGGAAACCCTCCACCGGTTCTTCGGGATGATCCAGGACGTCCTTGCGCTCGCGCAAAAATTCCTGGCCATGGTCTCATCTAACACGTGAGACTACGCTACCCCACTGTTGTTGCATTCATTTGCACCAGTGGGGTTTTAGCTTTATAGTCTATGTATGCATAGCGCCAAACACTATCACCTTACCGGTGAGCATTTTTATAAATTTTTTCAGTGTCCGCACTGGATTTGGTACGATCTTTACGAAGACAAGCAAAAGATGGGCAAGACTCCGGCGCTCATGGATATGATCTACCAAAACGGCCTCCAGCACGAGCATGAAGTTATCAAGTCGCGCAAGTTTGAGGAGATCAAACCGGAATTGTACAAAGACCTCGATGAAGCGTTTCTCGCCACAGTGGAGCTCATGAAAAAGGGCGTAAACATTTACCATGGCGTGCTCATGGACAGTCATTGGGTGGGGATTCCGGATCTGCTGGAAGCAAAGCCAGTGGAGAAGGGGATGAAATCGATTTTTGGGGATCACTATTATGTCGTGTATGACATCAAAAGCGGGATGGAGATCCGCGATGACTACAAATTCCAGCTGACGTTTTATAGTTTGATTCTCGAACGTATTCAAGGTGTGCTTCCCCGCGAGGCTTTTATCATCAACGGCATGGGCGAAGAACACGGGTTTGTCGTGGATGATTTTTTGGATTACTTTCATCTCACACGCGAGCGGATTGAGAGAATTTTGGATGGCGAAAAACCGGCGCCGTTCCTGAAAAGCTCCTGCAAGACCTCGCCGTGGTTCTCTTTGTGCCTCGATGACGCAAAAGCATGTGATGATATTTCTCTCATCCATCGCCTCTCGCAAAACGATCAGCGCCGACTCTACGATATGGGAATTCGTACCGTCAAGGATTTGGCCACCGCAGACATGGAAGAGCTTCGCACACGATTGGAAGATTGGCAGTTTGATAAAATTTTGCGTTTTCACAACCAGGCCAATGTGCTCATGACGAATGAACCGATGATTTTGAAAAAAGCTGATTTTCCTGATGTGAAGACGGAAATATATTTTGATATTGAGTCGGATCCGACAGAAGAAATTGACTACTTGCTTGGGGTTTTGACCAAAAAAGGGAAAACGACAGAATATAAATATTTTCTCGCGAAAGACAAAGCCGATGAGGAGCGCATCTGGCGGGAGTTTCTCAATTTTCTCGATAGCCTCGATGATTTTGTGATCTACCACTATGCGCATTTTGAGCAACAAGTGTTTAAACGCTTTGCGGATCAGTATGGAATTTCGCGCGAGTTGGAAAATAAGTTCAAAGATAATTCGATTGATCTGTGGCGGACTACCATTGAGGCGGTCGTTTTGCCTTTGTACTTTTATAGTCTCAAAGACGTGGCGAAATATCTGGGTTTCAAGTGGGATTCCGCAGACGCGGGGGGAGCAGAGTCGGTTGTTTGGTACAACGACTACCTCAAGACCAAAGACACAAAGATACTTGACAAAATTCTCCGTTACAACGAAGATGATGTTCGAGCCACACTGTTTGTAAAAGAATGGCTGGAAAAGCAAAAGCCCAAGACAAGCAGAGAAAAGCTCGATTAATCCATGACATCCAAACTCGGACTTGCCATTATTATTGTGATCTCTCTGTTTTTCGGTTTTTTTGTATCGCCACTTGGGGAGAAAAGTTTTAGTTGGGTGCCGCCATTTCGTTTGGGTTTGGATCTTCTCGGAGGAGCGCACTTGGAATATCAAGGCGACCTTACCCAGCTTGCCGAAGGACAGAGCGCTGGTGATGCCATGGAGGGAGTACGAGACGTCATCGAGCGTCGGGTGAATTTATTTGGTGTTTCAGAGCCAGTAGTACAGATTGAGGGCAGTGATCGGCTCATCGTGGAACTTGCCGGTATCACGGATATTCAGCAGGCGATTGATCTCATTGGATTGACTCCGTTTCTGGAATTTAAAGAATTGAGTGATGAAACGGCAAGCGCTTCCTTTATTTCGACGGGACTTACAGGAAAGAATCTCAAACGATCGGAGGTTACCTTTGATTCAACAACAGGCCGTCCGCAAATTGCGTTGACGCTTGATGACGAAGGAACAAAACTGTTTGCGGAAATTACCAAGCGGAACATCGGCAAGCCCGTTGCGATATTTCTGGACGAACAGCCCATCAGTATTCCTACTGTGCAGACAGAAATACCTGATGGCAAAGCGGTCATTACGGGAATGTTTACTCCTCAGCAGGCAAAAGAATTAGCGAACCGTTTAAATGCCGGCGCACTTCCGGTTCCCATAGAAAAAATTTCCCAGCAAACTGTCGGAGCATCCTTGGGTGCCGAATCCCTCAATAAATCGTTGTCGGCAGGACTCTACGCGCTATTCTTGGTGGCGCTCTTCATGATCGCATTCTATCGTTTGCCAGGACTTGCGGCCGTTTTAGCCCTGCTTAGCTACAGCGCCATCGTGCTCACCATTTATAAACTTTTTCCCGTCACGCTATCTCTATCCGGCATTGCCGGGTTTATCCTATCGCTTGGTATAGCCGTTGATGCAAATGTTTTGATTTTTTCACGCATGCGGGAAGAGATTAAAGCAGGGCGTACCTTGCCGCAAGCCGTCAATGAAGGATTTCGGCGCGCATGGTACTCGATTCGTGACAGCCACGTGACGACGATTCTCGGTGCCGTTGTTCTGTATATGTTTACGACATCGATCGTAAAAGGATTTGCGTTGACCCTTGGTATTGGAGTGGTGGTGAGTTTGTTCAGTTCCATTGTCGTGACGCGTGCATTCATGAATCGGACTACTGGTCCGTGGTTTGCATCGAAATCATGGCTATTTTGAAATGAAACCCGTATATAAACTATTCTTTGCAGTTTCCATGCTTCTCACGATTGTTGCTCTTGTGGCAACGGTGGTAATCTGGCGCAAAACCCACGGCGAGTTTTTGGGTATTGATTTTCGCGGGGGATCGCTCCTTGAAGTGAGTTTTGAAAGCGGGCGACCGAATGAAATCATTCGTGAGAAAAAAATTGCCGAAGAACGCCGGCAGGAAATTCTCAAGGACCTCGAAACACAGTATGGACCAGTACGACAGGAGCGTTTCGATGATATTGGTCCCACCGTTGGAGCCCAGCTCAAGAGCAAGAGTATCAAGGCGGTTGTCATTTTGCTGATCGTGATTGTCATCTATCTGGCAATCGTTTTCCGCTCCATGGCACGCGTGCTTTCTCCATGGGCGATGGGCATTGCCGCTATTGCTGCCCTTCTCCACGATGTCATTATTCCCATCGGAGTATTTTCCATTCTTGGAGCGTATTATGGTGTAGAAATCAGCGCTGTGTTTGTTGCGGCGATCCTTACCATTTTGGGCTATTCCGTTTCTGATACCGTAGTGGTATTTGACCGCATCCGTGAAAACGTGGTACGGTTTGGGGGGAAAGAGTCTTTTCCCGAACTTGTCCACAAGAGTATTTTGCAGACGCTGACCCGTTCCATCAATACTTCGGTCACTACGCTTCTCGCATTGGTCGCCATCTTTCTTTTTGGCGGTGAATCAGTCAAGTATTTCGCGCTTGCTTTGATCATTGGGATCGTTTCCGGTACGTATTCTTCCATATTTATTGCTTCGCCGATCGTGGTATGGTGGCATGGGTTTCGGAAGAAGGGAATTTGACTAATTTCCTAGTATGTGCTATTTTTAGATCCTTCGTATATGGCAGAATCTAACGCACAAATCAAGAAGGTTGTAAGCCAGCTGATATCGGTGCTCAACCAGCGAAATCGCGAGATCATATCTCGCCGTTTTGGTTTGAAGAATGGATCCAAGGAAACGTTGGAATCCATCGGCGCAAGCTATGGAATTACCCGCGAGCGTGTTCGTCAAATTGAGGAAGCTTCGCTTGCTCAAATTCGCGAATCTCTGCAAGGAGCGGGCGCTTCCACCATTCAGTCCTTCGTCGTTTTGACCAAGGAAATTTTAGACTCCAACAATGGCGTTATCCACGAGCAGGAACTTTTCGCACGTTTTTCGGGTTCCGATCAAAACTCGCCGACCAACGCCGCATTGATTTTTGTTCTCACGCTTTCTGGAGCTTTCCACCGATCTCTCGAGGATGACAATTTTGCGACGTTTTGGAGCCTTTCCAAACAGCGCGCTACAGAATTTAAACAACAAGTCGCGACCCTCGTTGCCAACTTGGAAAAACGAAAAGAGATGCTTTCTACCGGTGAAGTTCCCGAAAGTGTTCTTTCCTATCTCACCATTTCCAAAAATATCGGCAAGAATGTATTCGGTGAAATCGGCTTGACGAAATGGGCGGAGATCAAACCACGGGGCGTTCGCGACAAATCCTACCTGGTGCTCAAAAAGGAAGGCAAGCCCAAGCACTTCCGCGAAATCACCGAACTCATCAACTCGGCAAACTTTGGCAATCGCAAAGCACACGTGCAAACCGTTCACAACGAGCTCATCAAAGATTCACGTTTCGTACTCGTAGGCCGGGGCATTTACGGACTTTCCGAGTGGGGATATGAACCCGGCACCGTGAAGCAAGTGATTGCAAACTTGCTTCGCAAAGAAGGACCCATGTCCAAAGACAAGATCGTCGCACATGTGATGTCCACTCGAATGGTGAAACCCAATACCGTGGTGCTTGGCATGCAGGACAAAAATCTCTTCCGTGAAACCGACGAAGGCCACATCGCTCTCAAAGAAGCATAAACGTGGTATACTAAGGCTATGCATATAGTTTGGGAAGTTATATCCACTGTCTGGCATTATGCCGGTGGGTTTGTTTCCATTGGATTTTTTTTCATCGCTATTTTTATTGCCCGGAGCACGTGGACGTTTTATCGCGAGGAGCATTACAAAAGCAGTAAACGCCTACTTCCTTGGGTATACTTGGAAATCAAAATTCCCCGCGAAGTGCTCAAGGGTCCCAAGGCGATGGAACAGTTTTTTGCTGCGCTCCATCCTCTTGGAAACTTTCCTGCGAGTTTTGCGAAGCGATGGTGGGATGGCGAAGTTCCGCGATGGCATGTCATTGATATCATAGGGAAAAACAGCGAGGTTCGCTTTTATATGCGCGTGTCCAGCAAAATCAACGCCGCTATCGAAGGATTGCTCTACGCGGCGTATCCGGAAATTGAGATCATAGAGGTGGAAGATCCTCTCCTTCAGTTTCCTGCGACGTATGATGAATTGGATCAGCAAGGGTATCAAATCTTTGGTAATGAACTGATGCAAACGGGTAGCCAAGCTATTTCCATTCGAACCTATGCTGAATTTGAGCAGGAATCCGGCGACGAGAAGGGACGCATCATTGATCCATTTTCCGTGCTCTTGGAGCTCATTGGCAACCTCCAGCCTTCAGAGATGCTATTAATTCAATATGTTCTTGTGCCGAGCACTTCAAAACAGCACCACTATCAACACTGGAGACATGAAGGTGAGCACCTCCTGGAAAAGTACCGTGATACCACGCAACAAATCGGGCAAGACAAGGAAGGAAAGCCGCAGTATCGATTTCGCTTTCGTACGCCAACTGAAGAGGCAACCATCAAGCGCATTGAAGATAAATTTGACAAAGGCGTGTTTGACACCACGATTCGGTATCTCCATATCGCACCAAAAGAAATCTTCAACTTCCACATCGGGTACCGCGGTATACAGACATTTTTCAATCAATTTCGCCACGACAAACAAACCCTGGAACGCAACTACCACGTGATCACCAAGGGCGAGTGGTACTACTTTCCGTGGATATTTGCCGATGCGAGATTGCGTCAGCGCAGGCGCATGATCTATGATGAATACATGCGCCGTTTTGTGCCGGAAGAGACAGTTGCCGGCATGCTGTACAACTCCGGCATCTGGACCTGGTGTTTTTACCACAAACCCATGCCACTTTCCACCGAGGAGCTTGCCACGCTGTTTCACATTCCCACCAACGTCATCTTGACGCAGACATCCATGGAACGCATCGAGTCCAAGCGATTGTCACCGCCTACCAATCTCCCCGAATAATCATGAGCTTTTCAACACATTTTACCTGGGTCATCTACGCGATTGTGTTTATCGCGTCCTACTACATCGCAAAGAGCGTGTGGTTGTTTTGGCGCCAGGAGGGATTTAAAAACAGAATGGATTGGGTGCTCCTGGAAATCCGTGTGCCGCGGGAAATGACGCGCGGGCCCAAAGCGATGGAACAGTTTTTTGCAAGCATATATAACCTACGGAACTATGCCATCGGTCCAAAAGAAATCTACCTGGACGGTGAAATCACCCGGTGGTTTAGTCTGGAAATCGTAGGAACCAACAGAGTCACGCGCCTCTATTTGCGCATCTTGCGTCCCCTGATGCATCCGATGGTTTCCGCCCTCTACGCGCAGTATCCGGAAGTGGAGGTAGTTGAAGCGGAACGGGACTACATCTATGATTACCCCGACAGCTACCAGGCCCTGCTCGCCCGCAACTATGAAATTTATGGTCTTGAAGTTACACAAAAAAGAAATCCGGCGTTCAAACTCCGCACCTACAAGGATTTTGAAACATTGGTGGGAAGCGAAAAGGGAAGAATTACCGATCCCATGGCAGCTGTCATCGAGATCATTGGCAGGCTCAAAGCCGAAGAGACCGTGTGGATACAGTTTTTGTGCCAGCCCGATACCAACCATATTCGCTCCGATCACTGGGCGGTAGGCGCCAAAAAAGAAATTGAAAAATTTAAAAGCGCGACGCAAAAGAGCGAGGGAAAGCATGGAGATGAGCCTTCGATTCGATTCCGTTTCCGCACCCAACACGAAGAGAACACGCTTAAAGGCCTGGAGGAAAAAATCGCGCAGGCAGTCTACGTCACCACATTCCGAACAATCTACCTAGCTCCGCGCGCAATCTACAACCGCGATTTGGCGAACCGCGGTATTTTCGGCTTCTTGGCGCAAATGAACAACGATGATCAGCGTATGACGAAGATCAACAAAGTCCGTTCGAAAGTGGACTGGGACGCGTTTCCGATCATCTTCCCCAAGCGGCGTCTGTTTTGGAAAAACGTGGCTATCTACGACGAATATCGTCGCCGCTTTATTCCAGAAGAAACCATCGCGGGCAAAATCTACAATTCGTATCCGCTCCGCTGGTGTTTTTGGCACAAGCCGATGATTCTCTGCGCAGAGGAGCTGGCGACGTTTTTCCATATTCCGACCAATGTGGTGCTGACGCAGGTCACGATGGATCGTATTGAATCCAAGCATCTCGCTCCGCCGGGAAATTTGCCATCATGATTCTGGAAGTCCGACACCTCGTGAAAGAATACGCAGGACGGCGTGTGGTAGACGACGTTTCTTTTTCTGTTGCTCCCGGAGAAATTGTGGGACTGTTGGGCCCCAATGGAGCGGGCAAGACGACGACGATCGACATGATCTTGGGGTTGGTGGAGCCAACGTCCGGCGAAATCCAAACGCCACCCAAAGAGCAAATGAATTTTGCCGCCACCTACGCACATTTGCCGGGAAATATGTCGGTGCAAAATAACCTGCGCGTTTTTGCGCATTTGTACGAAGTCCGTGGAGTAAAGCAGGCCGTGGAGAAAGCACTCAAAGACTTTGATCTGGAGCGACATGCAAAAAGCCGCACGGGATATTTGTCGTCCGGCGAGCAGACGCGTGTGGGTCTTGCAAAGGCATTTTTAAACAAGCCAAAACTATTGCTTCTGGACGAGCCCACCGCATCGCTGGATCCGCACACGTCGGATGGTATTCGCAACAAGCTGATGGATCGTGCTCGCAATGAGGATTTGAGCATTTTGTGGACGTCCCATGATATGGTGGAGATCACCCGCGTTTGTGATCGAGTACTGTTTATTTCCCACGGCAAAATTTTACTGGAAGGGAAGCCCAGGGACTTGCCAGCACAGTACGGAAAAAAAGATTTAGAAGAATTATTTATCCATGTCGCCAAGGAGAATTTATAGTTTATTTTTGCGGCAGGTGATTCTCAACACCCAAAGCTACGGGCGGTGGTTTGGGTTGTTCTACTGGCCGACGATCGATTTGCTGGTTTGGGGGACGTTGAGCGTGTACTTGAATCAAGGCGTCGGAACCGAATTCAACGTGTTTGGCTACTTGTTCGGTTCCATTATTTTCCTCAATTTTGTTTGGCGCGTTCAGCAAGGTGTTGCGGTATCATTTCTCGAGGATATCTGGTCGCAAAATTTTATCAATCTGTTTGCGTCTCCTCTCACATTGGGGGAGTACATTTTGAGTTTGATTTCTACGAGCATCGTCAAAGTTGTCGCTTCCATTTCTGTGATGGCTTTGCTTGCGTGGGTGCTCTATGCGTTCAACGTCTTTGTGTTGGGGTTTTATTTACTGCCATTTATTTTCATCCTATTTTTCCTTGCTCTCGCCATAGGATTTTTCGGGGTGGGTGTTACCTTACGGATTGGGCCGTCCGCCGAAGCACTCGTGTGGGCAATGCCGGCCATTCTTGCGCCGCTTTCGGGCGTCTATTATCCGATTACCATCCTTCCCGTGTTTTGGCAAAAGGTTGCATTGGCGGTACCGAGCACGTATGTATTTGATGGAATGCGCGAGGTCATCAATATTGGGCTCTTTCGTACCGATCTGTTGCTATTGGGGGCCGGCCTTTCACTCTTGTACTTCGTGATTTCAATTCTGTTTCTCTATCGTACGTATCGTGTAGTTTTGCGCAAAGGCCTCATCGCCCGTTTTTCTGCGAGTGATTAGGTGATACAATTAAAGCATGCCTCGAGAAGGTAAACTTCAGATTGTAAAGTATGCTCCGCCGCCGCTTGAGCTGCCGGTGATCGGTTCGGTTGCTCCCGAAGACATATCCTATATCGGACGTACCAACTACATAGCCGCCCTGGAGGAGAAAAAATTTGTTTTTGGTCTCAAGCGTGTCGATCGTCGTCGCCACCTCTATATCATTGGAAAGTCCGGCGTAGGAAAATCAAAGCTCCTTGAGCTCCTGGTGCGCCAAGATGTCGCCCATGGTCAGGGTCTGTGTTTTATGGATCCTCACGGTGATGTCATCGAGGCGATTTTGGATTTTATTCCGGAGAACCGCATCGATGACGTGTGCATCATTGATCCCTCTGATTTCAAATTTCCTACGTCATTCAATCCGCTCCAAAACGTCGATCCCAATTTCAAGCATCAATTGACGCAAGGTCTCATCGAAGTCATGGAAAAGCAATTCGGCGCAAACTGGACGCCGCGTTTGGAGCACGTCTTTCGATTCACTACACTCGCCCTTCTTGACTATCCCCATGCGACCATGCGCGGCATGATCTCGATGCTCACTGACCGCAACTACCGCCAAAAAGTCGTGGAGTATATCGAGGATGACATGGTGAAGCGCTTCTGGGCTATTGAGTTCGCAGACTGGTCGGAAAAGTTTGACACGGATGCGATTATACCGCTTGTTAACAAGCTCGGCCAGTTTTTATCTGATCCGATGCTCCGCAACATTTTTGGTCAAAAAGAAAACAAGATCAATCTGGAAGATCTGATGAATCAAAAAAAGATCGTGCTCATCAACCTTGCTAAGGGACGTCTTGGCGAGGAAAACTCAAGCTTCTTCGGCAGTATGTTTATCACCAAAATCAAGCAAGCTGGTATGGCTCGCGCCTCGATGCCGGAGAGCCAGCGTACGGATTTTTACCTGTATGTCGATGAGTTTCAAAACGTGGTCACCGAGACATTTGAAAACATGTTGTCAGAAGCTCGCAAATATGGTATTTGTCTCACGATGGCGCACCAGTACGTCGGACAGCTTTTGGAGCGTGTAGTTCATGCGGTGTTGGGAAATACGGGAACGATCATCATCTTCCGCGTGGGCGGTGAAGATGCGGTGAAACTTGAACCGGAAATGGCTCCGATTTTCAAAGTCAAGGACATGATCAACCTTGGCATGCAGGAGTTTTATATCAAGGAAACTATCGATGGCGAGACGTACGACCCGTTTTCCGCACAAACCTTGAAAGTCACACCACCGCCCCATCCGCCGTACCGTCAGCGTATTTATGATGAATCGCGCAAAAAGTATTCCATCACAGCTGACATGGCCAAAAAGCTTATAGAAGAAGAAGAGGCGAGTATTTACCGCAGTGCACAAGAAAAAGCCGCCATTCAACATAAAGGAAAAAAAGCAGGGGACGAGACGAGCGACGTGTCCGCCGAAGCTTCAGCGAAGGCGGAAACCCGCGAGCCAGAACCACTTATATGAATACACTGTATCTTATCTTACATATCATCGGGATTGCACTCGGAGCAGGCGGAGCATTTATGAGTGATGCGCTCTTTTTCCACTTTTTGAAAAAAAGAGATTTTTCTGATAGCAATGTCGCTATTTTGAAACTCGGCAGCCGCATGGTATGGATTGGTCTTGCGGTGCTTTTGATTTCCGGGGTGTTCCTTTTTGCCGGCAATCCGGATCGCTATCTGCACTCGAGCAAGTTTCTCATCAAAATGACGATCGTGTTGGTCATTGCGATTAATGGCGTCGTTTTCCACAAGGTCCACATGCGCCGGATGTCTGAGTTCACTCCAGGACTCTTTGTCAGTGGGGCGATCTCCATGCCGTCGTGGATATTAGCCATCGTCTTGGGCGCCATGCATGGCATTGCTCTTTCCTACCCGACTCTTTTAGCTGGCTACATCGTCATCCTCTCGGGTAGTATTTTTGTTTCTCTGATGATGCGAAAGAGACTACCTCCTCACGATGGCTCGTAAAGAATTCCAAAAAGTAGAAAACCTCAACCCCGCATTCCGCTGGCGAGATCTCCCCAAGGCTATTTGGTATCTTTTGCGTGAAGATCGAGGTAAATTTGTATGGGCTTCAATTGTTATTTTTATTATACAATTCCTTGATCTTTTACCTGCAATCCTGGGAGGAAAAATTGTAGATTTTTTTACTTCCTACACGCAGGGTGATTCTCTTACATTATTCTATATTTATGTTTTTGTTCTTGCCGGCGCATATACGTTTGCTGCGTTTGTTCGCATACAAGCGAAGAAGGTTACTTCGCGCATAGGGCATAATTTGCGGGCCCGTGCTCGCGTATGGGGTTTTGAGCGACTGATGGAGTTTTCTCTCCAATGGCACGCCAAAGAGAATATGGGGAATAAGATTCAGCGCATTTATACGGGTGGACAGGCGCTTAAAGATTTTATGTACCAGTACCAGAACAAAATTTTGCAGGCTGCTACCTATTTCATCGGATTTATCGGGGTCATGTTCTTTTTTAGTTATCAGCTGGCGATATTTCTTGCTGTATTCATCATAGTCATCATGACGATCGAATTTACCTTCAATATCAAAATTGCAAAAATGGCTGATCAGTGGAACAAGCTTGATCAAACTTCGGGAGGTGTTTTCATAGAAGGTTCGGGAAATATACTTGCCATCAAATCACTGGGAACAGAAACGCAGATGCATGGACGTATTCGTGCAATGGAAGAGCGAACGAGAGATTTTGGCATTTCGAAATCACTTATGGGATTTCGCAAGTGGACTTATTTTCGGCTTTTTGATGGGCCCGCATATGGGCTGTTTTTGCTTCTCGTCGGATACAACGTCATTCAAGGCATGATCAGTGTCGGTACGATTCTCATTTGTTTCACCTATTTCATCCGAATGCGTGAAATGCTTTGGGATATTTCAGATATGAATGAAAAAGTGGTTGACTACAAATCCGACATAGGAAATATGATGCCAATATTCTGGGAGGAGACACATGCTCCAACCGGTGATAAGCCCCTTCCCAACCAGTGGCGCGAAATTGCAATGCAAAACGCGAGTTTTGCCTATCCTTCAGGACAAGTTGGTCTCCATAAACTCAATTTGAAGATTGAGCGAGGAGGGAAGTTTGGCGTTGCTGGTTCTAGCGGTGGTGGCAAGTCAACATTGGTCAAAATCCTACTTGGCTTATATCGAATACAAGGTGGCACGTTTTCAATTGGCAACGTAAATTTTTATGATATTTCTCATGAAGAGCTTATGAAGAATGTATCCGTCGTACTCCAGGAGAGCGAGCTTTTTAATATTTCACTCCGCGAAAACATCACGATGATGCGGGAAGAGGATCCGGAACTGTTGCAAAAAGCGATTGAGATTTCACAGCTCTCTGAAGTGATTGCAAAATTGCCAGAAGGTGTGAATACGCTTATCGGTGAGCGCGGGTATATGTTGTCTGGTGGCGAGCGTCAGCGACTGGGTATCGCCCGAGCGATCTACAAAAACTCAGAAGTGATGATTTTTGATGAAGCCACGTCATCACTCGATTCTGAAACCGAACGCAAGATTATGGAGGGATTGCTCGGTGACTTTGGAAAGAGCAGAACGATGATCATCGTAGCGCATCGCCTTTCAACGCTTGCAAATACCTACCGGGTAGTGGTATTCGAAGAAGGTACGGTCGTAGAAGAGGGAACGTATCGAGAATTGCTTGGCAATGATGGATCTATGTTGGCTAAGTTGAGCAAGACACAACATGCCCAGCAATCTTGATATCCTTGCCAAGAAAATATACGAATATCACCAGCTTCATCATCAGCTCAAAAAGAGCGATTTGATATTGGTACCGACCAGCAATGATTTGCGTGTGGCCGAGTATGCGGCGAAGCTGTATCAGGAAGGCTGGGCGCCGAAGATTTTGTTCTCCGGGGATTGTCCGGCACGTGCTGATGATATAAGAATGACTCATTGGGGAATGCCAGAGGCGGAAAAATTCAAAGAAGTAGCCGTAGCCAATGGAGTTCCTGAACGTGATATTATTGTAGAAAATAAATCAAGAAATTCAGGTGAGATTGTGCGGTTTTCCTATGCAATGCTCAAGGAGCTCAACATCATTCCGCATTCCGTCATTTTTGTTGAAAAACCGTTTATGCAACGCAGAGTATGGGCTATTTTCAAAAAACAATGGCCGGATCCTACGACCGAGGCCATAGTCACTTCGCCACCGATCGCGTACGAAGACTATCCCAATGCTGATATTGCAAAAGAAGATTTTATCAATGTCATGGTGGGCGACTTGCAAAGAATCATTGAATACCCCAAGCTGGGATATCAGATCGAACAGGAAGTTCCCGATTATGTCCGTGAAGCGTATCAGGAATTGGTGAAGATGGGATATACGAATTCTCTGATTTGAACGATCGTATAATCTAGAGAAGTAAAACATGGAAAATAAAGTTTGCAAAAACTGCCAGCAAAACTTCCTCATCGAGCCAGATGACTTTACGTTTTATCAAAAGATTGATGTTCCGCCTCCCACGCTGTGCCCGGAATGTCGGTTCCAGCGGCGGCTGTTATTTCGCAACGAGCGGGACTACTACAAACGCAAATGCGATTTGTGCCAAGAGTCAATCGTGGCTGTGTATCCGCCCGAATTCCAGACCCCCGTCTACTGCGGTAAGTGTTGGTGGTCGGACAAGTGGGATCCGACAAGCTATGGGAAGGACTATGATCCTGGCCGTTCGTTTTTAGATCAATTCAAAGAGCTTTTCTATACCGTGCCCATGCTTGCGATGCAAAATGACAACGGCATCGGAAGCGTAAATTGCGAATACACCTACGATCTTGCATTTAGTAAAAACTGCTATTTGGTGATGTGCGATTGGGAGACGGAAAACAGTATGTATTCCTTTCATACGTGCCAATGTAAAGATGTCGTCGATTCGTTTTATTCAAACGGCTGCAATTTTTCCTATGAGCTGGTTAACTCTGCAGACTGCTATGGTTCTTCATTTCTTACACAAAGCATCGCATGTAACAACTGCATTCTTGGCTATGATTTGCGTGGTTGCAGTGACTGCATTATGTGCGTAGGGCTTCGCAACAAAAAATATTGTATCCTCAATGAGCAATACACAAAAGAAGAATATGAAAAAAAACGAGCGGAGATGCAGCTCGATCGGCGCGACAAACTTCACGAGTATCAAAAACAACTCGCGGAATTTGCGCTCAAGTTTCCACATCGCTTCGCACACGTTTTCAAATCTGTCGCTACGACCGGGGACAATCTTTGGAACTGTAAAGCCACCAAAGATTGTTTTTATTTCAAAGATCTTGAAAATTGTCGCTACATGGTGGTTGGGGATGGTGGGAAAGATACGTATGACTGTTCCAACACTGGGCATACAAACCTTTGCTATGAAGGCGTGACTCCGGATAATTCGTATCGCAATCTTGGTACGATATTTTGCTGGAAATGTACTCAAGCCGAATATTCAAACAATTGCCATGGATGCCAATATGCACTTGGCTGTTCCGGAGTGAAACATGGTGAGTACATGATTTTGAATAAAAAGTACGACAAAAAATCCTTCGATAAGCTCAGGACGACCATCATCGCACAAATGCGCGCTGATGGTCAGTGGGGAGAGTTTTTTCCTGCGAGTATGAGTCCGCATGCGTACAATGAATCTCCAGCGCAAGATTGGATCCCTTTGACAAAAGTGGAGGCTCTTGCAAAAGGATTTCGATGGAAAGACGTACAGAAAAAAGAATACAATATCACGATACCGGCCGTAGCTATTCCGCAAACTATTGTTTTGGTGACAGATGCGATCCAGAATGAAACGCTGGGTTGCAAAGACGAGGGGAACTGCACGCACAAGTGTACTACCGCATTTAAAATTACCTCACAAGAACTGGCCTTTTATCGGCGTATGAATCTCCCGCTTCCTGATCGTTGCCACAACTGTCGCTATTACGAGCGCTTGAGCCGCCGCAATCCGGCAAAGTTGTATCATCGGAAATGCGCTCGCTGTGACAACGAATTCGAGACCACCTATTCCCCGGATCGACCGGAAGTGGTATTGTGCGAGGAATGTTATAATAGGGAAATCTTATGAGTAAAGAACGGCCAGAACCATCAGCGGAGGGTAAATTATGGAGGAGCAGATTAACGAGAAAAGACTACCGGCCTGAACGTGTTGCTGAAATTTCCGCAGATTATTTGAAAAGAATCTTTTCTTCTCCGGATTTTAACCGAACATTGAGTGAGACAATTCGGCTTTTTCAAGTTTCCGAGGGTAGCGAAGCGGGTTTTTCGATCTTGAAACATCCAGAATCTGATGAAACTTGGTATTCACGGCCCATGTCAGCTAAGCCCGAAAATCCTGACGAGGTTGATATTCCCAAAACTCGATTGGCATTGGAGCGACGCATCGAGAGAGAACTTCGCATTATGCCTGCTGTTATTGGTAGTTTACATTTTCGTACTGATGCGGCCGAAGTACATGCACTGACTCCCTCGTCGCACAAAGAAGCGGATCTCGAGATTGCTTCTGACATGCGAAGAAGAAATATTAAAAAGCTTGGGTTCGATATCATTCCCGTTGAGGTGGTTCTCACGAGATCACTGGATGATAGAAAAGAATATTTTGTTATTGTGCATCGAGAGCCTGAGCATTTCCAAATCGGAAAAAAAAAGCACATGCTTCGTGAACTAGACACCACCATGACGTACACAAATGATCAGGAAGAAGTTTTACGTGTTCTCAAACATTATGGCTACGTGGCAACATTTTTTAAAACAAAAGAGCATCGATTTTCACCCGAAGATCTTGAGCGATTAAGCGATTTTGCGTATGTTCCGAAAAAAGTATAGAGTGTGATTACCATGTCTGAAAAACCACCATCGCGGCGGTTATCGCCCGAAGAAGTCAAGCAGAAAATAGAGACGTTTCGGCAACGAGGCGATATAAAAAGGCCGCGTTCAAAAGAGGAGCGCGAGCGATTGTCGGCGAAGGCTAGAGTACGGGCAGCCGTGGTACGCTGTCAGGTAAGAAATTTTGATGACTTGGACCTTCTACTGAAGATTTTTTCGAATGCCAGTACAGTCGGAACCTCTGGAATAAGTACATTAGAAACGGAACTTGTACAAGAACTACGAGATGCTACAAACGCACTGGGAAATATGGAATTAAAAGACCGACTAGAGCGTTGGAAAGAAGAAAGAAAATTACAAAATGGATAACACACGTCAATGCAAAAATTGTCAGCAGCAATTTACCATCGAGCCGGATGATTTTTCGTTTTATGAGCGCATCCAAGTCCCACCACCCACCTGGTGTCCGGATTGCCGTGTGATGCGACGATATGCGTGGAGAAATGACAGGAACTTGTATCGCCGGCCGTGTGATTTGTGCGGCAAAAGCACAGTAGCGATGTATTCGACAAATAAGCCTTTCAAAGTCTATTGCCAAGGATGTTGGTGGAGCGACAAGTGGGATGCATCAGGATTTGGACGAGACTATGATCCCGGTCGGCCATTCTTTGAGCAGTTTAAAGAGTTGCAACGCATCGTCCCTCGCATCGCCATGCTTGGCAAAAATTCCGTGCGATCAGAGTACACCAACCATTCGTCCGACAACAAAGACTGTTTCATGGGCTCGTCCAACATGAGCTGTGAAAATGTATTGTACAGTGACTTTATGATCTCTTCGCGCGACTGCGTTGACTGTTCGACGATGTACACTAAGGGAGAGCGTTGCTACCAATGCATAAATGTTGATAATAGCTATCAGTGTCAGTACTGTATTTTGATGGATAACTGCGCAAACTGTTTTTATTGCTATGACGTGCGAGGTTGTACTGATTGTTTCCTCTCGGTGAATTTACGTAATAAGAGTAACGTTTTTCTCAATCAACAACTTTCCAAAGAAGCATACCAAAAAAAGGTTTCGGAATTTAAACTTGGTTCTCATGCGGATCGCCAAAAACTCTACGCTCAATTTTTGGAACTCATGCGAGGAGCAATATATCGGTATTCTTGCATTGAACGTTCAATTGACTCAACGGGAAGTTATATTTTTGACTCGAAAAATACCAACTTTGCGTTTGACGCTGACGATTGTGAAAATGTAAAATATGTCGCCAATGTCGAGGGTGGCGTAAAAGACGTCATGGACAGCTATCGCAACGCCCGCAATATTGAGCTCGTCTACGAGAGTCACGCACTGATTCGGGTATTCGATCTCAAATTTTGTAATATTACCTATGACGTCTCGCATCTTGAATACTGCGACAACTGTTTTAATTCACAAAACCTGTTTGGCTGCATCGGTCTGAAAAAAGGCGAGTACATGATTTTGAACAAAAAGTATTCTCCTGAAGAATTCAAGCAATTAAAAGAAAAAATTATTGCAGATATGAAAACAAGTGGTGAATATGGCGAGTTTTTCCCGATGTCACTTTCGCCGTTTGAGCTCAACGAAACTCACGTTGCGCTCTTTATGCCAGAAAAAATCACCGGAAAAGCTGCTACGGGCACCTTTGGTAAAGAGACACTATTAGAAATCCCAGACGACATTAAAAACGTGCAAGATGATATTATTAAGCAGGTTTTGCGCTGTTTAACCTGTCAAAGAAATTATAATATCGTAGAGCCAGAATTGGCATTTTATCGTCGTGAGATGATTCCCATTCCACGTCAATGCTATCCATGTCGTGATGCCGCCCGCATCGCTCTGCGCGCTCCGCGGAAACTCTGGCATCGCACGTGCATGTATCCATCTGGTTGCTCAAATGAATTTGAGACACCCTACGCGCCGGATCGCCCCGAGAAAATTTATTGTGAGGAGCACTACAATGCAGAAATCTTGTAAAAATTGCCAACAGCAATTTACGATCGAGCCTGAGGATTTTACATACTATGAGCGCATCAAAGTGCCGCCACCGACCTGGTGTCCATCGTGTCGTTTTCAGCGCCGTATGAGTTGGAGAAACGGCTGGCACTTGTTCAAAAACAATGACACACGCGATGGCAAAGAGCTTTTTTCCTTTTTTCCTCGCGAAAACAACATTCCTGTCTACGAGCGCGACTATTGGTTTTCCGATGCGTGGGATCCCATGGAGTACGGACGGGAGTATGATTTTTCACGGTCTTTTTTTGAGCAGTTTAAAGAATTCATGTTCACCGTACCCGAGCCGTCACATTCGAGTTTAAACCTGGTGAACTGCCGCTACTGCATGAATGCGGCGGATTGCAAAAACTGCTACCTGGTCCGCGCGGCGACATTCACCGAAGACTCGGCGTACTTGGTATGGGATCACGGATCGAAGCAAAGTATGGACGGCCACATGACCGATCACTGCGATCTCTGCTATGGATGTGTGGCAACCGAGCACTGCTACAAAGCATTTTTTTCGGTGGATTGCGATGACTGCACAGATGTGATTTTGTGCAACGATTGCGTGGGATGCAACAACTGTGTTGGGTGCTTTGGTCTGCGGAGCAAGTCGTATTGTATTTTCAACGAGCAATATTCGAAGGAAGAATATTTTAAAAAAGTGAAGGAAATGAATCTTGGTGAGCATGAGGGACTTCGCAAAGCGCAGCAGCAAGCATATGCCTTTTGGCTTACCAAGCCGCACAAGTTTATGCACGGACTCCAGAATGTCAATGTGTCGGGGGATTATGTATACGAATCCAAAAATGCCAAGCAATGCTATCGTGTCCGTGGAGTGGAAGACTGCAAATACACGCAAAATATTTTGGAAAAATCCGCCAAGGATTGTTTTGATTTTTCAAACTTTGGCGAGGGAGCGGAGCTATGCTACGACACGCTCATTTCCGGACGCGGTGTTTCGAATATCAAGTTTTGTTGCCAAGTTTACCTGAATTGCAAAAATGTCGAGTACAGCGTCTACTGCCGCAACGTGTCCGACTGTTTTGGATGCATCAGTGTGCGTGACAAGCAGTACTGTATTTTCAACAAGCAGTACGACAAATCTTCCTTCGAAAAGCTCAGGACGCAAATTATTGCGCAAATGACAAAGGCGGGGGAATATGGCGAGTTTTTTCCGCCAAGCATGTCGCCGTTTCCGTATCGGGTGAGTGAAGCGTATGAATTTTTTCCGATGAACGAATCTGAGGCAAAACAAAAAGGATTCAATTGGTACGACATTGCGCGCCAGCAATATACCGCTGACATGCCCGGGGTAATTGCCTGCGACCATGCGGAGAAGTGTGATCAAGAATGCACGGGCTTTTTTCGGATCATTCCCGAGGAGCTGACTTTTTTACAGCGCATGAAAATTCCGCTTCCGCGTCTTTGCCCCAACTGTCGACAGTACGAGCGTTTTCAGTTTCGCAACTTACCGCATTTTTATGACCGTACGTGCGCAAAGTGCAGTACGGCTATGCAGACGTCATATGCTCCTGACCGTCCGGAGATTGTGTACTGCGAGAGTTGCTATCAGCGAGAAATACTGTAACATCATAGTATGACAAACACAAAAAAAAGTTTTATTTTTTTGGGTATTATTGGGTGTTTCTCGATACTATTTTTTATACGGCAAGTATATGCAGGTCCGCCGGTGAGCCCTACTCAGGGAATATTTACCAATGAAGTCCAGCCCTTTCTTTCCTACAATCCGGACACCGGTTCAGAGCGAACCATTCACCTGGGAGATGATATCAATAAAGTTGACGAAAAAGATGCAGGAACTCCGATCATTTCCATACGTGCAGGAAAGATAGTCTATGCTGGCGCTTCTTCTCCTACCAGTTCGTCGGGATATCGCGTCCATATTGCTCCCACGCTTGCGAATGGCAGAATTATTTGCAACGAGTATCTCCACTTGCAAGATGCAGACAACGTCTATAGCGGACCGGATGTGGCAACTGAATTGGGCTTTCCCGTGATTAGAAGAGTCGTTGGAGAGACCGTCGCCGAGGGAGATTCCATAGGTCGTATGAGTAACACGGGATTTGGCACGGGATCGCACTTGCACCTTGAATTGCGACTCGACTATCCAAATTGCAAAACCGATCCCGGATACAGTAATGCCGTACACGGCGATGACGTTGCAATCAATCAGCGCATTGATCCTACGCGTTTTATTCAGGATGGTATGATGTCGCAAGCGGTAACGCTCAAGAAAGGATGGAATAGTTTTACTCCGCAGTTTGGCGCAACAATATCGCTTTCTGATGCCCGTTTGATCCGGCGCAATACGTCGCCCGACCATGAATTCAAAGGCTATATCGATACCGTGCCTGTACAATCATGGCAGACATGGACTACACTCGCGGCGTTTCGTTACACGTCATACGATTCGACGGGACCAAAATGGTATCAGTTTTCCACCTTGCGGCCGAATTTTCAGTACTGGATCTATGCGTTTGAAGACAATGTTTCACTGGTGCTCTACGGAGCCAATCGACAAGAGTTTATTCGTGATGATTATGCTGGAATTATTGGCGCCTCAGTCAACATACGCAAATCACCAGGAGGTGAGTTGCTTGGTACCCTTGAGGGTACGTACGGGCATGGTCTCAAAGTACTTTCCTATGAGCCCACCTACAATTATACCTTGTCGGGCGGCGAAGGCGCGTGGTATCAAATTCATTATGACCAGGCAAAAAACATTTATGGAAAAACGATCAGAAACGGCACTGCTTGGGTTTTTGGTCCGCTATTGCGGGAAGAAAATCCAGGCATGACGCCATTGAATTTCTTTACACCGGAAGTACTGAACCAGTGTCCTATCGTATATACAAATCTTCCACCAACAACCGTTTTGCTTGCGCTGGCGGGTCCCGGAAATGTACCGTGTCCTACCACAACTCCAACTCCAACACCAACCCCCACACCGATTGTTACTCCAACTCCAACTCCCACCCCAACTCCAACTCCCACACCAACACCAATTCAAGTCCAACCTCCTTCAAATTTTGATTTTCGTATTATAGAAACTTTATGCGAAGCAGGATCACCGGAAGTAGCGCTCGCGTGGAACGGCTCACTCGGTGCTACCGGATATCATATATTACGTGATGGTTGGCTTTTGGCGACAGTCGGATCTAACGTAACATCGTATTATGACAAATCGGTAAGCGCTGGAGGTACGTATCAATATCGAGTCGAAGCATACAATAGCGGCGGGACGAGTTCCGCTACCACTTCAGTTTCTGTATCTAGCGCTATATGCGCAAACGCGCCTGCTATTTCTACGAATGAAGCTACTAATCTCACACTCAACAACGCACAACTGAATGGTACCGTGAATCCGAACGGCTACTCTACCAATACGTGGTTTGAATACGGCATTGGCAATTTCGGCAATTCAACCAATCCGCTTAGTCAAGGTAACGGTACAAGTGAACTGTCAATTTCGTTCAACATTTCTATTTCATGTGGCAATACATACCAATTCAGGGCAGTGGGGGAAAGTTCACAGGGCAAAAGCTATGGCGGAACGCTTTCATTCTTTGAGTCGTGTGTGACACTCGAGCCACCATCAAATTTAACTGGGAGTATAAGCGCAGCAAATTTGCTAACTCTCAATTGGCAAGACAATGCATCACAAGAAGCAGGTTTTCGCGTATATCAAAGCAAAGATGGAGGAGCATGGACCATCCGTGCAACTCCCGGTGCAAACGAAACAACCTGGAACACAGATGTAACCTGGTATGATGGACAGTTTTGCTACCAAATACGAGCCGTTACCTCAAGTGCGCAAGATTCCGAGCCATCAAACACGATTTGTTTTGACTTACCAGTCGTAACGTCACCGACACCTACTCCCACCCCAACTCCAACCCCTACGCCAACTCCGGGGGCAATCGTGTTTCAGCCTGGACCGGAAGGCAAGGACATGTGGTATCAGAGTACCAAGCAAGTTTTTGATGACGGAAAGATTCAAGTTGGTGGCAACGGAAATTACTCCTGGGGATTTCTCCAGTTTGATTTGGGAACCTTGCCATCAAATCCTAAAAAAGTCGAGCTCCAACTCTATGATTATTCAAGCAATGGCGGTTCGCCTGTTGGGATGAATTTGTACGCCTCAAAAACTTCCTGGAGTGAAACCACCGGTTGGACGGGTAAACTGAGCTTAGGTTCAATCACTACTACATCGGTTCCGACCGTGGGGCAATGGATTACTATCGATATCACCGGACTTTACAACGACTGGAAGGCCAGTATCCGACCGAATTACGGCATAGTTTTTAAGCCCGTCGCAACGACGAATAAATTCAACGTCTTTTATAGTTCGGACTATACGGGCGATACGACACTCCGACCAAAACTTCTCATAACGAAATAGATTGTCCGACCGACCGATTTAATTGACAGTATCTACATAGTACGGTACTATATTTTCGCGTACGCCACCCGGGCGTAGAGGAAAAGGGAGGAATTTGATGAAGAGATTCGCCATTCGTCTCGCTTGCTTTGCGGGCCCGGCTGTGCTGGTCCTCGCGTTGTCGCCGGTCTTCGCCGACCGGCCCGTCACCCACGACGAGATCGACCAGGGGCACGTCCCCGGTCGGAACGATTCGACTGAGCCGGAGGAGGCGGTGATCAACATCGCCACCCCGGAGATCCAGAAGCGGCTCCGGGAGCTCACCAGCCGGGTGATCAACCTACTCGACCAGCCTGTCTACGTCTTCGACGGCGGTGCTGAGCCAGTCAAGGAGATCCCCGGCTGCATGCAAAAGGACGACAATGGGGTGCAACTCTGCCCCGTCGTCCGACTTCCTGTTGATGCGGAAAAGTTCATCTTCGCTACTCAAGGTAGCGATGGGATCTACAGCCGCGTCGACACGAGCAGGTTTGGACATGTTCTTCTCCTCGGTGTTTCCATCATCAGGTAAAACGCCGAGGTTGCACCCCGGTCATCCGACCGGATTCCGCTCTTCGCCCCTTTGGGGCGCTACTCCGTCTGCTCGTGGTGTGTCCGCAAGGTCCGCCACGAGCATTTTTTTATCAACTTTTCTTTTTGCGAAGTTTTTTGCTTGCGCTATACTAAAGTATCAAACGCTTTACTCTCATTTTCGCGAGCCTTGCTGTCATCGTTGTTGTCAGTCTTTTGCTCCCAACGCCATTCACTCGTGCCGCGGACTGCAACCTTCCTTTCACATACAATCCCGTTCCCAATTCTGTTTTTCAAAACTACGAATCAGTTGAATACATAAACGGCTACCTGGTCATCCACTTCAAACTGAATAGACAGTTGAGCGCCTATGAACAGTTTTTTCCTCGATTTATCGCATACGATGCCGCTTGTGCCTCCACTCCATGGGGAGCGCCAGGCTTTCTCTATCGCGCTGACCAACCCACACCACTAAATCTTCGCAACTTGAGCCTCCGGTTCCTCTCGCCCACCGGCTGGACATGGTGGGATGACGATACCAATGCCTCACCTGCCGGTTGCTGGCACTGTTCAGGGGATATATCTCCAACCAGCAACAAGATTCGCATCAACAACCAAGTCTATTATGGGACATCTATCATAGGGGATATCACATCGTCGGGCCATCCGGTTAGAGAGCCCGTTGTAGGCCATTCGAGCGTCATTTTCTTGCCCGGCCTTGAAGCGAGTCGGCTCTATCGCCAAGACACCTTTTTTGAAAATCAGCTTTGGGATCCCAATCGTCACCAGGATATTCAGGATTTGTTCCTCGACGAAAGTGGCCAGAGCATCATTCCAGGCATCTATACCCGCGACTTGGTAGACACGATTGATCTTTCCACCGCAAATATTTATAAAAGCTTCATCAATATGATGGACGGCTTGGTGGCTGACGATACCATTGCCGAGTGGAAACCTCTGCCCTACGACTGGCGATTTGATCTTCCCGATGTGGTGACAAATGCAAATATGATCACGGAGATCGAACAAGCCGCCGCTGCGAGCGACACCGGAAAAGTCACGATCATTTCTCACTCAAATGGAGGACTAGTCGCCAAGGAACTGATCAATCAGCTTGAAGCACAAGGCAAAGCTGATCTGGTAGACAAGCTGATCCTCGTCGCAGTCCCGCAGATGGGAACACCAAAAGCAATGGAGGCACTTCTGCATGGGGAAGATGTCGGATTTTTGAAAGGCCTGTTTGTTCCGCGGTGGATCACGCGCGGTCTTGCGGAGCATATGCAAAGCGCGTTCAATTTGCTTCCCACGGAGGACTATTTTGCAAAAATCACTGATCCAGTCGCGGAGTTTGATCCAAATGCTACTTCGACCGTTGACCTTCGTGCCACGTTCGGTGATTCCATTACCACCGCGGACGAAATGCGAGATTTTCTCACGGGGATGGATGGGCGAGCAAAGCCTGCGGACCGAGATATCAGTTCGCCAAATGTCTTGTTTCCTTCGTTTGTCGCTCGGTCCGTGATCCGGGCAGAAGAGCAGGATACTTGGGTTCCGCCAGCCGGTCTTGAAATTATACAGATTGCGGGCTGGGGAATTGAAACGTTGCGAGGCATCAGGTATACCGATCAGTGGGATTATCACTGTGGAATGGGATTGACTGATTGTTTTTGGAGAAAAGTCATCGACCAGCGTCCGCTCACCACCACCGACGGCGACAAAACGGTGATTTCGTATAGTGCAGATAAAATGGGAGGGGAGAGATATTATGTGAATATTAAGAGACATAATGATGAACTTTTTGGAGCTAGAATAAATAGAGACCACGGAGATATTTTAGAAGTACCAGAAGTACTTTCTTCTGTGACCAGTTTAATCAAGAGTGATGATGTAACTTTGGGATCTATCATTCTAACTACAAAACCCATTGATCCAGTTTTAAAAAATCGTCTTTCAGTTCATTCTCCAGTTTCTATAGACGTTTATGATTTAAGTGGCAATCATGTCGGTCTCCTTCCACCAAAACCTGATTCCGATATCCAACTTCTCGATGAGCAGATTCCTAACAGCCAATACTATGAATTTGGTGAAGGGAAGTATATAAGTGTTCCTGATGGACAAACCTACAATGTTGTGATCAAAGGCACTGGACTTGGTGAGTTTGATTTTGAACTCGACGACGTTGTTCTCTATACCAATATTCCCGTAAATCCTCACACAATAGCAACGATTACTATTGGTGATACTGCACCAGTGCTTTCGTTGGATGTAGATGGCGACGGAACCATTGATGCGAATATCCCGGAGGGGTATACTTTAAGTGCGGCATCGCTTCTCGATATTCTTGAGTACAATATTAAGCAACTAACTCTTTCACCGAGGTTACAGAAAAGATTCGACAGAAAAATTACCTTTGTTCGAGGGTCGATCACAAAAGAGCAAATTACGAATGCCAATCGAAGACTTGATTCGTTGACAAAAGATATCAAAACGTACGTATCGAAAGGCTATATCACATTTGAGCAAGGTGAGGTGTTAATGGGATTAATACAACAAATTAAAACAGCAATAAAATGAAAAAACAAATCAGCATAATTTTAATAGTTTCTATTTTGTTGGTTGGACTAGGAGTTTTCTTTGGAAGTGCAGATAAAGTTGGATTGTGTTTGGTGGATGAAACTTACTATGATACGACTTGCATGACGAAATATGTAGAGAAGATAGGACAACCTTTGTTATTTTTTTCATTCTCCATTTTTATCTCTGTTCTTATCCTCTTTTTTGTTCGCGAATCTACGTATTTGGCTTGGCGGAAATTTGCCATGTGGGCGGTGCCGATCGGGGCGATCATTCTGTTTTTGGTTCCTGGATCGTCCGGCGGCGGGCTTGGCATTTCCGGTCCGGATCTCACCAAAGAAACCGCCTCATGGGGAGTCTCGATTATATTTCTGATTATTTCGCTTTTTATCATCATCAAGAACTCACTTAGTGGTGAGACCACTAAGTAGATATAGGATCAAAAGCCCTTCGTCTCTTTGTTGGTGCGATTGAAAAGAAGGTGGTGACAAGGTAAAAAATCCTTGATTTTTGTGAAAAATGGTGGGATGATTTGAGGTATGGCAATCAAAAAAGCTCTCCCAACTCTTGTCGTTCTGATTCTTTTTGGCCTTGTGATTTGGTGGAGTATGGATTCCATGACTCGGGCAACCATGGAGATTTTGGAAACCTCTCCCGATGGAAGCCATGTTGCATTTAGAATTTTGGAAAAATACATCACCTGCTGTGGAGGCCATGAGAACATTCCGGTCTATAGTTTGTGGATCATGAAATCTGATGGGAGTAGCAAGGTCAAAGTAGAAACACCAAGAGATATGGAGCCGGGGAGGTGGGTCGTCCGATTTTCCGGATGGTACCCCGACAGCTCAGGTATACAATATTTTTTTCAAGCAATGGACGAAGCCACCCAAGGATCAGCCATATATCGAGTTGGCGTTGATGGAAAACAT
Organism: Patescibacteria group bacterium; assembly: GCA_038064915.1. Lineage (GTDB taxonomy): Bacteria > Patescibacteriota > Minisyncoccia > 2-02-FULL-40-12 > IGHO2-01-FULL-4-A > JBBTSB01. The sequence continues at coordinate 86,805 of JBBTSB010000003.1, forward strand.
CCAACTATAGATAGGTCGGCACAGTATCCATGGGAAAAGGCCGGGATATTTTGAATTATGAATTCCATCGAGGAACGTCTACAATCCATTGAAGACCGCAACGCGCGGGTAGAAACCGACAAAGCCTGGGAAGTCTCCTGGACCCGGCGGCTTTCCATTGCTATTGCGACCTATATCATTGCCAGTATTTGGCTTGTCATTATCGAAGACACGGATCCGTTTTTGAAGGCTTTGGTGCCTTCAGTTGGATATGTGCTCTCGACGCTTTCGCTTCCCCTCATCAAACGGAGTTGGGTTAGGAAAAATTTTTCCGATGGAACAATTTAAACCAAAGCATACCCTCGAGGAATTGCGTCAGCATGGTGCCGAGACCCTGGAGCAGCGCAAGGAAGTCCTTCGCAAAAAAATCCGCAATGCGATTGCCGAGCTCCACGTAGCTGACGAGCAACTTGAAGCAAAAGACAAAATGATGCGTGCATTCGACGAACCGCTCAAACCCGGCGAAGACGGTACGCCGGAGTTCACACCGGAGCAGAAAAGTCGTACCGACAACCTCGTGCATTTTCAAAATGAGCAAAAGGATCGCTGGGACAAAGTGAAAGAATCGATTAGCGAGTTCATGCTTGTGTTTCCGGGATCGAAGGAGTTCGATGATTTTCTCTTAGAATATATGAGACGGTATGATGATATTACATCATGATCGTCATCATCGAAATACCGCTCGACGAACCAAAAGATTCGAGAGAGGAATACACAAAGTAAAATCAATGGAAACTGTTGTAGTAAAAAAATCTCCCATTCACGGCACTGGTCTCTTTGCTACGCGCGACATCTAGAAAGGCGAGGTGGTGCTGAAGCGATATGATATACTGAATTCATGACCACTGCTTTCTGGTACTCACAACTCATCAAGCCCTCCTGGGTTCCGCCATCGTGGCTCTTTGGTCCCGTGTGGACCGTGCTCTACACGATCATCGCCCTCACCTACGGCACGATATTTTACAAAATCATCAAAGGCCAGTTGCCGCGGACCCTTGCAACTCCCCTGATCCTCAATCTCGCATTCAACCTTGCTTTCACCCCATTGCAGTTCGGTTTGCGCAACAACTACCTGGCCGCGATTGATATCATTCTCGTACTGGTTACCTTGATCTACTCCTTGCGAGCAGTCTATTCGCATCTGAAATGGGCCGCGCTCCTCAACATCCCATACCTTCTCTGGGTCACCTTCGCCACCTTCCTCCAGCTCACCATCACTTGGCTGAACCGGTGAGGGATCTCTTGTTTTTCTGTTGTAAAATCCTGCAAAAGGGGTAGGATTTGAGACATGAACCAATTTATTAAATATTGTCTTGGTTGTGGTGCGGCTATTATGCTTCTCTCGCAAGCAAGTCCTGCGTATTGCGAGCATTGTGAGCCCCACGATGTTCCACATACTCATCAAGAGGCGCCTAATAGCCTATCCTCGGGATTATCCGTTTCCTATGTTTCAGCCACTGGACCAGCGCCTTTAGTTAGCTCATCTCTTGCCGGACTTTTACTCGAAGATCAATTGAGAGCTGACGACAACTCTTAAAATGGAAAAGAAATCTTCCAATTCAAATCTTCATCGGGCTGCTAAAGTGAAGAATGATGAGTTTTATACGCGACGCACCGATATTGAAAATGAGCTAAAGCATTATAAAGACCAATTTCGGGGCAAGATAGTGTATTGCAATTGCGACGACCCATTTGAGAGTGATTTTTTCAAATATTTTGCGGCTAATTTTAATGCACTTGGATTAAAGAAACTCATTACCACTAGCTATGTAAAATCTCCCATTGTCGGTAAGCAACTACCGCTCTTTGAGATGCGGGGGTTAAAACCCGATGGAAAAGAGCCGATTAAGATTGAAGTGAGCGAAGTTAAAGATCTTAATTCTGACGGAGCTATTGGGTTAGAGGACGTTCAACGATTATTGAAAGACGACGCGAATGTTACCACATCTCTAAAAGAAAGTGGCGATTTTCGTAGCAAAGAATGTGTTGAGTTGCTCAAACGGGCAGACATTGTGGTCACAAATCCTCCGTTCTCGCTTTTTCGCGAGTATATCGCTCAACTCATGAAGAACAGAAAGAAATTTTTAATAATTGGCAATGACAATGCAATTTCGTACAAAGAATTCTTCGAGTTTATAAAGAAAAATAAGATATGGGCTGGCTACGGCAAAGTAAAAGAATTCAGGCAACCGGACGGCACGATTAAGAAGTTTGGCAATGTTGGTTGGTACACCAACCTCGATACCACCAAACGACATGACAAACTGACCCTGTATAAGAAATATGACCGGAAGGAATATGTGAAATACGATAACTATAATGCTATTGAGGTATCAAAGGTCTCAGATATTCCAATGAACTATGAAGGCGTGATGGGAGTACCCGTAACTTTTCTCGATAAATACAACCCTAGTCAATTTGAAATTTTGGGAATCACAGATAGAGATCCCAATAATAAATATCGAGCCAAAATGTATACCAAGAAAGACTCGCCAAAATATAATGATCTGAATCGGCGCGCTGCAATAAAAGTTAATAATGAACTTAAACCAACTTATGCACGCCTGCTAATAAAATTAAAGCAATAATATGAAAATAGAACTAAACAAAATTCCAGTTCGTAAAGTGATCGCAGGCTACAAAGATAGTGCGGAAGAGGGTGTCGTGGCTTATGATGGCAAGCTTGATATTCGTCCCAAGTATCAGCGTGAGTTTGTCTATAAAGGTCCTCAACGCGATGCTGTCATTGAAACGATCAAAAACGACTTTCCTTTGAATGTGATGTATTGGATTAAGACGGATCAAGGAAATTATGAAGTTTTGGATGGTCAGCAACGTACTATTAGCATAGGGCAATATGTAAACGGTGACTTCTCGCTCCGTGATCGGTTTTTCCATAATTTGACTGACGAAGAACAAAAGCAGATCTTGGATTACGAATTGATGATATATTTCTGCGAAGGTACTGAAAAAGAGCAGCTCAACTGGTTCAAGATTATCAATATTGCGGGTGAGAAATTGACTGATCAAGAGTTGCGCAATGCTGTCTATACTGGTCCCTGGCTGTCTGATGCGAAACTGAAGTTTAGTAAATCAAATTGCGCAGCGTATTTGTTGGCAAATGATGGCGGACAACTCGTTAGTGGCTCGCCAATCCGACAAGAGTATCTAGAAACTGCACTTTCGTGGATAAATGACGAAAAAATAGAAGATTACATGGCTAAGCATCAGCATGACAAGAATGCCGATGAATTATGGAATTATTTCCAAGATGTAATTGCGTGGGTACGGGCGACCTTCCCAAATTATCGTCGAGAGATGAGTGGTGTTGAATGGGGCGAGCTCTATAACAAATTTAAAGGCGAGAAACTGAATGCCAGCAAACTCGAAATCGAAATTACCGAGCTGATGCAAGATGAAGATGTAACAAAAAAGTCTGGCATTTATCCGTACGTTCTGACAAGGCAAGAAAAATACCTTTCGATTCGCGCCTTTACCGACAAAATGAAGCGCGAGGCATACGAGCGGCAAAAAGGTAAGTGCAAATTTTGCAAAAAGAAATTTGATATTTCCGAGATGGAAGCTGATCATATTACCCCTTGGCACGAGGGCGGAAAAACAATTTCAGTAAATTGTCAGATGCTGTGCAAAGAAGACAACCGCACTAAATCTGGGAAATAAAGAACTAGGATAGATTTTTTGATTTGTCAGAAATAATTAAATCAAAGATAGAGCCCCTTTTTTCAAATAAACTTTTGCTTGTAAAAACAAACTTCGAGTTGGATAAGATTAAAAAACAACATCCAAAGTACGATCCATATTTTATTGCAAGCGCGAGTTTTAACGAGCGAAGGAGGAAATTTGAGAGCCTATGGAAAAATTATGCTCCCTATGCTGATGTTAATTTTCGAAATCAAGTCAAAATTTCTTTTCATCAAAGATCTTGGGAAATGTACGTAGGGAACGTTTTGCTTAAAAAAAATCTTAATATCAAATCTAAAAAGGAAGGCCCAGACTTTATAGTGGGAGATAAGATTTATATTGAATGTGTAGCACCAACAAAAGGTGATCCTAAAAATCCTAATTCAGTACCAGATCCCTTTATTGCAACAAGTCCAGATGAAATGATAGCACAACCCGTACCAGACAATCAGATGATTTTAAGAATTTCACAAGTAATCCATGATAAGGGTTTGGATCAATATCAGAAATGGAAAAATAAAGCATGGTTTAAAGCTGATAATCCTTTCATTTTAACTATCAATGTAGCGGATCTTGGATATGTTGAAGAACCTGAAATGCCAAATGTGATTAAGACATTGTTTGGTTTTGAGTCTCTACAGATTAATCTTAGAACAGGCAAGTCAAGCTATTCAGCAAGAAATGAAATAAAAAAATCAAATGATTCTTCAGTTCCCGTAAGATATTTTCTAAATTCAGATTTTAATTTTTTAAGTGGAGTTCTATTTTCCGAAGAATATGTTCTAAGTCACCCTGAAAATCTTGGCGATGATTGTTTTTTTGTAAACAATCCATTTGCTATTAACCCTGTTGAAGAAAAATTTATTTCTTGCTTTCGTAACTGGAAAGCACATAAAACAATTGATGGTCTAGTATCCGTACGCCTGATTAGATAGTTTTTTGAGACTAAAATCAACATCTGATGAGATTTGAATCGTGAAGACCACGAAGATGATAATTTTTTATACTTACCTTCCGCCCTCGGCGAATGCATCAGAGCAAGAAGTTTTTTTGGGATGCAAGAGCGATGGTAATAGGGGAGTTTTTGTGGTATAATGTAGCCATGAGCAACATTGATGAAGTCAGCAAAGGGCGGGCTTTACAGCTCTTTGGGAGCCAAGAAATTGAGGGCTTTGAAATAGGCACGACACGGGGCTTGGAGCAAATACATGTGTATTTATTTGGCGACCTGTATGATTTTGCCGGGCAAATCCGTACTAAGGATATCAGCAAAGGCGGTTTCCGTTTTGCTTCGCACCTCTATCTGAAGGAAAGTCTTGCAAAAATAGACGATATGCCGGTCGCGACGTTCGAAGATATCGTCAAAAAATATGTCGAGATGAACGTGGCGCACCCATTCATGGAAGGTAACGGCCGGAGTATGCGGATTTGGCTTGATCTTATTTTGAAAAAGAATTTGAAAATATGTGTTGATTGGGCGCGTATTGATAAAATGGAGTACCTCAATGCCATGCAGCGCAGTCCGGTCAATGATTTGGAAATTCGGGAGCTTTTACGCGGAGCGCTAACCGATAAGACGAACGACCGTGAAGTCTACATGAAAGGCATTGAGCAGTCGTACTATTACGAAGAAGAAGATTAATTCATGAAATATCACCGAGCAAGAGGTTTTGGGGTAAAGTACCGTTAATTTGAGTGAAAAGCGGACTAAATTGACGGTATTTTGACAAAAGGGCGTAATAATTTACTTGTGGACATATACAGATGCAAAAAATGTATGACCGAAATTCCTTCGGATACTCATGGAGTATTCGTTGAATGCTCGTGTAAGTCGCTTGCCGTGGATGGAACTAGTGACTACGTGCGAGTAATCGGCAATGAAGATGATTTTGAAACCATTAGCGAACTCCTCTGAACTATTACGCCTCCTCGAGCACCGGATCGATGTGTATAACCGGCACTACCGGTTTGATTTTTATGGTATAAAGCTCAAGCGGATGAAATCGCGGTGGGGGAGCTGTTCGCGTAAAAAGAATCTCAATTTCAACACCAAGCTCGCGCTCTTGCCTATGCATTTGATCGACTACGTGATCGTCCACGAGCTGTGTCACCTGCGCGAGTTCAACCATTCGCGAAAGTTTTGGGAGCTTGTTGCCTTAACCTTGCCCGATTGGAAGAGTTTGAGAAAAGAATTACGCACCATCGCCTATTCCTCTGATCTCTAATTCGCACGAATGAACGAACTATTATGTCTTACTCTACACAATTTCTCAATAAAAAAGTTACCGTGACGGTGGACCGTGCGATGGGGACAAAGCATCCCAAGCACAACTATTTTTACCCGATCAATTATGGCTATATCGCAGGGATTATGGCGCCAGATGGGCATGAGTTGGATGCATATATACTTGGAATATTCGAGCCTTTGGATACATTTGAGGGTATTTGTATTGCGGTGGTACATCGGCTCGATGATGACGATGATAAGCTCATTGTTGTCCCCGAAGGCAAGTCGTTTTCTGATGATGAAATTCGTGCTATCGTGAATTTTCAAGAACTATTTTTCAAGTCAGAAATTTTGAGGGTATAATACACAAAGTGTGTGACACTCGTCTTAGAGGTAGATAACAGCTAACAAAAAAACTATGGATTCATATACAACGCCGACGACGAAGCCATTGTATCGCGGGACGCAGATTGTGTGGGGCATCATCAGACTCTTTGTGATGAGTAAGTCAGTCTCTACTCCCGAAGTCGCGGAAAAACTAGAACAGAAGGAGAAATAAATTTCTATAGCAGTAACAACACGAAGCCCTAGCACTTCGTGCTAGGGCGGGGAACGAGGCATGATTCCTCCCTATTCGCAGCGGACTTTTGTCCGCATGCGGGAGAGGGCGTCCTGGAAAGCTGACGCCCGGGTTTCGGCACTGTCTACGCGAATCTCGTTGCGTAGACTCAAGTGTGCAGCGATGCGCCGGGCGCTATCGCAACCGCTCGCCCGAGCTCCTTCCGGAGAGAACTGCGCCCTCCCGAGGGACTCCGGCTTCTCGGCGGAGAGCTCCATCCAGTACATGCTTACGTGGTACTGGTGAGTTTTGCCGTTGTACGCGCCGTACAGATGGACGGCGGCGTTGCAAAACGCCACGCCGCGCCCGTCCCAGGACTGAAGTGATTCCTGGACGGCTCCTTGGTACACCATCACCGCAGGGGTCTGCATGTCGAAAATCCCCAGGACAATGGCCGGGCACACCTGCACGGACCCCATACTCTGGGGCACCAGCAGGATGACGCATGCTACTAATGCTTTTCTCATATCCGCCTCCTCTCGCGGTTGTTTGTACTGTAGCAACATGTGTATTTTTTGCAATTGCGGGGTCCTTCTTTTTTTAACCTTTCCTTTTCAACTAGTCGATGGAATGATATTGTTGAACTATGAGATTCCCGACTTTTTATCGCTGGATGTTGATTTTCGCACTCTTGGCAAACCTGACGTTCTTTTTGCCATTTTGGGGGTGGCCAACCGTAGTTACTCTCATCGGTGCTATTCTCTCGTTTTGTTATGGCATTGCCTTGGTCATACGCATCCGAAATACGCCCCGATCCGCAGCAAAATATTACCTGACCTTTCTTGCGATAGTATTCATGATTTCCTACCTTGGTGTGATCGTTATTGGAGGATTGACCTTCTATGACCATGCAACAGATCCCCACATAGCCGAAGATGATCTTGCATCCCTGGACTGGATTCTCCCGCTCATCTTTCAGATGGCGCATATAGTAGTGTTTGCGATCATCGTATTGAGCGAAGCTTTCTTGGCTCGTTCTCCCAATGTTTTTCTGATCATTGGTTCTGTACTTTTTGGGTTATGGATTTTATTCTGGTTCGGCATTCTTCCTATGTTTGGTTTTTGGGGTCATCTCCTGCTTATTGCCAGTCTGTTGGTTTTTGTAATAAGCCTTTTTTATTCTGAAAAAGTTGATCTCGTGCTTCAGAAGTAGTAAGGTAGAGTTATATGAAAAGCGAACACCTACCCCAAGAACATGAAAAGACATCGGAACGTGAAGGGAAGTTTTTTGCTCTTGCGGAGAAAATGCTAACTGTTCAAAAAGATTTAGATGAAATGTCGGCGGGACTCGAGGCCTTGTTTTATTCCTTATCACCAGAAGAACAAGCTCGTGTTCGTGAACGCCTCACCGGAGCACCGGAGGGGGAACGTTATAAACGAGCTATTGGATTTGTCTCGCGTCATGTTGAGCCTCCTTCCGGAAACAAACTTTCTAGTGTCGGGTTTACTGCAAAAATGGAAGATAAGAAAAAATAGATAAAACTATGTGGAAAAAGTAAAAAAATTCGCAACGGTTGCAGTCCTGATCATCGGGGCGTATGTGCTGTTGACTGCAAAAGTCGAGGCGCCGATGCCGAAACCTTCGCCAACAGTACTACCATCAACGAGCACTAAGCCCAGACCATCCACCGGTACGGTTTACTGCACTCCAGATCAGCGCAAGGCAGAGTTTTGTGCCGAAATCTATGCGCCGGTGTGTGGTAACGTGGAAGTTCAATGCATCAAGGAGCCCTGCTATCCGATCCGACAGACATTTGGCAACGCCTGTGAAGCGTGTGCCAACGATCTTGTTACTTCCTACACGGAGGGCGTGTGTAATGAATAATGGTGATGGTTTAGCTATATTTTGATCGAAAGCATCGGGATAGCGAGGCGCTGGCGTCCTGTCTCGCCTTTGAAGAGCTCATGTTTGCGGATCGGTGCGTCGCCGCGTTCGCCTTCGTGTTGAGCGAATTGCTGGGCTTTGAGACTCGCCGCCAGACCCACGGTGTATTTGCCATACTTGCGGTTGAGGGCGTCGACGGCATCGTAGACTTTGCGGACGTTGAGCGCCTTGAGAATTTTTCCAAATAAATCCGGCTGATCAAATCTCTCTGGAGCAAGCTTTATCAAAAACACGCCCGTGGCACGGTACTGCGTGCCGGAAACGTAGATCATATCAAAAGCTGCCTGAAGTGAGAGAAGTATTTCGCCCGGCAGTGCACTTGGCCGCTCGAGCATGATCTCGCACCCCGCATGACGAAACTCTTGCGTGCGCAGGACAATCCCCACGCCACGAGCCGCCAGGCCATACCGTCGCGCTTTTGCGCAGGCATTTTCCAGATTGCGGACCAGTTGGGAAAACACAAACGCACGATCAGTGGATGGCGGGGTAAATGTTTTAAATTTTTGTATGGACTCATAATCGGTTTTTTCTTCCAACATCAGCGGCATGACGGAGCGACCGTTGAGCTCATGCCAGATTTCAATGTGTGGTTTGGTGAGATGCGCGGTGATCCAGGATTCCGTCTGTCGCGCAAACTCAAGCGCTGTGCCAATGCGGTATCGTGCAAGCATGGCGGCCGTCTGCGGACCGATGCCCCACACATCGCCGGCCGAAAGCTTTTCCAAAAACTGTGAGATCGTATCTTGCGTGATCACCGTGAGGCCGTGCGGTTTGTTCCACTTTGATCCGACTTTTGCCAAAACTTTGCTCGGTGCCATGCCGATGGAAAAGGTAAAGCCCAGCTCGCGCGTAAGAGTTTGCTGGAGATGCTCTGCCATGCCTTTATAGGAGTGCCGCCCACCTTCGCCAAGGCTTCGGTGGGCAAGTAATCCCGTGATATCCGCAAAACACTCATCGACGCCGTACTCCTCGACATCGGGTGTATAGCGACGGACGATTTCAAAAAAGCGCTTGGAGAGTAAGCTGTATGTCTCATAGTCAGACGGCAAAATGATGACATCGGGACAGATTTTTTTGATTTCAAACAGCGGCATGGCACGCTTCACGCCGCGTGCTTTTGCCTCGTAACTCAAGCTTGCCGCGATCCCGCGCTCTTTTCCCGTGACCACTGGCTTGCCCTTGAGACTGGGATCCCGCGCCTGCTCGCACGATGCAAAAAACGCATCACCGTCGATGTGGAGGATAGGCATCAGTATTTTCTGATCACCGCCTTGACCACTGCAGTGATCTTTAGTTGCTCTTTAGGAATTATCGGAGAAAACTTTGCATTGGCCGGAATGAGCTGGACCGTACCGCCGGATTTGCGATAGTACTTCATGGTCCACTGATGGTCGACTTCCGCGATGACGATCTCGCCGTTTCTCGCCTCTTCGCGCCGCTCGACGAGTACCATGTCACCCGGCAATATTCCCGCGTCTTTCATGGAGTCGCCGCTCACTTTGAGCATAAAGGTGGCCTCTTTGTTTTCGATCAGATACTCTTCCAAGCTCATGGTGTCCAGTAATTCCTCCTCGGCAGGGGATGGCCAGCCGGCGGCGACCGTCCCTAGTAATCTCACGGCATTCCATCGCGGACCCGGAATCAGGCGCCCCTGCACATCTTTATCTACCAGACCGGCGTCTTTGAGTTTTTCTACGATTTTGTATACAGCATTTTTGGAGCGCAGTCCCGTGGCCGCCAGGAGCTCACTGTAGCTTGGCATGCGACGGAGTTTTTTGTATAATGTTTGGATTTTGTGGAGATATGCGTTTGGTGTCATACCTCCATGATAGTGAACGTTCGTTCACCTGTCAAAGAAGCTGTTGAAAACTTTCCCGCCACATGACAGAATAGAGCTATGATCAAAGAATTTAAACAATTTCTCCTTCGGGGGAATGTCGTGGATCTGGCAGTGGGTGTCGTGATCGGCGCTGCCTTTGGTGCCGTCGTCAGTACGCTCGCAAAAGGTTTGATCACGCCCATTGTCGGCGCAATTATCGGTTCGCCGGATTTTTCACGCCTGACGTTTACCATCAACGGAAGTGTTTTTATGTATGGTGATTTTCTCAACGCGGTTATTTCGTTTCTCATCATATCAGCGGCAGTCTTTTTTCTCGTCGTAAAGCCTATCAACCTCCTCATCTCCCGCTCTCGCAAAGAACCCCCCGCCGACCCGACCACCAAAAAGTGCTCCGAGTGCCTTTCCGAAATCCCCCTCGCCGCCAAGCGCTGCATGCATTGTACACAGGTGATTGCTTGAAAACAGAAATGCGGCTATACTTATAATATGAATATACTACTTTGGATCGTGTTTGGTGCGCTCGTGGGGTGGATCGCGTCGAAAATCATGCATACCGATGCCCAGCAGGGGGCGATCATGAATATCGTGGTCGGCATCATCGGCGCGTTTCTGGGCGGCTGGATCATGCAGATGCTTGGGGGTCCTTCCGTGTCGGGGTTTAATCTCACCAGTTTTATCGTTGCCCTGGTCGGTGCCGTCGTCCTTATCTGGATCGTAAAAATGCTCCGAAAATAAAATGGACTCATATACTTCACCGACAACAAAGCCGTTGTATCGTGCCACGCAAGTTGTCTGGTATCTTCTTGGCATTCTTGAAGTGATCCTAGCGTTTCGCTTTGTGCTCAAGTTTCTTGGTGCAAACGCCGGTGCCGGGTTTACGAGTTTTGTGTATAGCATTTCTTGGCCGTTTGCCGCGCCGTTCTTAAATGTATTCCGCATTACTCGTGTGGAGGGCAGTATTTTTGAATGGACAACGCTCCTGGCCATGCTCGTGTACTGGCTCGTTGCGTGGGGGATCATCAAGCTTTTCCTGATGAGCAAAACAGTCTCCACGCCCGAAGCCGCGCAAAAGCTCGACGAGAAGGAACAATAATATCTCCCCCAAGGGGAGTATTTGTATACTTTTTCCAAACAGGCTAGGATTTTGTTATGGATAAAAAACTACCAGGGGAAGATGGTGTGTACCGACCGGACTTTGAAAAACCGAAAGACTCGGAATGATCCTCTCCCTCCACGTCAAAACCGGAAAGCGCGCGACACGGGTCACCAAGACCAGCGTTAATGAATACACCGTCGAAGTCACCGCTCGCCCCGAAAAGGGTCGCGCCAACGATGCCGTTCTCCGAGCGCTCGCCAAGCACCTCAACTTCGCCCCATCGCGATTGAAGATTGTTTCCGGTCAGACATCAAAGAAAAAAGTTGTAGAAATTCTCTGAAAAGGGTAGGATTTGAGATATGGAAAAAATAACCCAGATACCATCACATCTTGATCAGTTTGCCGATGAAACGGCTTTGATCATCATAGCGGCCAAGCAAGAGGGGAGAATATTTCGCGCTAGCAATGGAGAGCTGGAGATGATCGAGAAGTTCCGCATCCCGACACCTCACTTTTCCGACAACGAAGCATTGCCCAACGAACGCGGCGAACAGCACAACACAGTCCAAGTCAAAATCCATCACGAATACCTCGAGCACTTCAAAAACGCCCTGCATGTGCTCGCCCCCATGCTCAAGCCTACACATGCCTATCTGTTTGGACCAAAACATACCGTCGATGAGCTTGAGCATATCATGAAACCCATCTTCGGCGCCCTTCCCATCAAAACCATCATCGGCATTTTCACCGAGGAGTCTCCATTTGAACTCATCGAGCGGATTATGAATTAAAAGTGAATCCATGGAACCCATTGAAGAACGCATCAAAACCATTGAAGCTCGCAATACTCGCGTAGAAACCGACAAAGCCTGGGAAACCAGTTGGACGCGGCGGCTTTCTATTGCCATTGCGACGTATATCATTGCCGATCATAAAATCCTGGTGGAGCAAGACATTTTGGGTCTAGTCATGACTTCGTGCTAGAGTACTATCCGGTACATGCCAAAAGGGGAAAGCATTATTTCATTTGAGCAAGCGTCCTTTGAGCACGGACACAACAAATCCATCCTGCATGAGGTGAGTTTTTCGATTCGCCGTGGCAAGAAGTATACTCTCATGGGACAAAACGGTGCGGGCAAGAGTACTATATTTTCTCTGATTACTCAAAAACTGAAACCCACGTCGGGAAAAATAAATATTGCCGACGGCCTGAGTATTGCTCTGTCACGCCAGGCCATCGCACAAAATGAACGAGAGCTCACGGTACGCGAGTTTTTTTCAAAGTGTTTTCCAGCCAAAGTGTATGACATCGATCCCAAAGTCGATGAAGTACTCGAAATCGTGAATCTGCGTGGCCACGAGAAAGTCCACGACCGCATCGTCAAATCTTTTTCAGGTGGCCAGCAGGCACGACTACTTCTTGCTTCGGCGCTGATCCAGGAGCCAGATGTGTTGCTTCTGGACGAACCGACCAACAATCTCGACAAGGCGGGCATTGAGCACTTGACGCAGTTTATACAAACCTATCAAAAAACCGTGATCGTCATTTCTCACGATGCGGACTTTTTAAATTCTTTTACCGATGGCGTACTGTACCTGGACGTCTACACCAAGATTATCGAGCAGTACGATGGTAACTATTTTGATGTGATCGAGCAGATCGCTGCGCGCGTGGAAAAAGAAAACAGCAAAAACGCACGTCTCGCAAAGGAAGCGATCGAGAAAAAAGAAAAGGCGAATTTTTTTGCCAAAAAAGGCGGACGCTTGCGTTTGCTGGCAAAACGTATGCGTGAGGATGCTGCCCAGATGGAAGAGGAGCAAGTCGATGTGCGTCGAGAAGACAAAGCCATCCGGCCATTTACTATTCCTGCCCAGCCAAATCTCATCGGGGAAATTGTCAGTCTCAAAGACAAATTTGCTCTCTCAAAAAATCAGCACCTGCTTCTCACGGGTCCCAATGGAAGTGGCAAGACAACACTCCTTGAGTCGATTGTGAAAGGCACGGCGAAGGGCGCAAAGATCGCCGACGGCATCAAGGTCGGCTACTATCGGCAGGATTTTTCTACGCTTAACTTTGATGACACGGTATATGACTCGCTCATGGCGGTGATGCGGGAGCAGGATGAGCAGAAAATGCGTGGCACGGCGGCGAGTTTTTTGATTACCAGCGATGTCATCATGACAAAGATTGGCAATCTTTCGGAAGGCCAAAAGGGACTCGTAGCATTTGCGCGTCTGGTGCTGGAGCGGCCGGGGCTTTTGATTCTCGATGAACCCACCAATCACATCAACTTTCGTCACCTTCCCGTCATTGCCAAAGCCCTGGACGAGTACGAAGGCGCCATGATTCTTGTCTCGCACGTTCCAGAATTTGTCGATCAAATCCGCATCGACGAGACCATGGAGCTTACTGGACGGCTACACCTATGAAATGGGATGTCGTTGTCATTGGCGGGGGGCCGGCGGGAATGATGGCGGCTGGGAGGGCCGGGGAACGCGGCAAAAAAGTACTGCTCCTCGAAAAAAATCCCGGCCTTGGGAAGAAGCTACTCATCACCGGCGGAGGACGATGCAATGTGACGAATAATAAGCTCGCGATACGAGAGATGGTTTCGACCTACAAGGGGAGTGATCAGTTCCTGTTTTCGGCATTTTCGCAATTCGGCGTTAGTGAAGCGATGCAATTTTTTATAGAACGAGGCATGCAGATGAAAGAAGAAAACGAAGGGCGGATGTTTCCGGTTTCCAATAGTGCGAAATCCGTTTGGGATGTGTTGGTGCAGTATTTGCAGAAAAATAATGTTGCCGTGAGGTCAAATGCTGAAGTTAGCGCTATTTCCAAAAATCTGGAGATCAAACTCAAGGGCGGAGAAAAAATACTTGCCAAAGCAGTTGTTGTGGCAACGGGAGGCCTGTCTCGACCCGAGACCGGATCGACAGGCGATGGATTTACTTGGCTCAAAAAACTCGGTCATACCATCATCGACAATGATTTTGCCTTGGTGCCCGTAGCGCTCAAGGATGCGTGGTCCAAAAAACTTGGCGGCGTCACACTCAAAGACATCAAGCTCACCCTCTATCAAAATGATCAAAAACAAACCGTGCACAAAGGCTCGCTTCTATTTACCCATTTCGGTATCAGTGGACCAACCGTGCTCAAGATGAGCAAAGAAATCGGCGAGCTTCTCCAGTACGGCGATGTCACTATTATGTTGGATTTATTTCCAAAACTGGATCATAGCGTATTGAAAACAAAACTGCAGGAGCTATTGATTTCGCAGAGCAATAAAAAAATAAAAAACGTTTTGGGCAAACTGATGCCATCAGCACTTGTATTGCCTCTACTAACATTAATCAACGTAGACGGCGATACGTTTTGTCACAGCGTAAGTCATGAAGATCGAAAAGCGCTCGTGGCACTTCTCAAATCCGTTCCGCTGAACGTCAAAGGACTTCTCGGTGCCGACAAAGCAGTCATATCCTCCGGCGGTGTCGCTCTCGAAGAAGTAAATTTCAAGACTATGGAATCCCGTTTGATAAAAAATTTATATATTGTAGGAGATGCGTTAAATATAGATAGACCGACGGGTGGATATAGTTTGCAACTTTGCTGGACGACAGGATTTGTAGCGGGGAATAATGTATAATGAGAATAATAAGTATGTCCTACTCAACTCAATTTTTAAATAAAAAAGTTACGGTGACTGTGGATCGGAAGATGGGGACCAAGCATCCTAAGCATAACTATTTTTATCCGATCAATTACGGATATATTGCGGGCGTGATGGCGCCGGATGGACATGAGCTTGATGCCTATGTACTGGGAGTTTTTAAGCCTGTCGATACGTTTGAAGGAATGTGCATCGCGGTGATTCATCGGCTTAACGATGATGATGATAAGTTGATCGTGGTCCTGGAAGGCAAAGTATTTTCCGATGATGAAATCCGTGCTATTGTGGATTTTCAGGAGAGATTTTTTACATCAGAAATTTTGAGAGTATCATAAAGCAACTATGAATCCAGAGGATTTCAAACCCCAGCATACGCTGGAAGATTTACGAAAACGTGGCGAAGCTCCACTTGTAGAGGCACGTTCGCAGATTAATGCAAAGATTGCTGCATTGAAACAGGTCGACAAGGAACTCGATGCAAAGGGCCTAATGGATGCCGCAAGAATGAATGATCCAGGAGGAAGACTTGGTCGACAAATGGACGTTCTATTTGTGCGGCATAAACTTCTGGCAGAAGAAATCTCACATTTGATAGCACAATTCCAGTCGGATTTTCCCGAAGCGATAGATTTCGATGATATGTTAATTGAATAATCTATATTCAAACGTGCATGAAGAACTCTTGCGATTACTTGAGCACCGTATCGATGTGTACAATCGGCACTACGGATTTGATTTTAATGACATCAAAATCAAGCGGATGAAATCGCGATGGGGGAGTTGTTCCACGAAGAAGAATTTAAACTTCAATTATCGACTCATTGAGCTACCTGAGCGACTGATCGACTATGTGATCGTGCATGAACTCTGTCACCTCAAAGAATTTAATCATTCAAAAAAGTTTTGGAATCTGGTCGCCCTGATGATGCCGGATTGGAAAAGTTTGAGAAAGGAACTGCGCACCATCACCCGCTTACGACACTTCCACATCTCTAATTCGTGAGAATGTGCGAATGAATGTGGTTGTGGTACAATGAAACTATGAAAGAACTCGAGCGATGCTTAAAGGCACTGGCGAATAAACGCAGACTCGCGATTGTGAAATTGCTTCGTACGCGTCGTGAGGCGACGGTCGGTGAGATTGCAGCTGCAATCAGGCTTTCATTCAAATCTACCTCGCGGCACTTGGCAGTCCTCAAGGCTGCTGATATTGTGGAAAATGAACAGCGGAGTATTTCTTATTATTATCGACTTGCCTCAACGCACCATCCGGCAGCAAAGGCGATTATTTCTATTGTCTAATTCGCACGAATGAACGAATAACAATAGTTTTATCTTATGGAGGAATTTGAGTCAAAACATACGCTTGAGCAGTTACGTAGCAGGGATGCTGAGAAACTTGCAGCAGAGAAAGCTCCTTTAGTACGGGCAATTCGGGAAAAAATTAAGATACTTCGGGAACTTAATAAAGAGATTAGTGCAAAATCATACATGCT
Source organism: Patescibacteria group bacterium (assembly GCA_038064915.1). GTDB lineage: Bacteria > Patescibacteriota > Minisyncoccia > 2-02-FULL-40-12 > IGHO2-01-FULL-4-A > JBBTSB01. The sequence continues at coordinate 103,380 of JBBTSB010000003.1, forward strand.
TGGTGCTACAACCGGTGATTTACAAAAACGAGCAGGGGGTCAATATAATTCCAAGCTATTGGAGCGGAAAAAAGTTCTCGGTGAAATTAATGACATTATAGGTGCCTTCACGTTACAATTTCCCGATGCTACTGATCTTGATGATATTCCTTGGGAGGATTTAGATTAACGTGCCTTTCACATTTTCACATCCGGCGATCGTCTTGCCATTGTCCAAAAGTGTCCATTTCCGAAGGGCACTTCCTTTTTTGGTGATCGGAAGTATGTCGCCTGACTTTGAATATTTTTTGCGGCTGAAACTCTATGCGGTGTACTCTCACACGTGGTGGGGTGTACTGTATTTTTGTGTCCCCGTTTCTTTACTGGTCTATGTACTCTATGAGTATGTGGCAAAACCGCAACTCATGCGTTTCTATTTTCGGGAGACGTATCTATCAAATCAAGGGAAGTTTACTATGCGATCTGCTATTGCCACTATCGTAGGAATACTGATCGGTGCCTATTCTCATATTCTATGGGATTCTTTTACTCACATGGATGGGTGGTTTGTGATTCGATACCCGGAATTTCTTCAGCAGACCTTCAGTGGTATTCCACTCTACAACCTATTCCAGCATGGGTCGACGCTCATCGGGGGTTGCGCCGTGATCATTTTTCTTTGGTATCTGTTTGGAAAAAGACCATTCTACCTGTGGCACCAATTTTCTTACCTGGTGATAGTTTTGTTTATGATTTTGTTCGCGGTGATGGTAGTATATAGCCAGCAACTTACTTTGGGTTACGCTGTTGTTTCAGCAATTGCAGCAGGCGCATATGCAATTCTGCTAACCGCGCTTATTCGAATGTTCTCTAATTCGCACGAATGAACGAATAAAGAATTATGCACAACATCACTATCCGTCCAGCCAAAGAGGAAGACTACGAGCAGCTTTTAAGGTTGTATAGCTTATTTACTGAGCGGGATTATTCGGGTCATGACAATGATGCTTTTAAAAAAGTTTTGCAGAGTGATACTAGCTTTATTTTTGTAGCAGAGCATGAGACTATGTTGATCGGCACTGTTTTAATCACTGTTAGAGATGTTATCAGATATGCGCGACCGATTGCCGAAGTGGATGAGCTTTTTGTTTTGGAAGCATATCGCAAACAAGGCGTGGGAAAACAGTTGATGCACGTTGTGGAAGAAAAGACGAAAGAGCTCAATTGCCAGCGAATCTATCTGGAATCGGCTTCCGATCGAAAGGCAGCACATGCATTTTATGAGAAACTGGGCTACACCAATTATGGATTTTGTTTTAAGAAGGATCTATGACCATACTCTTGCTATTTTTTGCGAAGTATAGTATAACTAAAGCATGAAAACAAAACTCTTCGTATTGCTCATAGTGACCGCGTTGGTGATGCCTTTGAATACGTTTGCTGCAAAGCCTGCACCCCCCGGCATTACGGTGCTTTCTCCCAAGGCGGGAGAGGTATATATGGTAGGCAATGCGATGAATATCACCTGGAAATCCACGGGTATCGTAGGTGATGTGAGTATTTCCTATATGGAGGATGCAAACCATGGAAATTGGATCGCTTTTCGTACTACCAATGACGGTTCTCACACGTGGACTCCTATCAGTGTAGGCAACACACTTCAGACCCAGTACTATATCGAAATTGCTGGCGTTGATCGAAAAAGCAATTACTACAGGGGCAAATCCGGATATGTTACTATCAACCCAGCCCCTACGCCCACCCCGACGCCAAAACCCTCTCC
>JBBTSB010000004.1:0-94500 GCA_038064915.1 Patescibacteria group bacterium
ATCCTCCCTCCCTGACCCTCCCGCCTCGGCGCACGAGTGCATCAATGAGCGCACCCGCCCATACCCTCGGGTATCCCAGAGCAGAACGCAGGGATCAATCCATAATTCAATACCGCGCGACATCAAGAGAGTGATACATGCGTTCTGCTCTGCCACTCGCCTGTGGCGAGTGGGGGCGGGTGCTCCGCTTGGTTTTGATCCGCTCGGTACTTCCGAGCCATACAATGAGTCGTCTAGCCGCCATCCCGCCAGGGCGGGATCTAGAAGCAGGACTTTCACAATAGCTCAACATGAGCTATCATTTTAGTGTCCTGCTCTGGGATGCACTCATCGAGTGCATCGGTGGCAAGACGCACCTTTTAGTCAGTGCTGATTTTTGATATAGTAGGTTCGAGCAATTTTAAGTATAGGGCACATGGAAAAAGGCGAAAAACTTATCGAAGCTCCACGTTCGAAAGAAGAAACAGCAAAAGCAGAATTTGCCGCGCGCCAAGCGAAGTTCAAGGACCTTATCGCCAAGGCTCCGCATTTTGACATGCTCAAAAAACTTGTGGAGACGTATATGAAAACTACGCCGATCCGCATACGACATGAAGATGGATCAATATCTCGAATTACGGGCGATCAGATCATTCAACATATAGAGCAAGCCCGTAGAAACGGTGATGCGAGTTTAGTACCAACAACTCTTGGTCTTCGCGAAAAAGTCAAAGAACTTTTGAAAACCGATAGCACGTACAAGGGCGACAAAAAACTCACACAAATGCGCAGTGAAGAACAGGAACAAGTTGAGCAAGCCCATAAAGAAGCGCATCCTAAATTTATCCCTGATCCACACATAGAGAAGCAACAGACACTTTCCGATGTAAAAATGCAAGTATCCAAAATCAGTGATCTTTGGGTATTTTACCAAGACCAATATAATTTCGATGTAAAACTTCCTCAACTGACCGAGCAGCAGCGAAGTCAGTTCAGCCGTGTTATCAGTTTTGCCGATTTTGCAACATTCATTGCTAGACAATACAAGCCTGGACGAGGGAGAAAAGCGCGCGCCGACCTGACCGATTTTTTTAATAAAATAGCTCCTGTTGGTACTGACGTTAGCCTCGATTTTCTCGAAACCCTCGACTAGGCAAAACCAGTTTGACTTTCTATACAAAAACTGTTTTAATTTAGATTTGCGCATGAAACTGGATCACAGGACCGGGAGGCAGTTCCCGGCCCTAGGGTTTAGGATTTGGAAAGCACTCGCGCTCCTGGGGAGGTGGCGGTGATCGTTGCCTCCTCCTTCTTTTTTTTCGAAAACTATACTATGATTAAATTATGCAACGGACTCATATCATCGAGACCAAGGATAAGGTTGGCCAAAACGTCGAGCTTTTTGGTTGGGTGAATACGCGACGCGATCATGGGAAATTGATTTTTATTGATCTTCGCGATCGGAGCGGTGTAGTTCAAGTGGTTTTCAATAATGATGAGCAGGCGCAAAAACTCCGTTCAGAATGGGTCGTGCATATCACAGGACTCGTGAAAGCCCGTCCGGAGAAAATGATTAATCCAGACACGCCGACCGGGAGAGTAGAAATTCAACCTGAAGCGCTCGAGATTCTCTCCGAGGCCGCCACACCGCCTTTTCCACTTGAAACCGACGGCATGGAAATCAGCGAAGAAAATCGGATGCAGTATCGGTATTTAGATTTGCGACGGGCACGCATGCAGAAAAATATTGTACTGCGGCACCGCGTGACCAAGCTCATTCGCGATTATCTCGATCAGGAAGGATTTTATGAAATTGAAACGCCTATTCTTACCAAGTCCACACCGGAAGGTGCAAGGGACTATGTCGTACCTTCTCGGTTATACCATGGCAAATTTTATGCGTTGCCCCAATCGCCCCAGCAGTACAAACAGCTCCTCATGGTTGCCGGATTTGAAAAGTATTTTCAGATCGCGCGTTGTTTCCGCGACGAGGACACCCGCGGCGACCGTCAGCCGGAATTTACCCAGTTGGATCTGGAGATGTCCTTTGTCGAGCGCGAAGATGTCATGGCACTCAATGAGGCGCTCTTGATCGAAATTGTAAAAAAACTCGCACCCGAAAAAAAAATCCAACAAATTCCCTTTCCGCGCTTGAGCTACAAAGAAGCGATGGAAAAATATGGAATTGATCGGCCGGACTTACGTGAAGATAAAAACGACCCAAATTTACTTGCCTTTTGCTGGGTTGTGGATTTCCCATTCTTCGAAAAAAACAAAGAGGGCCAGTGGACGTTTACGCATAATCCCTTCTCTGCTCCCGTTAAAGAACATGAAGAGTGGCTGGAAAGCGAAAAAAATATCGGTGAAATTCTCACATCGCAGTACGATGTCGTGCTTAATGGCTTTGAAATCGGCGGGGGAAGTATTCGGAACCACAAACCTGAACTGCTCAAAACCGTTTTGCGTATTATTGTGGTAGAGAATATAGAGCAAAACTTTGGGCACATGCTTGAGGCATTTTCTTTTGGTGCGCCTCCGCATGGGGGCATCGCGTGGGGGCTTGATCGTCTTATGACCGTGCTTGCCAATGAGCCAAATATCCGCGAAGTCATCACGTTTCCCAAAACGGGCGACGCGCGTGACCTCATGATGCATTCGCCATCAGATTTGGACGAGAAACAGCTTAAAGAATTGCATTTGCAAATCAAGAAATGATCATTCTTTTTGTTATTCTCGCATGCATTCTGTTTGTGGGAGGGGACTTAATACGGAGTGCGCACATGGAGCCTGAAGAGAGATGGATTCCGATAGGAAAATTCATGATGTACGTCGCCCTGTTTATTTTTATTGTAATGATTATTGTTAGTACCGTACAATGGTTAACCGCGTAGGCATTATCACGCTCGGTGGGATCGGAATCGGCATTGGCAGTTTTTTTGTACTTCAAAGTGCTTCTCAGGCCATTCCCGGAGCTATGGATACCTCCGGGAATATTGTCCATAACGCAGAGGCATTCATTGCACCTGCTTCGCAGACAACATACTCGCCGATCCGAGACTTCAATATTCCGGAACCGCAATTGCATGCTCGATCCGGGATTCTCATCGACGGGAATTCCCATCGCGTATTGTTTGCAAAGAATCCCGACCAGAAACTTCCGATTGCTTCTATCACAAAACTGATGACGGCACTTGTTGTTCTCGAGGATCTCGATATCAACCAAGTGTATACCGTGACCGCTGAAGATCTCAACATAGATGGCAATGGAGCTGATTTTACCCAAGGTGAGCAGTTGCGCGGGACGGAGCTCATGAAAATCATGCTGGTAAAATCATCCAACGATGCCGCATCTGTTTTTGCCACAAGCGCATATCGGGACGGCGTGGACTTTGTCGGACTCATGAATCAAAAAGCTGCACGACTTGGTATGTCTTCAACTCATTTCAGCGACCCCGCCGGACTTAACGATGCCGAAACGTATTCTACTGCCTCAGACGTCGGAAAACTCGTTCGGGCAGCTATGCAAAAGGAGTTTCTCCGCGAAGTAACCGAAACCCCATGGATTGACGTTCCTACGCTTGAGGGCACGGTTTATCATGTTATCAATACCAATCTCCTCTTGAGCTTGCTTCCCGACATACTCCTTGGCAAGACGGGAAATACCACAGGCGCACTGGGCACGATGGCGCTAGCCATAGCGGTTGACGGCGAAAATTACCTTATCAGCGTAGTTTTGGGATCTGAAGATCGATTTGGGGAAACCAAAAAACTCATCGATTGGGGTAAGCAGGCACACACATGGAATTAAACGAAATATTCAGTATTGCAAATGTTGTGCGGATTTTCGTCGTCGTTACGGTGTCATTTTTTGCCACACTTTTGCTTACTCCGCTATGGACGCGATTTTTGTATCGGTACAAAATCGGCAAGCAGCTTCGCGGTCCTGATGAGGCGCCCGTTTTTCACGGGCTTCATCAGCACAAGGAGGGAACGCCGACAATGGGTGGGGTTTTACTGTGGGGGACGGTGACATTGATTACGCTTATTTTTTGGTTTACCAAATACAATTTTCTTTCTCGGAGCCAGACCTGGCTGCCACTGGGAGTACTCATTTTTGCTGGTTTACTGGGAGCGATCGACGATGTCTACGGTGTCTTTCGAAAAGGTCCCAACGGCGGCGGATTGCAGATGAAATTGCGTGTGCTCTTGTACTTGATCATTGCAACGGTTGGTGCGTGGTGGTTCTACTCAAAACTCGAATTCAATTCCATCAACGTTCCCTTTCTCGGTGATGTGGTGGTACATGGATGGTACTTGCTCATTTTTATTTTTATTATTTTTGCAACGGCATTCTCCGCCAATGAAACCGATGGACTCGACGGACTGGCGGGCGGTATTTTTTTGAGCATGTTTGCGGCTTACGGGGTGATTGCCTTCGATCAGGGACGTATGGATTTGGTGGCATTTATCGGTGCGATCATTGGGGCGCTCATCGCATTTTTATGGTACAACATTTTTCCAGCGCGATTTTTTATGGGAGATACGGGGTCCATGTCGCTGGGGGTGGTGCTTGGGGTGATCGCCATGCTGACCAACACCCCGCTCCTGCTGATTCCCATTGGCATTATTTTTATCATTGAATCGCTTTCCGTTATCGTACAAAAAATATATAAAAAGGCAACCGGTAGAAAACTTTTTTTATCCACACCAATCCATCATCACTTTGAGGCGAAGGGGTGGCATGAAACCAAAGTAACGATGCGGTCTTGGATGATCTCCGCCATCGGCGCCATTATCGGTATTATTATCTTCCTTATTGACTCCAAAATTCCTCCTTTGCTATAGTATCGTCGGAGCCGTGCCTAGAGCTTCCAGGGGGTGAAATGGGCCGAGATGAGCTCATGAGCTTAGTCTCGAGTATTTCGGTCGGAAAGGGCATCTGGTAGCGCCGGCTACTAGTTCGCGCGAGGGACCGGGGCGGGGGACGCTCGTTTCGGTCCACTTGCTCTTTATAAGGAATTCGCTAGTATGTTTGCATGCATCGTATCGTCGTCATCTCGAAGCTCGATCCTTCCAAAGCTTCTTGTTATATCGTTGATGCCGATCTCTCGCAAAAAGAACTCAAGCGCTGTAAGGCGCTTTTATTGAACCCGCTGATTGAAGAGGAGTTTAAAAGTTTAAGGTTTAAACGTTTAAAGTATGCGGAAATTGGCTTCGTACCCGGCGTCACCGACAACGTGGGCAATACGGCAAGCGAGATGCTTGGGCACAAAGTATATTTTTCGCAAATTTATTTTCGCAATCCACCAGATTTTAATCCCCTCATTCAGCGAAGCTCAAAAAATACATTTCTTCCGATTCCGCGCGTTGTTTTGCCAAAACCTCATCAGGCACAAATTATTAAGTTGGATGTTAGCGATGAAGAGTTGATAAGGATTAGCCGTGAGCGCACACTTGCACTCGACCTTGTGTCTATGAAGGCAATTGCGGCTCACAAGTCGCAGATCACTGACGTGGAGCTCGAGGCCCTTGCTCAAACTTGGTCAGAGCATTGCAAGCACACGATTTTTGCAGATCCTATTGATGACATCAAAGACGGTCTTTATCGGCACTTTATCAAAGCTGCGACCAAAAAAATCAACCACCCGATGTGCGTGAGTGTTTTTAAAGACAATTCGGGTGCGATTGCATTTGATGAAAAATATTTGGTGACACACAAAGTGGAGACGCACAATACGCCGTCGGCACTCGATCCTTTTGGCGGGGCGATCACCGGAATCGTGGGTGTAAATCGTGATGCAATGGGCTTTGGTCTTGGCGCGAAACCGATTGCGAACACCTATGGATTTTGTCTTGGATTTCCCGATGACAAAACAAAGTTGTACCGCGATTCGAAGCTCAAGCAACCGATGCTGAGTGCGCGACGCATTATGGACGGAGTTATTGCAGGCATCAATGCAGGGGGAAATCAATCTGGTATCCCTACGCCTCAGGGTTTTTTGTATTTTCATGATCGCTATCTCGGCAAGCCACTGGTTTTTGCTGGTACCGTGGGGTTAATACCTCGTGGTCTTCATAAGAAACGCGCACTTCCGGGCGATTATATTGTCATGGTAGGAGGACGAGTGGGTAGGGATGGCATTCATGGGGCGACATTTTCTTCTGAGTCGCTCAACCCTAACAGTCCCGCAGGTGCTGTACAAATCGGAGACCCAATCACCCAAAAAAAGATGAGCGATGCCATCGTAAAAGAAGCGCGTGACCTGGGACTGTATCATAGTATCACCGACAACGGCGCGGGAGGTTTATCGAGCTCGATAGGGGAAATGAGTGAGCAATCGGGTGGAGCAGAAGTAGAGCTTTCCAAAGTTCCCCTTAAATATCCGGGCCTTGAGCCATGGCAAATTTGGATTTCGGAATCACAGGAACGCATGACACTCGCAGTACCGCCGAAAAAATGGAAAAAATTCCATGATCTTATGGCGCGCCGCGGCGTAGAAGCCACGGTGATAGGAAGATTTACCAAGTCAGGAAAATGCGTAGTGAAGTATCATGGCAAGACCGTCATGAATCTAGACTTGGATTTTCTTCACAACGGCAGGCCTATTAAAATACAAAAATCTAAGCACGAAATCCGAAACTCTAAACAAACCTTAAACTTTAAACATTTAAACCTTAAACGTCTACTTGCTCATCCGAATCTGACGAGTTACCAGTTTTTATCCCAACAATACGATCATACCGTCCAGGGCACGGCAGTGATCGGGCCTCTGCAAGGTAGGGGGGAAATCAATGGCGATGCTTCGGTTCTCGCACCTGTTTTGGGATCCAAACGTGGAATAGTCTTAACGCAAGCACTTGCTCCAGAAATGAGTGAGGTCGATCCGTATCGCATGGCGTGTACAGTGATTGATCGTGCAGTTTTGCAGGCTATTGCAATCGGTGCAGATCCGGAACAAATTGCTTTGCTGGACAATTTTTGCTGGTGCAGTTCTGATGAACCCGAACGGCTCTGGCAACTCAAAGAAGCCTGCCGTGGGTGCTACGACACGGCGATAAAATGGGGTACGCCGTTTATTTCCGGCAAGGACAGTATGTTCAATGATTTCAAAGGATTTTATGCGAAAGGAAAACCCATAAAAATTTCTGCCTTGCCGACCTTGCTTATTTCTGCGATCGGAATCATTCCCGATGTCACTAAAGCAGTAACTGAAGATCTTAAAAATCCAGGTGACTTGATCTATCTCTTAAACTTTAAACGTTTAAACCTTAAACTTTATCATCGCGCCGTCCAAAAAAATCTCATCGCGTCTGCGATCAGCATCGGCCGCCCCGCCTTCGCCAAGGCTTCGTCGGGCAAGGGTGGGGCAGAAGTCGCACTTGCAAAAGCCGCAATCGGTGGGATGCTGGGGTATCATGTAGCACGCAGCATGAAACATGAAACAGGCATTATTTTTTCAGCAGATCCGAAGTATCAATTTCCATTTGCAAAATTAATTGGAAAAGTTACAAACAAGTTTGATAAGAAACTATACGATGCATATCATGAGACTTTCAAAAGCTATTAAACCACGCGTAATCATACTTTCCGGCTACGGACTGAACTGTGAAGATGAGACAGCGTTTGCGTTTGAGACGGCAGGAGCCAAGGCAGATATTGTGCATATTAATGATGTTGGCAAACTGGATCAGTATCAAATACTTGTGGTGCCAGGGGGATTTAGTTTTGGTGACGACACCGGATCCGGAAAAGCATTTGCACACAAACTCAAGGCAAAGCTTGGTGATCAGCTTCATGAATTTCTTGCGCGCGATACACTCATGGCGGGGATCTGCAATGGCTTTCAAATTTTGACGAGCGCGGGAATTTTGCCCGGAGCACTCACGCACAATGATTCGCAGAGGTATATTTCGAAGTGGGTGGAGATCGAAAGAGTGGGAAAGAGTGCTTGGTTGGAGGACATTGAAAAAATGCAGGTTCCTATAGCGCATGGTGAGGGAAAATTCATAAAAGATGGCAAAATCGACGTCGCCTTTCGCTATGTGGAAAACCCCAACGGCAGTACAGATGACATCGCTGGCATATTGGGCTATGATGGAAGAGTACTGGGCATGATGCCACACCCGGAGCGCGCACAATTTGCCTGGCAACGAGGTGGGCAAGGCCTCCAACTTTTTAAAAATGCCATCCGATACTTTAAATGAAAAATGCGGTGTCTTTGCCGTCTATGGCAAAGGCCTCGATGTCAGTCGCCTCACCTTTTATGGTCTGTTTGCGTTGCAGCATCGCGGCCAGGAGAGCTCGGGCATCGCGACCAGTGATGGTAACAAGATCATGTGCTACAAAAACACCGGCCTTGTCACCCATGTGTACTCCGAAAGTGATATCCACCGATTAAGCGGACATCTCGCGATCGGACACAATCGCTATTCTACATCTAAAGATACTGGTCTTACCCATGCTCAACCGGTCATTATTGACGACATGTTGGCCCTGGCGCATAACGGCAACCTTCCAAGCACGACTGCCCTCGAAAATTTTCTGAAAAGTAAAAACATTCCTGTTGCAGATCTGAACGATTCCGAGCTGATGGCACATGCCGTCGGCTATTTTTTACGGAACGGTTGCACCATAAAGGAAGCAATTCATACGGCGTATCCTCTTTTTACCGGTGCTTTTTCCCTGACTATTATGACCAAGGACACGATTGCCGCAGTTCGCGATAGTTATGGGATGCGACCGTTGGCGATGGGCAAGCTCAATGGCGGGTTTGTGTTTGCTTCCGAAACGTGCGCCTTTGCTACTATTGGTGCCGACTTTATACGAGAGCTAGAACCTGGCGAAATGGTTCTCGTGACTGAAGACTCGGTGGAATCAGTGCAAATTCAACCGGGCCAGCAAAAATTTGATGTTTTTGAATTTGTTTACTTTGCCCGTCCTGATAGCGAGCTGATGGGACAGTCCGTGTACGATGTTCGGAGACGTTTTGGAGTTCAGCTTGCCAAAGAAACAAACGTCGTTGCAGATATAGTCGTACCGGTACCCGAAACTGCATTTCCAGTGGCACTCGGCTATTCACATGCTACTGGCATGCCCATGGAAATGGCTCTGACAAAAAACCGCTATATTCATCGCACGTTTATCGAGCCGGATCCGCACTCGCGCGATTTGGGCGTAAAACTCAAACTGACGCCACTTCCCAATGTTCTCAAAAACAAGCGCGTAGTGCTCATCGATGATTCCATCGTCCGTGGCACGACGTCGCGCAACATTGTTCGTACGTTATTGGAAGCTGGTGCACGAGAAGTGCATTTTTTGGTCAGTTCACCGCCTATCAAGTATCCCGATTTTTATGGTATTGATACTCCAAAGCAAACAAATCTCATTGCCGCGGTGAAAAACAACGAAGAAATTCGTGATTATATCGGTGCGGAGTCGCTCCACTATCTTTCGCTCAACGGCATGCTTGACGCGACCGGCCTGCCTCGCGAAAGCTTGAGTACCCACTGCTTCACCGGTGAATACCCGATTGATCTGCGCGAACGCGTCAAAGACGTCGGCACCCCCGTGACCCCTCCCGAAAAACTCACCCCGGCCTTGCCGCTGTCGTAGCAATTTCTACTTGACGTCATATCTACAAAGTAGTACTGTTTTTTGGTCCGAAAGGGAGGATTGATGCGCCGAAGAAGTGGACCGCGAAAGGACAAAGTCTGTCTGCGCTGCCAGGCGGAGCCTGCGTTCGATCATCAAGTCTTCACAACGACCTGTGAAATCCTGCAGTATGGAACTTACTCTCATCACATGGGTTTCACTGCCTCGCATGGCATCTCGATCGCATACTACCTGTGTCAGAAATGCCATGATGAGGGCTGGCGACCGAATCTCATTCGGTACACCAGCACGTCCGACAACACGTTCGTCAGCGGATGGCTGCAGGGATCGCCCGGCAAGCATTACATGGAATCCTGCCATTCCTACGACGCAGCGACGTCATGAGTCGTTCTTCATGGACATTTCGTCCTATCACGCATCACACGAAAGGAGAAAGTGGTGCGTTTACAAAAACAATTCGCCACGGCGGATTGTTTTTGTTTTTATGCGAGATTTGCTACTCTGGATAGATGAGACTCGTTGTTCTCCTACCCTCCAACGGCACAGGTACGAATCTACGGGCGATACAGGAAGGAATTAAGCAAGGCACGATTCACGCCGAAATAGCTGCGGTGATTTCGGATGCTGACGTCACCAAGGAAACGCTTTTGCCGACTCTTCAAAAACATAACCCTGACTACGTGTGTCTTACCGGCTGGAAGCAAATGATACCGGAAGAGGTAATTTTAAATTTTAAATTACAAATTTTAAATATTCACCCAGGATTGATTCCCGATTCGAAGGATGGAGTTGTGAAAAATCCCGATGGAACTAGTGGGCTTTGGAATAAGGGACTTTTTAAAAATAAAGCCATCCAGAATTTCTTGGATCAAAAAGCGACCTATGCCGGCTCATCGATTCATTTTTTGACGCATGAGTTTGATTTTGGTCCGGTGCTTGCGCGATGCTTTGAAAAAATCAACCCTGATGATACAGTAGAGACACTGTATGCGCGACTAAAAGTCAAAGAAAATCAACTATGGCAAAACGTATTCTCATCATTGGAAACGGCGGACGCGAAAACGCACTAGCGTGGAAAATTCGCCAGGACGGACATACTGCGGAGATGAGAACGGGTTCTATTGATGAACTTGCGAAATATGCCAAAGATTTTTACTTGACTATTGTCGGACCGGATCAGTATTTGGCGGATGGAATTGTGGATGAATTTCAAAAAAAAGGCTTGAGAGTATTCGGTCCGACCAAAATACAAGCAAAAATAGAGTGGTCAAAACAATTTGCAAAAGATCTGATGCAAGAATTGCAAATACCCACAGCGCGTCAATTGTACAAAATTGGCCCAGGTCCGGTGGTCATCAAGAAAGACGGCCTTGCACTTGGAAAAGGAGTGCAAATTATAGACGGACCGTTGGTGATTGAAGAGTTTCTGGAAGGTATGGAGGTTTCAACCCATGCGTTTTGCGATGGAAAGACTTTTAAAATGTTTCCGACGTCGCAGGACCACAAACAGATTTTTGATGGAGACAAGGGACCGAATACGGGTGGAATGGGAACTATTGCGCCAGCCGTTGATGTTGATGCTTCGGAGATTGTTGGGAAGATTGTAAAAAAACTCCACTACAAAGGCGTGTTATATCCCGGACTCATGCTCACGGGGGATGGACCAAAAGTTTTGGAGTTCAATGCTCGCTTTGGTGATCCAGAGACACAGAGCTACATGAGACTCCTTAAAACCGATCTGGTGGAAATCGCCGATGCGTGTATCGATGGAACGCTCGATCAAATTGATATTGAATGGCATTTGGGCGCCGCCGCGACAGTTGTGTTGGCCGCATCGGGTTATCCCGGTGAAGTCAAAAAAGGCGATGAAATTACCGGCATCGAAGAAGCACAGGAACTGCCTGGGGTAGTTGTCTTCCCGGCAGGAATGACGAATGACGAATTACGAATGACTAATGGGGGAAGAGTACTTGGGGTCAGCGCGATCGGCAAAGATCTCAAAGAAGCACTGGCTCGCGCCTACGAGGGTGTATCAAAAATACACTTCAAGGGTATGCAGTATAGAAAGGATATTGGACGAAAGGTTTTAAATATGTAGAATGGAGCGGAGGAGGTTACATGGAGCCTAAAGAGGATCAAGAGTTTTGTCCCACCTGTGGGACCGAGCTTGTTGGCATAAAGGACTCGCGAATTCTCGTGTGTCCGAACCGGCAATGTCCGCGTCTTCGTAGCACCGTGGTGGAGCGGGAGTAGTAATATTTTCGCTCCACCTCCCCACAAAATCAACTATGTCTAAACCACTCATTGGAATCATTATGGGATCGGATTCGGACCTGGGCATAATGTCTGAAGCGGCAAAGGTTTGCGAGGAGTTTGGTGTGCCGTTTGAGATTACGGTGTGTAGTGCGCACCGCTCACCGGCTCTTTCGCACGAATATGCCTCGACCGCCATCAAGCGTGGCCTAAAAGTCATCATCGCCGGTGCGGGCGGCGCAGCGCATTTGGCGGGCGTTACCGCCGCACTTACCACGTTGCCCGTGATTGGAGTGCCTATCAATGGCCAAGACGCACTTTTTTCTACCGTCCAGATGCCGCCTGGTATTCCTGTCGCCACCGTCGGCATCAACTCTGCCCGTAACGCGGGACTCATCGCTATCCAGATATTGGCCACAGGCAATCCACAGCTTATGCGCAAACTTATCACCTTCAAAAAATCCCTCGCCGATGGCGTAGCAAAAAAAGCAGAAAAATTAGCAAAACTTGGCTATGCCGAATATCTTAAAGGAAACTAATTTTAAACATCTAGGTACCAAAAAAATCGGCAAGGTGCGGGATGTGTATGTGCAAAAAGATAAAATAATCCTCGTCTCGACGAATCGGCATTCTTCGTTTGATCGCATCATTGCGCACATTCCTCACAAGGGCCAGGTGCTCACGCAATCGAGTTTGTTTTGGTTTGAAAAAACTAAGGACATCGTTCAAAATCATGTCCTTGCAAATCCAGATCCAAACGTAGTGATCGGCAAAAAATGCTCCGTCATTCCCATCGAGATGGTAGTGCGTGGATATATCACCGGCTCCACGAATACGTCGCTGTGGACGCTGTATGAAAACGGCCAGCGGGACTTTGGTGACTTCAAATTGCTCAATGGCATGAAGAAAAACGACAAGCTCAAAATCCCCGTCATCACCCCGACCACCAAATCCGACGAACACGACGAGCCGCTTACGGGCAAGGAAATACTCAAGCGTAAGATTGTCTCGCCTAAACTTTGGAAGCAACTGCAGACGGTAGCGCTCAAACTTTTTCTGCGTGGGCAACGAATCGCCAAGAGTCGTGGCCTCATCCTCGTGGACACGAAGTATGAGTTCGGCCTTGACGACAAGGGCAAGCTGACGCTCATAGACGAAATTCACACGCCTGACTCGTCGCGCTGGTGGAAAGAGGGAAGCCAGGATTTCATGGACAAAGAATTCCTGCGCATGTGGTTCAAGGATCACTGCGATCCGTATAAAGACAAAGTTCTTCCCGCTGCCCCACCCAAAATGATCGCCGAGCTCTCTCGCCGATATATTCAAATTTACGAGCAACTGACCGGCAAAAAGTTTAAAAAAGGCCTGCCTCGCCGAGCCAAGGCGGGCGCAACGCCCATCGCGAAGCGGATTGAGAAGAATTTGAAGAAGTATCAGATATGAAATTTAAATTTGCTATTTTTGGATTGCTAATTCTCTATGGGTTAAGTTATGTATGGTTCCGAAACTCACATCAAGAAATTTCCGACGGAACTCCGTATGTAATTTTTGCTAATAAAACAGTCTATTATTTTTACCGTCCCATGGTGTACCTCGAAAGTATGTTTACCGATATGCAATTCCACATTGGCCCACATGCAGAAAATTAACTTTTTCTCCCAAGGCCAGCGGATTGATGGAACGCTTTTTATTCCCGAACAAGGTGGTAAAAAACTTCCCGGAGTTATATTTTTTCACGGACTGACGAGCAGTGAGAATCGCTATCTGGAATTTGCCGAACTGCTATCGCAAAACGGAATTGTTGCTTTGACCGTCAACATGCGAGGACATGACACGAGTGAAGGCGATCCTGACGTGCTCAAGATTCATGATACTGTCAGCGATGGGATGGCAACCTATGATTTTCTCGTGGGGCAGGAACAGGTCGATCCAAATCGCGTGGGGATTTGCGGATCAAGTCTTGGAGGTGCCATTGCGGCGATCACCTCTTCATCTCGCAACGTCAAAAGCTTGCTTTTGCGCGCACCCGCGATTTATTCCGATGCTATGATGGCCATGACGTTTAATCAAATTATGGCCGAGGAAGACACAAAATTTCACAAAATCCAAGACCCGGCCAACACCATGGCGATCCGTGCAATTTCGCAATTTCGTGGTAATCTACTGGTAGTTACGTCCGAGCTTGATGCTATTTTGCCCGAAACTCTCACGAGTCAGTACTTCGCATATGCGAGTGAAGCGAGCCACAAAGAAAAGTTTGTTATGCAGGGCGTCCCGCACCCCCTGAATGGCCAAAAGAACCGGGACGATTTTGCAAAAATAATGTTAGTGTGGTTTATGAAGACACTATGAGCAATACAAATGAACTGCAACAATTTTTTCACGAAATCGCCACACAGATTTTAGATTTCACAAAAAAACACCGAAATAACAATGCCGTCGTGCTTCAGAAAATCAACACAAAAGACAGCGTTGATTTTGCTACCGAGACGGACGTAGCTGTTGAGAAGTTTATTATTCATGCGATCAAGAATCAATTTCCAAATGATGAAATTTTATCAGAGGAAGAAAACGCCAGTACCGCAACGGAAACGAGCAAACGTCTTTGGATAATCGATCCTATTTGCGGAACTTCAAACTTTGCTCGTGGTCTGCCGTTATATGTGTCCAATATTGCGTTAGCAGAAATGGGAGAGATTGTGGCATCCTGTGTGGTAGATCACCTATTTGGAAAATACTTTTGGAGCGTGGGCGATGGGATTTTTGAAAACATGGAGCCGTTGCACGTGGAAAAGAGAGGTCCAGGAACCAAAGTAGAAGTTGATCTCGGCGCTCTTATTTCTGCTCCTCAAGAGGTAAAAGATCGGCATGCGAAATTTATTGAACGTTTTTTACGGGAAACGGACATTTGTTGTCTCTCGCTCAACACTTCGCAGTCTTTTCTATTTGTTGCGGAGGGCATCTACGATGGCTTTGTCACGCCCTGGATCCATGCGTGGGATATTGCGGCTCCCGTATTTCTAATAAAACAAGCCGGCGGCGTCATCACCGATATAGACGGCAACCCATGGAACCTTTCTTCACCCAACGCCGTCTCCGCTCGCGATCCAAAATTGCATGAAAGGCTGCTGAGCTATTTACATCAATGAAACAGACTATTAAAAATCGGAAAGGACAGAATATTGTTGTGTTAGTTGAAGAGCAAGCAAATCAAAGGGGCCTTGCGTTCGTGATGCACGGTCTCGGGACCAACAAAGAACAACCCCAAATTGCTGCAATCGCAGAAGCGTTTATTAATAATGGATATACAGCTATACGTTTTGATTGCTCTAATTCACTGGGAGAAAGCGAGGGCGATTACTCAAACGTTACGGCGACAACGTTTCTGGAAGATCTCGAAGATGTCATTGCGTGGTCTGTTTTGCAATCGTGGTACGAAGAGCCGTTTTGTTTGTCGGGAAGCAGCCTGGGAGGCTATGCCACTGCTCGTTTTGCGGAATTGCATCCCGAAAAAGTAAAAGCATTATTCCCCAAGGCAACAACAATTTCAGGCAAGTTAAGCGTTGAAAGCGATCCCAAACACTATCAAGCATGGAAAGATTCAGGCTGGCGCATAGAAAAGAGCAATACTCGGCCGGGGTTTATCAAACGTTTGCCATGGTCGCACATGGAGGATCGCATGATGCATGATCTGCTTCCCGATGCTGGCAAGCTCACTATGCCCGTGTTGATTATGGTAGGCGATCAGGATGATACATCGCCTCCCGTACAACAAAAAATGCTTTATGATTTGTTGCCTGGTAAGAAAGAATTTCATCTTGTCCCAGGACATCCGCACACACTTAGAGACCCATCTCAGATACAAGAAATGAAAAGCATTCTTGATGAATGGATAAAAAAATTGGAATGAAAACCTCTGAATATGCAAAATCGGGTGTAGATTACTCGCTCATGGAGCCGTTTAAGATGGCGATGATTGAGGCGGGGAAGAAGACGTTGCGGTTTCCGGAAAAACGCGGAGTGTACGTGGTCAAAGATGCAATCCATGCGCATGGGGCGGTGTATGAATACAAAGGCAAAGAGAAAAATCCCATTTGGTGCAAGACGCAGGAAGATCTCGGCACGAAAAACTGGATTGCCGAGTGGATGTATGCTAATGCACCCGCCGATCCGGTGGCGGGTAAACGCACGTATTACGATGTAATTGCGCAAGATGTGGCCTTGATTGTGGTCAATGACGTGATCGCACAAGGAGCGATGCCCGTGATTTTTACGGATCAGGTGGAGGCGGGGGATCCGGGTTGGTATGCCGACAAGAAGCGCGCGCAAGATTTTGCAGATGGGTTTGTAAAGGTGTGCAAAGAAGTAGGAATGGCGCTTCCTGCTGGAGAGAGTGCGACACTCAAATATATCATCAAGCCCGAAGCGCCGAGTTTGTCGGGATCAGTCACGGGAATTATCGCGCCGCGATCTCGACTCATCACCGGCAAAAAATTGCGAGCCGGAGATCACATCATTGGCGTGACGTCGTCGGGGCTGCACGCAAACGGAGTTTCGCTTGTGATCAAAAAAGGTCTTGAGATGAAGGATATAACAAAAAGAATGTGGCTTTGGGAAAAGGCGCTGACGCCTATGCGGAGCTATGTGAAATTAATCGAGAAGTTGCTCAACGAGGAAATCGATATACACTGCTTGCTTCCGGGTACGGGGGATGGTGTTGGCAAGTTAGCGTTTGATAAGCGACCGTTTACATATCGAATCCATGATTGGCCTCGCGTCCCTGATTTTTTTGAATATTTTAAAGAGGAGCTTGGTGTATCACTGATGGATTGTCTGAAGACGTTCAACTGGGGAATCGGATACTATATTTTTGTGTCTCCCAAGGAAGTGAATCGAGTTTTAGATCTTGGCAAAAAAACTGGCTATGATCTCATGGATCTGGGTGTCGTTGAATCCGGAAAACGGCAGACCATCTTTCTCGATCAAGTAACCTTGCCTCCACCGGGGGAGTACTAACCCTTCGACAAGCTCAGGGTAAAAAAGACAAGCGGACCGGGGGCACCAGGCCGCCGGTCCGTCTATGGTGCTCGCGCCATCTGGCGCCTCCTTTTGTTAGACGTGGTGGAGATCGTCGACTTCGAGTGCTTGAAACCACGCCTTTTGAGCGCGTGCTTTTCGAACAGCGCGCTCGTGGCGCATGTTGTCCAAGAAATCGTTACGCACGTGTTCGAGGGACATGCGACAGCCCAGACAGGCGAGAATGTGCTGTCGAATGCGTTCGATCGTACCTACTTCACCGATGAACGCTTCCGGTATTTCTGCGATGATCTGGGCTTCCTCGCAGCGCGATGGCGGTCGTATCATTTTCGGCATGATCACGTCAACCTCCTTGCAGAAACAAAATACCACTGCTATATTAAAACTTCAACCCGGTAATACAACTTTCAGTTGCGGCGGAGTCGCATTGCGCAGCTGCTGAAAGTTGATATACCGGGTCACTATGCCCATCTCCAAAATCACCCAACTCGGACTGACGTATGATGATGTTTTGCTCATACCCGATGCGTCGGAGGTTTCTCCTCGTGATGTGGTTGTGACGACGCGATTGACCCGTGGTATCACCCTCAATATCCCCATTGTCAGTGCCGCGATGGATACGATCACCGAGTCCGGCATGGCTATGGCGCTTGCGCGTGAGGGTGGCATCGGCATCCTCCACAAAAATCTTTCCATTGAGCGCCAAATCGAAATGGTGGATCTGGTGAAGCGCAGTGAATCCGGCATGATCCTCGATCCCATCACGCTCACACCAGGCGACAACGTCAAGCAAGCGCGCGAGCTCATGCAAAAATACAAGATCGGTGGCATTCCTATTATTGATGGAAATAAGAAGCTCAAAGGTATCGTCACCAACCGTGACTTGCGTTTTGAGCAAAACAGTTCTAAGCGACTCTCGGACATCATGACGAATGATCACTTGGTAACTGCGGCGCTTGGCACCACCCTCGAAAAAGCCGAAGCTATTCTGCAAAAATATAAAATAGAAAAGCTTCCTATCGTCGACAAATCCGGTATTCTCAAAGGCCTTATCACGTTTAAAGATATCGAAAAAAAGAAGAGTTTTCCACGCGCATGCAAGGACGAACATGGACGACTTCGTGTGGGAGCGGCTGTTGGCGTATCCGTGGATACTCTTGATCGTGTGGACCAGCTTGTCAAACATCAGGTGGATGTCATCGTCGTAGATACCGCACACGGACACGCAAAAAAAGTTCTCGATCGCATTCGCGAAATCCGTAAAAGCTGGCCGAAGCTTCAAATGATTAGCGGCAACCTCGTGACTCCCGATGCCGCAGCAGCTTCCATAAAAGCTGGCGTAGATGCCATCAAGGTGGGAGTTGGTCCCGGCTCCATTTGCACAACTCGCATCATTGCTGGCGTCGGCGTCCCGCAGCTCACGGCCGTGATGGATGTCGCAAAGATTTGCCAGCGGGCGGGCATACCATTGATCGCCGATGGCGGCATCAAGTATACGGGTGATGTGCCCAAGGCGCTCGCTGCAGGAGCAGATTCGGTGATGCTCGGCAATATGCTTGCTGGACATGAGGAATCACCGGGCAAAACGGTACTCTTTCAGGGACGCAAATATAAAACTTACCGTGGAATGGGTTCCAGCGGTGCGATGCGCGAAGGAACGCGTGATCGATATTTCCAGGATATGGAAGAAAATCTGGCCAAGCTTGTGCCCGAGGGCATCGAGGGGCGCGTGCCGTTTCGCGGCAATGTGGGCGAGACGATCCACCAAATCATTGGCGGTCTCCGCGCCGGCATGGGATACTGTGGAGCAAAAAGTATCGCAGAACTCCAGAAAAAATCCCGCTTTATCCAAATCACCAACGCCGGCATGACCGAATCCCACCCCCATCATGTGGAAATTACCGAACAATCCCCGAACTACTCGCGCTAATATGGTAACTGTAAT
This sequence comes from Patescibacteria group bacterium, assembly GCA_038064915.1. GTDB lineage: Bacteria > Patescibacteriota > Minisyncoccia > 2-02-FULL-40-12 > IGHO2-01-FULL-4-A > JBBTSB01. The sequence continues at coordinate 18,828 of JBBTSB010000004.1, forward strand.
CATCGGCGCACAATGGGGGGATGAGGGAAAAGGAAAGGTCGTGGACTTATTGTCCGCGAAAGCCGATATAGTGGTGCGTGTGCAGGGTGGAGCAAATGCGGGACATACGATCGTTGTCGATGGAAAAAAACATATATTGCATTTGATTCCGTCAGGAATTTTACATAAAAAAGTTATTTGTGTGATCGGCAATGGGGTCGTTATAGATCCAGAAGTTTTGGAAGAAGAAATTGAATTGATAAAAAAACTTGGCCTTGATGTTGATAAAAGGCTTTTGATCAGTGATCGTGCGCATATCGTTTCCGCAGAACACAAAGAGCGAGATGTCAGAGACTCACAAAAAAAGATCGGCACCACAGGACGTGGCATCGGCCCCGCGTACATGGACAAAGTCGGGCGCACGGGACTGCGGACGGTAGACTTTATAAAAAAAGATAAACGATTTGGGAAATATGTTACCGATACAAGTGCATATTTAAATAAAAATCTTAAAAAGCGCATCATCATGGAAGGCGCGCAAGGTGCGATGCTCGATGTGGATTTTGGGACGTATCCCTATGTGACGTCATCAAATACGATGGCTGGAGCGGCAAGTACAGGATCGGGAATTGGTCCCACTAAGATTGATAAGGTGATAGGAATTGTGAAGGCGTACACTACAAGAGTTGGCAATGGTCCGCTCCCGACAGAATTTCCAGATGAACTCGGTGAGCAGATCAGACAAAAAGGCAATGAGTTTGGTGCAACGACCGGACGGCCGCGACGGTGCGGGTGGTTTGATGCGGTGGTGGTTCGATATGCCTGCCAAGTCAGTGGCGTGGACGAATGTGTCCTCATGAAACTCGATGTGCTTGATGATTTGGAAACCATAAGAATTTGCACAAAGTATAAAGATTATGATAGTTTCCCGGCGGATTTTTCTGAAATAGAGCCGATCTACATCGACGTACCGGGATGGCAGTCAGATACGAGCAAGATAAAGAAATTTGAAAAATTGCCAAAGCAGGCGCAAGCCTATATCAAACGCCTCGAAACACTCATTGGAGTCCCTATCAAATTAATTTCCGTCGGTGCGGAACGCAATCAAACTATTACTCGTTAGTACGGTAGTCGGCGTAATCGTGTTTTTAGTTTTTTGGTTGCCCAATACACAAGAAATTGTTGTTTTAAATCCTTTCCTGAAGAAGCTTTTTATACCCGAGCAAAAAACAGTCAGCTTTATTATCGGCGGAGACATGATGTTTGCACGGGGAGTGCATGCGCGGTATGAAAATAATCTTCATGAAAGTGTGGAAAAACTTGGGGATGTATTTAGCCAAGCCGACATGGCCATCGTGAATCTTGAAGGTGCTATCAGCGCAACACCCATCAGGCCTGATCCTGGGTCGCATTTTAAGTTTGTATTTCCTCCGGAAACTGTTGACGTCCTTGTCGGATTGGGCATCGATGCGGTCAGCCAAGATAACAATCATGCTAACAATGGGAACGTGGACGTTACACAAGAACTTTTGGAACGACAGGGAATTTCGGTTTTGCCGCATACTGTAGAGGGGAAAAAATTAAAACTCACGTTGATCGGTATTCATACGTTGTGGGGTGTAAAAGATATTACCGGACAGATTAGGGATCTTACGGAAGACCCCGACATGCGCGTGATAATTTTTCCGCACTGGGGAGAGGAATATAAGCCCATACACAACACACAGCAAGAGCAGCTTGCTCATGCATGGATTGATGCTGGTGCGGACATGGTCGTCGGAGCGCATCCGCATGTCGTGCAGGATGCTGAGATCTACCGCGACAAGCCAATCATCTATTCACTCGGCAACTTGGTGTTTGATCAAGATTGGTCGATAGAAACACAACGCGGAATTTTGGTGATGGGTGAGTTTACGGATGAAGATCTTGAAATCTCAATTATGCCCATCATTTCAAAAAACTATCAGCCTATGCTAGCATCGAGTCAATGGATACCATTCTCATCTTGGATTTTGGATCGCAAGTGACGCAATTGATTGCCCGCAGACTGCGGGCGATGCAATATCACGCGGAGATTCTGCCGTATAATACTCCCATTGAGGTGTTTCACACCTCAAACGTCAAAGGCATCATTTTTTCCGGAGGACCGTCCTCTGTGTATGCAAAAAACGGGGCATTGCCGGATCCACGAATTTTTGAATTGGGGAAGCCTATTCTTGGCATTTGCTATGGGATCCAGGTGTTAGCACACATGCTTGGTGGAAAGGTAAAGAGCGGCACGAGACGGGAATACGGCCGGACGCAAATTTCCAATTTCCAATTCTCAATTTTCAATAAAACCCCAAAATCCCAAACGGTTTGGATGTCGCATTTTGATGTAGTAACAAAATTACCGAAAGGTTTTAAAACAATTGCTTCGTCGTCAACATCACCGCATGCGGCGATCGGGGATACGAAACGCCATTTTTATGGCGTGCAGTTTCATTTGGAAGTAGCGCATACGGAGTACGGACCCAAGATTTTGGAGAATTTTGCAAAGATCTGCAAGATGCGCAAGCAATGGACCACTCATGTAGCGCTCGATCATACACTTGCGCTCATTCGTGAGAATGTGCGAATGAATAACGTAGTGCATGCGCTTTCGGGAGGGGTAGACTCGACCGTGCTTGCACTACTTTTGAAAAAAGCAAACGTAAAAGTAAAAAATATTTTTATTGACAATGGACTTTTGCGGCTGGATGAAGCAAAAGAAGTACGTTTAAAGTTTAAGAGTCTAAAGTTGCAAGTTAAATTTATAGATGCGTCGAAGCAATTTCTTGCGGCGCTCAAAGGTGTGACTGATCCAGAGCAAAAAAGAAAGATAATAGGCAGAGTTTTTATAGAAGTCTTCATGAAGCATATCGGGCCGAAGGATTTTTTGAGCCAGGGTACCCTCTATCCCGACGTGATTGAGAGTGTCAAAGTTCACGGTCCGTCGGATACTATAAAAACCCATCATAATAGAGCACCTGAAGTTCTCGAGCTCATCAAGCAAGGCCGGGTTGTGGAGCCGCTCAAAGAGCTTTTTAAAGACGAAGTACGGGCACTGGGCAAAGAACTGGGTCTTCCCGAAGATGCTATCTGGCGCCATCCGTTTCCGGGGCCGGGGCTGGGCATTCGTATTCTCGGAGAAATTACGCCGGAACGCCTGGAGATCCTCCGCAAGGCGGATGCAATTTTTATAGAAGAAATCAAGAAAGAAGGCCACTATCGAAATATTTCGCAAGCACTCGCGGCGCTCGATACCTCTAGAGCCGTGGGCGTCAAAGGCGATGAGCGCGAATATGGGTACATGATTTTGCTTCGCGCGATTACTACGCCCGACTTTATGACCGCCGACTGGTACCAATTCCCACATGAATTTCTTTCCCACGTCTCCAACCGCATTGTCAACGAAGTCACTGGCGTGACCCGGGTGTTGTATGATATAACTCAAAAACCCCCAGCAACGATCGAGTTTTTATGAACACCCTGGACTCCATTTCTCCTATCGATGGGAGATATCGCAAATACACCGAGCCGTTGGCGCGGTTTTTTAGTGAAGAAGCTTTTATGCGATATCGTGTGCAGATGGAAGGCGAATACCTTATTTCGCTATCCGAAATTCTAAAAACTAAATTCGAAATACGAAACAAATCACAAATTCGAAACCTAGCCGCCAATTTTTCAAACAAAGACGCAGAGCAGATTAAAAAACTCGAAGCAACGACAAATCACGACTTTAAGGCAATCGAATACTGGATGCGGGAGAAGCTCAATCTAAAATTGAGTAATTGGATCCATTTTGGATTAACCTCACAGGACGCTACCAATATTGCCCAAGCATTGATGCTTCGTGATGCTCTTCAAGAAGTCATAGTACCAGCACTTGAGGAAATTCTTTCCGAGTTGCGATTACTATCCACTACTCACTATGCACTTCCTATGCTTGCCCGTACTCACGGACAGCCGGCAAGTCCTACTACGTTTGGCAAGGAAATGGCCGTGTTTGTGCATCGTCTCGAACGCCAGGTGAAACAACTTCGTGGTTTCAAGCTCACCGCAAAACTCAACGGTGCCACGGGCAACTACAATGCTCTAGTCGCCGCCTATCCCAAAATTGACTGGATAGCATTTTCCAAGAAATTTATCACGTCACTGGGATTGGAAGCGAATTTGATCACAACCCAGATCGAGCCGTATGACAACCAGATCGAACTTTTTGATGTACTGCGCCGCATTAACATGATCTTGATCGACTTTGATCAGGACATGTGGCGATATATTTCTGACGGATGGATTGTCCAAAAGGCGATCAAAGGCGAAGTCGGCTCCAGTACGATGCCGCACAAAATCAACCCGATTAGGTTTGAAAATAGCGAGGGTAATTTGGGAATTGCGAATGCGCTTTTTCAGCATTTTGCACTCAAGCTTCCTGTTTCACGGCTTCAACGCGATCTGTCAGACTCTACCGTGGAGCGGACGATCGGAACCGCATTTGGACACGCACTCGTGGGATATCGAAATATCATCGATGGTCTGGGACGAATCGCGGTAAACCAAGACGCGATGCGTGAGGAGCTTGAACAACACCCCGAACTTTTGGCTGAGGCGATTCAGACGATTTTACGCCGTGAGGGTGTGACCATGCCTTACGAGCAGCTCAAAGAGCTGACTCGCGGTAAGCAAATCACCCAGCAAGACATCACAAAATTTATCGATAGTTTGAATGTTGACGGAAAAACTAGGCAAGAGCTACACAAATTGCGTACAACAAACTATACTGGATTAGCGAGCAAGCTCGCTACGTATGCATAAAGCTACTATCAGTCTATTTTTTGTTCTCATTATTTTTGGCTTGGTGATGCTTGCGTCAGCGGGTGTTGTGGAAGGACAAAAAAAATTTGATGATTCCTATTATTATGCCAAACATCAACTTCTCTTTGGCGTGCTTCCTGGCATCGTAGTCTTCCTAGCTCTTGCACGATTTCCGTATCAGCGATGGAAAAAATTCGCACTGCCTATACTGCTGGTCGCGCTCGGTCTACTGATATTGGTATTTGTACCTAGTCTTAACGTGCATGTAAAGGGGGCACAGCGATGGATCGATGTAGGCGTGGCGACTGTGCAGCCTTCGGAGTTTCTCAAATTTGCCTTGGTGATCTACCTTGCCGCGTGGTTTGGCAAGCGCAAATCCAGCGCCTCCGAACTGATTCCGTTTTTTTTGATTTTGGGCTTTATAGTAGCATTGCTTGTCATGCAACCGGATTTTGGCACTCTCGGTATCGTGTTGATGATTAGCATTGCGATGTACTTTTTTTCCGGTGCAAAACTTTGGCATTTTTTGCTGCTTCTCCTTGTTTTGGGCGTAGTGTTGGGAGGATTGGCCCTCGCCGCACCGTATCGTTTCGACCGTATCAAAACATTTCTCGATCCTCAAGAGGATACCCAGGGGGCCTCCTACCACATCAATCAGGCGCTTATCAGTATTGGTTCTGGAGGAGTTTGGGGACTTGGCTATGGACAAAGCAAGCAAAAATTCAACTACCTTCCGGAGCCGGTGGGGGATTCCATTTTTGCCGTCATAGTTGAAGAATTGGGTCTGGTAGGCGGGCTCGTTTTGATAGGGTTGTTTTTTGCCCTTTTGATTTCTTTGGCGCAAACTGCAAAAAATACGGAGGACTCGTTTGGCAGATTATTTTTGCTTGGTGTCGCGGTGTGGATTGGAGGGCAGGCATTTATCAATATTGCGGCAATATCCGGATTAATTCCGCTCACAGGGGTTCCATTGCCATTGATCAGCTATGGAAGTTCATCTCTGGTTTCACTCATGGCGGCAATGGGAATAATGAAAAATATTGCTCATGTGGATAAGTAATCTATGGGTTTTGCTATACTATCTCTATGAAAAATAAAATACTTCTTGCGGGAATTTTGTTGTTCTTCGGTGGTTTTATGGTTGCGGATGCTGCTAACCTGAATCTTTTGGCGCGCATCGGGTCGCCGTCAGCATCGTTTTCAAAAGCAAAGACAACCAACGCATGCAATGATGCGTTTCGAGTTGCGGAGAATACCTACAAAACATCCGTACGTGCCGCAAAAGAAAAGCGTGATGCCGCGGTTCGAGCGAAACAAGTTTGTCTCAAAAAAGTAAGCGAGACGCGCAAGAGCCCTACGCCTTCACCAGTGCGCTAAGGCGAGATTTGGTTCTACTAGCTTTGTTTTTGGCGATGGTGTGAGTCTTCGCCGCTTTGTCGAGTGTTTTGTATACCTTCGGAAGGAGCGTCTTTGCTTTATCAAACTCTTTCGCAGAGATTGCCTTTTTGAATTCCTTTACCGCATTGCGATACAATCGCTTCCGGCGGTCATTGAAACCCTTTTTGCGCTTTGACTGCCTAAGCGCCTTTTTTGCTGATTTGGTGATTGGCATGAGAACTATCCTACACTATTCTTTCTCAATTGTAAAATCTGTTCTCTAAGCCAAAGCGCTTTTTCGAATTGTAGGTCATGGACGGCGCGTTCCATTTGTTTTTGGAGTATTTCAATGCGCTGATTCGGTGTGAGCTTGGATTCATCAAATTTGTCGTCAACGTCGTAGCTGTACCACTTGGATATCTTTTCTTGCTTTTTGGATCCACCTAAATCGGAGCGTTTGATTGCTTTGATGATTGTCGCCGGCGTGATGTTATGCTTTTTGTTAAATTCCTCCTGGACCTTGCGACGGCGTGTCGTTTCATCGATGGCGTTTTTCATTGAGCGCGTGACTTTGTCGGCATACATGATGACTTTGCCATCCAAGTGCCGTGCCGCGCGCCCCATCGTCTGGATGAGCGTGGTGGCATTTCGCAAAAAGCCCTCTTTATCTGCATCTAAAATCGCCACGAGCGACACCTCTGGCAAATCTAAACCCTCTCTCAATAAATTTACCCCCACAATCACGTCATAGTTCCCGAGACGCAGATCGTGAATAATTTCCAGGCGTTGCAGGGTTTTTATTTCCGAGTGGATGTAGTTTACCTTGATGCCAGCTTCGGCAAGATATTCCGTGAGATCTTCCGCCATGCGCTTAGTGAGGGTGGTCACGAGAATGCGCTGTTTTTCCCCGATACGCTTTTTGATTTCTCCTATCAAGTGATCTACTTGACCTTCCGTAGGATGGATTTCAATGGTGGGATCCAAAAGTCCCGTGGGACGCACGAGCTGTTCCACAATGCCCGCTTTTCCAGATTTTTTTAATTCAAATTCCTTTGGTGTGGCGGACACGTAAATTGCCTGCTGAATGAGTTTTGCAAATTCCGGAAACCGCAGGGGGCGATTGTCGAGAGCGGAAGGTAAGCGAAAGCCGTATTCAACTAACGTTCCCTTGCGTGATGCATCTCCAGCATGCATGCCATGGAGTTGCGGGACTGTGAGGTGAGACTCATCGATAACCGTCAAAAAATTACCCTTTGTCTTAAAAAAATCCACGAGGGTATAGGGCGGCGCGCCGGGCTCGCGAAATTCCAAATGACGTGAGTAGTTTTCGATACCGTAGCAGTAGCCGGTTTCTTTGAGCATCTGCATATCGCGTTCCGTGCGTTGCTTGAGCCGATCAGCTTCCAAAAACAAGCCGCGCTTCTCTAATTTTTTGATGGTCAGCAAAAGTTCTGTTTTGATATTGGCAATTGCTACATCAATCTTGTCGTCTATGGCAACCCAATATTTTGCCGGAAAAATTTTTGCCTGCAGCACGCGTTCGTATTTTGGTTCTTGATACTGAATTTTTTCCAGATCCACCTGTGCCACCGAAATCTTGGTATTCTTGAGATTGATTTTGATGACATGGTCTCCAGTCGCGGGAACAATTTCCACTTCCTCGCGTGTTTTGCGAAACGTGCCGCGCTTCAGCTCAATGTCCTGGGTGTATTGGAGGCGACGCAAGGTCGCGACGATTTCAGAAGCTTTTATCTTTTGTCCATCAAATAGTTCAAAGCTCATTTTTTGGTAATCTTTTGGATCGCCTAGGTTGTAAATGCACGACACCGATGAAACGATGATCACATCATCTCTGCTCAACAGCGCTTCCGTGGCGGCGTGGCGAAGACGATCAATTTCTTCATTGATCTTTGCATCTTTTTCTATGTAAGTGTCAGAGTGGGGAATATACGCTTCTGGTTGATAATAGTCGTAGTAGGACACAAAATAGTGCACGGCATTGTTCGGGAAAAATTCCTTAAACTCCTGATACAGCTGTGCCGCCAGCGTCTTATTATGCGAGATGACCAGCGTCGGCTTTTTGATGTTGGATATGACATTGGCGATCGTAAACGTCTTGCCACTGCCCGTAACTCCCACAAGCGTCTGATGTTTGTGTCCGTCCTGAAGCAGGCGAGTCAATTTCTCGATGGCTTCGGGCTGATCCCCCTTGGGCTTGAATTTGGAGTTTAATTGAAACATACTGAATACAATGATTGGCTATCTTGCTGGCAAACTGCAGGCGATTACCCCAAAATACGCGATTCTTGACGTAAACGGCGTAGGCTATAGGGTGGTCATCGCAGAAAAAATGCACTCTAGTCTAGCATCGGTAGGCGAAGAAATCAAGCTCTACACGCACTTTACGATGAACCCTCGGGATGGCCAAGTGGAGCTCTATGGATTTGCTACACAGGAAGAGTTGAGTTTCTTTGAACTGCTTACCAGTATTTCAGGCATCGGTCCCAAGAGCGCGCAAGGGATACTCGCCAAAGCCGAACTACAGCCATTACAGCTGGCAATCTTGCAGGGAGATGAAGTCTATCTCAAAAAAGTAGCAGGCCTAGGTCCCAAAACCGCCCAACGCCTCATCCTGGAACTCAAAGAAAAAATCGCCAGCGTCCACCTAAGTCCGGGCTCACAAGCAAACCTTACATCAGAATCCGAGGCGGTCGAAGCACTCATGGCCCTTGGATACTCGCAATATCAGGCACGAGATGCCTTGAAGCTCGTCGACTCCAAACTCGAAAAATCGGAGCACAAGATCACCGCGGCATTGAAAATATTGGCAAAAAAATGATTTCTTTTTTGCAATCTGATGAGTGGGCGCAATTTCAAAGATCCCTTGGGCGGAAGGTTTTTGACGTCGAAGGCACAAAGGTGATTCGGCATGATTTGACGTTTAAAAAAAATTACCTATATGTGCCGTACCCGGATACGGTGCCGAATTTGCTTCCATTGGCGGAGCAAGAAAAAAGCATTTTCATAAAAGCAGAGCCCATGCACGATGAAGTTGCTCAAGCGCTCGTGCATCAAGGCTATCAAAAATCATCCAAAAACGTCCAGCCACATCGGACCGTCGTACTTGATCTCACAAATAGCGAAGATGCATTGTTGAGCGCAATGCACCACAAGACGAGGTATAACATCCGCGTTGCGGAGCGGGAACATGTGGTCGTGGAGCAAAGCACGGATACTAATATTTTTTTGAGCTTAATGAAAAAGACTACCGCACGCGATAAATTTCACACACATTCCGAATGGTACTATCATCGCCTCATGGCATCTCGCGGATTGGATACAAAACTCTGGATCGCATGGCACGATGGCAAACCCATCGCCTCCGCTATCACGCTGACCTACGGCGATACGGCATATTATCTCCATGGTGCGTCAGACTACGAATATCGCTCTCTTATGGGCCCGTATCTTTTGCATTGGAAGATACTTTTAAACTTTAAACACTTAAACTTTAAACTTTATGATTTCTGGGGAATTGATGCAAAAAAATGGCCCGGCGTGACCCGATTCAAACTTGGCTGGGGAGGGCGGACAATCGAATATCCGGGGGCGTTTGATTTTGCTATTTCAAAACCTTGGTATTTTGCGTATACTTTATACCATGGATTATAGAGATATCATTCGCAAAAACCCCGGACTAATCTGGTACAGCCGAAATTATGACGGCTTTGAGGAGTCAACCGTGGTAGAGGCAGTTTTAAATTATGGTGATTGGGATGAATTTAAAGCATTAAAAGAATCTCTTAGTGTGGAGAGAGTTGCAGAGATTTTTCGAGAGAACGCCTTTCGCGAGCGCACCAACTACCGCGACGATGTTCGCCAATACTTCACCCTATATTTTGACAAACATGCACCGCGAGATACTCACTAAAGAACAAATCGAACTACTTCCCGTGATATCGAAATTCAAAGGAGATTTTGGGCTCGTCGGAGGTACTGCCGCAGCCTTGCACATAGGACATCGGCGCTCAATTGACTTCGATATGTTTTCATTAAAGTCATTTGTCAATGAGGATATACGAAAAATTTTGACAAGCGCATTTCCCATTGAACAAGAATTAGTAGATCGAGATGGCGAATATACCATCAAGATAAATAGTGTAAAAGCCACATTTTATCAGTATCGCATTCCCATTGATTTTCCGGATGTTTTTGAAAACTCGATGCGAGTAGCTGATCTCGTGACCATTGCCGCCATGAAGATCCATGCGTTAGGGAGTCGCGCCAAGTGGAAGGATTACGTTGATCTCTACTTCATTTTAAAAAACAAACATACCATAGATGAGCTGGATGCAAAGGCGCATGAGATTTTGCATGGTGAATTCAATGCACGTCTTTTTCGACAGCGACTTGCGCTATTTTTCGATATTCGCTACGACGAACAGGTGGAGTTTATGCCTGGATTTGAAGTCTCATCTCGCGAAATTAAAGAGTATTTACGAGAAGTGAGCTTAAGCTAAATAGCAAAAACCCTCATAAAATAAGGGTTTTTAGCGTATTGACAAATAGCACTCTACTGTGCTATACTATTATCATACTGAAATCAGGGTCCGGTTGAGGAGCTAGACCTTTGAAAACTCGATTTTTCGGCACGTGTGGCCACCCAGGCCATACGTGCCCTTTTGTTTGCTCGCGACAATCCCGTCGTGGTGCAAACCGATGAGGAGGAATATAAATGAAGAAGCTGGAAAAAATCGCTAACCTCATGATAGGGGCCGGAGCTGGCATCATGATGATGACCAGTGGCATCCTCGCCCTGGGGGAGCCGACCGGCTATCTGAACATCCAGATTCTCGTCTGGATCTCCCGCGGCACATGGGGACTCATGCTCCTTGGCGGAGTTCTCATGGCAGCAGCGAAAGACCGGGAGCACGCCCACCGCAAGGCGTAGCTCCGGGATCGTACAAAGATGGAGGAGCGCCGACGGAACTCCGTCGTGATTTGCTCCTCCCTCCGAACTGGAGCGTGAGTGGATGTTCTTTTACCATATCTCCTCAACCCCTCATGCTCCAATTCGGGGATGCCCGGTCGCTTGACTGGGCTTTTTTTATTTTTAAAAGCGAGTATGCTTAGAGGTAATGAGAAACCTCTACCATTGGTGTCTTGCGGTACTTGCGTCGATCATCTATGGATTTCCCTCCCATGACGTAAAGGTCATTGGGGTTACGGGAACCAAGGGAAAGTCTACGACGGCTTTTATGATCGCAAAAATCTTTGCCGATCAGGGCCTTCCCATCGCCATGATCAGCTCCCTGGGCTATCGGATCAAGGATCAGGAATGGCCAAATCTTCTCAAGATGACCATGCCGGGACGCTTTCGACTACAGCAGTTTATAGCAAAAGCCCGACGGGCGAAATGCCAGTATGTCGTTGTAGAAGTCACTTCCGAAGGAATCGCCCAGCATCGTCTCGTTGGCGTTCGTGTTGACTGTGCCGTGTTTACCAACTTACACAAGGAACACATTGAAAGCCACGGTGGTTTTGAACAATACAAAGAAGCCAAGAAAGTGCTATTTCACAAAACCAAGAACATCCACGTGATGAACGCTGAAAATCAGCATTCGGAGGAATTTTTGGCATTGCCCGCAATGAAAAAAATCAGTTTTGGTATGGAGCATGGCGATTTGAAACAGAATACCCTGGAGCTCCGTCTCAACCTAGCAGGTGAGTTCAATATCTACAACGCCCTCGCCGCAATGGGTGTTGCACATGCCTACGGACTGGATTCTTTGAAAGCGAAAGCGAGTGTTGAATCCATCGATCGCGTACCCGGACGAATGGAGTTTGTTGAACTAGGCCAACCATTTGAGGTTGTCGTTGATTACGCGCATACACCGGAATCGCTGGAGGGTGTTTACCAAACCCTCAAGCCAAAGAACGGCAAGCTGATTGCTGTTCTTGGAGCTGCAGGTGGGGGACGTGATACATGGAAAAGGCCAGTTTTTGGTGAGCTGGCTGATCGCTATTGTGATGAAATCGTTCTCACCAATGAAGATCCGTACGAAGAGGATCCGGAAAAAATACTCAATGAAATCGCTTCCGGAATTCGTACGTCAAAGGCAAAACGCATCATTGATCGCCGCGAAGCGATAGCCACTGCCATTGCGGATGCACAAGTGGGTGATGTTGTGGTGATCACCGGGAAGGGTTCTGAAACCTCCATGGCGGTGGCGGGAGGCAAGCATATTCCCTGGTCTGATCTTGGGGTTGCATCGGAGGTACTTCACATGCGATCATAGGGTATGAGATGGTTTTTTATTTTTGTTGTTCTGATTTCGTTTACGACAGCGGTTTTTTTCTTTGGTAAGCCATCGCCGAATGAGCCGGCGCACATCGGACTGCCGGAATCACGTTCCTATGTCATCACCTATCGTGATGGGGTATTCAGCCCTACGAATTTGAGGATCCGATCCCGCGATTCGATCACCTTTAGAAATGATTCACTCCGTGTGATTGCCATTCCCGAATTCAATTCTGGCGAAATAAGCCCGAGAGGTGATTATACGAGAGTTTTTTCTACGCCGGGGGTGTATTCATATACAAATCAATTTCAACCCAAGGAAGATGGTATGATAATAGTTCAATGACATGAAACTTACCTTTTATGGTGGAGCAGGCGATGTGACAGGAGCAAACTACCTTCTCGAAGAAGGAAATCTTCAGCTAATCGTGGATTGCGGCCTTCACCAGGGAAGCAAGTATGCCGAGGATCTCAACTACACGCCGTTTGCATACGAACCCAAGCTTATTGAATTTGTTTTTATCACCCACAGTCACATTGACCATATCGGGAGACTTCCAAAGCTCTACCGTGATGGATTTCGTGGGACGGTGTATGCGACGGATGCAACTGCGGATCTCATGGCGGTGGCATTGCCAGATAATATGTCTCATATCCTTCATGAGGCTGAACGTGATGGGCATGAGCCGTTGTTTGAACAAAGAGATCTCGATGGAATAATGAAGTTGGTGAGGGGGGTGGACTATGGTGAGAAGATTCCACTACGTGAAGGTGTTACGGCTACTCTTCACGATGCTGGGCATGTTCTGGGATCGGCAATTGTGGAAATTCAATGGCACGATAAAAAGATTTTCTTTTCCGGAGATTTGGGAAATCCTCCTACGCCACTTTTGCGGCCTACCGAATTCGTCCACGATGCAAATTATGTTGTTATGGAGTCTGCGTACGGTGATCGTGTACATGAGGCTCGTGAAGAACGTCGTGAAAAACTTGCTCAAATAATTCAGGAAACTATTGCTCGCAAGGGGACATTGATGATTCCCTCGTTTGCTTTGGAGCGCACCCAGGATTTGTTGTTTGAGCTCAATGAGTTGCGTCAGCAGAATAAAATTTCCTCCGTTCCCATATTTCTCGACAGCCCTTTGGCGATAAAACTGACAGGTGTGTATGAAAAATACTTCGGAAAAAATTCTTTTGATTTTCCCGGGATTGAATTTACCGCCACACCCGATGAGTCTAAACGCATAAATGATGTTCCCGCCCCCAAAATCATTATCGCCGGTTCGGGTATGAGTCAGGGGGGAAGAATTTTGCATCATGAACGGCGGTATCTTTCTGATCCCGTCAGTACCATTCTTTTTGTAGGTTACCAGGTAGATGGAAGTTTAGGCAGAAGAATACAACGGGGTGATCAGATGGTGACGATTTTTGGTGAAACCGTTGCTGTTCGCTGTCATGTAGAAACCGTGAGCGGGTATTCTGCTCATGCCGACCAGCCTGCACTCATGCACTGGGTGAAAGTCGCAAATTCAAATGGAAGCTTAAAAAAAGTATTTGTTGTGCAAGGCGAGGAACATACAGCCAAAACCCTGGCAAATCTCATCCGTGAAGAGCTCGATGTGAGTGCTCTTGCCCCTCAGCCCGGAGAGGTCGTAGAACTTTAGTATTGGCCCGCCTGGCCGCGAGGCTGGCACTCTTGACATGAGAGTGCCAACGCAGTAACCTGATCATATGGATATTCCAAAAGAACTACCATTAATTCCTCTCAAGAATGTTGTTTTATTTCCCCATGTGGCTATACCACTGTTGGTTCAGCGTCCAAAGTCAATGGGAAGTCTCGCCGAAGCGGTTGGAAAAGAACAACTTGCTGTTTTTGTTGCACAGAAAAATATCTACGACGACGTAGAACCAAAAGATCTTTTTACCGTGGGAACAGTGGGAAAAATCTTTGAAGTCCACCGTTTGCCGGACGGTTCTTCAAAGATCGATGTCGAAGGAATTGCGCGAGTACAGATCAAGAATTTTTCGCAGTTCGAACCATTTTTTACTGTTGAAGTTGAGGCCTTGCCGCAGACGATTCGCCACGATGTAGAAACCGAGGCCCTCATGCGTGCCACGGTAGAACAATTCAAGCAGCTTATTGAGGTTCGCAATATGCCGGCCATCTTGCCGGATCTTATGAACATTTTGAATCAGATCAAAGATCCCTACCAAATAGTCTATCTCATTACGATTAATTTAAATCTCGATTTAAAAGAGCAACAGGAAGTTCTTGAAATCGGCGATGCAGCCGAAGCTTTAAAAAAAATGAATTTCTATATTACCCGTGAATTGGAAATCATTGAAGCAGAAAAACGGGTAGTCAAAGAAACTCGGAAATCGCTTGGCAAAATGCAAAAAGAGGTTTTCTTACGCGAGCAGATGCGCAGTATCGAAAAAGAGTTGGGCATGGATAGTGAAAAAAGCGATATTGATACTATTCGAACGAAAATCAAAGAGGCACAGATGCCCAAGGACGTTGAGACCAAAGCGCTCAAGGAACTTGCTCGATTTGAAAAAATGCCGCCTTTCAGCCCGGAGATTTCCTATTTACGGACGTACTTAGATTGGCTCGTAGATCTGCCGTGGTCCAAGAAGAGTGGCGGAGAGATTGAACTTGCTGAAGCTGAAAAAATTCTCAATGAGGACCACTACGGTTTGAAAAAAGCGAAGGAACGTATAATCGAATATCTTGCTGTGCAGAAACAGGTGGGCAAAATCAAAGGTCCGATCTTGTGTCTTTTTGGTCCTCCCGGTGTAGGAAAGACCTCTATAGGAAAATCAATCGCTCGGGCACTGGGGAGAAAATTTGTCCGTATTTCCCTCGGCGGTCTTCGCGATGAAGCGGAAATTCGTGGACATCGTCGTACGTACGTGGGAGCGTTGCCGGGGCGCATCATACAGGGCATCAATACTGCCGGTACTTCAAACCCCGTCTTTATGCTCGACGAGATAGACAAGGTTGGTGTTGATTTTCGTGGCGATCCCTCGGCCGCTCTTTTGGAGGCACTGGATCCCGAGCAAAACTTTGCCTTTTCCGATCACTACCTTGAAGTTCCCTACGACCTGTCGGATGTATTTTTTATCGCAACGGCAAACCAACTCGATACCATCCCACCTGCACTCCGCGATCGCATGGAAATCATAGAATTTCCCGGCTACACCGAGCATGAAAAGCTCAACATTGCCAAAAACTACCTCATGCCAAAACAACTCAAGGAAAACGGACTCAATGCACCGGCGGTTTCCATTGCTGATGCGGCGATTGCTGACGTGATTCGCAAGCATACGCGTGAGGCTGGCGTGCGCGACCTTGAACGTCAAATCGCAACGATCTTGCGTAAAGTCACTCGGCAAACCGTCGAAAAGAAGATTAAAGGTAAGCTTGCTGTCACGCAAAAAATGCTTCATGGCTATCTTGGACCCGAAAAATATACCCATCAGATGGCGGAGACAAAAGATGAAGTGGGCGTAGCGACCGGTCTTGCATGGACGCCCGTAGGCGGTGAGGTACTTTCCATTGAGGCTTCGAAAATGCCCGGCAAAGGACGTCTTATTCTCACGGGTCATCTCGGGGACGTAATGAAGGAATCCGTAGAAGCTGCGCTCTCGTACGCGCGCAGCAAGGCGGCGAGTCTGGGCATCAAGCAGGATTTTTACAAAGAAGATATCCACATCCACGTGCCGTCAGGGGCGATCCGAAAAGACGGCCCATCTGCTGGTGTGGCCATGGCAAGCGCTATCATTTCCCTCATGACCAACCGCCCACTACGTAAAGATGTGGCGATGACCGGAGAGATCACTCTTCGTGGAAAAGTACTTGAAATCGGCGGCGTCAAAGAAAAAGTGCTCGCGGCACATCGTGCCGGTGTGAAGATTGTTATTTTGCCACAGGAGAACAAAAAAGATGTCGAAGAAGATATTCCGAGAGAAATCCGTCGCGATCTCAAATTTAAATTTGTCAAAACCATCGACAACGTCCTCTCGATCGCGATCAAGAACCATCTCTTTAAAGCGTAGTTGCTTTATCCATATTTCTCAAAAAGATTCATTGCCGATTCTTTCTCATGTCAGCTGGGCAAAGGAACTCACCGAGCCCTCAATAGATTCAGGTTGGGTACACTTTACAGATCATCGGGTGTTGAGGACAGCAACAAAACGTAGAGTATTCAAGCAAAATCAATTTGACGCTCTTTGGGGACGGAGCTACAATAGAGACATGAAGAAAAAAATGACCATCGAGGATTTAGCACGAATGCATGTTTTGGCAAAAAAAGTTGATAGAAGAGAAATCTTAGAACTAAAACATAAAATTGCATGATTGAACTCATCGTTCTCAAGCGGCTACTGATGGCGCTTCTCCTCGGGGCGATTATTGGGTATGAACGACAGCGTGCGCATAAAGCGGCCGGGTTGCGGACGCATATGCTCGTGTGTGTTTCCACAGCGCTCGTTACCATAGTTGCGATGTATGCGTTCGAAGAAATGGGCGGTGCTAATCCAGAATCGAGCGCGCGTATAATTTCGGGCATTTTGACCGGAATCGGATTTATTGGTGGAGGCGCAATTCTGCGGAATGAGTCGCGAGTTTCCGGCTTGACCACGGCGGCCAGTCTTCTAACCGTCGCAACGATCGGTATCGCGGTCGGTGTCGGGTTTACCTATGCAGCGATTGCGGTGACGCTTGTGAGCTATATCATCTTGACGTTGTTTTGGCGTATTGAGTCGAAGATTGAAGGCTATGAATCTCGGGATGAATAATTTTTGGTACGCAGTTGCCCTGCTCGTTGCTTCTATCATTGGCATAGGTTTTTTTGGCATACCGTACACCTTTGCGCAGACGGGATTTGGCATCAGCTTGATTATTTTTGTTGTGTTGACTGGTCTTGTTTTGCTTACGAGTCTGTTGTACGGAGAGGTCATCTTGCGGACACATAGCCGGCATCAATTTGTCGGTTTTGTACACGCCTATCTTGGGCCTTGGGCTCGCCGCATCAACCTCTTTACGTTTTGGGTTTCCGTTTATGGAGCTATTATCGGTATTTTGATTATTAACGGGCAGTTTTTGAGCACCATCATCGGCTCATTTGGTTTTCACATGAGTCCGGTTGCACTCAGCATGGTGTTCTTGATACTTGCCACCATACTTGTATATGCGGGATTAAAAACTGTTTCTCATGTTGATTTTTTTGTGATGGTGGCCGCCATTGCGATCATCCTGCTTCTGGTCATTGTGGGTATGCCGGAAATCAAGGCCGATCATTTTACGTTCGCCACCGGACTTCCTTGGTTTTTACCCTTTGGCGTGATTCTTTTTTCTCTCAATGGAACTCAGGGAATTCCTCTGGTTCGTGAAGCTCTCATTGGTAGAGAGCATTTATTTCGGCGGGCGCTTATGTATGGAACGCTTATTCCCGCTGGTGCTTACTTGATGTTCACGATTGCTGTTTTGGGTATCTCCGGTCCGGGAACCGTTCCCGAAGGAATTCCCGGTCTTGTCGGACATCTCGGGTCATGGGTTGTTGTCATAGGGTCGCTTTTTGGCTTTCTGACATCATCAACTATTTTTCTGAGCATTGTCACTGCATTTCGTACCTCGCTTCGAGAAGATCTTCATTTGCGACGGCGGGGAGATTTTTTACTACCGCTTCTTCCGCCGGTGATTTTGTTTTTGCTTGGTGTGCAAAACTTTATTGAAATCATTGGTCTCGTTGGAGGAGTGGCAGTGAGCATTGATATGATCTTGCTCCTGTTCGTATACGCAAAAGCAAAAGATCATGGCACGCGCATTCCCGAATATTCCATGAATATCCCAAATTCTGTGCTCTATGGTATGATGCTCTTGTTCGCATGTGGCGCACTCTACACACTTATTGCTTGAGGTGGTTATTTCCGGTATTCGTTTTTTCCGTGCCTTTTCAGGCGCGTTTTGTTCTTGGATCGTGGACGCAACCCTTCAATGAATGGACGAGCGCGTTTTTGTGGGGAACGGATATTTTATTTGTTCTTCTCATAATTTTCAATTTCCAATTTTCAATTTCCAAAAAAGACTTGTTGCTGTTTGCCTTTTTGGCAATCGCGGCGATTTCTATTTCCCAGGCTCTCATTCCCGCTGTTTCATGGTATCGGTTTGCGAAATTGCTTGAATACATACTTCTTTTTTTCTTCGTGCGGCAGCAAAAGCTTTCTCCACTCGTATACAAGGCCGTTGTGGCTTCAGCTCTATTGCAATCGCTGATCGCCATCGTCCAATATGTCGTTCAACATGATCTTGGCTTGCGCCTCCTTGGCGAGAGTGTACTTGATCCCCATGGTCAAGGCGTTGCGGTGGTCGCTGCAAATTCTCAGACGTACCTTCGCGCCTATGGCACGACGCCACATCCCAATATTCTTGCAACATGGCTCATGCTGGGAATTTGGGCTCTGTGGGCATGGAGGCCAAAATGGCACCTATTCGTACTTCCTGTTTTGCTTGTTTCACTATTTCTGACTTTTTCCCGCACTGCCATCGCCGTGTGGGTCTTGTGTTCGATGATTATGTGGTTCTTTCACCGTCGAGACCCTCTCAAGATCATTGCGGTCACCGCTGTAGTTGGTTTTCTTTTCGCAATCAGTTTTTGGCCTCAAGTGTATTCTCGTTTACATATTTCTTCTAGCGATGAAGCTGTTTCGCAAAGAGTATTTTACAATGATATAGCCGGAAAAAATATACTAACCGTTGGCAACGGCATTGGCCAGTTTGTTCCAAATCTTATGCAGAAGCTTCCTCTCTATCCTGATTTTATCTACCAGCCTGCGCACAATATGTTCTTGCTCATGATGAACGAAATAGGAATTTTGGGATTGGCAACTTTTTTACTATGGCTTTTTGTTGCTGTTCGGAAGTCTCACGTCTTGTTGGCAATTATCTTGTTGGCGGTATTTGATCACTATTTTTGGACACTTCAGCAAGGGGGATTAATCATGTGGGGATTGTTGGGATTTTTTGTTCGTGATAGAATACAAGAGCCAACTTATGAGCAAGAAAATCCTTCTATTTCCTAGTGTTTTCTTCTTTTTTGTGGTTTCCGTTTCTTCCGCGCAAGCAGCATCGGACTCCAACCGGTATCTCATCCACTCTTCAAGTAGTTTTTCTCGAAAAGCTTTGGGAACCGTTCGCCATGATTTTGGCGATAGCTTTAGCGTCGAACTCAACGGTTTTCAGTTTCGCATGGCCAAAATGCTCAAGCTAGATATTGAAAAAGTTCCGGCTCTGTATATTTCGGCTCACGGTAATGGCCAAGCAACGACTGCAATCGTTGCATCTGATACTATAGTAGACGTTGCCGTGCTTGACACGGCGACTTCCCACGGCATTTCTGTCATGGATATCATCGGTGAACGCTCCCGTTTGTATGAAGTGTGCAATAGTCGTGGTGTTTGTTTTGCCGATGATGTTGCGGTCGCAATCAGAAATGCTGTTCATGATGGAGCAGACGTTATCAATATGAGTTTTGGGGCGGAAGACGCAAACGATCTTATGGATGCCGCTATTAATGCTGCTGCACGCGAAGGAGTATTGCTTGTTGCAGCCGCAGGAAATAATGGACCATTTCTCGACACAGTAGAGTATCCCGCAAGCCACCCCTCGGTCGTTTCCGTGGGAGCGCTTACCCGTGAAGGTGATGTGGCAGAATGGAGTTCTCGAGGGGATGTGGACGTTTGGGAAATAGGTGAATATGAAAATGTTGCCGGAACTTCAATTGCTTCAGCATACTTCACCGCGCGCCAAGTTCATCTTTTGGAACAATGATAAATCGAGTCATACGATACCTTATCGCTTATGACTTTGTGCTCAACTTTGCGTTTGGGCTTTTGTCGCCGATTTTTGCTATTTTTGTATTGCAAAGAATCGCAGGTGATAATATTCGTGTTGTCGGCACGGCCATAAGTATTTACTGGCTTGCTCGTATTCTTTCCACGACACCACTTTCTCGTTTTATGGATAAAACCGACGGGGAACGCGACGAGTTTTACTTTACGATCATTGGTACAATCATCACCTCCACGGTACCGATTCTCCTCATTTTTGCCGATGTACCCTGGCATCTGTATCTCATCCAATTCATCCATGGACTTTCAAACTCCATGGCGGTGCCGGGATGGCGGATTTTGTTTACTGATCATATTGATAAAGACAAAGTCGGTTACGAGTGGTCGGTTGAAGATATTGCCATTGGTATTGCAGTGGGTTCGAGTGGTTACCTTGGCGCATTGCTGGCCGACAAATTTGGATTTGAGACGGTACTCATATTGCTAGCAGGCCTTGGCTACATGGCGGCAATCTTGCTGGTTCCGCTGTCGCCGGAATTTAAGCGTCTCAAGGAACTCCGCCGCGAACATCGCATGGCCGATATCCGTCACCGCAGGGAGCATGCTGTACATCCATCGCATCACGTGAAATAATTTATATTATGGCTTTTCGGATTATGCTTGCTGGCGGGGGGAGTGGGGGACATGTATATCCTCTTGTTGCCATTGCTGAAGAAATCAAACGTCTTGCGCCGGAGTACCACAAGCATGTTCGCATGCGGTTTATTGGCGACGGCGTTCTCTTGGCGCAGGAGGCGAAAAAAACTGGTGTTTCATGTTGTTTGATCCTTGCACCGAAATGGCGACGCTACAAAAGTGGTAAAAATTTTTTGGATATTCTCAAAGTCCCTGTCGCACTTCTTCAATCTCTTTTTTATGTTTGGACCTACATGCCCGATGTCATGCTCGTAAAGGGCGGTTATGCGGCATTTTTTCCGGCACTTGCGGCTCGGCTCATGTTTATCCCTCTGGTGGTGCATGAGTCGGACTCTGTCCCCGGCAAAACAAACGCCTACTGGGGGCGACATGCGCGGCGCGTATTTGTCTCATTTGAGCATGCGGCGCAATTTTTTTCCTCCGGACAGGCGGAACTCGTCGGGCAACCAATTCGTCACGAATTTCGTGCTCTTCCTGCAATAAAGCCCCATGACAAGCCCATTGTCTTTGTTACGGGAGGGAGTCAAGGCGCGCAGGCCATCAACGAAATTGTTGACCTAGCTATGGCGGAACTTTCCAAGTCTTTCCATGTCATTCATCAGCGTGATGGATCCTGGGATGCAGAGCAAATGGCCCAGGCTTATGCGGATGCGGATGTCATCGTATCGCGCGCAGGATCGGCAATATTTGAAATCGCAGCCGTTGGAAAACCCGCCGTTCTGATTCCCCTCGATGGCTCCGCACAACAACACCAGCTTTTCAATGCGGAGGAATTTTCCGGGCATGGTGCGATTGTGGTTCCGCAAGCCAACCTTCAACCCCACATCCTCATCCATGAGATCCAGCGGGCTTATGATGAGAGGGAAAAGCGAAGCCTCGCGATAAGAGCTTTTGCAAAGCCCGACGCCGCAATGATCATAGCAAAAGAACTTCTTACCGCACGACGATGACTATCCTAGGATTCAATACCATTGCCCTTTCGCCTGGATCCTATCTTTTTCATGGACAGGAAATGATTGGGAAAAAGTCGTTCTCGCTGCAGCTTGCACGTGATCTTGCTGATTCTGCCGACATCATCATGGTGCAATCTGATATTGATTCTGTGAGGGAGATGAAGCGTTTTCTATCATTGAGCCCTCTCAATGGCGATTACAAAATCGCGATTGTTGACAATGCGCATAACATGCAAGAAGAAGCGCAAAACGCGCTGCTCAAAATTCTCGAAGAACCAACCGCGAGCTCTATTCTCATTCTTATTTCTTCACAACCCGAATCTTTACTCCAAACAATTACATCTCGTTGCCGACAGATATTTTTTCCTCCCCACAAACCGGAAACAGTACGTGCGTTTTTGAAAGAAAGGTCATTCACCAAAGAACAGGAAGATTTTTTGGTGCAGTTTTGTAACGGAAGTATCGGCCTTTTGGCGAATCAGGAAAATATCAAGGAATTCATTCAGGAATATAGTGTCCTTGCAAAAGCTACGCTTGATCAAAAGTTTACGCTTGCCAAAAAACTCGCGGACGACGAGAAGCTTCAGCAAAAAATTCTCTATTGGATGCTCTACTTGCGATCAAAAAACATCTACAAGCCGTTACAAGGACTTCTCGCGCTTCACAAGACTATCTCGCAACCACAATTCAATAAGCAATTGGCTTTAGAAAATTTTATGCTACAGTTATTATGATGGACAAAACCAAATTTGATCATATAGTAGATTTTTATAAATCGGACATCTCTTCGGTTCGTACGGGCCGTGCGACGCCGGCGCTCGTCGAGGATGTCGCAGTAGATGCGTACGGACAAAAAATGACCATCAAAGAGCTAGCTTCAATCAGTACGCCGGAGCCGCGCACGGTGGTAATTCAACCGTGGGACAAGGGCGTCCTGGAGAATATTGTTTCCGGCATTCAGAAGAGTAGTGTTGGGCTTGCCCCGATCGTGGACGGCGACCTCATCCGACTCTCCGTTCCTGCGCTTACCGAGGAGCGGCGAAAAGAGTTTATCAAGATCGTCAAGCAGAAAACAGAAGAAGCGAAAATCAAAATCCGCCGTGTTCGCGAGGAACTACACAAGTCATTTGATGACATGAGCAAGGATGAAGCGTTCCGCGCAAAAGAAGATCTCCAAAAAATCGTGGACGAATACAATCACAAACTCGAAGAACTCGAAAAGAAAAAAGAATGGGAGTTGATGCAATGACATCGAGTTTGACTCGGTGTTTTTGTTTGGCGTATAATGCATCATGCACAAGATTAATAGGAAAACGAGGGTAGAAGTGTTGCTAGAGCAAAATAATAGCGATATCAAAGCTGTTCTTGAATATGTAAGCATACTTCCTGGAATGAAAAAGACTTTGGATCAACACACTAAACAGCTCGAGAAAATTACTGATGACGTAGAGGCAATTAAGGTGGGTCAGAAAGGGTTTGAAGAGCGATTGACGAAGGTTGAAACAAAACTCGAACGCCGTTTGCTGAAAACGGCATGACCGTTCTTATTTTTCTCATCGTTTTGTCGGTGATCATTTTTGTCCACGAGTTGGGGCATTTTGTGATGGCGAAGCGGGCGGGGATGAAAGTCGAAGAATTTGGATTTGGATTCCCACCGCGACTGTGGGGGTACAAGCCGAAAGACAGCGAGACGACCTATACTATTAATGCGATCCCGTTCGGTGGGTTTGTAAAAATTCTCGGAGAAGACGGAGAATCCAAAGACAACCGTAGTTTCACGGCAAAAAAGTTCTGGCCGCGCGTCAGCGTCATCATTGCCGGCGTGGTGATGAATTTTCTCCTCGCCGCCGTGCTCTTTAGTATCGTGAATGGTATTGGTAGCGAAGCAAAAATATTAATCACTGCCGTTGCAAAAGACAGCCCCGCGTATACCGCCGGAATTCGCATGGGTGATGAACTCATTGGGTTTGAGAGCATTGACGCTGTGCAGTATTATATTGCTCAACACAAAGGTGAGGAAATCACACTTCAACTCTCACGTGGTTCGGTAAAGCTCACACCTCGTGAAAATCCACCTCCCGGGGAAGGCGCAATCGGTATTGCATTTACCAAAACGGAAGCAGTTTCCTATTCCTGGTATGAATCTATTGTGTTTGGCTTTCGAGACGCGGCGGTGGGTGTATGGATGATTCTCAAGGGATTTGGGACGATTATAAAAAATCTGTTTATCACGGGCAAGGCGGGAGTGGAGCTTGCCGGTCCGGTGGGAATCGCGATTATTTCCGGTCAGGCCGCACGTTTAGGCTTGGTCTATTTGCTTCAATTTGTTGCCGTCATTTCACTGAATCTTGCGGTTATCAACATTGTTCCATTTCCGGCTCTGGACGGTGGACGGTTGCTGTTTCTGATCATAGAAAAAATCAAAGGCAGTCCGCTTCCCAAACGCCTCGAGAACGGCTTTAACACCGTTGGCTTTATTTTCCTCCTGCTCCTGATGTTTTATATTACGACAAAGGATGTGCTAAAATTCTTCTAGTATGAGATTATCTAATCTATTCACTCGCACCACCCGCGAGAATCCTGCTGATGAAGTGTCGGTCAATGCACAATTGCTTGAACGGGCGGGGTTTGTGTATAAAAACAACGCTGGCATCTATTCGTATTTACCTCTTGGATGGCGCGTGATTGAAAAAATTAAAAAAATAATAAAAGAAGAAATGGATGCGGTTGGGGGTACTGAAGTACTCATGCCAGCGTTGATTGATAAAAAATACTATGAGGCCGCCGGACGGGCTGATATAAAAGTGGGTTTTAAGACAGGAGATGATCAGTTTATTCTTGGCTGGTCACACGAAGAAATATTGACGTCGATGGTCGGGAGGTACTTGAGTTCCTACAAGGATTTGCCATCTTCCATTTATCAAATTCAGACAAAATTTAGAAACGAAGCCCGGGCAAAATCGGGTCTCCTTCGTGGCCGCGAGTTCATGATGAAAGATATGTATAGTTTTCATGCCAATGAGCATGATTTTTTGGAATATTACGAAAAAGTTGGGCGGGCCTACCAGAATGTATTTGAACGATGCGGCCTCAAGGCATACTACACGCTTGCGGCGGGCGGGGATTTTACAGCGAGCAATACCCATGAATTCCAGGTTTTGACAAAGTCCGGAGAGGATTTAATTTTGCTCTGTCCGAAGTGCAGTTGGGCGATCAACAAGGAAATTGCCAATATGACGATTTGTCCAAAGTGCGGTGAGGAGCTTATCGAAGAGAAATCCATTGAAGCTGGAAATATTTTTCCACTGGGAACAAAGTACAGCAAAGCGCTCGGTTTGCAGTTCACTGATGAGAAAGGAGAAAAACAGCATGTCATCATGGGTTGCTATGGTATCGGTATTTCGAGGCTTTTGGGGACGATCGTAGAGGTTCATCATGATGATAGAGGCATGATGTGGCCAGACACTGTGTCGCCATTCAAAGTGCATCTCGTTGCGCTACCTGGCGGGGACGATGAGGCAGAAAAAATATATAGCGAAGGCATGTTGTATGATGATCGCCAAGATAAAACTGCCGGTGAGAAATTTGCCGATGCCGATCTCATTGGTTGTCCGATTCGCGTTGTAGTGAGCAAGAAAACCTTGGAACAAAATTCTGTTGAAGTAAAACAACGCGCCGAAAAGGAATTCACGCTCATCCCCTTGACACAAATCCACGAAATGCTAAAGTAATCGACGAACCTAGAAAACAGTCTCTCGAATAGGTGTTTGCCTGTTCTTTCAATACTATTCGAGACTGTTTTCTAGGTTTTTTGCTTGTTGATCATTTTTTTGATAGGGTACGCACATGCTCAATAAGTTTTTCGGCTTGTTCTCAAAAGATATCGGTATTGACCTAGGAACGGCCAATACGCTCGTATATGTGAAAAATGAAGGTATTATCATTAACGAGCCCTCGATTGTTGCACTCAACCAAAAGACGGGACAAATTTTAGCCATCGGACAGGAAGCTCGAAAAATGGTCGGAAGAACACCGGCATTCATAGCTGTCACGAAACCACTCATTGCGGGAGTAGTTTCTGATTTTGAGGTGACTGAACAAATGCTCAAATATTTCATTGATCGCGCACATCAAAAATCATTCACGCTTGCTCCGCGACCTCGAGTTGTCATTGGTATTCCTTCGAGTATCACCGAAGTGGAAAAAAAAGCGGTAGAAGATGCCGCATACAATGCCGGTGCCCGCGAGGTATACCTGATTGAGGAGCCAATGGCTGCGGCTCTCGGTGCCCGACTTCCTGTGCAGGAAGCCGCCGCGAACTTTATCGTTGATATAGGAGGTGGAACCACGGATGTCGCCATGATCTCCATGGGAGGTGTTGTTGCATCCCGATCGTTGAAAATTGCTGGAGATCGGCTTACGCAAAATATTTCCCAATTTGTGCGTGAGGAGCACAACATGCTCATTGGCGAGACCACGACTGAAACGATCAAGACCACCATTGGCTCTGCCTATCCGCTGGCCGAGGAGCAGACCATGCGCATTCGTGGGAGGGACGTTCTCACCGGTTTACCAAAGGAGATGACGATCACTTCTCAAGAAGTCCGCAAGGCAATGCATTCCTCTATTCGCTCGATCGTCGTTTCCATCAAGAGTACGATAGAAGAAACACCGCCAGAACTTATTGCTGATCTCATAAACCGAAGTATTATTTTGACCGGAGGCGGCAGCTTGCTCCGTGGTCTCGACGAACTTATCCACCATGAGACAAATCTTCCTGTTCAAATTATTGATGATCCTCTTACGTCCGTCGTGCGTGGATGTGGAATGGTTCTCGAGCACATTGAAGAGTTAAAACCTATTCTCGTATGGTCGGCAAAAGAAGCATATATTTAAATTTTCTTTTTCTCCTGTTGGCGTGTGGAATTGTTTTTTTTCTCAATGCCGCTGTTTTGCATAATATTCTTCCCGACCGTATGTATCGCGTGCTTGGGCTAGTTGTCAAAAAAGATGTGCGAGTGATCGGGGAATCCATCGCTTCAGAAGCGCTTGAGCGTGAGAACGCCATCTTACGGAAACAGTTGGATGTTGCACAAAAAATTTCCCGAACACTGAAGCTCGCGAACATTATTTCTATCGAGCGGACCATTCTCGTTTCGACGATTGTTATTGATTTGGGCGTTGCAGATGGTATCGAGGAGGGGATGGTCGTGATTGGCTCCGGAAACGTGCTCACCGGCAGGGTGAGCGAAGTTTTTGAGCACACCTCGCGCGTGATACTTGTCGATGATCCGCGCATCATCGTGAGTGTCCGCCTTCAGGGAACTTCGCTTCTTGCCGAGTCACGTGGAAATCGCAGCAATCGAATTGATCTGAACCTCGTCGCACACAACGAAACGGTGCACGTTGATGATACGATTGTCACGAGCGGATTGGACCAGTTTCCCGAGGGATTGGCCGTGGGATGGGTTACCGATGTCCAGCCCGGCGACAACAGCCTTTTCCAAAAAATTTCTGGATCGGTGTTTTTTAATTTTTATGAAAGTCCACTACTTTTTGTTATTTTTTAGTCTTGGTTTCATCCTGGATCAGTTCGGGAGTCTCCTTTTTCCTGGACGATTGTGGGTGACGCCACTGGTTCTGATCGCCTGCATGATTGCGGATAGATTGTTGTATCAGCATCTTTTGGTTTTCCTTTTCTGTGCGATCATCATGGATCTTTTTTCAGGACTGCCATTTGGGTTGACGACCATGATGTTTGTCATTTTTGGCCTTTGCATTGAGGTTTTGCGCAAATGGATTAGGATATAGATATGTTACCAAAAAAGTACAACGTACAGCGGCTCGAGGAAGAGGCCGTAAGTCCGGAAGAAACGCTTTTGGACACGGAGAGCAGACATTCGGCGGTTGAACTGCCCATCAGCCGCAACGTGGTTCGCGCCCTCTATGGCATAGTAGGATTGGTGATGCTTGGTTTTCTCGTGCAGGCGTTCCAACTCCAAATTGTTGAAGGAAAAACGTTTGCACTCCTTGCTGATCAAAGTCGATTTAATCGCTACCCGGTGCCGTCCTTGCGCGGAGTCATATATGACAGAAACGGAAAGCCCATCGTGGAAAATGAACCTGTTTTCGACTTGGTCGCCGTACGCAGTGAACTCAACGATGAGGAGCTTCTTGAGGGGCATCAGCATGAGGGAGTTTTTGTAGTAAAAAAAAATATTCCCAAAGAAGAAGCTATTCGTCTTCAAGTTGCTGAACAGCCGGGTTTGTATGTTGCCACCTATGCTCGAAGGTCGTATGTGTATGGAAAAGCGTTTGGACACGTGGCGGGCTATACGTCGCAAGTCACGCCCGATGATATTCTTGAAAATGATTCGTTTCATTTACAGGAGCGTACGGGGCGTATAGGACTTGAAGCATTTTATGATTCCATCATTAGGGGAGAAGGATATGAAATATTTCTCAATCCTGAAACGATTCGGACACAATCTCCCATTTCAGGTCAGAGTATTTTTACCACGTTGGATATTGATGTTCAGCTAAATCTATTTGCATCGGTTGATGCGGTATTTCGTTCTGCGGGCGTCCGGCGGGGCGCGGCGATTGTGCAAAACGTAAAGACGGGCGAGGTGCTTGGCATTGTGAGTATGCCTACGTTTGATCCAAACGATATCACCGGAGAAGTTCTGCAAAATCAAGATCATCCTTTGTTCAATAGGGTTATTAGCGGTCTTTACAGTCCCGGGTCAACAATTAAACCCCTTTACGCTCTCGTTGGACTTACGGAAGGCGTCGTTAATCCTTCGACGACGATTTTTGCGGATGGAGCCATTGAAGTGCAAAGCGAGGTCGATTCGTCGCAGTATTTTACTTTTCGAGATTGGAAGGTGCATGGGTGGACTGATATCTATAAAGCGATCGCGGATTCCGTCGATGTCTATTTTTATGCGCTTGGCGGGGGGTATGGGGAAATTCGAGGTGTCGGTATCGATGTGATTGAAAAGTATTTGCGGTCAGCGCACGCCGATCAGAAAACAGGTATTGATCTTCCGTTTGAAACAAAGGGGTTTGTGCCTTCAAAAAAATGGAAGAGAGAAACGAAGAATGATTCTTGGTATATTGGAGACACCTACAACGTTTCCATAGGACAAGGCGACCTTCTGGTGACTCCCCTATGGCTTAATACGTATATTGGGGCAATTGCAAACGGTGGGAAACTCATGAAACCGTACATCGTACAGAGTGAGCCTGAAGTTGTGGGAACGTTGCCGTTTGATGAAAAAACGATGGCGATTGTGCGCAAGGGAATGCGCCAAACCATTACAGACGGCACGGGACAATTGCTCAAAGATTTGCCAAAGCCTGTTGCCGCAAAGACGGGAACTGCTCAAGTTACGGGCCGGGGTTTGAATTCTCTTTTTGTCGTCTACGGTCCTACCGATGATCCGGAAATTGTCATGACGATACTGGTAGAAAATATCCCACAAAGCCAATCTCTTGCCATGCAGGTTGCACGCCAGTTTTTAATGTGGTATTTTACTCGGTAGACATGACACAATATTTTTCTGCTGAAGGTCTAGAAAAGCTTAAACAAGAGTTGGCTGAACGCGAAGGAACCATTCGTGCCGAGATAGCTCGGCGTATTTTGGATGCAAAAGAACTGGGTGATCTTTCCGAGAATGCGGAATATGCAGAAGCAAGAGAATCGCAAGGGATGAATGAAGGGAGAATTCAAGAACTGCAAGATATCATCAAAAACGCCATCGTCATCGGGCCGAACCAGCAAAACAAAACCGTCATGGTTGGTTCTACAGTGAGTGTAAAATTCAATGGCAATGAACGGCAATTTACCATTGTTGGTCCGTCGGAGTCCAATCCTACGCAAGGCTTTATTTCCAACGAATCTCCGCTGGGTATGGCATTTATCGGCAAAAAAAAGGGAGAAGAGTTTGAAGTTCTCGTTCCCAGTGGTAAAATGAAGTATAAGATTTTAGATATCAAGTAATGCCACTGGATGAAATCAAGCAAGCTCGGCTTGAAAAATTAAAGAAGATCGAAGATCCCTACCCCACGCATACATCGCGTACGCATACGATTGCGCAAGCCGATGGTGAGGACGTTTTGATTTTGGTGGGTCGTGTGATGGCAATGCGGGGCCACGGAGCGATCACGTTTATGGATTTGCGGGATGGGACGGGATCAATTCAACTTTTTCTTGAAGGCGAGAAAAATCTCATAGACATTGGGGATTTTATAGAAGCCGAAGGAAAGCTTTTTATCACAAAAGCTGGCGAGAAAACCCTCCGCGTCTCGAGCTGGAAGATGCTCGCAAAATCTCTCCTCCCACTTCCTGAAAAATGGCACGGATTGCAGGATGTCGAAGAGCGCTATCGCAAGCGTTACCTGGATTTGCTCATGAATCCGGAGACCAAGGCCATTTTTGAACAGCGGGCGTTGATTATCCAGAAAATGAGAACTTTTCTCCTAGAACATCATTTCGTAGAAGTGCAAACTCCTACGCTACAGCCTCTCTATGGCGGTGCGTCGGCGCGGCCGTTTAAGACGCACATGAACGCCTTGGATATGGATTTATTTTTGCGGATAGCCCCGGAGCTTTATCTTAAGCGATTATTGGTGGGGGGTTTTGAGCGTGTGTTTGAATTTACAACTAATTTTCGCAATGAAGGCATGGATCGGGAGCACAATCCGGAATTTTCCGCCGTGGAGTTTTATATTGCATACAAAGATTACGAATGGGGAATGGATTTTATTGAGGATTTGCTGTGCACGATTGCACCGGAAAAATTCAAAAAACCCTTCAAAAGAATTAGATATGCCGAGCTTATGCAACCGTATAATTCATTGGAAGACGAAGTTTTCAAAGAGAAAGTACGCCATACGCTCATCCAGCCAACATTTGTCTACGATTATCCAAAAGACATGTTCCCGCTGGCAAAAGACGTATTTCAGTTTTATGCAGGAGGGTTTGAATTGGTTAAGGCGTTCAGTGAACTCAATGATCCGATTGACCAGCGCGAGCGTTTTGCTGCACAGGAAAATTTGAGAGCGAAGGGCGATGAGGAAGCACAACGTATGGATGAGGATTTTATTGAAGCACTCGAATATGGTATGCCGCCAGCCGCAGGTTTTGGCATCGGCCTGGATCGTTTGATTGCCTATTTGACCGACTCTCACTCCATCCGGGAAGTAATCCTGTTTCCGTTGATGAAACGAAAGAAAGACGAATAAAAAGCCAAAACCCCGTCGTACAGACCGGGGCGGCCGCGCGCGGGGTTGGGTGGTACTAGAAATGCGAGTAGGGATCTAGACGTCGCATGTCACTCTTGAGCTCAGAAAATCGACCCGGATAGAGTCGGTCAAGCTCTTGGATGACCTCCAGGACTTCGCCGAAATCCGGACCATCGGCAAGCCACGCTCGAATCCTACTTTCAATTATGCGCTTCGAGGCGCTTCTGTCCTGGGAGAGTTTTCGGAGCTGTTCTTTCATATCTCTCCTCTCGCTTCCTGACGGGTGGAAGCTACGATATATAACGTAGCAACTGTCAATAAGTGACAGTGAGCCTCCCGCTCAAAAAACGAAGCCCCGTTCAACACTCTGTCGAACGGGGGTTCGACTAGCGCGAGCGGGGCAGGGCGGGGGAGCAATCTTCATTGAAGTCCTCCAATGGTTTTATAAATAGCATGAAAAATATGTACTGTCAAGCATAAAAAATGACGCCGCCCCGCTATGGTCGACTGTGGTTAAGTCGTTCAGCGGGGCGTGGAACCTTCCTCCTTCAGAAGCTCTAGATGTCCGATTACTTGCTGGTCTTTCCACCAGCGTGCCGCCTTTCCGATCACTTCTCCCTCTAGTACCCACCACTGGGAGTTGATGAAGGGAAACGGACATCGAATTCGATGCAGCGTGTAGATGCCTGGCTGTAACAGATGTGTCCGCGCATCGGAGAGATCGGAGGCATCGATGAGCTCCAGGGGGTACTTCGTTCTGACCTTCATGGGACCCTCCTTGGGATTCCAAGAATACGATATTTGTGCTAAATTTACAAGATCATGCTTGATATCAAATTTATTCGCGAAAACCCCGACATCGTAAAGCAAGCGGCGAAAAACAAAAACGTTGCCGTTGATATTGATAAACTTCTCGCACTTGATGAGCGCCGGAGACATTTGCAAGGGGAACTTGATCAGGCAAATAGCTTTCGCAATGCCATTGCTGATGCGTCAAAGAGCGGGAAGCCCAGCCCCGATCAAATCGCCGAAGGCAAAAAATATAAAGAGCAAGCGAGTACGCTTGAGGGAGAGTTGAAGATCGTAGAAACTGAATTTCATGAGCTCATGCTCATGGTGCCGCAAATTTCAGATCCATCAGTGCCTGAAGGTGCGAAGGATGATGATAACAAAGAAATCCGAACATGGGGCGAAATTCCAAGCTTTGATTTTGAACCAAAAGATTATATGGCCATCATGGAGTCATTGGATTTGGTGGATGTGGAACGTGGCGCAAAAGTTTCCGGCTTCCGCGGCTATTTTCTCAAAAATGAAGCTGTTCTGCTTTCGCAGGCATTGTGGATGTTCGCGCTTTCCCAGCTTATAAAAAAAGGCTTTACACCGATTATCGCTCCCGCCATTGCAAAAGAGTTGGCATTTCGTGGTACAGGCTGGTTACCGCAAGGGAAAGATGAGATATACAAAATAGGGGAGGACGAATTTTTGATCGGAACTTCAGAAGTTTCCGTCATGGCATACCATAGCGATGAAATTTTGAAAGAAAGCGATCTTCCAAAAAAATACGTTGCATTCTCGCCTTGTTTTCGCTCCGAAGCCGGGTCATATGGCAAAGATACGAAAGGCATCCTTCGTGTACATGAATTTTATAAAATCGAGCAAGTCATTCTTGGCAAGGCCGATCATGAGGATTCGGTGCAGTGGCATGAAGAAATTACCAAAAATTCTGAAGAACTTGTCCAGGCTTTGAATCTACCCTATCGGGTTGTACTGAATTGTGCAGGAGATCTGGGGCTTGGCCAGGTCAAAAAATACGATATTGAAACGTGGCTTCCGTCGCAACAGCGCTACCGCGAAACGCACTCGGCCTCCTATTTTCATGACTTTCAGACACGCCGGTTGAATATCAAATATCGAGACAACAAAGGTGATACGCAGTTTGCCTACTCACTCAACAACACCGCCATTGCCACCCCGCGAATTCTAGCCAACATCCTAGAGAACTACCAGACTAAATCGGGAACCGTCAAAATCCCCGAAATTCTCAAGCCCTGGATGATGGGCTGTGACGAAATATTCCCGCCGTCCACTTCGTGAAAGTTTTGTCTCGATCTCCGGATGCCGTTTGAGATAATCGGCGACTTTTGGTGCGATGATGTCTTCTTGGCAAATCAACTGGATATGTTTTGGCATCAAGCTTTTGAGAACGCCGTAGTGCGTACAACCAAGTATCAAAGTATCAATGTTGTGTTGTGAAAGCGGTTTTACGTACTCATCGACAGTTTTTTTATAAATTTTTCCCGATTCGATCATCGGTACGAGCTTGGGTGCGGCTTGTTGGAAGACTTCAGCATCAGGAAGAAGTTTTTTTATTTCAGATACATAGGTGCCCGAGTCGACGGTACTTTGTGTCGCAAGAACTCCGATCCGCTTACCGTGGGCCTCTTCTGCGGTCGGAATTATAATACCCAATGCGCGGTACCCCTCGTGCTGTAATCTGCGCAAGGCACGAGCAGAGGCCGTATTGCAAAACAAAAAA
The DNA here is from genome assembly GCA_038064915.1 of Patescibacteria group bacterium. Taxonomy (GTDB): domain Bacteria; phylum Patescibacteriota; class Minisyncoccia; order 2-02-FULL-40-12; family IGHO2-01-FULL-4-A; genus JBBTSB01. The sequence goes on from JBBTSB010000004.1 coordinate 52,606, forward strand.
ACTATTGCGCAATCGTGCGAGAATAAAAAGTCTAATGCCCTTTTTGTGAAGCGATAAACGTCCTCTTGAGATTTGTCGCCGTAGGGAAGGTTTTTGGTATCGCCCAGATATACGTAATCGTATTGTGGTAACGCCGCAACCACCGGCTTCATCAAAAAAAGCCCTCCAAGTCCTGAATCAAATACACCGATTTTCATGATTTGTCAAATTTAGCGTTCTATGCTACAGTAAAGCCTCGCCCAACAAGCGATTTTATTTTACCACAATGTTGATTCCCTGGCTTGCTATCTTCGATATTGGCACGATTCGGGCAAACTTCAAAAAGCCGATCGATGTCGCTAAACTCACAACTAAAAGTGAAAATTTTGCGTTGCTCGTACCCATTTTTAACGACATCAAGTTTCTCCACAATGTAGAATTTCTCAAAGATTACGCCGAACATGTCGTCCTGTGTACGACCACGCAGGAAACGCCGGAGTTTCTAAGCAAGCTTACCAACCTTGCCAACGAGCACAAGTTTCGCATTAGCTACTCTACGATCGCTCCCGGAAAAAAGAATCCGTGGGCCATTTACAACAAAACCCTTCTCGCCCACGAAACAGTACTCAAAGAAAGTGTCGCAGGCATGCGTGAAAAATTTGTGATTTTCATTGACGCGGACACGGTTGTAGATGGGGATTTGCGTTTACTTGCTGGTGCCATGGAAGATCATAATTTTGATCTGGCATCCGTCAAAGTCTTGCCGATGCATCGAACAAGAATCATCCAAAAACTCCAAGGCGTGGAGTATGACATCGCGATGCAAGCGCGCCTCATTTATCCGTGGCTTACCAGTGGGGCAGGTATGATCGCCAAGCGGGAGATGATGGAAAAGATCATGAAAAATCATTCGCTGTTTTTTAACGGTGGCGATATCGAAATCGGCAAGCTCGCGGATCTCCTGGGCTACCACGTGGGCCACATTCCAATGAAGTTCTATACGGAAATTCCAGCTACCACCATGGCGTGGATCCGTCAGCGCTTCTCCTGGATGTCCGGATGTTTTCGCCACGCGATCATCAACTTTCATCACAATCTACGTCACCCGTTTCACTTTATCTACTTCTCGTTCATGATCTATTTTCTGTTCCCGCTCAAAGTCTATCAGATGGCGCAGCACTGGATGATCCTTCCCTATATCCTAGCGCTTTACACGTTGCTTACGATTGTCGCCAACTGGAAAGTCCGTAGCCGTTGGATGCTCGTATTTCCCATTTACGCGCTTTTTCAGGTGCTCGTGCTGATTTGGTTTGGTGTCTTTCGCTATGTTGTCACGGTGTATAAAACGGGAAACTTTGGGCGTATCAAAATCCATCACGCCCATCATGCAAAAGCCCCGAAGCGATTTGCCTCCTTCAAGGCCGTTCTGAATCACTCGACCATTTTTGCCGTGATCGCGCTGATTATTTTCTCTACGAGCTTCTCCCTCCAAAAACGCGTATTTGGTAGAACCTTTGAAACCGAGCTGATTATTATTTCTGCAAAAAATGCTACGTATAACGCTGTTGCACAACTCTTTCCTATCCGCGTAGCGAAGAATTAAAAAGTATGTCGAACTTGTGTCATGTCGCCGACGCTTCGCTCTTCTGAAAGAGGTGGTCACTCCGGTCACCTCTTTCAAACCTTATTAACAACATTAACGTCTAAACTATATATGGAAGATCCAATAATCATACAACAACCGTCAGGTGGTTCCGGATGGGGAGCAGGGTTTGGAATGGTTATCGCGGTGATTATTTTGGTCGCCGCCGCTATCTATCTTGTTCCCCGTATTCGCAGTCAGGACAAAGAACGAGATGTAGATATAAAGGTCAATCTCCCCACGGGCGAGCAACAATAAATCCGGGGTATTAAAAAGCGCACAGTTGCCTGGCGCTCTTTCCCCGCAGCCCAATTGCTGCGGGGTTGCGTCGTGCTGGCGTGGTGGAATCTTGAAAGCCATACAGAAGCGTCGACGGCTCGTCATAACATAAACTCCTATTGGGGGGATCCCGGTCCCCGTGCCGTACTCCGCTTCCATGGTATGCTTTTTTGCGGTATAGTCAATCAATGCTTGAGTTTTTAAAGTTCTATAATCGTCCTCAAACCTACAAGGCGGAGATTCGCGTTGAGGTAGAAAATAGGAGCAATAAAAAAGCAAAAGGACATCTTGTGGTGCCGTTGCCGCGGACGACGGAATATCAGACAACAACACCGGAGTTTCGCGAGCCGACGATGGCATTTGATCTTGAACTGGAAGCAGGAGAAAAAAAATCCGTGTCGGTTGTTTTCAAGGCCCACGTGATGCCACGCAAATACAATGGCAAGATTGCACCAGAAATTGTCCAGGCAAATGAATTTGTGATAAGCTACCTGACCTACGGCAATGCTATAGATGGGTTGTACACCGCGCAAGAGGCGCGAGAGAAGCGGGTCGTGGACTGTGGCGGATTTGATACGCTCTTGCAAGATGAGCTCAAGAAGAAGGGCATTGCGAGCAATGTAGTGGCCGGATTTTGGAGCGATGGGAAAATGCATGCTTGGCTAGAGATTGAAGGAAATATTTCCGCGGATCCGTCTATGGAATGGCTTCGTGCACGAAGAAAAACCAAAAAATCGGGAAAACTTGGTTTTGTCGGCAGTGACCGGATAGTTTTTTCGATGGGAGAGCCCTTCTTACAAAAACCAATCACTGATTTACCACATGAAAACCATCTTTACATCACTCGCGCCTAACGTCGAAAAAGACGATGCTCAACTTGCGTTTCGGCTTTTGTTTTCGCCGTGGCAATGGAAGCGTGGTCCATATATACAAAAATTTTATGAAACGCTGAAAAACTATCTCGGTCGCGAATATGCGTTCGTGTTTGAAAGCGGCCGTACGGCACTCTATGCAATTCTCAAGTGTTTGGATCTGAAAACAGATGACGAAGTTCTTTTACAGGCTTTTACATGCGTTGCCGTGCCCAATGCGGTACTTTGGGCAGGAGCAAAGCCGGTGTATGTGGATTGCAACGATAGCTATACGATGTCAGTTGAAGATCTGAAGCGAAAAATTACCCCGCGGAGCAAAGTACTTATCATCCAACATACGTTTGGAATTGAATCGGATATGCCCGAACTCATGGCTGTCGCGCGAGAGCACAAGCTTTTTGTCATTGAAGATTCAGCACATGCACTTGGGTTGGTCAAGCCTCAAGCTGATGCGGCGTTTTTTAGTTTTGGACGCGACAAGATTATATCTTCTACGTTTGGTGGCGCGGTGGCGACGAATGATCCGGTTTTGGGAGAGCACCTTCGCGCGATCAAGCTCGGTATGCTGTATCCTTCGGGAAGATGGATTTTACAGCAGTTATTTTACCCCATCATCATGTACATCGTACGAAAAACATACGATTATGGAATCGGGAAAGTATTACTCTCCCTTGTACGATCATTTCGATTGATTTCCAAGCCGGTGTATCCGGAAGAAAAACTTGCAAAAAAGCCCGCGTGGCAACCACGCCGATTGCCCAATGCCATAGCACTACTCGCTTTGCAACAGTTTGTGAAACTTGAGAGATTTAATACGCACCGCAAACGTATTGCTTCGATGTATCAAAAACATTTTTCCGGTTCAGGAATTTTGCGATTTGCGCTTCATGCAAACGTTCCTCGGCAAAAAGGAATATTCCTGGGAGATTGGTACACGACCGCAATAGCGCCTGCTGGAGTGAGCTATGATGCCATCGGCTACGATCCTTCAACCTGTCCAAATGCCGAGCGGCTTACTAGGGACATCATCAACCTTCCTACCGATATTCATATTACCGAACAAGATGCACAGCGGATCATTTCTACAATCAAAAGCCTGGGAGCAAACTAACCAAGCGCTCGGCCATCAGACATTCCGGGTCGGTGGTGTGCTTTGTATAAAAACGATTGCCCGTCGCGGGACGTTTTTACTTGTTCCCCATACACGGACGATCAATCAGGAAATCATCGAACTCGGGCGGAACGAGCACTGCGATTTTATCCGCGTTTGTCCGTTGACTCTCGATTCTCCGGAGGCACGTTTAAACTTTAAACTCTTAAACTTTAAACGTGCTCCTATTCACGTCCATCCGGAACACGCATGGATTGTGGAACTCAAGGATGATGAGACATTGTTTGCAGGTATGCGCAAAACCACACGCTACTCTATAAAAAAAGCACAAAAGGACGGAATAGTTGCCCACATCAGTACGGACCTTGAAGCATTTTGGAAGCTGTATATACTAACTGCTCAACGACAGCAGTTTGTGCCATTTTCGCGAAAGTTACTGGAAGCGGAATTCCAAGCTTTTGGAGACGATGCATTCATCGTCATGACTGACCACGCCTCTGCATTTGTCGTGACAACGGAAGATGAAGCCTTCTATCATCATGGTGCATCAACCCATCACCCAACGGCTTCGTATCTAGTGCAATGGACGGCGATGCAGGAGGCACGGCGCCGCGGAAAGAAATTTTACAATTTCTGGGGGGTGTGGGACGATCCCCATTCACCGCAGTATGGATTGTCTCAATTCAAACGAGGCTTTGGAGGGTTTCAAGAATCATACGTGCCGACGCAAGATTTTATTTTGACAAAAAAATACTGGCTTAATTACATCATTGAAAAAATTCGCAAGCTACAAAGAGGATTTTGAGGAGCAAAAACGCCGCAAGTTTATTTCGCGTGCGAACCGTTTTATTATTTCTGCTCTCATCACTTCTGCGATCGCAGTTGTTCTTTTGTTTTTAGCGAATCTTTTTGATGTTCGGGTATTGACGATTCAGTCGCCGTCGTTGATTCCTGCCGAAGACGTGGAAGCAAAAGCGTGGGAAGTGCTCAATGACCGTCGTTTTGGCATAGCTCGCAAGAAGAATATTCTCCTTTTTTCCCCGCAAAAAATCGGTCCCGCGCTGCAAAAAGAATTTCCGCGTATTGATGCAGTCGATATCCGTCGCACCTCACTACACGAACTTTCCATTGTTGTTTACGAGCGGGTATCTGTGGGTTTGTGGTGTATTATGATCATGCAACAGTGCTACTACTATGACGCGTCGGGAACCGCATATGCCAACATCGTGCCATCCTCCGGATATCTTTTTGTTGCGGTTAATGATTATCGGGATCGCAACATATCACTTGGTGAGTCAGTCGCCCCTGAAGACTGGCGTTTGCATATCTCTGAAGTCAAAAAAATTCTTCAGTTTGGAGGAATACCTATCACCTCAATTGAAATACCCGGAGATTCTCATGATGAGTTTATTATCATTACCCGTGAAGGATGGAAGATTTTTTATGTTAACGATGGCTCGATTCGCACGCAGACCAACAGTCTCTTGGTGTTTTTGCGCGAAAAACTTGCCCCTTCAGCACGTGCAAATCTGGAATATGTTGATCTTAGAATCGAGGACCGGATATATTATAAACAAAAATAGAGTTACCGATGGTAGTGACGGGCTGATAGTCGGCAAGCCAGGAGTATTTTTTGTATTTTTCGTTTTGCAGGAAGGTCGCTGATATTGCGAGCCAGCCATCGGTTTGGCTCTTTTGCAAAAAATCTCGCTCATTTTTATATTTATCCGATGTAAGCCACACGAAGGAATCACCCAAGTAGTACTGCTGGTCCGCCCAGCCGAAGTAATCAAGCTCGATCTTTTTGATATCGTTTTTCTCAACCCAATCAGCGAAACGCTTCAGGTCTTGTCCCCAATCCAGGTTTGAATCGACGACATACCGATAGCCACCACTCGGACCACCGACGGTTTGGTTAAAATATGTTAAGTAATATGGGAAAATTCGAAAGTTTTCCAAAAGAAACCATGCGATCAATACCGGCACCGCAAAAAATACTTTCCTAGGCAAACGAACAAGTTGCCCGGAAACCAGAATGATCATGAACGGATATACGGGCAGGAGATGCCTCACGCCGATATTCAAGGTGCTATGGATGCTCGTGGCCCAATAGATCACGAGCCATAAAATCATCGCGATTTCGTCGATGTGATCTTTAAACTTGAAACGTGAAACTTTAAACCTTGCTATCGCGATTGTGATAGCGGTCAATAACAGCGCGAGCCAGGAAAGCGGTTCTTTGATCAGATAAACGAACGGAAAATAGATCGGTCCCGCGCTCGTGGTAACGGTATCTCGAAAGTAGACCGTATTTCCGCCGGCGGATCGTTGTGTTACCATAAGCAACCCCAAACCATACTGCGCAGGAGCCCGCAGGATCGGTTTTCCGGATGCCCACACAACCGGATCAGCAAGTAGTCGATTTCCAAATGTTTGGAGCAACGTTTCGGTGTCGTGATGTTGGCGGTCAATTGGATAGTGCCAAACGTGAAATGCATACACAGGCCATACGACAACAACAAACCCAACGATCATCAACAAGGCTGTCTTGGTGATCATTCGCCAATTCCAAGTGCAAGCGACAATCACGAAAAGAGGAATAAGAAGAACAGTCGAAAATTTCATGAGCAAAGCCAGTCCAAACATAACAGCTGCATACCAAAAATATTTTCGTGTTGGTTCTTTTAAGTAACGTACAAACCAATAAGTTGCAATGAGTACGCCAAGCGCCGCAGGAATATCGGTAGTCACAAAGCGGCTATGCGCCATGACGGTCGGTGAAAATGAAAAGAGCGTGACCGCCAAAAGGCCAGCCTTGTCTCCATAGCGTTGTCGCGTCCACCAAAACACCATCCATCCAGCAATAATAAAGATGATAAGCGGAGGAATTTTTGCTACATGAGTAATGAGCTCAGCATTGTTGCCGGTATGGTAAATCAGTTTCCGACCAAACTCCCACTGGTCGTTGATGTTGGTGGTCCAGGAATTTGTTGCAAATGCGTCGTGATTGAGTTCAAGAGGTAGGAGCGCAATACCGGCAAGATCTTTTGCCAACGGCGGATGCTCGGGATTGAGCCGCATATCCTGCTTTGCAACATACGAATATCCTGCACCAATGTGAGGATCCTCATCAACGATAATTGAATCATTCCAAGCGCTGGCATAAGCAACGACAGCGGCGATTGCGATAATGATTACTGCACTAGCGCGTGACAATCGAAATGAGAGTTTCATATTCATTCAACATAATACCCAGAAGTAGTAGGAATAACGCTAGTGTTGCGATTGCATGGCTTTCCTGTACGCGATGTTCATGCAGTACAACCTCATGCACGTCATATATTTGATACCATTTCCGACTGAAATCATATATCCACCACAATCCTTCCCCGGCGAAAATCATCAAGACGGGCAATAGGAGAACACTTTGACAACTTGCCACAAGCCACGATAGCAGAAGTACTTGCACGGTGGGAAAGTGTCCGTGAATTTTCCGACGTCGCCAGAGTTTTATGATGTTTCTCAACAAGCCAATAGCGCTCAATAGAGCAACGGGCCAAAAAAGCATGGGATACCCTACTACCCAGTTCATGCTGCCAAATCCATTCACCAGGTAGTGCCAGATGACGGGTGTAGCGACAATAATGCCCGTCACCATAAGCAGTGCAAACCCACTCATGAGATGATTACGCGACGCAAGGTATTTATCATGCGAAAAATCACGCTTGATCGAGTGCCAGTAGGCCGCAACAACAACGATCAGGACCAAAGGTACGAAAACAAAAGATGTTGATGAGTAAAAGCCGAGGCCGAGCAAGCCTCCTGAAAGCGCAAAGTCAGAGAGTCGAGCGGACGTTTTTCCTTTCCAGAAAAAATACAAGCCCCACACCAAAAAAAACGGTGCTGGAGAAATATCCCATGAAGAAACAGCCAGGAAGAAACTTGCGAGACCAGCAATTTCCCAATTAAAAAGTTTCTTGGTCAGTAGGTACGTTCCGGCAACCGTAAGCACACTTAACAGAGCGTAGGGAATAAAGACGTGATCAAGGCCTCGGAACCGAAACACAATGGCGACTACCAAAACAATCACCACCACCCACCATTCGTGATTTCTGTGTTTCGTAGGATATATTGGCATTGAAATCATTATACTCTTGCATTGTGCACTTTAGTATGCTAAAGTTGTGGATATGCAATGGAACACCAAGCAAACAAATGAGCTTTTCATGGCTATTTTACAGCTCAAAACGACCGACGAGGCTCGACGCTTTTTCCGTGATTTGCTTACGGAAGACGAGCTTATAGAATTCGGTAACCGTTGGCTTGCCGCACGGCTCCTTGCCAAAGGCGTTTCCTATACAAAAATCCAAGACCGCACCCGTCTTTCCAGCACCACCATCGCCCGCGTCTCCAAATGGCTGAACAAAGGTATGGATGGGTACAAATTGATGATCGCCCGCCTCTCTCATCACACCAAACCCTTGTAGGAAGGGATTGTTTGCTTTCTCACGCGTTCAATCTCTTCCTGGAAGGGATTTTTTACTTTCAGGAAGGAGAGGAGAATTCATGGAGTTCGAGATCGTCAATGAGTTCATCCGCAAGGTTCAACAGCTTATCCTGGACCGAGAAGCAGGTCTCGAGACGCGCGATGCGGTACTTGATGCACTCGAAGAGCTTCTTGAAGACGCCAAGCGTTCTCTCCATAAGCTACGCGTTGCTGAATAGTACAACAGGGGTTGGCAGATATCCCAAAAACTGCCTTTTCAAGAATTGACATCCAGGAGGTAGACGATATAATTGAGAAATCATGGCAAAGCAAACAATTCTAACAAAAGAGGATTTTGAAAGCATTTTGGATAAAAAGCTCAAGAGTCACACAAAGGATATTAAAGTTCATGTGACTAAAGAAATCAAAAGAGAGGTTGGTGATCTAGCCGCAATGACTGCGCGTGGATTTCGATCTGTTGATGAGCGTTTTGACCAAGTTGACCGAAAGATTGATAAATTGACGACTATATCCGAAAATCACGAGAAACGCATCAAACGCGTGGAAAAGGCGGTTGGCATTCCTGAAATTGTATGAAAAACAAAGTGAGTAAAGAACTCCAGGAGACGGCAAATCAAGTACAGCAAGAAATCGCGGATAGATTTGTTAAGATTTTTGCACAAAAAATCGAGGAAATGGTTGAGGAATTTAGCGGGCATTTGGACAAGCACATGGATGAGCTCGAGGATTTAATTGAAGAAGGTTTTATGAGCCTCCATGAGCATTTGCAAACTTCCGAGCGTGTGAAGCAAATCGAGAAGCGGCTGAAGAAACTCGAAAAGCTTGACGAAAAAATCGAAAAGCGCTATATTACCTAAAGCATGATTTTCAACACACGCAAAACTGGATTCTGGAGCTGGACTTCACGTAACCCGTAAAGTCCGAATTTAATTTGAAAATACGACTCCCTTCGGACTTTCCGGAGGGAGTTTTTTGTTGGCCAGATTGATCAGAACTATTGATACATCAAGCCAGCACGGAGCCCCCGATGCTGGAGAAGGAGAGATAAACTATGTCGTATGGCATACTGACCCACGTTCCGTGTAACGAGCGGAACTTCGATACTCATGGCCGCGAGCTTCGCTGCGTGTCGAAGGCGGGACACCTCGATGACCAGATTGGACATCGGTTCGAGTACCTGAACGAGGCCGAGAAGCCTCAGCCCGAGCCTCCTGAGCCACCACGTGGATGGGCACAGATGGGCCCGACGATGGGCTGGCTCACGTAATTCCGTTCCATTGAGCGGTCCAACCGCTCAACTGCGCCGCGGAGGGGAGACCTTCCGCGGCTGTTTTATTTTTCAAGTAAAAAAAACCGCTCATGGGCGGAAAATAATATCTAGCAGGGGCGGGGGTAGGACAAAACACTGTACTACCCCGCGCCCCCTATCAGGTACTGGTTGCCCGGGCTTCTGCGCCCGGTTTTCCCTCCGTTGTGTCGGGGTTGTCCTTTGGAGGCGGAGTGTACCGCCTCTTCACCTCAGCGTGACGGGCCTTCTTGCGAAGATCCGCCTCCCCGAGGTCATCCATGCCTTCTCCGTAAACGGGCATGTTTCCCCCTACATTGTCGAGCTACTCGCGCGATAGCCCGAGATTGGCGAGTTTCTACGCGATAATCCATTATAGAACTGACATTATCAACAAGTAAAGCGTTTGGCACTCACCCCTTGACAGTGCCAACGCATTTTACTAAGATACACATACTATGAAAATCAAACCACTTCATGACCGGGTGCTTCTCGAGGCGGTAAAAGAGGAGCGCAAAAAGGGCGGAATCATTTTGCCCGAGACGGTCGAAAAGGAACGTCCGCAGGAAGGTATCGTCATTGCCGTCGGTCCCGGCAAGTTTGACGAAGATGGGAAGCGTATGCCCATGACCCTCAAAAAGGGCGACAAGGTTTTGTTTACGAAGTATGGTCCATCAGAGGTCAAGGTGGACGATAAGGAGTACTTGATAGCACGAGAAGACGATATTATAGCAGTAATTGAATAATTTTCAATTCTCAATTTGCAATTTTCATTAAATATTAAAAATTGATTGGAAATTGTAAAATTGGAAATTAAAAATTTACATCTATGGCTAAACAAATTCAATACAACGAGCAGGCTCGTGAGGCGCTCAAGCGAGGCGTGGACAAGATTGCCAATGCAGTAAAAGTCACCCTCGGGCCTCGCGGACGAAATGTGATCTTGGATAAAGGCTTTGGTGCACCTACTATTACGAAAGACGGTGTAACTGTGGCCAAAGACATTGATCTCAAAGACAAGTTTGAAAACATCGGCGCGGAGCTGATCAAGGAAGTCGCATCAAAAACCGGCGATGTTGCCGGCGATGGCACCACGACCGCGACGGTGCTTGCACAGGCAATTGTTGCAGAAGGCTTTAGCGCTGTAAATGCCGGCGCAAATCCCGTATTCCTCAAGCGTGGTATTGATAAGGCGGTAGAATATGTTTCTGCATTTTTAGAAAAAAATAAAAAGACCGTCAGTGGCAAAGAAAAAATTCGTGAAGTAGCTTCAATTTCTGCCAATGACGAGGAGATCGGTGAAATGATCGCGGACGTGTTTGATGAAGTCGGAAAAGATGGCGTCGTCACTGTCGAGGAAGCACAGTCCACCGGCATGACCAAAGAAATCGTCGAAGGGATGCAATTTGACCGCGGCTATGTTTCCGCCTACATGATCACCAATCCCGAGCGCATGGAATCAAGCTATGAAGATGCGGCGATTCTCGTCACCGATAAAAAGATTTCGTCGATTCACGATCTGATTGGGTTATTGGAAAAAGTCAGCAAATCCGGTAAGCGCGAGCTCGTCATCATCGCTGAAGATGTAGATGGCGATGCACTTGCGACACTGGTAGTGAACAAACTTCGTGGCAACTTTAACACGCTTGCCGTGAAGGCTCCGGGCTTTGGCGATCGCAAAAAAGAAATGCTCCAAGACATTGCCATCGTCACCGGTGCTACGGTCATTTCCGAAGAGACTGGCCACAAACTCGATGCTATCGAACTTGATATGCTCGGACGCGCCCGCCGCGTGGTAGCAAATAAAGACAACACGGTGATTGTTGGTGGAAAAGGCAAAAAGTCCGACATCGAAAAGCGTGTGCAAGCACTCAAGACGCAAGTGGAATCAAGTACTTCGGAGTTTGATAAAGAAAAACTACAAGAGCGCATTGCCAAGCTTTCCGGGGGAGTGGCTGTCATCAAAGTCGGCGCTGTCACCGAAACGGAAATGAAAGAAAAGAAATTCCGTATTGATGACGCTGTTGCCGCAACGCGCGCAGCACTCGAAGAGGGAATTGTCGCCGGTGGAGGCACGATGCTCGTAGAAGCTGCCAAGTCGCTCACGGCCAAGTCTGTCGGTGTGGGAGAGTTTGGCGATGAAGCCAAGGGTGTCATGATCATCAAGGCTGTCCTTGAGCGTCCGCTCCGTGCAATCGCCGAAAACGCCGGCAAGGACTCCAACGAAGTATTGCAAAAAGTCAGTGCCCTGCAATCCGGTTGGGGGTTTGACGCAAATACGGGCGAGTATGTCGACATGATCAAGGCTGGCATCATTGATCCGGTCAAAGTGGTCCGTTTTGCTCTCAAAAACGCCGCGTCAGTTGCCTCTCTCATCCTCACAACCGAAGCGATCGTCACTGATTTGCCCGAACCCGAAAAACCCGCACCGGCAATGCCTCAAGGAGGCATGGGAGGAATGGATTATTGAGCGAAGCGAAACCCTGAGCCTGTCGAAGGGCTAACAACCTCACAAGCCTCACAGAAATGCTGGGCTTGTGGGTTTAAATTCCAAAAACTCGAAACCCCGCGGCCGTTCACTTTTAGCAAACCGGTTATCGCAGGGTCGAGGTACTACTAGTCTTTCGGAGGCAAAAGCCCCGCGAAGGCGATGTTTCGACGAAGCCATTTCCGTTCTTCGGGTGGGGTTTCTTCCCACCGCCGAAGTACTTCCTTGTCGTCAACGCTCATGCTTTTAGTATAGATCCAATTTTAAAATCTTTGCAAGCACGGACTTGCAGCGTTTAGGGTTGTGGTTATGATGGTTTTCAGATATCTTAAAAAAATGCCTCACTCGATAAAAATTGCATTTTTTGTATTTCTTCTCTTAATTGCAACGGGAACATATTTTTTATTTCACTCGCCTCAAGGCATCCCTGTCACTGAGATAACCATTGACGACATTGAATATCAAACGGCGGAATATCCCAATGGAGCAACTGGATACGCAATTTCATGGCCGCAATGTGGAGGGGAGTATCCTCGAATGCCTTATGATTTTGGCATTATTGGAGTTACCAATGGGCATTCACTAAGTTATAATCCGTGTTTTAAATCCGAGTTGATATGGGCGCAAAAAGCAAAATATCTTCCATCATTTTATCTGAACTTGGATTTTCCCTCTCGTATGCATGATACTCCGCCGCGTTCGTATGGATATCGTACGGCCCAAGACGCATATGAATTTGCGAAATCTCAGGGTGTCGAAGGTGGTACTTGGTGGCTTGATGTACAAATCATGAGCCGGTGGTCATCGGATAAAGCCACCAATGCTCAAATTGTTCTCGGTGCAATTGAATACTTTAACGAGCAAAATGTTTTTATTGGTCTTTCTACGACGCCCTACCAGTGGCATGAGGTGGTAGGAGATTTACAAACAAACCTACCCAATTGGATTCCCGGGCGAGCCAACAAGGAAGCGGCGGCAACATACTGTACCGAAGGAATAAGTTACTCCGGAGGCCCTGTGCTTCAGCTTGCATATATCGAAAACGGTTTTGAGGCAGTTTACTCATGCGGGCAGTAGCAGAAGAAATGCGGGGCAGGTTTGCTGCGTTTAGATAGACTTTTCTCATATTTTTTGCGATACTGACCCCGTCCAGGCTAGAGCTTGGCGGAGGAGGGAATATGTCACCGGTGCGAGCAATTATGGGGGTGGCGGGTGCGCTCGTAGCATGCTTCAGTTTTCTTGGCATGATGAGCGGGATCGCTCCCGGATTCCTTTTTTACCTAGTCGCTTTTATCGTCGGCGGCGCATTGGTAGTGTACGCACTGCCGTCGCATTCCTACCCACCGAGACGATGATACCAAACTGGACCCGGTGCTGGGCCGCGACAGCCGGAATGATTGCGGCCGGCTTCGGCGGGCACATCATCATCGCCACACTTTGCGGAATAGCGGCCCTGATATTCTGGGTTTGTTATCTCTGCGAGGACGAAGTTCGTTAAACCGGGGTCGTCATGCCAAACAGGTGGACTACCCCGGGAGCTGTACTTGTGTTAGTATTTTAATATGGATATTCAAACAAAACCCAAGTCTGGTCCTCGCGACTTTTTTATACATTTACTGGGATTCGGGACGCTCTATGCAAGCGCGGTAAGTCTTATTTCACTTTGGTTTCAATACATCAATATCAAACTTCCTGATCCTCTGAATCAATACTATTCATACGGATACGAGCAGCTTCGGGTGCCGATGGCGGTGCTTTTTGTGGTGTTTCCGGTATTTTTGTTTTTATCACGCTGGATGAACAGTAAGATCGCAGAGGATCCGGCAAGAAAAGAGCTTCGCATTTACAAATGGCTGGTGTACTTTACATTGTTTGTATCTGCGGTGACGGTAATCATCGATCTCATCACGCTTATCTACAATTTTCTTGGAGGTGAGTTGACCGCACGATTCGGACTCAAGGTTCTCGTGGTGCTGATCGTAGCACTTGGCGTATTTGGCTATTATCTGTGGAATTTGCGAGCTGATCTTGCGATGGCGCGAAGTAAACGCAAAGCGCTTTTTTGGGGAGCGATCGTGGCAATTGTCGGAAGCATCATTGCAGGATTTGTGATTGTGGGTTCTCCTACGACAGCTCGAGCTCTGAGATTTGATGAGCGTCGAGTACAGGATTTGCAAAGCATCCAATGGCAAATTACCGATTACTGGCAGCGGACTGAAAAATTACCCACGGCACTTTCGGTGCTAGAAAATGAACTTGCTGGCTACACAAATCCTATGGATCCTGAAACGCAGGTTCTGTATGAGTATCGTGTAGTTAACCCACTCACGTTTGAATTGTGCGCAGTATTTACTACGGAAGGGACATGGCCGTCTAGGGAAAAATATCCTGCCGTTGTTCGTGTTCCGGAACAGTCGAATTGGAGCCACGAAGTCGGTCGTGCGTGTTTTGAAAGGACGATAGACCCCACACTCTACCCCAAGCCACTACGGTAATGTTCGAGATTCTCAAAAAAGATTCTAAATCAAACGCCCGTCTGGGCGTTTTGACGACACCGCATGGTGAGATCCACACGCCGGCGTTTTTGCCGATCGGTACCAAGGGTGCGGTGAAGGCGCTTACCAACGAAGAGCTCGTCGGCTTGGGCGCGGAAATCATCCTCGCAAACACCTACCACCTCATGGTGTCACCGGGAAGTGAAATCATCCGCAAGGCAGGAGGGCTGCATAAATTTATGAATTGGGATCGGCCCATTTTTACGGACTCGGGTGGATATCAGGTGTTTAGTTTGGGTGAGAAAATCTCCTCCCGACCTCCCCTTAATGGTAAGGGGAGGAGCGAAGGGGATAGTGAAGTAGGAGCATTTAATAAAAAAATCAGCGAAGAAGGCGTGACGTTTCAATCCGGAATTGATGGGAGAGAGTTTACGCTTACTCCGGAGCATTCGGTGAAGGTACAGCAAGATCTCGGCAGTGATATCACTGTGGTGCTTGATGAATTTACAGGAGAAATTACCAATTATTTACGTGTAAAAGAAACCGTGGAGAGAACAACACGCTGGGCAAAGCGTTCCCGTGAGGCATTGAGAGGTGAAACCTCTCAATTGCAGTATGCGGTGGTGCAAGGGGCTATCTTTGAAGATTTGCGGAAACAGTCGGCGTTGGAATTGCGCGAAATGGATTTTGATGGGTATTGTATTGGCGGCGTGGCTGTGGGAGGAGAAACGAGTGAAGAGCAATACAAAGCAGTTGAGTACTCTCTTCCGCATTTGCCCGAAGACAAGCCTCGACATCTATTGGGCGTTGGTACTCCGGAGCAAATCATCGAAGCAGTAAAGCGCGGGATTGATACGTTTGATTGCGTCATTCCCACGAGAGAAGCTCGTCACGGGAAAATTTACTTAGGGGTGAAACCCCTAAACTCCGAATTGAGGGGTTTCACCCCTCAAACTTTGGACATCAGCAAAACAATTTTTAAAGAAGATTTTACTGCGCTCGATTCCACGTGTGACTGCGAAGCGTGTACGAAGTATACACGAGCCTATCTACATCATTTATTTAAATCCAGCGAAATATTGGCAATGCGACTACTCACGATGCATAATGTGAGATTTTATTTGCGACTTATGGAAAAGATACGGGAGGCGGTCGCCGCGTCGGGTTAGGACGGGCGACCGCTCTCGAGGGAGCTAGCGACGGGTGACGCTCATCAGACGAGGGAGGGGGATTTCGATTTCTCCTACGCCTGCAACGTCGACACGAACGCGGACCTGGGCGTTGCCGTTGTCCTTGTACCCTTTGTAGACCACGGCGAGGGGTATCGTGACGACATCCCCCTCTTTTGCCTCCTGTAAGAACTGGTCGAGTATCATGCGCACCTCCTTGGACTTTATAGCTATATCATATATCATGGATGCATGTCCAAACTTGTTTTTGATATAGAAACCATCGGTGAGGATTTTGATCTGATTGACGAGACCACCCAGGAAATTCTCACCAAGTACGATGATGATATCGAAAAAGTAAAAAACGGCCTTGGATTTTCGCCGTTGACCGGACAAATCGTTTGTATTGGCGTGCTTGATGTTGAAAAAAACAGGGGCGCACTGTATTATCAAGCGCCAGACGACGACTCCTCCTTCGCTAAAGCTTCGGAGGACGAGGCTTCTAATTTTAAATTTATCGTAGCCTCGGAAAAAGAAATGCTTGAAAAGTTTTGGCAGGGGATTACCGCGTACGATCAAGTAGTCAGCTTCAACGGTCGCGCCTTTGATGCTCCATTTCTTGCAATCCGCTCCGCCATCCACAGCGTTCGTCCCTCAAAAAATCTCATTCCTTATCGTTACGCGACTGACACCAACCACATCGATCTCTACGATCAACTGACGTTTTATGGATCGAGTCGGAGCAAAGGGAATTTGCATATGTTTTGTCGGGCGTTTGGCATCAAAAGCCCGAAAGCTGACGGTGTCACTGGTGATGATGTGACGAGGCTCTTTAAGGAAAAAAAATACCTCGACATCGCCCGCTACAACGTCGGCGATCTCAAAGCCACGGCGGAACTCTACAAATATTGGAATGAATTTATTAGATTTTAAAAAATATTACCAGCAACTCAACAAAGAACAGCGTCTTGCTGTAGATTCAATCGAGGGGCCGGTAATGGTGATTGCTGGTCCCGGCACGGGGAAGACGCAGATATTGACGCTCCGCATTGCAAATATTCTCCAGAGAACGGATATTCCTGCGGAGGCGATTTTGGCAGTGACATTTACGGAAGCTGGTGTGATTGCGATGCGAAAACGGCTTACTGAAATCATCGGCTCACAGGCCTACGAAGTCAATATCAATACTTTCCACGGCTTTGCGCAAAACGTCATACAAACCTACCCCGAATCATTTCCTCGCATCATTGGCTCGGTAAATATCACGGAAGCTGATCAGATCCGTATCATGGAAGAAATTTTGGAAGAAACGAAGGGATTGAAAATTTTGCGTCCTTTTGGTGACCGCTTGCACTATCTACGCGACGCTTTGCACGCGATTCAAACTCTCAAACGCGAAGGCCTAAGCGTGGAAGATTTTGAAAAAATCGTGGAACAAGCAGCAAAGGCCTATGATCCTGAAGAAATCAATACAAAAGCAGAGCGTATCAAACTGGAAAAACAAATAGAAAAAAACGCCGAGCTCGCCACGATTTACGGCGAATACGAGAAAAGATTAACCAAAGAAAAACTCTATGATTTTGACGATATGATCACCGAAGTGCTTGCAGCACTAATGACGAATGATGAATTACGAATGATTTTGCAGGAGCAATATCAGTACGTGCTCGTAGATGAACATCAGGATACGAACAACGCACAGAATAGGATCTTGGAATTGTTGATGAGTTATCATGATGATCCCAATCTTTTCATAGTAGGCGATGAGAAGCAGGCGATTTTTCGATTTCAGGGCGCGAGTCTCGAAAACTTTCACTATTTTAAAAATAAATTTCCGGAAGCAAAGCTCATTACGCTCACTGAAAATTATCGTTCTACGCAATCAATTCTCGATGCGGTAGCTACAAAATTAAGAGCACTTGCTGGACACAAGGAAAAAAAAATTCAACTTCTTGAGGCCAGTGATTCAGATAGCGAACTCTTTACAATTGCCAAGCTCATTAAAGCAAATGAAAACAGCGCTGTGCTCTATCGCGATAATCGTGATGTAATCCCACTTGCGAGGATGTTTGATAAGCTCGGCATTCCCTACCACATTGAGTCTGACCTCGATATTTTGACTGATCCCGACATCCGTAAGTTGCTTCTCATTTTTCATGCCATTGAGCAGTTTGACAAAAAAGTCATCTACCTTGATCTTTGGGGAGTCGATGCTTTTGAGGCAGAACAGCATCTTCCTCGAATCCAGAAGCAACTTTCTCTGTGGAAGACCGTGGCGTACAACAAATCGCTCTTGGAACTGTTCGATACGGTGGTGCAGGAGTCGGGTCTTCTCAAGTCTATCTTAGCTCGGCCAGATGCAGTCGAAGCCATTGAAAAACTGTCGGTTCTTCTCGATCAAATCCGTCGCATGCTCGAGGTGCATCCGGGAGCGAATTTGCAGGATTTTTTGGCGCAGCTTGACCGCATGGATCGCCATAGACTATCCATCAAGGGCGCACTAGCCGGTGCGCATCCAGGAAAAGTACGTCTCATGACCGCACATCGCTCCAAGGGTCTTGAATTTGACTATGTCTATGTTATCAATGCGTATGATGGACATTGGGGGAATCGAAAGCGAGTAGAGAAATTAAAGTTATTGATACCAGAACAACAAGGCGCAGATGATGATCGCAATCTTTTTTATGTCGCTCTAACGCGCGCTCGCAAAGAAATCACTATTAGCTACGCAAAGATGTCTCTCGATCAGCGTGAGCAGATTCCATCACAGTTTATAGGAGAACTCAAGCAAGAATTAATCGAAAAAATCGAAGAAGAAAAGTTTGACAAACAAATACTATTTTCACCATCACGGCACACGGGAGCGACGGATATCAAGAATTTGGATTTTGTCAGAGAATTATTTAAGAAACGGGGTTTTGCGGTTACACACCTGAATAATTACATCGAATGTCCCTGGAAGTATTTCTTTGTAAACCTGCTGCGCGTCCCCAAGGCCCCCGAAGCTCCGCAGATGTATGGAACAGCAGTGCATGCGGCGTTGAGCGATATTTTGAATGCCGAAACAAAATCAAAAACATATCTCATTAGTCAATTTAAAAAGCACTTAGCTGTTCAACACCTAAGTGTACATGAGCGGGAGGATTATGAGGAGCGCGGAGTGGAGGCGTTAGGGAAATATTGGGATGAATATCATGCAACATGGACAAATCCAGTGCTGACGGAGTATAAAATAAAGGGTGTAGAACTGACGTCTGAAATCTTGCTTACGGGGAACTTAGATAAAATAGAATTACTCAATGACCACGATGTAATTGTAACTGATTTCAAGACAGGCAAACCAAAAAGCAGAAACGAAATTATGGGGAAAACTCGCACAGGTGATGCAAGCTATTATCGACAACTGGTCTTTTATAACTTGCTTCTGAATAAACACAAGAACGGCATGTATAAAATGCAAGCAGGGGAATTGGATTTTGTTGAACACGGGAGGAAAGAGCAATTTCGAATTACGAATGACGAATGTCGAAATTTGGAAAAAGAAATTAAAAGAGTTGCAAACGAGATACTAAATCTCAAATTCTGGAACAAAAAATGTGATGAAAAAAACTGCGAATGGTGCAGTTTGAGGGGGATGATGAAGTGATGGTAGGGGGGATGAGTGCTCGGCACTTGGCGTCATCACACCCACCCCCAGGAGCAATTAGTTGTATAGTATAGAAAATATCGCTACACTGCAAGCATGAAAAAAGTCGCAGTATTTGATATCGATGGTACGATTTTTCGATCAAGCCTGTTGCTAGAGCTTGTTGAGGCACTTATCCAGGCAAAAGTTTTTAGTAAATATGCCCAGGCGCATTATCTTGATACCTGGGAAAAGTGGCGGGATCGCGAGGGAAGCTATAGTGAGTTTATCGAGAGCGTGATCCAAGCTTATTTGCATTATATCAAAGGCGTGCGGCGTGCTGATGTATGGAAAGTAGCCGAGCGTGTGATTGAAATCCAGAAGAAGCGTACCTACCGCTATACTCGTGATCTCGTAAAAAAACTCCAAAAAACTCATTTCCTCTTGGCCATCTCGCACTCACCCTACGAAGCTGTGGCGCCATTTGCAAAAAGTTGGGGATTTTCAAAGGTGTATGCCCTAGTTTATGAAGTAGACAAAAAAGTACGATTTACGGGCAAGACGCTTTATGAGGATATTATTTTTGATAAAGCAAAGGTTCTCCAACGCGCTTTGGAGCACAACGATCTAGATTTGAAAGGTTCTATTGGTGTCGGTGACACAGAATCAGACATCAGATTTCTCGAGATGGTCGAGCACCCAATCGCCTTTAATCCGTCCTCAAAACTCTACGCTGTTGCCAAAAAGAAAAAATGGGATATAATTGTAGAGCGAAAAGATGTTATCTATAAAATTTAAAAAGGAACAAGGTGCAATAGCAGTTCGCTTGAGCGAAGAAAAAATAAGCTACTTTACGGGTAGCGAGCTTGTGGTTGGCATCGGGCCCAAAAAAGATCTTACGACTCGCAAGTGGAGACTTATTGCACGCCAAGTAATCTCTATGGCGAAGCAGTACAAGCTCAAGGAAATCAGTGTCAACGCAAAAGACTTTGACTTGGACGGTGTAGAGCTGGCTATCAATTTTGAAATGGCCAACTATCAATTTTCGAAGTATAAATCAATAAAAGATGACATTGTGGAAACGATCTATTTGCAACACGCTAACCAAAAAGAGGTTGAACGGGGTCAGATCATTGGCGAAGAAGTTAATAACACTCGATCGCTTGCGAATACTCCCGGTGGTGACATGACTCCTCTGATTTTTGCAGAACGCGCAAAGGAAGCCGCCAAAGGCACGAAGGTGCAAGTGAAGGTTTTGGATAAAGACGATATGAAATCTCTGAAAATGGGAGGTGTGCTCGGAGTGGCGCAGGGATCCAGCGAAGAGCCGAAGTTTGTTATTTTGGAATATTATGGCTCAAAAAAAAGCGATGCTCCGATCGTCCTCGTTGGCAAAGGAATTACATTTGATTCTGGCGGATTGAATGTTAAACCCGGCGATTATATGACCGATATGCACCTGGATATGTCCGGAGGTGCGGCGGTGGTTCATAGCATAGTCGCGGCGGCAAAGCTCGGAATCAAAAAAAACATTGTTGGTCTCATTCCAACCGTAGAAAACATGCCCTCCGGTTCCAGCTATCGTCCCGGTGATGTACTGCGCACCATGTCTGGTCAAACCATCGAAGTGGGCAACACGGATGCTGAAGGGCGCGTGGTGCTCTCTGATGCCTTGACCTACGCTGAAAAGTACAAACCCATGCTCGTAGTGGATGTGGCAACGCTCACGGGAGCGGCGGAAGTGGCGCTCGGTCAGCGAGCAAGCGCTATTTTTAGCAAAGACAAAGATCTCCTGCAAAAATTTCAAGAACTCGGTGAAGCAAGCGGCGATTATGTCTGGCCACTGCCACTATGGGATGAATACGAAGATGAAATCAAAGGAAATTTTGGTGATTGGTCAAATATTGGCAAAACAAAATGGGGCGGGGCCATCACAGGTGCAATATTTTTGTATCAGTGGGCAAAAAACTATCCGTGGGTGCACATTGACATGGCGCCACGTATGCTTGCGGTAGAAGGCGAGTATCTTGCCAAGGGTGCCGCCGGAGCGCCGGTGAGACTTCTTGTGAAGGTATTGGAGATGGTATAATGATTTCATGTATGAACTCGCTCTCGTAGTCATTGTTGCCGCGCTTTTGGCGATCGTGATGCGCATGCTGAAGCAGCCGCTGGTTTTGGCATACCTCGCGACTGGCTTGCTGTTCAGTGCGCTGGGACTGTACCACATCGCTTCCAATGAATCATTTTCCCTTCTCTCTGATCTTGGAGTGATGTTTTTGCTGTTTCTTGTCGGCCTTGAAATCAACTATACGTCGATTAAAATGGTCGGAAAAACAGCCGTTCTCCTTGGCTTGGGGCAAATTCTCCTGACCTTCGGTGTGGGGTTTGTCATAGCGCTCCTGTTTCATTTTTCCACCCTCACCGCGGCCTACATCGCCATCGCACTTACCTTTTCCAGCACCATCATTGTCGTAAAACTGCTTTCCGAGAAAAAAGATCTCAACAGTTTGTATGGAAAAATCAGTATTGGTTTTTTGCTCGTACAAGATTTTGTGGCGATTTTGTTGTTGGTCGTGCTTTCGGGAGGGCCACTTGTTTCTACGCTCATCAAGGGTGTAGTCCTCCTTGCGGTCATGTTTTGGCTTGGTCGCAAGGCGATTCCGCTCTTGTTTAACAAAATCGGCCGATCTCAAGAGCTTCTCTTCATCGTGAGCCTTGCCTGGGTGTTTGTGGTGACATCGATTGTTCAAAAGCTCGGCTTTTCTGTGGAGATTGCGGGATTTCTCGCGGGTATCGGCCTTGCAAACTCCTATGAAAACTTTCAAATTGCAAGCCACATACGCCCACTGCGAGACTTTTTCATACTCATTTTCTTTGTGATGCTGGGGGCTTCGATCACGTTCTTTAATTTTGCTGGTCTTGGCTGGCCTATTATCATTTTTTCACTCTTTGTTCTCATTGGAAATCCGCTCATCGTCCTTGTTCTTATGGGACTTACTGGGTATCGGCGAAGGACGAGCTTTATGACAGGCATCACGATGGCGCAGGTTTCGGAATTTAGCCTTATTCTTGCTGCTCTTGGTTTTAAGCTCCACCACATCAATGAGCAGGCCGTGGGTTTGATCACTGCAGTGGGAGTCATCACCATTGTTGTATCAACGTATCTCATTATCCACGGTGATTCTATTGTACAAAAACTATGGCATATGTTGGCTGTCTTTGAAAAATTGGATCCGTTGAGCGAAGACGGTTTTGCTTCGATGGAGTTTCACCGACCCACGATTCTTATCGGTGCCCAGCGAATTGGCCACATCATAGCTTCACATATTCGAAAAGACGAGCTTTTGATCATTGATTTTGATCCGTCGGTTGTCGAGCGGTTTAAGAAACACGGCTATGCATGTTTGCTTGGCGATATTTCCGATCGCGATATTTTTGAAAAGGCCAATTTTGACGAGAGTAAGCTCGTCATTTGCACGAGTCCGGATGTGCAGGACAACTTGTCTTTGTTAACGCAGCTAAGGCACACCAAAGGTCCCCGGAAGATTATTTTGCGAGCGGACAATGATCATGATTCCACGATTCTTTACAAAAAAGGCGCTGACTATGTCATCCGGCCGCATCTGACTTCAGGCCATTATATTGGAGAAATTTTGGGCAATAAGGAAGAGCGCGACCGCTCCCTCTGGCACGCCCGAGAAAAAGATTTTAAGATTGTCTCAAGAGAACTACAACATTAAGAAGTTTCTCAACTTCCTTGAGACTGTCGAGGTCGTGAATTGAAATTAGCAGAGGGTTTAAATGTTTAAAAGTTTCAAGTTTAAAGTTAGGAACTAAGTCGCTTTTGGTAACAAAAATATATTCCGGTTTTTCTAAGAGTTTTTTGTTGAATGTCGCAAGTTCCGAGCGTACTATTTCGTAGTCTTTTTCCGGGTGAGGGGAATCTGCGGCAATACAGTGAAAGAGCACTTTAGTGCGTTCTATGTGGCGCAAAAATTTAATTCCCAATCCTTTGCCACTCGACGCACCTTCAATGAGCCCCGGGATATCTGCGAGAATAAGTCCGCCATGCCAAACGCCAAGATTCGGTTCCAGCGTAGTAAACTGATAGTTTGCAACTTTGCTTTTAGCGTTGGTGAGTTCATTGAGAAGACTCGACTTACCGACATTGGGTAGACCGATGAGGCCGACATCGGCGATCAGTTTGAGCTCAAGGCGGATGGTATACTCTTCTCCTTTTGTGCCAGGTTCAAACTCCTTGGGACTTGTGTTTTCGGGACCTCGAAAGTGAAAGTTGCCACGGCCTCCTTTACCGCCTTGGGCGATCATGACGCGCTCGCCGACTTTGGTGATTTCG
The DNA here is from genome assembly GCA_038064915.1 of Patescibacteria group bacterium. GTDB lineage: Bacteria > Patescibacteriota > Minisyncoccia > 2-02-FULL-40-12 > IGHO2-01-FULL-4-A > JBBTSB01. The sequence continues at coordinate 76,415 of JBBTSB010000004.1, forward strand.
ATATTTTTGGGATGGACTACCGTACCCACGGGAACTTTTAAAACTAAATCTTCCCCTCGAGGTCCATCCACAAATTGCCCACGGCCATTGCCACCATCCTGGGCTTTCCAGTCTTTTTTATTGCGAAATTGGTAGAGCGCCCCTAAATCTGAAATTCCTTCCAGGTACACGCTTCCACCGTGTCCGCCTGAACCACCCACGGGGCCGAGGGATTTCATGTTGGAGTTAAATGCAACCTTTCCATTACCACCGTTGCCGGCCTTTACGTTGATTGTCACGTCATCAATAAGCATGTACTATTAAACCATGGAACTCACAGTTTCTCAATTTTTGGAAGCGGTGAATCTGCATTTGCGTCAGCAACAGGTCACCGTGTATGGAGAGGTGACCGGGCGCATCAACCGGCGTGGGGGAGTGACATACTTTACGATTCATGATCAAGAGGAAGACGCAAGCATGACCTGCATGGGGTTTAACTCGATCATGGACAAGCTTGGAATAGAGTTGGAGGAGGGGATGGTGATTAAAGTCAGCGGGTATCCCGAAATTTGGAAACGCAACGGAATGTTTTCATTCAAAGCTTTTCAGATCATGCTTGCGGGTGAAGGGACACTCAAGCGACAGTTTGAAGCCTTGAAGAGAAAGTTAGAGACAGATGGGTTATTTAGTGAAGAGTACAAAAAACCTCTTCCCAGTTTTATTAAATCCCTAGGTTTGATTACGGCGGAGGGTCGCGAAGCGCAAAATGATTTTTTAAAGCATCTCACATCTGTTGGAATTTCGGTCAATTTATATGATGTACGCGTGGAAGGTGCAAGCGCCGTAGAGCAGGTTTGCGAGGCTATCGCATATTTTAATCAGCACGAACCGGAAACAGAAGTCTTGGTCATCACCCGCGGTGGAGGCTCCATGGAGGCTCTACAAGCCTTTAATAGCGAAGATATCGCCCGAGCCATATTTGCGTCACGTATTCCTGTGATTTCGGCCATAGGACATGAACGGGATGTGACGATTGCCGATTTTGTGGCAGATGTGCGGGCTTCTACACCAACCGATGCGGCCAAAATCATCAGTGCTGACTGGCAATCGGCTCCTCTCACACTTCAAAATATAGCGCAATCTCTCAATACAGATGTGAACCGGCTTATTGCTGAGCTTCGACAGACGATGGCGGTATGGAATTCGCAGGTTCAGCAAAGTATAGACCATACATTTAAACACTTAAACTTGAAACTCTTAAACTACGAGCATCAACTCACGCTTTCCAATCCTGAATTAAAACTAAAACAAGGATATGCGATTGTACGGGATAGTAAAAACAAAATTATTAAAAATATTGCAGATATAGCTGACAGTGATATAGTAGAAGCGCAATTCGCATATGGCAAAACAAAGCTCAAAAGAATTTAACTTTAAAAAAGCCTTCGCAGAACTCGAGGATATTTCATCATGGTTTCAAAATCCGGATATTGATCTGGACGAAGCGCTCAAAAAGTATGAACGAGGCTTAGTCTTGATCAAAGAAGCCCAAGCACATCTCAAAGAAACCGAGAATCAGTTCAAGGTGATCAAAAAGAGTGAGGTTGATTAGCGTGGTAGTTGTTTCTCGAGGTGCTCTTTTTCTCTAGCAAGTTCCTGGATGCGCGCAGTGAGATGTATAATTTCATCATTTAGTTCTTTTTTCAATGCTCGGTCTCGTGCGGCCTGATTTGGATTAAGTTGCATGAGTGATAGCCGCTCATTTACGGCATCCAGCGCATCTCTTTTTTCCGCTACGATTTTTTGAGCGGCCGCGAGTTCTTTATTAAGTTTATCGATTGGCGTCTCAAAATCACTTGCAAGTCGTAAATTTCGACGCGCAACGGCTTCCTCTAAATCCGCTAGTGATTTCGCTTTTGGTTTGAATTCGTTTTCCTTCATGTCAATACTTTATCAGTTTCTCGGCGGAGAAGTATCCACAAAAGAATAATTTTAACCAAACTGCCAACAAAAAAGCCCAGTGCGAGGCCGCGCACGCCCATGAAGCGGGAAAAATAGTATCCGGCGCCAAGAGCAAAGACGAGGCCGCCGATGCTGATAAGGGTGGGGGTGAGACTATTTTTGAGTGCATAAAAACTTCGGGCCAAGAGATGACTCAAGCTTTCCGTAGGAATAGCGAGTGCAAAAAATGAAAACGTGGCCGCCGTAAGTGCAATTTCATCAGCACCAAACTCTCCTCCTCCGAGCAAAATACTGATGAGTGGACGGCGGATCAGGTACATCACCAATGCAGCAAGAATAGTGACGGAGACGATTACTTTTCCCGTAAACCATAGCTCGTTGTTGAAATCATCCTTTGTTTTTGCGCGCGAAAGTGCAGGAAATACCGTGAGAGCAAATGTCGCGCCGATGACATTGACCGGCATGCTTTCAAAATTGCGTGCAAAATTCATGATCGCGATTGATCCAGCACCCAATGACGAAGCAATGATCGTAAATCCCGCAAAAGTGAGTTGTTCGATCGGATGTCCTGCCATCTTGGGAATCATGAGCCGAACAAAATTGCGATAGACATCACTAAAATGAATTTTTGGTCGGTAGGCAAGCCACTTTCTCGTTGCGATCAAGCGGGGGATCAAATGCAAGACTGCTCCTGCAAGTGTCCCTACGGCAACGCCATAAATTCCCCAAATAGGCACAAGGAATATTGTTCCCAAAATAATGCCGGTATTGTAAAGCGCAGCGGATATCCCAAACCAAAAAAACCGTTCATGGCTCACGAGGATACTTCCCAGCGTATTGCTGATTGCAAAAATAATTGGGGAGAGCAGGAGGATGCGCATGAGAATGACAAAACTGTGTCGAGCAACATCATCAAAACCAGGTACGATAAGATGACTCAGTTGCGGCGCAAGAAAAAAAGAAATAACACCGCACACAAAAACTACCAAAAGAGAGCTATTCAGAACAGAATTAATAAACTCTGGTCGCTCTTCGTCTTTCGTGGAGGTAAAGAGGGGAATAAATGCGGCTGTAAGAGCCCCCGCAACAAAGATATTTAAGATCAAATCCGGTACCGTGAATGCCGCATTATAGGCATCCAGTACGGGAGAGGCTCCAAAGGTGTGAGCAAACTGCCGATCACGCAAAAGGCCTAATATATAGCTCAAAACGGTGGTAATTGCGAGTGCCGCTGACCCCTTGAAAAAAGTTTTTCGATTTATGATATAATGGAGTTGCATGAAACGATTCGCCTATATCCTGCTGATTATGGCATGTTTTTTGGTCCCTGTGAATGGGACAGCTTCGGTGCAAGAAGAAATTGAATCGAGAAACAAGCAGATTGAGGAGCTCCAACGGCAAATCGCTGAATACCAAGAACAAATCCTCGCTACGAGTAGTAAGGCGAAGACGTTGAGCACCGAGATTTCCCGATTGAATAACCAGATCTCCAAAATTCAGCTCGAAATAAAAAGCCTAGGACTTGCCATTACACAAACAGATTCTGAAATTGATGTGACGCAAAAAAGTATCGGTGAAACACAGGCGGAAATTGATATTCACAAACAGGCGCTGGGCAGCGCTCTACTGACACTTTACCAAACCGATCAGCAAAACCTTACCCAAGTTTTGGTAAAAAATCCTCGCCTCTCTGATTTTTTTAGTAGCGTAAAAACACTTGATGATGCCCAAAATGTTCTTCGCACCAATATTATTGCGTTGAGAGATTTAAAAGCTGATCTTGAATATAAGCAAAATAACCTTGAGGAGAAACGCTCCGAACTCCAAGAATTGAAATCTCTCCAGGAATCTCAACGCCGCACCCTTGATCTGAATAAAAATACAAAAGACAAGCTTCTGAAGGATACCAAAGGGGAGGAAAAAAAGTACCAAACACTTCTCAATCAGTCACAAGATCAACTCAAAAAAATTCGCGAACAAATAACTTACCTCAACCAGAGCGGTGTTACGGTCGAGGAGGCCATCAAATTTGGCCAAATGTCGGCTATTCGCGTAGGTATGAGACCGGCGTTTCTTATCGCGATACTGGAAGTGGAGTCTCGGTTGGGAAAAAATGTCGGCACCGGTACTTGGGAAAAGGATATGTATCAGTGCTACTTGAACCTTGCAAAAATTTATCCAACACGCGCGGCATACTATACGAAACGTGCCGAAGATGAAAAGGCGGCATTTTTCAAGATTATCAACAAGCTTGGCCTCGATCCGAATACGGTAAAGGTGTCTCGCGAACCCAGTTATGGATGCGGGGGAGCGATGGGACCGGCGCAATTTATCCCGACCACCTGGCTTGGGTATGAAGCGGATGTGATACGATATACAGGGCATGACCCCGTAAGTCCATGGAATATCGAAGATGCGTTTATGGCTGCTGCCATCAAGCTATCACGTGGCGGTGCGGCGGCGGGAACACGTGCAGGAGAAATACGCGCCGCGAAAGCATATATTAGTGGAAATGCCAATTGTACTTCAAGTATATGTAACTATTATGCAAATTTGGCGCTCGACAAGGCGGCTATTATCGAACAAAATCTTTAGCGGAACACTGGTGGTACTGACGCTTCTGGTGACCAGTAGTTTTTTGTTTTCGCGAACGATTGACGTTTCGAAGCAAGCGTTTTCGCTGTTCACGAATACGGAATTTTCCATTTCAAAAAAAATCCAAGATGGCATTGCGATGCTCAAAGCTTCTCCACCGCTTGCATATTCAGGATCGCGACAGCAAGTGGCACTTGCTATTTTGAATAAACAAACGGGGGAAATTCAAGAAGAGCGGATTTGGATCACTCCCGGAGGCGATCTCATTTCCAGTTCACTGCCGATTCGAATACAATGGTGGAATTCGTTCAATACCTACTATGAAATTGACGATCGTCCGGAACTAATCGTCGTAGCTAATAAATTTTTAGTGGAACGCAAGTATCTCCCCGAGCAGACCACACTGCGTCTTGATCTTGATGCCCCACGGAGCAAGTATACCGACATGGTATATGCACCATACTCGGAAAATCTTCACTGGCCCGATGTTGTTGACGACGGGAAGGAATATATCAACCGTCATGCCGAGCAGGCATTTAAAGAACTGAAAACCGCCAAGGTGCAATCGCGCTCTCAACCCGGGAAGCTTGTAGTTGACGTAGTACCCAAGGACCTCGTAAAAACCATAGTTTTAGTCGAGCATGTCGATCCGGGATGGCTGGAATTTTCTGACGACGGAGGTAGGGCTCTGGTGGAGCGTGCTTTAGTGATCATTGGAGCAAATCAGCAGTGGGCGTATCGCTATACGAGCTCAAAAGCGAACGCTTACGGCCTTGCGCAGTTTATCGAACCCACCTACGACCTTATGGTTGATCGTTACCCGGATGCTGGGTTGATCAAAGACCACACGCTTGGCATGGTGGACCATACGAACGCTTTTAAGGCAATTGCGTTGTTATTTGACAACGAGGCCCATGAAATCCAAAGCAAAGCCAGCATTCCTGCAACTCGCGAAATGCTCGCCGCGGCCTACAACGGCGGCCCGGGTCGCGTCATTCAAGCAGTAAAAAGCGATGGACAGGATTGGGCGAATAGTGATATATTTCCCGACGAAACTAGCAACTATGTCAAAAAATACGGCCTCATCAAAAAGCTCAATATCTTCTAAAATCTACGTCGCCATGTCTGGCGGTGTTGATTCTTCTGTTGCAGCAGCACTCCTCAAACAACAAGGACATCAGGTAACCGGAGTGTTTTTCAAACCGTGGCAACCCGAGGGATTTTACTGCAATTGGAAGCAGGATCGGCAAGACGCAATGCGAGTGGCGGCAAAACTCGGCATTCCATTCAAAACCTGGGATTTTTCTATAGAATATGGCCGCGAAGTCGCGCAGTATATGATTGATGGATATCGGGATGGAATTACGCCAAATCCCGACGTGATGTGCAACAAAGAAATCAAGTTTGGTCTATTTTTGAAAAAAGCTCTTGCCGATGGTGCAGATTACATAGCAACAGGGCATTATGCACGCCTTCGTCAAGGCTCCGACGGACAAGCGCATCTTCTCAAATCAAAAGACAAAAATAAAGACCAGACGTATTTTTTGTGGACACTGAAGCAAGATCAACTCAAGCACGTGTTTTTTCCGATTGGCGGGTATACAAAACCTGAAGTAAGAAAGCTCGCCAAAAAATTCGGCCTGCCTACACACGCCAAAAAAGACAGTCAGGGCGTATGTTTTGTCGGTAAGCTGGATATGCATGACTTTTTGACAGAATATATAAAACCTGAACCTGGGCCAATTATTTTCGACGGAAAAGAAGTTGGAACTCATGACGGCACAGCCTACTACACCATCGGCCAACGACATGGACTGAATATTACTACTGGAGGAGGGCCATTTTATGTCATCGACAAAAAGCGCAATACGCTTTTTGTCTCAAAATCAAAAATAAAAAATCAAAATGCAAAATTGGCGGAAATAAATTGGATTTCAAACCCAAAACTGCCACTAAAAGCAAGCGTGAAAATTCGTTATCGGACAAAAGAAGTTCCTGTGATGATTAGTCCTGACTTTAGACTATCAACTACGCACTTCTTCACTTCTCCAAGCCCTGGTCAGTCTGCGGTGTTGTATCGCGGGCAGGAAGTTTTGGGAGGAGGGATACTCCAGTCATCTCAATAGGCTGTGGAATTCCCATAAGTTCAAGGATTGTGGGTGCAACATCTGCGAGAATACCATCGGGCTCAGTGGGTAGTGTGTAGTTGGTGGTGTTATATTGATTTCCGATGAAATAGATCGGAACGGGACTTCCATCGTGACGGCTTTCCGGCTCGCTGGTAAAGCGATCAATCAATGCTTCAGCATTTCCGTGGTCGGACGTAATGAGCAGTATGCCGTCTTGTGCCAGTACAGCATCCATAATGATACCAACCGCATTATCCACCGTTTCCACACCCGTTCGTGTTGCCTCATAGTTTCCCGTATGCGCAAGCATGTCGGCATTGGCAAAATTTGCAACGATAACATCGTAGTTTGGGAGTTCAGCAACGATACGATTTGCAACGTTCTCCGCTCCCATGGTGGGTTCCGCCTCAATATCCTTCACGGATTGAATAAGGACATCATTTTCATTCTCGTATGGCTCATTTTTCAATCCGTTAAAAAAGTATGTAACATGTGCATATTTTACGGTTTCCGCAATGTGAAGTTGTGTAAGGCCAGCTTTGCTGATGAGTTCCGAAAGATTGTTATTGAGTTCAGGTGGGCCAAACAGAAAACGCTCATCCTTGTCCGTATACTTTGTCATAGTATAAGCATCGGGAAACAGCGAATACAACTGCCGAATACTATCTTCACGAAAATTGAAAAAAAAGAAAGCATCGCCAGGGCGCGTTCCTTCATACGTCGTGGCTGCCAACGCAGGGATTTTTGTGTCCGGTGTACCTTGCTTGTACAATTCTTCGATTTTGGCAGTAAAATCTTCTGTCTTTTCTCCTTTTGCCAGCGCGATGAGGTCGTAAGCTTGTTGAGTCAGATCCCAATTCTTGTCTCGATCCATTCCATGGTTGCGGCCGATGATAGTTGTCGGCGATACAGGGAGTTTTTTGAGAAGCCCTGCGCCATCATGGATTCCGGAATCTTTGCCATCCGTAAACAAATGGAGAAAGATTTGAGATGTCGTTCCCATTTCGATGAGTGCTTGCAGGTGGGAGAGATCAGCATGGACATTTCCCGCCGTAAGGAGTCCTATGATATGAACGCGCGGATGAGAAAAAACGTCTACTAAAACTTTATTGGAAAAGAAAGAACCATCTTTAATTGCGCGACCGATTCGCGTCGAATACTGTTGTACGGTTCGTCCGGCGCCGATTGTGAGATGTCCTACCTCACTATTGCCAAAATCTCCCCAGTTTAGCCCCACGGCAAGACCTGATGCCTGAAGTAAAAGAAGTGGATAGTGGTTAGTGATATAGTCCAGATTGGGTTTCCGTGCCTCGAGCAGAGGATTACCCGCGCGCTTCAGAGAATATCCCCAGCCGTCGAGAATTGCCAAAACAAGTGGTTTCATATATACTCGTATCATAATGAATTTTAACCCCAATCACAATGTCATTGGAACTATCTACGCTCATCAAAGCGGTTATTGCGTTATGTCTCGGTGCGGTCGGTGGATATCTTCTTAGCGTACTCATCATCAGTCGTCGGGTAAACTCTGCAAAGGAAAGGGCAGACAAAATGCTTTCCGAGGCCAGACAAAAGGCCCAGGATTTGCAGTTGGAAGCTAACGAAAAATCACTCAAGATTCTTGAGGATGCTAAAAAAGAGGAAGAGGTGAGAAACCAGCAGATTTTGCGCATAGAGAATCTGTTATCCAAGAAGGAGTCGGAAATGGAATCAAAGTCGCGAGAACTTGAAGGAACCAAGAAACAGCTTGAACTGAAGCTCGTAGAAAGTGAAAGCGTAAAAAAAGAACTTGAAGAAAAGCGCCAACAGCAACTGACGGAACTAGAACGTATCACGGGTCTTCGACGCGACGAGGCAAAGGACATGATGATGAAAAGTATCGAAGATGAATATCGCGACGAACTGTATCAAAAAATGAAAAAACTCGAACAGATGAATCGGGACGAACTTGATGGCAAGGCTCGCGAAATTCTCACCATGTCAGTTCAGCGTTACGCTGGCTCGCATATTGCAGACGCTACGACGACGGTGGTCAGTCTTCCTTCCGATGAATTGAAAGGTAAAATCATCGGCAAAGAAGGAAGAAATATCAAGACAATTGAGAGACTTACGGGTGTGGATATTATCATTGATGACACGCCTGAGGCTCTTGTCGTTTCGGGGTTTGATCCGGTTCGCCGCCAAATAGCAAAACTCGCCATTGATAAACTAATCCAAGACGGCCGAATACATCCTGGCAAAATTGAAGAAATGGTAGAGAAAGCGAAAGAAGATATCAATGAAAAAATCAAGCAAGCAGGTGAAGCTGCGCTCTTTGAGGTTGGAGTTGGCGTCGTTGATCCAAAACTTACGTATTTGCTTGGCCGCCTTGCGTACCGTACCAGTTTTGGTCAAAATGTCCTCGTGCACTCCATAGAAATGGCTCATGTTGCGGGCATGCTCGCTTCGGAACTCGGCGCAGATGCTACGGTTGCAAAGAAGGGCGCACTCTTCCATGATATCGGCAAAGCAGTGGATCATGAAGTTCAGGGAACACATGTAGAAATCGGGCGCAAGATTTTGCAAAAATTCGGGATGGATGAAAAAGTCATTCGTGCCATGGAAGCACACCACGAAGAGTATCCCTACTCCAGTCTCGAGTCACGCATTGTGCAGGCCGCTGATGCTATTTCCGGCGCTCGTCCCGGTGCTCGGCGCGATACGGTGGAAGTCTACATCAAACGCCTTGAAGAATTGGAGCGTATTGCAAATTCCTTCGAGGGTATCGAAAAATCATATGCCATCCAAGCAGGTCGTGAACTACGAGTGTTTGTGACACCAGCGAAGGTTGATGACCTATCGGCAATGAAATTGTCGAGGGATATAGCCAAAAAAATCGAATCGGAAATGAAATATCCAGGAGAAATCAAAGTCAATGTCATACGCGAAACGAGGGCCATAGAATACGCGAGATAGGGGCTGTTGATAGGATACTTGCAAAAACCTAGCAAATACGCCTATAATTAAATATCAAGGTCGATATGTACTTTAAATCTTAAACATTTAAACTCTAAACCTATATGCAATCAGTAAAAAAGACCCAGTTTATTCAGTCACTTGCGGAGCGTTTCAACGTCCCCAAGAAGCAGGCAGCCGAATGGCTCGAAGGATTTGTTGAGGAAATCACCAAGATCATGAAGCGTGGAGATAAACTCAATATCAGCGGTTTTGGCATCTTCAAGGTTGCCGCCCGCGCCGCTCGCGAAGGACGCAATCCTCGCACTGGAGAGACCATCCAGATCAAGGCATCCAAGAAAGCAAAGTTTGTGCCCTCAAAGGCTCTGAAAGAAGCCGTACTGTAGGTTATTAAGGTTCGACCTTAATGAAGTCTCAAGGTCGAACCTTAAAATCCCTTGGATAGAAATTTGGCATTAGAATTTGTAAGAGTCACCGAAGCCGCGGCAATAGCCGCGGCTTCATGGATTGGGAAGGGCGACAAAAATGCCGCAGATAAGGCGGCGGTTGATGAGATGCGTGATCGCTTTAATCAGATTGATTTCAAGGGCCGTGTCGTTATCGGTGAGGGAACAAAAGACGAAGCGCCGGAATTGTTTGAAGGTGAATTGCTTGGCACAGGCAAAGGATCTGAAATGGATATTGCAGTGGATCCCTTGGAAGGCACGACAAATACTGCATTCGGGTATCCCAATGCCATGTCAGTCATTGTGGCCGGTGCAGCGGGTTCGCTCATGCCTATGCCGAAGGGTAAGTTTTATATCGAGAAGATTGCCGTTGGACCTCAAGCTGCAAAAGTCATCGATCTGGAAGCACCCGTCAAAGTAAATATAAATAAAGTCTCCAAAGCTCTCGGCAAATCGCCTCAAGAAGTCACAGTTGTGGTCTTGGAACGCGATCGACATAAGGCATTGATCAATGATCTCCGCAAAGCTGGTGCTCGCGTACGCTTGATAAATGCCGGCGATTTGGCTCCTGGCATCGCAACATGCTTTCCGGATTCGGGTATCGATATGGTCATGGGCACGGGTGGGACACCCGAAGCAGTCCTTGCCGCCGCTGCTATCAAAATCATGGGCGGGCAGATTTTCGCTCGTTTTCCTGAAGAAAAAAAGATTTTTGATGCAAATGATCTTGCAAAAGGAAATCAGCTTACATTTACCGCCACTGGCATCATTGAAGGTCCGCTTTTGAAAGGTATAACTATATCAGATCATATTATCACGACCCATTCCGTCGTCATGCGTTTAGCCTCAAAAACTATTCGATACATAACTACTCACCACCATGCCAAGTCTCAATGAAGTTGCAAAAAAACTCGTAGCACCTGGGAAGGGAATTCTCGCCGCAGATGAAAGTTTTGGAACGATAGAAAAGCGTTTTGCAAAGATTGGCATCGAATCAACACACGAGAATCGTCGAACATATCGTGAATTACTATTCTCTACTCCGGGCCTAGATCAATATATTTCTGGTATTATCCAATTTGACGAAACAATAAGAGACCAAATTTTAAAAAACCCAAACATTATTTCGATCATCAAGGTTGACGAAGGCTTCGACAAGGAAACGGGCGTCATAAAACCAATGTCTGGCCTTGCACAGCGTCTTGAGGAGTATAAAAAACTTGGAGCGCAGGCCGCAAAGGCCCGATCAGTTATTATCGTGGGCAAGGAGCAGTATATTATAGAAAATGCAAAGGCACAGGCTGAATATGCAAAACTATGCCAGGATCTGGGAATTGTGCCCATGGTGGAGCCGGAAGTGCTTATGGATGGCGGTCACGGCATTGAGGAATGCGAAAAAACCACCGAGGAGACACTTCGCGTGGTGTTTGATGAATTGAACTCCGCTGGTGTTGCCATTGATGGTATCATTCTGAAACCCAACATGGTGGTATCAGGCATGGTATCTGGACAAAAAGCTACTCCGCAACAAATTGCTGAAGCGACGGTCCGAGTACTCAAGAAGACTGTTCCCGACAATTTGCCGGGCATTACTTTTCTTTCCGGTGGACAATCCGAAGAGGAAGCCACAGAAAATCTTCAAGCGATCAACCGTATCGGCGGTCCGTGGCGGCTTACGTTTTCCTACGGTCGTGCGCTACAAGATTCCGTTCTCAAAACCTGGGCGGGCAAAGCCGAAAACATCCCTACCGCGCAGGCAAAACTCCTCGAACGCGCTAGGGCGAATAGTGAAGCGACTGCCAGTGCTTGATCTCTTTTTTGACGAAACGCTCTTCTGGAATTTGAGGAATCTTTCGTAGCTCGCGCAAGGCATCATCGGAAAGTGTGGCCAAATACTCCACATCCAATTTTCCAGTTGTAGCGAAGCGATCTATATTTTTGCGCGCAATAAACGCGTCGGGATTGCCGATATTGATGCCGGCAAGAAATACCAGAGCAATGATGAATATGTTGAGCGCAAACGGTTCCTCGCGCTGATGGGCGAGAATTTTATACACGAGCACAAAAAATATTATGGCGAGAAAGATAATAACCAGGTAACTATAGAGGCGCAATTCAGTAAATCCATACGCGGTTTCGTATAGGTGCAAACGCTTGAATGCCGATGCCATGATCACAAACACCTGGGCAATCAACGCGCTACTCAACCAACGCGGTGAGCGTTCTGCGTACTTGTCTACCGCAAAAAGGAGGAGGAAGGATAGCAACGCTACCGCAATGAGCTCAAAGAATCCTTTTCGTGCGTACTCTGCATAGGTAAACCCCTCGAGAGTAATATTTTCAATACCTCCGAAAAGATAACGAAGCTGAATGAGAATAAAAAGCAAGAATAGGGTGTTTATGGATCCCAACAAGATGGAAGACTCGATAAGGCCTATGTGAAATTTTCCTGAAGCGGGTGTGATAGCCGGAGACGCTTCCGTTCTCCGAAATACATACCAGAATGCACCGAGATACGCACACGTCACAACTAAAACCAAAATTATATGTGCGATGGTTTCAGAATTTATCTTAAAATCAAAAAGCTCCTTAAATTCCTGGCGAAAGATAAGATCAGCAGAGGTAAAGAGAATCAGGAAGAGAATGAGGAAGGGAAGTGCGAGGATGATGCCACGAATGACTTTCGGTGTGCGGTGATGCTCCTGGATCGTACCTCGGGCTGCGAGCATGTCGGACATGGCGCCAAAAAAACCTTTGACATAGCGCCAGGGAAGTGGAATAGCATTGAGATTGAAACCGCCAAACGAATTGGTGAGGAGAAGCACGAGGTACAGCGATGCGACAATGTTGAGAAACGTGAGAAACCCGCTAGCACGGAAAAAAACCATGCTCGAAAAAAAGAGCAGGAGGAGAGCGAAAATCCAGCTACTTTTGGGAGTAGGATGTTTGAATCCGCTGGCAAGTCCGAAGATGGCACCCAAAATGAGGAGCACGTAGATCGGAAATCCAATACCCGGTGATTTCTCAAAAAAGAAGTAATCAAAAAGCCAGCCCAAGGCCAGCGACACTGCTAAAATAAGGAATGTCTTTTTCATTCAGTCTGATACTAGCAGACGCGGGATTGCCAAACAAGGTTGCGAATGATAAATTATTGATGGCGGGCTTGCCCCGCCGAAGCTTTAGCGAAGGCGGGTATCGTATATCGGCATTACCACAGGTTTCCAACCTGTTGAGTGGGGTTCGACTCCCCATACCCGCTCTAAAGAGAAAGTGACTATCTAAACTGATGACTTCTTCGAAAACCGCCGAATAGGCGGTTTTCTTATGTCGGGTAGTCTTTGCCGTCTGCGGCAAGATTGACTTGACCATAAAGGGAATCGAACCCTTTCTCAATACCAAACTACTCGCTATGCGTCATAGTATTCATGACTGAACTATCTGATCACGATCTCAATGAATTCATACGACTCTGGAAAAAAGAGTTTGGCGAAGATCTGCCACTGGAACAGGCACGGCTCGTAGCTAGCCAACTACTCGAGCTATACGGAGAGCTAGCGAAAGTAGCTGACAAACCTGACGTCAAGAGACCTTGAAAACTGCTTGACAGAAAACACTATTCATGTACCCTTATACCATCCGCCTCTCGTTCAGATTCGGCTCCTGGTGCATGCCTCGCGCATCGTGAGCCGTATCCGAACCCAATCCCATAAGGAGGTGGACGATGACGGATTCGCAAAGGGATTCCCACGAGGTCAACAAGCGGCTCTGGCACTACCGGCTCTGGGTCCTCACCTATGCCTGGCATATGATCGGCTGCTTGGAGCACCGGAGCTCCTGCACCGGAGCCAAGCATGCTCCCGCCCAGAAATCCCGCTGTCTCTACTTCTGGCGGATCGTCCTGGCGGGTCCGCCTGCTCTGATCGGCGCGGGGATCTTCTGGGGCGTCATCCTCGGCGCTTACCTCGGCATGTATACGGCGGTCGCGCTCTTCAACATCTTTGCTGGCAGGGGAAGGCCTGAGGTCGGACCCTTCTCCGGGGACGCTGACTCTCTGTGCGGCCTGAAGCGCTTCCGCCCCCTAACCACCAAGATGATCCGACTTGCATGGGCGGTGGCGATCTTCGGGGTCGCCTACCTGAAGCTACCCAATCACGGCGCTCATGTCGTCGAGGCTACAGGTTGGTGGGTCGGCTGGGCAATCGTCTGGGGAGTGTTGCTCGCACTCCTAGGCATCATCATCTGTCTCGGACTCGACTTGGTCCGCAAGTCGCGCCATGTCCGGGACGGCTGGGATTTGCTCAGAGCCTTCCTCAAAGACAAGAAGGACAAGGTCTGCCCGATCTTGACCTTCGTCGACTGAGGTCGGCCGGCGGCTGACGACGTCACGTCTTTTGTTCTTCCCCCGCCCTTCGGGGCGCTTCACAAATCACCACTACTGCGATGGTCCTCGGATCGTTGCGGGGTGGTGTTTTAGATTCGAATGAAAGGTCTTCCATCCTTGCCAACAGATCCAGAGTGAATTAGTATTGAAAGATAACTGGAAAGTCCTTCAGGCAGGGCAGGAGGCTACACTTCGTTGCTTCTGAAGCTCATTGAGCTGACGGATCTTTTCAATCATCGAGAGGATGCCAGGATCCTGACGTAAGAAAAGGGTTCGAACATCCTCTACGTACCCGCTCCCACTTTGTGGATTGCAATTTATTTGCAAATGCGATAACACTATAATATGAATAAAAATATTTTATACGGTCTTATTGCGGTCGTAGTTGTAGTGTTAGTGATAGTTCTTGTGTCCTCTGGTGGAGGGCAAGAACAGGCATCGCCATCGCCGATCGTGACGGCAACAGCATCGGTGACAGCAAGTCCGACGAGTGTCGTTTCGGCAACGCCAGCACAGTCTGCGACACCTGCATCCATGACCATTACCTATACGGCAAATGGCTTCGCGCCAAACCCGTTGACTGTCAAAGTGGGTTCAACTGTTGTATTCAAAAATGCTAGCACTGTTGACATGTGGCCGGCGTCAGCCAAACATCCATCACACAACGATTATCCCGAAAAAGGTACTTGCTTTAGTGGAGTATTCACCGGTTGCAATATCGCACCCGGAGGGGCATTTTCGATGAAATTTAACGTCGTCGGCACGTGGGCGTATCACGACCATCTGACTACATCCAAATTCGGATCGATTATTGTCACTCCGTAGCAAAGTATTCGTAGGTTTTCTTGAGACCAGTTTCAAAATCGGTCTTTGGTTCCCAGCCGAGGACCGATTTTGCTTTTGAGATATCAGCAAGAGTGTTTTTTGGCTCTACGACGGCGGGACCATGACTCGGGATGATATCGGATTTTGTAATTTCCAAAATATGCTTTGTCGTCTCGTTTACGGAATGATTATGTCCACCTCCGATGTTGAAAAAATCACCCCAGCCTATTACTCTTGTAGCTGCTAATATATTGGCCTCTACGACGTCATCAACATACGTATTATCTCTTGTTTGCTCACCGTCGCCATTAATTTGAGGGGTTTCACCCCTCAATAGCTTTACAAAAAACTTCGGAATTTGCCCCGCATAAGCGCCATCGGGATTTTGGCGAGGACCAAATACGTTGAAATAGCGGAGACTCACTGTTTCCAGACCATAGAGCTCGGCAAACAATCGGCAGTAGTGCTCTCCTATGAGTTTTTGGAGGGCGTAGGGAGAAATGGGTTTTGGAACCTGCGACTCGGTCAGAGGAATTTGCTGATCGCCATAGACAGAGGAACTTGATGCAAACACAAATCGCTTAATTCCCAAATCCCGTGCAATCAAAAGCATATTGAGTGTTCCATCGGCATTCGCCACGTGCGACTCCCACGGCTGGGCTATAGAAAACTGCACCCTCGGCAATGCCGCCTCATGATAAATAGCCGCCGTATCCTTTGGAATCAAAAGCCGCAAATCATCAGTAACACTTTTTTCTAAAACTATGAGATTTTCATGAGCAGAAAGATTTTCTTTTTTCCCAAGCGAAAAGTCATCTATGACGATTACACGATGACCATCCTCTAGTAGGCGATCAGTAAGATGCGAGCCGATAAATCCGGCTCCACCAGTGACAACATAGGTGTTCATAGGTTAGCGCGTATTTGGCGTAAGGCTTATTTTCTGGCGCATAAGATCTCGATCCAAGCCACCATGATGTTCCATAAAATATAGATACGATTCTTGCCCGGTGGTTTCAAAGTTTCTACTGGCACTTAACGGATCAAGAAGCGATGGGTAGGCACGTGTCCACCAACCGTCCGCAGATTTTGGGACGGACATAATCTTTTGGGGCGATGACCAGTTAATAAGATCCGAAGATGTAAGCAAAGAGAACTCCTGCTTAGAAAAGTTTAGTCCAACCCCCACATATTTGCCCAGTGCGGTATTGTACGTAAGTGAGTCCATGACGATGTTGAGCGGAATGACGGGCTCGCAAACGGCTGTTTTTGATTTGACAAACCCATTGTCTGTATACACTTCCCAAGAAGACGCGTTTGCGAGGTTGCCGGTACGCATCAGACATGATCCTTGAGTTTCATACTGCGACTTGATACTCCAAAAAAGTGCATAAAAATACCCATCTGTTGCTTTGACAATATTGGAGGGGGTAAAGGAGCCATACTGGGTGTGATCGGTAGAAGTACAGCCAAACGATGTGCTCCAGGGTGTCGTCGGATAACGGATTTTGTAATCAGTTGGATGCTGATATGTACTTCCGCCATTGCTCGAAACGGCGAGTGTTAGAGAATTTATCCAGCCATGAATTTGATTGCCCCTAATGCATTCGGTGTCAGCCAACCAGCCGTACCACTCGTTGTGAACGAGTGAATACACAGTGGTACCATCAATTGTATACGGAGAAGCGATCCACTCGTGATATTTTCTATTATCAAACGATGTATCATTTGCTGAAGCAAAATTTATCGCACAATTGTTTTGAACGGTATCAAGAGATGATCCGATCATGCTGCGATTGCCACTATAGTGACTGCGGATGAGGTGGACCTGACCCTTTGCATCACGAAATGCGCGCACCGCAAGATCAGGAATGTCGTTGGTATCGCATTTTTGTACAGAGTAATCAAAAACCATTTCCGGGTCTCCCACCAATGCTATAGAGACGGTATCTTGTCGATTCTTGTTTTGTGCACGAGGAGATCGCGCGTCGCTTTCGCTGTAGCCTATGGTGAAAGGCCATGCATCGAAGTGGTTCAACGTTGCACCCAGCAATACGAAAAGAGCGATAATCAATCCTACAAAAACCCGTTCTCGATGATGTGATTCCATAATAAATGAGATTATATCACAGACCGTTGCATAGTGGATAAAAAAAGAATAGCATAGAATAGTGATACGGGAAACCCCACAACCCAAATTTGAAAGTGAATTTATGCGCGGTCAGCGCATATTTGAAGTGTATCATCGACGGTTTATTGATTTACAAAACAGCAGAGAAACGGACAAGGATGAAGAAAAAAGGAAACTTGGGGAATTGGCAAAACAAGCACTTGAAAAGATGGATCCCAAGATTCAGATATTTAGAAACCGCATCGAGGCAGTTGGAGAGGAACTCACGCGTGCCGATGCGTTGATACAAAAACTTCAAGCAAAAGGAATCAAGGTGCCGGATACACTTTTAAAATCGAGAACAGATTTACTGAAACGAAGGCAAGAATTAGCGGAATGGGAAGAATTTCATCACAACATGATGAGCATCCGAGATCTCCTCGGGAAATCCGACGTATCTGAAGGTGCGGAGGAAGAAGAGGTAGCCGCCTAATATGACCGATACCGATCAAACACAACTGGAACAGATTCTCAAAAAAATCTCCGCATTGGAGGGAGAAATTGAAATGATCTCAAAAGAATTAACCTCTTTGGAAGCTGAGACTGAAGAAGTATTGAATGGGCTTACGAACTGATAAAAAAATAAATGTGTCGAAAATCTTAAACTTTGTTCGAACTTATCATTCCCCTGATCGTAGCAAAAA
>JBBTSB010000005.1:0-83643 GCA_038064915.1 Patescibacteria group bacterium
TGCGGGGGCAGGATTTGAACCTGCGACCTTTGGGTTATGAGCCCAACGAGCTACCAGGCTGCTCCACCCCGCGATCTCGTTTCAGCAGTATATCAGCGTTGAAATCCGTTGTAAAGTAATGTAATATAAATAGGATTTATGGCAGGGTAGCTCAACTGGTTAGAGCACGGCATTCATAACGCCGAGGTTACGAGTTCGAGTCTCGTCCCTGCTACTATGAAAAAACTTTCACGGGTCATACTCAAAATTAGTGGTGAGGTAATGTCAGGTGATGGGAAGACGGGCTTTGACAAAGAGGCGATCCAATTTATTGCCGACGAAATTCACGATGCGGCAAAAGCCACGGAGTGTCAGCTGGCCATCGTCATCGGTGGCGGAAATCTAGTGCGTGGAACGCGTTTGATTCAAGGCATTGGATCCAGCAACGTCATCGCCGACCAGGCTGGCATGCTTGCTACGATTATCAATGGCATTATATTGCAGGATTTTCTCGAAAAAGCTCATCAGCAAGAGGTGCGCACCATGAGTGCTGTGGAAGTTCGTGCATTTACCGAGCCCTACATCCGTCGTCGCGCCATCGGGCACATGGAAAAAGGTCGTGTTGTCATTTTGGCCGGTGGCTCCAGCAATCCCCGCTTTACAACCGATACCGCCGCCGTGTTGCGTGCCATTGAGCTGGAAGCGGATCTTGTCATCAAGGGTACTAAGGTAGACGGGATTTATAGTAAAGACCCCAATGCCCATGATGACTCGGAATTTATCGAAAGCATTTCCCAGCATGATTTTGTCATGCAGAAACTTGGCATCCTCGATCGCACGGCAGTCACTCTTGCCGGAGAAAACAATATGCCGATCCGTGTCTTGAACATCCTCAAAAAAGGCAACCTCACCAAGGCGCTCAAAGGCGAAGAAGTCGGGTCGGTGATTGTGCCGGACTAATTTGCGCGGACGAAGGGATTCGAACCCTCGATCTCCTCCGTGACAGGGAGGCGCTTTAAACCAACTAAGCTACGTCCGCAGTGTTGCCATAGTATCGTATTTTCATAAAAAAAGAAAGGTAACAAACAAAAAAGCACCATCTTTCAACAAGCTCAAGATGATGTTTTTTGGTAGAATCCCCCACGTTTTATAGCACATTGTCTGTTGACTTTCGTCAAGTGTTTTGATATACTTCTGTAAGCACCTGAACATTCCGAACTTTTCTCTGGTACCCAGTAATTCAAATCATTTGGATTGTTGAGTACCAAAGATGAGCAACCCGCTTGTCTATTGGTAGAAAAGAGAGGTCCGAGCAATGCTGATCCGCATGATGGAGTGGACACGCGAACCGAACCACTGGAAGCTCCTCGCCGCGATCGACGTCATCATGATCGTCGTAGGCCTGATGGGTGCTCTCCGGATCATCCAGCGACGTCGCATCCAGGGACCGCGCTACACGGCCTGGGACAGCGTGGGGCACATGTGCCTCCGGCTGGCGATGTTCCTCACGGTTTGGGTCATCCTCGGGATGAAGAACCCGCCGGTGGCACACGGAGCGGAGATGAGTCCCTTCCTCCGGCTGGATCCCGTGAGCGTCAACGGGGTTTGCACGAACGACGCGGTCTTGCTCGTCAGACCCATCAGCGGACGAGAGATGAACAAGGATCGCATCAAGCAGTGGGGCGAGGTACGGCTTCGCCGAGAGGTCCTCACCAAGGAGCTGGTTAGAAAGAGGCTTCCCCACGACTGGTTCTGGAATCCCGACTGGAGGATCCGGACCGGCAAACCCGAGGGAGTCCAGGAGCGACTCCTCCGACGCTTCGGTGCCGATCCCGACAGCATCGAGATCCAGTTCACGGCCGTTCGCTGCGAGTAGCGGCATGATGGCCGAAACGTTCTTTCACCAAACGTTCGCCACGGCGGACCCTAACACGCATCACACGAAAGGAGGAAGTGGTGCGTTTTAATTTACCGATACGTCAGCCAACGGCGGAAGGTTTGGATACTAAAGTACATCGCGAAGAAAAATAGCAGTGCCAGAAGCTGGCTCAACAGAAGCATGAAAAATGATCCGTGGTTGCGGTAGATGGTGACCGCATAGGCTTCAAAAAAGAACATACCGCCGGCCGCTACGATAGCATCAAATAGAAGCGTCCACTGCCAGCGGGCGTTGGTCAGCCCCGCACACAACCCCACTAGGAGCACTCCCACAATAGAGATGATGAAGTAAAAGGGAACCTTTCGGTTTGCGTAGGGCAAAGTGATAAGCATGATCGTAGCGATGATGATAAAGAGATAGCGAATGGTATCACCAAAGTAGTCCTGCGAAGCAGCACGCTGTTCTTCATAGAGATTTGCCCGAAGAATATCGTCGTCGGGGCGCTGTTTCATGGTAGTCAACCCCGACGCTTCGGTCGAGGCTAGTTACAGACTCCAGTTGTATTGAAGCAGTTTGGACAGGAAAAGCAAGATCCAGCCCGAAACATCATCGTACCGCATTCACCGCAGAGAGGCGCGTCGGTATGTGCATCTTGCGTATCTTCCCCCCACGTCGCTCCTACGGAGCTTTGCGGGGCGGGCGCCACTACCGGCATAGCTACGGGGATAGAGGCTGCGCCCTCAGAAGCCTCGGCGTAGGAGGGACCAAATATTTCCTCGCGATCTTTTTCGCCCAAGAATTTCATTCCCAGATATCGGAAAATATAATCCATAAATGACTTTGCAAACGGAATCTGCTCATTCGTGGTGATGCCGGAGGGTTCAAAGCGCATGTCTTTGAATTTTTTCACCAACACTTTCAAGGGAACACCGGATTGGAGACACATGGACACAAGCGTGGCTATTACATCCAGAAGTCCGGAAATCGTACTCCCCTCCTTGGCGATGGTGATAAACATCTCACCAACTTTTTTTGTTTCAGGATACATCCCGACATGCAGATATCCTTCGTGTTGTCCGAGAGCAAATTTGTGCGTGATGGAGGGACGCTCATCGGGGAGCTTTATGCGAGTATAGCCGTTCACATGCTCAACCAGTTTTTTGTCTTTATCCGTAGTGCTCATGGGTTGTACCGATTTGCATCCGTCGCGGTAGACGGCCACTGCCTTGAGGCCCAGTTTCCAGGATTCGATAAAAACATTACGGATATCATCCACCGTGGCATCCGTGGGAAGGTTCACCGTCTTTGAGATAGCGCCGGAAATAAATGGCTGGGTGGCTCCCATCATTTTGACGTGTCCCTGGTACGTGATTGTTCGCGTCCCATTTGCCGCTTTGAATGAGCAGTCAAAGACTGGAAGGTGTTCGGGTTTGATATGCGGCGCACCTTCAATCGTATCTTTTTCCAAAAGGTAAGCGGAGATATCTTCTATGTTAGCTTCTTCGTAGCCGAGCCTGCGCAATGCGGCGGGAACTTGGGCATTGGCAAGCTTGAGTGTTCCTCCTCCGACGAGCTTTTTGTATTTTACCAGCGCCAGTTCCGGTTCGATACCCGTGGTATTGCAATCCATCAAAAATGAAATGGTACCCGTTGGGGCCAACACCGTTGCCTGCGAATTGCGGAAGCCATATCGCTCTCCCACGCGGTAGGCGTCTTTCCAAACCTGCACGCTTGTCGCATTGAGTTCCTCCCTCCAGGTACCGGTATAATGTCCGTTGCCTGAACGCGATACCATGGGTGCCAACGCTTCAGCCGCTTGGCCGTGTTTTCGAATCACGTGGAGCATAGGTTCCCGATTTCTTTCGTATCCCGCAAACGGTCCCATGGCGGAAGCAATCTGTGCCGACATGTAATAGCCTTCACCACACAGAATAGAAGTGAGCGCGCCAGCGATCGCTCGCCCTTCATCCGAATCATAGGGAACGCCAAGGTTCATGAGGAGCGATCCCAAATTCGCATAGCCGAGGCCAAGTTCACGATAGTCCATGGCATTCTGGGTGATTTTTGGCGTTGGGTAAGAGGAATTTCCCACGATGATTTCCTGGGCAAAGATAATGGTATCAATAGCTTTTTTGTAAAATTGCGTATCAAAACTGCCATCATCGCGGAGGAACTTGAGGAGGTTGATAGAGGCAAGGTTACAGGCGCTGTTGTCCAAGTGCATGTATTCACTGCATGGATTGGATGCGTTGATGCGGCCAGTGTTGGGGCATGTGTGCCAGTCGTTGATCGTGGTGTCGTACTGCATGCCAGGATCGGCAGAATGCCACGCCGCTTCGGCGATCCAGTTCATGAGTTCACGGGCTTTGAGAGTCTGGATGACTTCGCCCGTGGTGACCGCTTTCAAATCCCAATCCCGGTCTTCTTCCACTGCACGCATGAATTCATCTGTCACGCGGACCGAGTTGTTTGCATTCTGATATGGCAAAAGTGTATATGGATCAAACAGATCGCCTTCAATGGAGTTTTTGATACCGCTGGCTTCAAGGATTTTGGTCATCTCCTCGATATTTTTCTTGGAGTTAATAAAATCTTTGATATCAGGGTGATCGGCGTTCAGTACCACCATCTTTGCCGCACGGCGCGTAGTGCCTCCGGACTTGATGCTATTAGCGACGCCATCCGCTCCCTTCATAAAGGAAACGGGACCGGAAGAATATCCTCCCTTGGAAAGAGGTTCTTTTGAAGATCGGAGCTTTGAAAGATTGGTTCCCGAACCGGAACCACCTTTGAAAATCCACCCTTCATCTTTGTACCAGTCAAGGATCGACTCCATACTGTCTTCTACCGCGAGAATGAAACAGGCGGAGCATTGTGGGCGCTCGTAGACGCCAACATTGAACCACACGGGACTGTTGAACGCCGCATACTGATTTACCAAAAGGAATTTAAGATCGTTTTTGAAATTTTCGTAGTCCCCTGCTGTTTTGAAATAACCATCTTTAAATCCCCATCCGGAAATGGTATCGGCAACGCGGTCGATCATTTGTTTTACACTGGTCTCGCGACTTGGTGTGCCTTGTTGTCCGCGAAAGTACTTGGAGGCGACGATATCAATTGCAGTTTGAGACCAAAACTCTGGAACTTCGATATCCTTTTGTTCAAATACTACTTTCCCGCCACCTTTCGTGATACGCGCATCACGCCGTTCCCAGCGAATTGCGTCATAGGGATGAATTTCTCCAAACAACCGAGGCCAGGCAAGTCCCTGATGCTGATGATCGACCAAGTTATTGAGTTCGTTGTTCTGTATTGGGAAGAGATTTTGGGACATAAAAGTGAGAGTGCAATGACTCGTTTAAGTATTTAAATTATTTCGGACCGACTAACCTTCAGTTTACTCCTGTTGCACAGAAGAGCGCAACTGTGGATAACTCTATGCCATTTTTACTTCATTTTTCTTCTGATGAAGGCGGGGATTTCAAATTCATCCTCCTCTACAGTCGAATCTACAACTTCGGGAACGCCCTGCCTTCCGCCAGGCAGGGGTTTTTCGGGGATCATGGGTTCGTCTCTCTTGCTGATGAGGGACCCGTTTCCATTGGGAGCACCGAAGAATGTGGTCGTTTGAGCTGCGGCAGCGGATTTTGCCATAGGAGCATTGAATCCCGCGGCGATTACGGTCACTTGAATCTCGCCTTTTTTCAAATTGTCATCCTGTACTGCACCAAAAATGACTTTGGCATTGGGGTCGATACTCGCGGTGATGATTTTCGCAGCCTCGGAAATTTCCGACATCGCAAGATCAGATGCCCCAGAAACGTTGAAAAGCACTCCCCGTGCGCCGTCTATGGAAATATCGAGAAGCGGTGAGTTGATGGCCGCTTTTGCGGCATCGATGGCGCGATCCTCCCCGCTGGCAGTCCCAATGCCCATGAGAGCAGAGCCGGAATTTTGCATGATTGTGCGAACATCCGCAAAATCCACGTTGATGATGCCCGGGACGGTAATTAAGTCAGAAATTCCCTGTACGCCCTGATGAAGGACGTCATCTACTTTATGAAATGCTTCCAGGAGTGGTGTCTTGCGGTCAATAATAGAGAGGAGGCGGTCGTTGGAAATCGTGATCAATGCATCTACTTTGTCGCGAAGCTGTGCCCATCCCTCTTCGGCGATGCGCATGCGAGCCATGCCTTCAAAGGAGAATGGTTTTGTGACAACACCGATCGTAAGAGCACCGAGGTCACGGGAAATCTCGGCAATCACCGGTGCTGCTCCGGTTCCCGTTCCCCCACCCAAACCGGCGGTGATGAACACCATGTCGGAACCCTTGAGAGCTTCTGAAATTTCATCTTTGTTTTCTTGCGCAGCTTTCTGTCCAATTTCCGGATTCATTCCAGCGCCAAGACCTCGGGTGATATTTTTTCCGATGAGAATCTTGGTCGGCGCGTTGGCAATATTGAGATCTTGAGCGTCAAGGTTGACTGCAACAAACTCCACCCCGTGGATTTTGGATGCCATCATACGCTGGATGGCTTTATTGCCTCCGCCCCCCACGCCAACGACTTTAATACGGGCAAAGGTCTCAAAAGGTGGTTTAATCTGGGCCATATAGGTGCCTTTGGTCTAGCATAAAAGACAATGGAGGGCAATATCAACAGATGTTTACGACCTGTGGATAACTAGGGCAAAAAGTTTTTGAGCCATTTTGCGGCCCTTTTGATGGTGGGAGACACGGAGGAACTCATAGCTGTTCGGGTTGAACCCTGTCCCCGCTCAAGTCCCCAGAGTACCAGCCCCACTGATACCGCATACGAAGGGTCTTGGATTTGCTGATTGAGCCCATCGAGCCCATAGTTCCTGCCAACTTTTACGGAAAGACCTAGGCGTTCCTTCGCAAACCCTGCAAGGCCGGAAAGATTTGCTCCCCCACCAGCTAAGACGAGTCCTGCTGGCAAAAGGTAGTTTCCGGTCGGTTTTTTCAGTTCTGCGGAGATCACATCAAACAGTTCACTGACCCGAGCGTCAATGATTTTGGAAATTTGTTTTTTAGGGACCAAAAATTCTTCTTCCCCAAGAATGGGTGCGATGTCGACATGTTCTTTTTTTTCAGAACTTACCAAGGTACCGTACTGTGTTTTGATTTGTTCCGCATTTTCCATTGACGTTCGAAATGCGATAGCAAGATCGTTGGTGACATGCCGTGATCCGACGGGTAGTACTGCGGTGTGAACGAGTTCACCTTCATGGAACAATGCTATCGAAGAAACGTGCCCCCCGAAGTCCACGAGGAGGACCCCATACTCACGCTGATGTTTGTCCAGTACCGCTTTTGAGGCTGCGAGGGGCGCGAAGACAAATTCCGTCACTTCGACACCATTGTTCGTAATGCACTTCGCCAGGGTACGGATGTATGAAGAAAGGCCTTCAATCAGCATCACTTCGACTTCCAGGCGAACACCCTTCATGCCCAAAGGATTTTTCACTTGCTCGTGTCCATCGATAATAAATGTCCGGGGAATGACATGGACGATTTCATAGTTGAGCGGCAAGCTCACCGTTGATGCCGCCTCAATGAGACGAGCAATATCACTTTGCGCGATTTCGTTATCGGCACGAGAAACGGCAATCACTCCTCGAGATAGCTGTGTTTTGATGTGTAGGCCGTTGATTGATACATACGCCTGATGGACTTTTACACCTGCCATGAGTTCGGCTTGCTGAATAGACTGTTTGATGCTTCCCATCGCTTCTTCCATGTCAACTACCATTCCTCGACGGAGACCGTTTGAAGATGAATTTCCGACGCCAATGACCCGCAACTGCGGCGTTTCCGGCATGATTTCAGCTATCACTGTTTTGATCGCGGAATTGCCTACATCAATCCCGCAGATGATCGAGGATTTCATTTTGCATTGAAAACATCACCTTCTCGTCCTTTTTTGATCGCTCGTGGTCGTAGCCTACCAAATGCAAAAATCCATGAACGACCAAAAACGGGAGCCTACTTGGGGGTTCTTCTTTGTTAACAAAAATATCTCCCAAGTAGAGTATATCATGCTTTATACGGATGGGAAAAGAAAGCACATCCGTGGACTTGTCCTTGCCCCGATGCTTCTTGTTGAGCTCTCGCATTTTTTCAGGGCTCACGATATATACCCCCACTTCGACTTCGTCGGGCTTGAGTCCCGTACGTTCACATGCTGTTTTGAGAATATGGCTCCAAGATGGCGATTTCTTTTTCATATTGGTCAATGAGATCCTGGCGATTGCCTTGCTTGAAGAGTTCAATGGCTTTTTTACGGTTTTTGATTTCTTTCGCAACGACGGCGAGTTGCTCTTCTTCTGTGAGATCAGACATTTTTTCGATTCGTTTGTTCTTGATGGCGCTCTGAAGTCCGCGTATGGTATCGCGTTTCTGCACCTTTCCCGCTTTCATAGCGTCCTTGAGATCTTGAGAAAGTTTTTCTATGAGCATTTAGAGATCCAGCTGTTGTTTAATTTTTCGCTTCTCTTCTTCAAAAGTTTCATCGTCATACTTGCCGAGTCGTTCCAGGCGGCGGCGAAGCGCCTGCAATTCTACGCGCATGATCGCGCGATTTTTTTCAATCCGTTGGGTGGGTTTACGGACATAGCTTCGCTTTGATTTTGCGTGTGCAACAACACCGGTTTGCTGGGCAAGCCGGCTGAACCGTCTCATGAGTGCGGTAACGCTTTCGTTTTGTTTTCTTCGTACTTCCATTATAATTTCCTCCCTCCTAATATGTGGAGATGTAAATGGGGCACTTCTTGTCCCCCATGCTCTCCATGGTTGATGATAACACGAAAACCTGTTTTGTCTACTCCTACCTTTTCTGCAACCGTTCTTGCTGCCACCAGAAGATTTCCCGCCAGTTCCGTAGAGACATCCTGCAACTCCACATGCTTTTTGGGAATCACCAGTATATGCACGGGTGCTTTGGGGCGAATATCATTGATGGCGATCCAATCAGTATCTTCGGCGACCAATTCCGATTTGATTTCTCCGGCGATGATTTTACAAAAAATATCAGACATTATTTTCGAAGTTTTGCCTTAATGATTTCCACGACACGTTCCACGGGAACCGTCTCTTGCACTCCAGAATCCATTTCACGCACAATGACCGTTCCGTCGAGGGCCTCCTTTTGGCCTATGATCAGGGTAAAGTTGATCCCGAGGCGGTTTGCCACTTTGAGCTGGGATTTAATGCTGTCACGACCGAACGTAGCTTTTGCATGAACACCCGTCTTGCGGAATTCCTCAAACAGGAGCAGACTTTTTCGCTTAGCGATTTCTCCCAATTGAGCAATAAAGACTTTTGGTTGGGGTTGTGGATCTGCAGGGACAATACCAGCTTCCTTCAAGGCAAGAATTACTCGTTCCACGCCCATCGCCCATCCGGTCGCGGCGGTCTTTGGACCCCCCAGAAACTGTACGAGACGATCATACCGACCGCCTCCCACAAGGGCCATATCCTGCTCTTCCAGGGTGATTTCAAATGCAGTGCGAGTATAGTAGTCAAGTCCCCGAACCAAGCGTGGTTGCAATATGTAGGGAACCGCAATTTCATCCAAAAATTCCAACACCCCCCTAAAGTGACGTTTACATTCCTCATCAAGGTAATCCATAAACTGCGGCGCATCTTTCCCCAATTCTCTACATGATTCTTCTTTGCAATCAAGCACACGCAGAATATTTGTCTTGAGTCGTGCCTGGCACTTGGTGCAGAGCTTTTTCTCTCTCCCACGATAGTAATCTTTCAGTGCCTTCAAGTACTGCGGTCGGCAATTTTGGTCTCCGATGCTGTTGATTTTGACGATAAGATTTTTCAGTCCCAATGTTTCAAGGATTTTATAGGCGACAAAAATACTTTGCGCGTCTGCTGCCGCAGTTTCATCGCCAAAAATTTCCAGATCTATTTGATGAAACTGTCGGTAGCGGCCGGCCTGGGGATTGTCATGCCGAAACACAGCTCCCGAAGTCCACAGTTGAATTGGTTGAGGCAGTACATGCATTCCATGCTCTATATAGGAGCGGACAATGCCTGCGGTGAATTCGGGTCGAAGTGCCAGCTGTTCACCCCCTTTTGTCTTGAACGCATACATTTCTTTTTCGACGATATCTGTAGCCTCACCCACGGAACGGACAAAAAGTGGTGTCGTTTCCACCACAGGGAGATCAATTCGTTCAAAACCATACTCTCCAAGAAGAACCTTTGCCTTCTTGAACACAAAAGCCCAATAGGGCTGTTCGGCTGGCAAAATATCGTGCATTCCCTTGGGGGCTTGCAATTCTTGTTTCTTTATTTTGGGCATCGCAAAATTATATCAGAAAATTGGCTTTAGTAAAGAGGATCCTCAAAAAATGTTGCTTGAGAAAGAGGCCATGCGCGGGCAAACACCCTTCCCGTCACCAGCGAACGGTTGACGGGCCCCCAGTAGCGGGAGTCTGAACTATGAAGCCGATTATCACCCATCACGAAGTATTCGTTGGGGTCAAGCTTAAGGCGCGGAATATTGCCACGAGTTTCTTGGTCATCAGACAGATACAGTTCTTTTAGGAGAAATCCTTTGGGGTATTCTTGATTATAGATGGTGACGGTGTTGTCTTGCACCTTTATGCTTTCCCCCGGAAGAGCAATCACCCGTTTGATAAAAAATTGCGTTTTATCGTTAGGATAGCGAAACACAATAATATCTCCACGCTTTGGGTCATGGAATCGGTAGGTGATCTCATCAATGAGAATATAATCCCCATCTTCAAATGTATACTCCATCGAGGCGCCATTCACAAAGAACGGTTGTACCAAAAAGTAGCGAACGGGAATGATAATCGCCAAAGAAATGATGACGACTTTGACGATTTCCCATAGAAAAGCAAGTCCCTGATACAGTGGTCCCGGTTCCTGAATGAGATCTTGTTGAGGATCTTCGGTAGTGTACATGAGGAAAAGTATACCATATACTGTTGTCAGTATGAAATTTCTCTTCGGTATAGGAAATCCAGGCAAGGAATATGAAGGCACGCGGCACAATATCGGCCGCGCGTTCGCAGCGCATGAAGGCGGCCACGAGAGTGATGTCTTTGTAAATCAATCGGGTGAGGCGGTGCGGAAGCTCAAGGTGAAGCCACAGGATCTTATCGTTGCTCACGATGATCTGGACATAGATTTTGGAAAGTTTAAATTGTCTTTTGATCGCAACTCGGCCGGACACAAAGGCGTGGAGTCCATCATCAAAGCGCTCAAAACAAAAAAATTCTGGCGGTTGCGTTTTGGGATCGCGAATACGAAATTAAAGAAAATGAGAAAGGAAGGAAACGTAGCAGATTTTGTGCTTTCAAAATTTACTCCCACGGAGCAAAAGCAACTCAAAGCCATTTTCAAAGAAGCGCATGATCGAATCACTCACGATTGACCACGAAAACTACCCGCCGCTTCTGCGGCACATTTTCGATCCCCCACCGCTTCTGTATGTGTGGGGCAATGCCAACATCCTCAAGACCGAGTGCTTTGCTGTCGTGGGTACGCGAGCGCACACGGAGTATGGTAAACGCAGTGTGCAAGATCTCACGCGCGCCTTGTGTCGTGCGGGGTTTACCATCGTCAGCGGTCTTGCGCTGGGAATCGACTCGATGGCTCATACCATTGCCCTTGAAGAAAAAAAGCCAACGATTGCGGTATTTGGTGGAGGCTTGAACAAAGACCGCTGGTATCCGCCTCAAAACAAAAAACTCGCCCAGCGCATCCTCGACGAGGGTGGACTTTTGATCAGCGAACAATCCCAGGATGTACGTGCGCAGATTTTCACGTTCCCCAAGCGTAATCGCATCATAAGCGGTATGTCAAAAGGTGTGCTGGTGGTAGAGGGCGACATCAAGTCCGGTACGATGGTTACGGCAAAGTGCGCACTTGATCAGGGACGCGATGTGTTTTCCGTCCCGGGATCGATTTACGCATCCAAATCCGCCGGCACAAATTACTTAATTCAAAAAGGCGCAAAGCTTGTGGCAAAGCCAGAAGACATCCTCGAAGAGTACGGAATCTATTTGCAAACTGCCAAAATCCAAGGCTCAAATGCCAACGAAGAAGCAATTCTCAAAGCACTTGGAGACGACGCGCTGACGCCAGATGAGATCATCCGCGAATCGGGCCTCGACACATCCGTTGCAACTTCGACACTCATGGTGATGGAGATGGAAAAAAAAGTGCGCAATTTGGGAAACGGCAAGTTTGTGGTATATTCGTGATATTCCCTCCCTCAATCTCCCATTCATATACCCCCTAACCCCCTTTACATTAAAGGGGGAATAAAAAATGCCTGAACCAAAACCAGAAAATTCAAATCAACCGCCAGCCGAACAACGCCCAAACCAAGAGCGAGAACTTTCGACGGAACAGAAAGATGAAATCATGAAAAAGGTGCAGAATATTTTAAAACCAGGAACTTATTATACCGGTGTTGGGAATCAATATTATGGAAGCGACGAAGGCGGCAGTTTTATTCGGATGTTGAAAGAAGGGATATTGAGCCAACATGGAGAACGATCATTAAAAAAATGGGCGCTAAAGACAAAGAAGATAATGAAAGATAAAGAATTAGGAAAAGAGGATGAGCCTTATCATCGGAGGTATCAAGATAATTGGGTCAATACAGAAGTTCTAGGAATTTTTGTAAATATGGTGACAAAAGATCAACCTCTACATCAATACCATAGCGAGTCTAATGGCGTTACCTTTGTTTTAGATATTTCGGAATTTAAGGAGTTGCCTCCTTTGGGAATTCACGTCCGGTATCATAAGAGTGCACCAAGGGCAAAAACCATAGAAAGAACGCGTCAATTTTCTCCTCAATGGGAATGGTTACGAGACGGACGAAAAAATGAAATTTGGGAAAAAGATATTGAAGAGGCTTTCCCAGGCCGAGACATCCGAGATCTTTCACATGAAGAGGTGCGTTCTAAATTTCCTAATCTATATGATCATCAAGGTGAGATAGACCGGAATGATACAGCTTTTGGATCTTTTGTGAGCTATATGATCCCCCCAAAAAAAATAACAGGCGTTATTATTGGAGACTATGCGGACCCGCAGTATATGGTTAAGGTCATGCAACAAGCCGGCCGATATGTTCCTATTTACGATATGCGAGGAAACTTACGATGGCCTAAATACATGGGGCACGAAGAAGTAAAAAAATTTATTGCGGAGCGGGATGCAAAGCACCCCTCCCTTTAAGGTAAAGGGAGGTTGGGAGGGTATATTTATGACAAAGATTCTCTACAATCATCCCAACTATCTAGAGCGCCGTCGAAATTTACGAAAAGATCAAACACCTGAAGAGAAAATTATTTGGGAGCACTTGCGCAAGAAAAAGCTTGGATATCTTTTTTGGCGGCAATACAGCGCAGGACTATATGTCCTCGATTTCTATTGTCCCAAGCTTCGGTTAGCTATTGAAATCGACGGCTTGCAGCATGCAACGCGGGATGGAAAAGAGTATGATGAAGAGCGAGAACAGTATCTTCTCGGACTTGATATCAAGATGTTGCGTTTCTGGAATTCCGAAGTTCGTGCTAATCTTGAAACGGTTTTAGAAAAGATTAAGCGCGAAATAGCAAAATCCTCTGAACTCCTCCCTTTAAGGTAAAGGGAGGCCGGGAGGGTATAATATTATGCCGTCGTTAGTAATCGTCGAATCTCCAACGAAAGCCAAAACGATTTCCAAATTTCTTGGCAGCGATTATGTTGTGCGTTCAAGCTTTGGGCATGTGCGGGATTTGCCCAAAAGCAAAATGGGCGTGGATACGGAACACGGCTTTACGCCCAAGTATGTCATCCCCATCAAGGCGAAGGAAATCATTGCTGAACTGAAGAATTTGGAAAAGAAAACTGATGAAGTGATCCTCGCTTCCGATGAAGACCGCGAAGGAGAAGCGATTTCTTGGCATTTAATGCAAGCATTGGAACTCAAGAAACCGAAGCGTATCGTTTTTCATGAGATTACCAAATCATCCATCCTCGAAGCGCTGAAACATCCTCGGGAAATAGACATGAAGCTCGTAGACGCGCAACAAGCGCGTCGTATCTTGGATCGTCTTGTTGGCTATGAGCTGTCGCCATTTCTGTGGCGCAAAATTCGCTTTGGGCTTTCCGCCGGGCGCGTACAATCTGTTGCCGTGCGCCTAGTAGTGGAACGCGAGCGCGAGATCCAGGCTTTTAAAAAAGACGAATACTGGACGATTGATGCGATTTTTGATCGCTTCAAAGCGCGCTTAGTCCAAATCGGAGGTAAGAAACTTGATAAGCTTGCAATTCAGAATGAAATTGAAGCAAAAAAAATAATAGAAGATCTAGAAGGGAAAAAATACGAAGTAAAGGAAATAACAAAGAAAGAGGTTCAGCGCCATCCAGCAGCGCCGTTTACCACATCCACACTTCAGCAAGAAGCAAGTCGCAAACTGGGGCTTTCCGCAAAGCAGACTATGATGCTTGCGCAAAAACTCTATGAGACAGGGCAAATCACGTACATGCGTACCGATAGTGTAAATCTCGCAGAATCTGCAATTGCGCAGGCACAAGATGTGATCTCGAAGCAATTTGGCAAAGAATACTCCGAACCTCGTCGCTACTCCACCAAATCCAAAGGCGCCCAGGAAGCACATGAAGCAATTCGTCCTACGGACTTTTCCCACCAATCAAAAGACAAGCTCTATGATTTGATTTGGAAGCGCGCTATTGCTTCACAGATGGCAAGTGCAAAGCTTGATCAAACGAGCGTAGACATAGAGGCAGGAAATCATTTGTTTCGAGCAACCGGTAGCGTCATAAAATTTGACGGTTTTATTCGTGCGTATACCGAAGGAAAAGATGAAGAGGAGGAAGTGGAGGGACAACTCCCTGAACTAGAAAAAGGCGAAGCACTCGATCTCAAAAAACTTGAGCCCTTACAACACTTCACCGAGCCCCCTCCCCGCTATACAGATGCCACACTTGTCAAAGCCCTTGAAGGTTATGGCATAGGACGACCATCTACATACGCGCCAACGCTAGCCACCATTCAAGAAAGGGGTTACGTAGAGAGAATAGACAAAAAATATCAGCCCACGGAGATTGGATTTCTCGTGAACGACATGCTTGTCGAGAATTTTCCAGAAATCGTCGATATCAACTTTACATCGCTCATCGAAAAGTCTTTTGATGAAATTGCTGAAGGCACAAAGAAGTGGGTACCAGTGATTTCTGATTTCTATAAGCCCTTTCACGCGCACTTAATAGCAAAAGAGGACGAAGTGAATAAACTGGTTGTTGAGTCCGATGTTGCGTGTGTTCACTGCGGCAAAAGAATGCTGATCAAGTTTGGCCGCAATGGCAAGTTCCTCGCCTGTCCCGATCCGGAGAGCAAAATCACTCAGCCCATGCCCGAAGAAGCCGCGCAGATCAAAGCTCTGCAAGAAAAAACCCAAGGCGAGAAATGTCCCATCTGCAGCAAAAATATGGAAATCAAGCGAGGGCGGTTTGGATTTTTCCTTGGATGTGTGGATTACCCCAAGTGCAAAGGCATCACGAAGATTTTAAACAAGACCGGATTCAAATGTCCGAACTGTTCCGTGGGTGATATCGTCGAGCGCAAATCCCGCGGACGTGGAAAAGTGTTTTATGCGTGCAG
Organism: Patescibacteria group bacterium; assembly: GCA_038064915.1. Classification (GTDB taxonomy): domain Bacteria; phylum Patescibacteriota; class Minisyncoccia; order 2-02-FULL-40-12; family IGHO2-01-FULL-4-A; genus JBBTSB01. Next base: position 15,547 of record JBBTSB010000005.1, read on the forward strand.
CAGATTTCCCGATTGTACCTTCCTCATGAGCAAGAAACCCGAATCCGAAGCCGATCTCGCTCCAGCTCTCCAACACTGGAAGGACAATCCACCGAAAGAGAAGAAAGAAAAACCTTGGCAGAAAAAATAAGGGTGTTAATTACATTTCTTCAACTATAAAATATATCGCCTTGGGGGGCGATGAAATGTTGATTTACCTAGTTTTCTGTAAATCCAACATGTAATTTTTTATAAAATTTAAAATGTAATTAACAGCCCTTTTTCAAAAACCGGTGATTTTTCTGATGTAAAAGTTCTTTCACCTTTTGGAGAAATACCGTGGAATGAGCTTTCTCGATTCAGCGATACAGAAATGAAAAAATTGATGATTAATGTCGTAAATCATTGCTATAATTTTCTTTATCTTTTGTATGGTGGCGCCAAAGGCGATGAGATCATTGAACTTTTAAAAGACACAGATCCCATGCCTCATTGGAACGACCCAACAGGAGAGCTGTACTGAATACGGCGGATAGGGTGGGATTCGAACCCACGGTCCGCCTAGGGCGGACGGCGGTTTAGTAAACCGCTGGTATAAACCACTAACCGACCTATCCAAATTTTGACTTTGCGGAGGAGGTGGGACTCGAACCCACGAGCCAGTTTTACCCGGCAACCTCTTTAGCAAAGAGGCGGAATAGCCGCTATCCGACTCCTCCAAATGCTTTTTATGTATACCATTTATTACACTTTTGCGCTATAGTTTCTCTATGTCCAAAAAAGTCTATCTTGTCCGTCATGGGGAGACGGAAGATCTTGCAAAGAAGTTGCATCAGCAGAATGATTCTGTTCTTTCGGAGCGAGGAAATCAACAGGCGCAAGATGTTGCGGGGCGTTTTTCCAAAATACGCGCAGATATAGTTTATTCGAGTCCATTTCTCAGAACTCTTCAGACAGCGAAGCACATCGGTACCATAGCAGGTGCACCGGTTGAAACAAAAGAGCTTCTTCGTGAACGGAAACAACCAAAAGAGATTATGGGAAAACCGCGGGATGATGCGGAAGTGATGCGCATCAAAAACACTATCAACGAACACAGACATGATCCCTCGTGGCATTATTCCGACGAAGAAAACTTTTTTGACCTTCGCGGTCGAGTGAAAGAATTTCAGAAATTTGTAGAAAACGATACCCAAGAGAACGTGGTGTTAGTATCTCACGCGGTATTCATTAAAATGTTTACGCTGGTGAGTGTTTTTGGAGATTTACTCACACCGGATATGTTTTCATCGTATTATCAACATGTGCGAACAAGCCAAACTGGTATTACTATGCTTGAGTTCACTGATAATGAATGGAAGCTTCTTACCTGGAATGATTATGCGCATTTAGGAGAAAATACATGAATATGCAACAAACCATTCGCTGGAAAGCGCCGGCAACCTATCGGCGTGAGGGAACAAAAGCACCGTACTATTTTGTTGCAATTCTTTTGCTCGTGGCTTTGCTCATCGGTATTGTTCAGGGAGACCTGGTGGGCGCTATTCTGTTTGTCCTCATGGCCGTCATGACCCTGATCCACATTCGAAAACCGGTGGATATCGTTGACATTGAGGTAAGTCCCCTATCCGTGGTGGTGGGAGGAAAAACCTACCGTACGGAGGACATTACATCGTTTTGGATTGACTATGTGCCGGAGAGTGATTTGAAAGAGTTGAGCCTGCACATGAAAAAGTGGACATCGCCGTATGTGAAAATTCAGCTTGGTGATCAAGACCCTGTTCAAGTTCGCGCGATTTTGATAGAGTTACTACCCGAGGTGAGACATGAAGGTACGCTGATACACGCCTTCGTCCGCCGGCTGGGATTGTGACTGGAAATAATGCACCCGTCGTTCAACGGATAGGACGCAGGATTGCGGATCCTGCAATAGAGGTTCGATTCCTCTCGGGTGCACACTTTCTTCGCTAAAGCTACGAAGTGCAAGCAAAAAAAGAAAAGGCACGTGATCGGGCGAAGTGTTCTGCCCGCGTGCCTCTTGCCAGGTGCTCGGCCGAATTATTTCGCGGCCTCAGCTGAACAGCGGCATCTGGACGGCGGCTTGAAGGCGCCTGCCCCGATGCTGCTTCACTGCGGCCTTTGCGAGGAGAGCCGCTTCCGCGACCCGTCGCTTGGCCTCCTCCTCGACCTTGCCCGGTGCGACCGCGCACTCACACGGTCCATCGAGCAGAACGAGGAGCTCCTTGGTCCACGCCGTACGGTTGGCCATGTGACCTCCTTATTTTGTATTTTACTATATTTTTATGTTAAAGTCAAATATATGATTTCTCTCGAAACTTCCATAGAAAACCTGGCCCATGTCGGGCCTCGGACACTTCCGAGGCTGAAGCGTCTTGGTATCACCAAGGTAAAACATTTACTTTGGCACTTTCCCAGTCGGTATGAGGATTTTGCTGAGATCATTCCCATCGATCAAGCAACGCAAGTAGACACGGTAGTGAGTATCCAGGGAGAAGTCCAAAAAATCGAAACTACTCGCGCGTGGCGGAAACACCTTAACATCACTACGGCCTATGTGGCCGATGATACCGAGAGCATCCGGGTAGTGTGGTTCAATCAGCCATTCATCGAGCGCTCTCTTCCCGAAGGGACGCGAGTGAGCTGTTCGGGCAAGCTCAAGCTCGATAAACGTGGCATCTATCTTTCCAGCCCTAGCTACGAAAAAATCACTCGCGATGAACTAACGCACACCGGGCGCTTGGTACCCGTGTATCCGGAGACGGATGGCATTTCATCAAAGTATTTGCGTTTTCTCATCAAGCCCATTCTCGACCAACTCAAGGATGTCCCTGATCCCCTGCCAGTGAGTATCGTACAGAAATTCCAATTTCCCGATCTCCTCTATTCACTACGCACTATACACTTTCCCGAAACTGAACCTGATACAGTCGCGCCGCGGCAGAGGTTTGCATTTGAGGAATTGTTTTTTCTCCAGCTCCGTGCACTCATGGATCGCCAGAGAATGAAACTTTTGCCCGCGCCGCGCATTGCTTTTGAAAAAGAAAACATAGCCGCGCTGGTAAAATCTCTTCCTTTTACACTTACGAACGACCAGCGTCTTGCTGCCTTTGAAATTCTCAAAGACATAGAGCGTTCCTATCCTATGAATCGGCTTTTGAATGGCGACGTGGGTTCCGGAAAGACGGTTGTGGCACTAATTGCCGCCTATCAAACGGCACGTGCCGGGTATCAAACGGTGTTTATGGCACCGACGGAACTTCTTGCGACGCAGCACTATGGAACCATTTCAGAGCTCGTCCCCCCGGGTATCTCCCTGGGAATCTTGACGGGTAGCAAGAAAATAAATAAAGATGCTCAGATCATCGTTGGTACTCATGCCGTGATACAAAAAGGTGTTACGTTTAACAACCTAGGACTTGTGGTGATTGATGAGCAACACAGATTCGGTGTGAAACAGCGCATGAAATTAATAAAAGACCAAAAGCTCGTTCCGCATCTCCTCTCGATGACGGCGACCCCAATCCCCCGTACGCTGGCGCTGACGATATACGGCGACCTTGATGTGTCGCTCATCAAAGAAAAACCAAAAGGTCGGCAGGAAATTACCACGAAGGTCGTGTCTCATGAGAAACGAGCGGAAGCATATCAATTTATCGAAAAACAAATCCAAGAAGGAAGGCAAATTTTTGTGATTTGTCCGCGTATTGAAGCCAGCGAGGCAAAGACAGATATGAAGATGGTGACCGAAGAATTCAAAAAGCTCTCTGCGCTATTTCCTCATCGAAAAGTTGCCATGATGCACGGGAAGATGAGGGAGAAAGGCGAGATCATGCAAAAATTCAAAGATCATGAGATCGATGTTCTCGTTTCAACTTCGGTCATTGAAGTTGGTGTCGACGTTCCTAATGCCACGATTATGATGATCGAGTCGGCAGAGCGTTTTGGTCTTGCACAATTGCATCAATTCCGAGGACGTGTTGGACGCGGTGCACACCAGTCATATTGTCTTTTGTTTACGAGTAGTCCCGATATTACATCAACGCGCCGTCTCAAAGCAATGGAAGCAACGAATGATGGCTTTAAACTTGCCGAGATGGATCTCAAAATCCGCGGCCCCGGGCAATTCACCGGCACCATACAGTCCGGTATACCCGATCTTGCCATGGCATCGCTCTCTGATATCAACCTCATCAAAACCGCCCGGGATAGTGCCCAAGAACTTTTGAAAGAAGACGCTACGCTTTCACGCTATCCTTTACTTCATGCTCGTCTGGAAGAGCTTCAGAAGATGGTTCACTTTGAATAGGTTTTCTATGTTTGGGCGTGACCCAGAAACCCATATATTTTCCCAACATCAGGCGGGTTTGGCCATCGAGTGCGGGAAATGATCCGAAAATAATCGTTGTGACGGGGAACAATATCCATTGGATGAGCATCCACGAGTATTTCAAGAAACCTACATGTCGCGGCCGTGGCGGCAGAATAAAGAGAGATAGTATCAGAGGCGTAAGGAGCGCCAGGAGCGCAAGACGCATGATCGTATGGGAGAGCTGAGCGTGATTAAATGAGAGCACACTGCCATTGAATTCCGGTCCACCCAAAACTCCAGGTAGCCATCCCAACAAAAATAGCATTATCGCGTTTGTCGCCCACGACCAGTACCCTTCAAAAATAGTTATCGTATAGTGTAACTTTCGGGAAAAGTATATGGTTTTGTTTTTCATAAAACCCAGTAAGAAATATGGAACATTTTCTACACCGTAGCTCCATCTGCGGTGTTGTTTGTAGACGTTGACCATGGTTTTCCAAAAGCTTCCACCGGTATTGGTATCCATAGATACGGGGTAATGCAATGGCACCACACGATAATCACCATCATAGCGCAATAAACACTGCCAGAAGACACGTGAGTCTTCATTGACCATGTTGGTTTGCCAAAAGCCGATATCTACGACTGCCTGGAATGGCATGGAGTGGCTGGAAAACGTAATCAGATTTTCGGGACGGGCTTGTTGGATGGTCTGCCAGAACGTAGAGCCAAAAGCAACCACTCGTGCAAACGCCGGCGCTTCCCAAATGTTGTTGGTAAAAAAAGGAACAGGTTGATACGAGGCGCGCATACGATTTTCGCTTGTCAAAAAGACATAGGTCAGTCGACTGAAATACTCTGGAAACACCACGGTATCGATATCAAAAATGGAAACAAGAATATCTTCGTAGGGAATATGCAGTGCGTCAATAATTTCTTTTTGCACTTGCCGCCCAGCCCAAGAGATATTTGCTCCTTTTCCAGCTTGCTCTCCTTCGATGCCATCGGGATGTTCGATAATGGTAAACCGAAAAAAAGAATCTCTGAATTCATTCTCCAAGGCATTGCGTACGGCTTCATTGTGCGTGCTTCCCGCCCTTCCCTCTTGGGCGAGGACCACGATCATTCGGTCTTGCGGATAGTTTGCTTTCGTGAGTCCAAGCAGTGAATCGCGAATAAGCTCTGCCGGTTCTTGATAGGTCGGAAGGATGATGAAGTGGTAGAGGTCTTGAAACTTGAAGCTTGAACCCTGAAGTTTTTCAAGCCAATTGATTTTCATATTCCTACGGGTTTGATTATACCCGGCCCGTAAGTGGAGTGACAGATAGATTGTTTTTACCAGCCAATAGATATCAAAAATGATGATGAAAAGCGCTGTTTCCGCAGGGAAGAAAAAAGAACACACTACCACCGCAATGAGCGTAAGCCAGGAAAATAATCCTGGAAGAATTTCAAAAAACCGGTACCATCGCCGGTCGCCGGGATTCTGCAGATCTCGAGCTTTGCCAATATGTAATGGAATCACAATGAAAAAACAAACTGGTAGAGACCTTGTTCCATATCATGCTCGCCCTTTTTCGCATCGAGTTCGAGTTGATGGAGGTTTTGATAGAGTTTTTTGAGTTTTCCATCATCAAAACGCTGGGACGCCATACGAGCTTTGCTGGCCACGTAGGGATGCACGCCGGTACGCCCAGGAGCGAGCATGTTGCGAAATTGGAATACGACCATCGAGAAAAGGTAGTACGGATCGGCACCATTTGCAAGCTGGCGGTCCAGGAGCAGCAGCGCCTCGCCTTTATGTTTGTTCGCAATGGCGTCAGTGAGTTTAAAGATGTTTTCTTCTATTGTTACATTGCTTACCGCATCGAGGTCACGTTTCTCTATTCTCTTTTTTTCTTGAGCATAGTTGCAAAGTTTCTCGAGCTCGAGCTTCGTCTGCCAGGAGTCAACATAGCGAACAGCGAGGAGCGCAAGCGCATCGGAAGCGATCGCAAAACCCTCTTTTTTTAGTTCCCCTTGTATCCACTGCCGAATTTCATCGCCTTGCAATGGCTTAAACTCAACTCCTTTCTTTATTTTCTTTTCTGAAACAACAAAAACTTCCACATCATCCGGTATGTTTAGACTCTTGGGCGGATCGTAGAGGATCACCGGTGCTTGATCAAAAAGACCTTTTGTTTTCAATGCTTCCTCCCCCACCATGGCCCCCGCCGCGTGTTCTTGGAGGTACTGCTTGATCCGGTATTTGTCGAAACCGTACAAGTAAGTAATCATTGCGTCGCAATTTCGATCCACGTTGTGCCGATATTCAGTTTAAGTTCTTTGCCCTGCGCGTCTTTGAAGACCAGACGCGCCGCATCGGTCGATTTTTCCCACGTTCCGCTAACTGCTGTGCCGTTTTTGTAAAGCGTCATAGTTCCCGAGCCGGTGGTCTTGACGCGGTTATAGAGAATGCTTAAGTACTGGGAGGTTGTTTTCATGACGATGACATTATCTGCCTGGACCTGCAAATTATCCAGCGTATCTCGTTCCACGGTACCTCCACGGAAACGACTGTAGCGGTTTGTGGCCGGGTCATACGTCCACCGGACGGCAAAATCTCCAGCATAGAGCGTTGGCGACGTTAGGATTCCTTCACTTTCTCCCTCTTCAAATTTGTACCCCAATTCCTTTGCTACAGTGCTATATTTAAACTGTGCAATTTTTTCTGCAAGCAACGTTGGCGTAGAAAATCCATTGTGTGGGCGCGGGCGATTTGATTTGCGGCGGCAGGTGGTTCCGTCAAACTTAAGACAATCGATATTGTTGGTCGCTCCCGCATCAAGCTTTGCCAGTGCTTCATACTCCCCTCCCCAATGCAGATAGAGCGCATCAAATCCCAGCACGAATGGAATAAAGTCCATGCGTGCTGAGCGAATTGACCCATACTCAGCAGGTTCTTCACATTGAAAAAGTGCCATCATGCGCGTCACCCCGCCCTCTGTAACCGGCATCTCGATAACCATGTCAGCACTTCCAATGCCCGACAGCGGGCGCGCTTCTGGATCAGAGGCATACATGACGGCCAGTGGTCGCTTTGAGCCATTCTCGCATTCTTTGCCGCTTAGTGTTCCTTCTTGGAGTTTTGGTTTTGGGGTTTCTTTTACTGCGCTCGCAGGATTGGCAATGGCGATTTCATTTCCACCAATCTTTGCAATCGCAAATCCCCCAAGCGCAACAATCGCCACAACGGCGATGATAATGTAGTGCTTTTTGGTAAGTTGCGGAAAGCGCATGTCTGCAGTATACCGCCTCTTGCAAAAATAGGCAAAGTATGTCGCTATATTTTTTCCATCTCTTGCCAGTTTTTGCCTGCCTTCACATCCACGACAATCGGCACGTCAAACTTGTGTACGGTTTCCATAGTGGATTTGAGTTTTGGAGCGACAGATGCGACAAGATCTTTTTTGATTTCAAACACCAGTTCATCGTGCACTTGCAGGAGCATTCTTACCTCATTGTTTCCTTTAATCTCCTCATAGACTTTGACCATTGCCATTTTGATCAGATCCGCCGCCGTGCCCTGGAGGGGCATGTTGACCGCCATTCGTTCCCCCATCGCTTGCAGTTGTGGCATGGTAGATTTGATCTCCGGAATTTCTCGCCGTCGCCCAAAGAGGGTTTCGACATAGCCTTTTTCATGTGCTTGTTTCTTGGTTTCTTCAATATATCTGGCAACTCCCGTGAACTCTGCAAAATAGCGTTCTATAAACTGTTTTCCCTCTTCGCGACTGACACCGGCCGCTCGCGCTACGCCGAGCGATCCCATACCATAGAGAACGCCAAAATTCAGTACCTTTGCTTGGCGTCTCGTGATGTGAAGGAGTTCAGCGGTGCGCTCGTGGATATCTGCGCCAGCACGAAATGCTTCAATCATTTTTTTGTCCTGGGCGATGTGCGCGACCATGCGCAATTCGATCTGCGAATAATCGCAGGACACAAGCTCAAAACCCTCCTCGGCAATAAACGCTTTGCGGAACTCTTGTCCCAGTGGCGTGCGGATGGGAATATTTTGTAAATTGGGGTCTTTTGAGGAAAGCCGTCCCGTAGCCGCTCCCATTTGGTCGTAGGTCGTGTGAATGCGTCCGTCAGGGCCCACGAGGCTCGGGAAGGGCTCGATATAGGTATTCTTGAGCTTCTGGAGCTCTCGGTATTGCAAAATCATATCGATGATCACATGCTCACCGCGGAGCTTTTCCAGTTCCGGGGCCGCCGTGGAGCGTGCTCCGCCCTTTGTCTTCCTCACCTTGCCAAGAATTCCAAGCTTGTCGTATAAAATATCGCCCAGCTGGCTAGGAGAATTGATATTGAATTGAGTGCCTGCTTGTCTATAAATCTCCTTTTCCAGCTCTGAAATTTCCTTATTGGTTTTTTCTAATAGCTTCTTGAGCATGGGAACGTCGACTTTAATCCCCCATTTCTCCATAGCACGAAGCACGGGGGTAAGAGGTTCTTCGATAGTACGAACGGACTCATCAAACAACATAGGTTGTTCACTGATCGGTCCAACCGCTAAGTCAATCTCATGAAGTCGTTTTACCAAGCTTTTAAAACCAAATTCAGTAAAAAGTTCTTCCAGGTTTTTTACGTCAACGTGACCTCTCCACTTAGCTTTTTTCAGATCAAACTCTATGTCCAGATCACATACAATTTGCGAAAGCTGTTTCGAAAAAAATGCCTGATCTTTGTGTTTCGCGATTTTTTCCGGCAAATCCTTGCTTTCAAAGACTTTTTCCAGCGTGCCATGTTCTTGAATCAGTTTGGTAGCTGTTTTTTCTCCGACTCCTGGGACGCCGGGGATATTGTCCGATGGATCCCCTTTCAAGCCTCGATAATCCACCAATTGGTTTGGTCTTAGACCATACCGTTCTATAACTGCCTTTTCGTCGTATAAAATCGTGTCATTAAACCCTTTTCTCATGGTGAAAACGACAATATTGTCGTCATCTACGAGTTGGAGGGTGTCCATATCGCCAGTAGCGATAATAACCTTAATTTGCTTGCTATTTTCATTGTGGCACTTCGTGGCAAGTGTTCCTATGAGGTCATCTGCTTCGTATCCTTGCTTCTCGAAAATGGGAATTCCGAAGCCATCAAGCACTCTCTTTACGAGAGGAATTTGATCATACAGTTCCTGTGGCGCCTTGACACGTTTTGATTTATATTGCTCAAATTGTTCATGGCGAAACGTTGGCCCTGCCAAGTCAAAGGTGGCAATGATGTATTCCGGCTTTATTTCTCTGATCATCTTTATCAAGATCGAGCTAAAACCAAATACCCCGTTCGTCACCTTACCGCTTGGAGACGTCAATGGTGGCAATGCGTGAAACGCCCGATGAACAAGGGCGTTGCCGTCAATCAATACTAATTTTTCTCTTGTTTTTGCTGACATGTTCAAAACGGATAGTAATGGTATCTTCTGGCAGGATATCTCGTACCCGATCCGCCCATTCTATGAAAACAATGTTTTTGGGATTTGAAAATATCTCCTGGATACCCAATTTTTCGAGTTCCTTTGCGTTTTTAAGCCGGTAGGCATCAATGTGGACGAGGTTACCATACTGCTTGATGATATTAAATGTTGGGCTTATAACCGTTTCCTTGACGCCGTAGGATTTGGCGAATTTTTGGACAAATGTGGTTTTCCCGGATCCCAGTTCACCAATTAATCCAACGACGGTTGCATTATGAGGAGTCTTCTGCGACATTTTTGAAGTGGGTGATCCGCGCCTTATCCTGACCCATAGTAACCGAAATAACATCTATGCGCCACTCCCGTTCAAGGTTGTTAAGGTAAAGTTTTGCTGTCCTGATTACTTTTCGCAGTTTCAGGTAATCTGCCCGCACCTCGGGGCTAAAGGAACTTTCCGTTGCGTGTGAATTTGCCTTTACTTCAACAAATACCATGATATTTTCCTGCTTTGCGATGATATCTATCTCTCCCCACGGTTTTTGATAGTTTCTGTCTAGTATTTCGTAGCCTTTTTGCTTGAGATACCGTGTGGCGACCTCTTCAGCGGAATTGCCAAATTTTCTCCGTTCATCCATTATCCACTATACCTCTTGACGAGGCATCCGTGGAAGAGTACGATGTCTATTAGTAATTCTCGCAAGGGAATTTTTGCCTTATATATGGGTAAATCATTACATTTTTGGGGTACCGTGGGCCTCGCAAGTCTTCTTTTGGCCTTCAAGGGATCCGGAAGTACCAATGTCCTAGACAATCTCGCCTTGGTCGCATTTGAGGAAACTCATGTGCTCGCCAGCACTACAGAAGTGTCGCCGAGCCAGGTTTTGGATATGAATACAATATCTGCACAAGGCATTGGATCGGATTTGGGGGTGAATGCGTTATCGACAGTTCAGAATACGTTTCTTATTCCGCGTACCGCAACATTAGCTACGCTTTTCGAGGAGGATGAGCGAACGGGAAATGTTACGTACGTTGTGCAGGAGGGAGACGTTTTGGGAGGCATCGCTTCAGATTTCGGGATAACCCTTCAGACCATTATTTCAGCCAACAAGATAGCAAATATTGATGCCATAAAACCAGGAACAGAACTCACCATCCCGCCAGTAAGCGGGGTTGTTGTTATGGTAAAGAAAGGGGATACGGTAAGCTCTCTTGCGAAAAAGTATAGCGCTGATCAAGACAAGATTATCAGTTATAATGGCCTTCCGCTCGCAGGGGATTTGCGAATAGGGGACGAGATCATTATTCCTGGAGGAACTCCTCCTGCAGCTTCCAAGGCGCCTACCAAAGCTATTACCGGAGGTCAGCGTTTTGCTGGACTTCCAAAATTTGAAGGCTATTTTATTAACTCTGCCACTTGCAGAATCACCAACCTATCGCACGGAAGAAACGGACGGGATTGTGCCGCTGCAGTCGGCACTCCAATATACGCTGCGGCAAGCGGTCAGGTAGAGATTGCAGACGGTTCGGGCTACAACGGTGGCTATGGTAAATATGTAAGAATAAAACACGGAAATGGGACTTCTACGCTCTATGCACATTTGAGCAAAGTTCAAGTTGTTCCGGGAGAAACAATTTCCCAGGGACAGCAACTAGGCCTTATGGGTAGTACGGGGCGCTCTACGGGATCTCACTTGCATATTGAGTGCCATGGATGCCAAAACCCCCTTGCAGGCTATAAACTTGGAGCACAAGTAGTTGCTAAACAGTAGATGTTTGGATGCGGTAGTTTACCGCCTCGGCAACATGACTGCTACTGATTTCATCTCTTTCATCCAGATCGGCAATGGTTCGAGCTAGTTTCAGTATCTTGTGGTATCCACGTCCAGACAGGTGATGCATATGCATCACTTTTTTCATGAGCAATTCCGCGTCAGATGACAAAACACAGTATTTTTCTATCTCTTTTGGGCCCATTTCGCTGTTAGTTGCCAACTTGGCAAGTGACAGCCGAGACTCCTGCCGAGCACGCGCTTTTGCTATACTAGCGCGCATATCCTCTGGTCGAGGACCAGTGGAACCCTTTGATCGAAGTTTTTCATATGTTTCTCGTGGAACAGTTATTTGAATATCAATACGATCCAAAATGGGGCCGGAAAGCTTTTTTTGGTATTTTGCAATGGCGAAACTCGAACATACGCAGGCCTGCACAGGATCGCCATAATTTCCACAGGGACATGGATTCATAGCCGCTACGAGCATAAATCGTGCAGGAAACTTCACGGTGCGTGCGGCTCGCGATACGATAACCTCACCGTTTTCCATAGGCTGGCGCAGAGCCTCTATGACGTTGCGAGGAAATTCAGGAAATTCATCGAGAAACAAAACACCACGATGAGCAAGACTGATCTCGCCCGGGCGGGGATAGGACCCTCCTCCGACCACAGCAACAGCCGATGTAGTATGGTGCGGGCTTCTAAATGGTCGCTGGGTAATAATTGGGGTGTTTTGAACTAAACCAGCAACACTATACACTTTCGTGACTTCAATTGCCTCGTCCTGATTCATAGAGGGCATGATTCCGGCTAGAGCTTTTGCCAGGAGCGTTTTACCCGATCCTGGGGGTCCATGCATGAGGATATTATGCCCACCGCTTGCGGCAATCACAAGGGCGCGTTTTGCATTTTCTTGGCCCTTGATATGGTCCATCGAGAATCCTCCATCCGTTTCGTATTTAGCCAACTGGTCATAGTATCGAAGAGGGGATGCAGGAGAAATGAGGGAAGTCTTTTTCAAATGACCAACTAATTGCGTGAGTGTAGAAACTCCAAAAATGGTTATGCCTTCGATGGCGGAGGCTTCACCTACATTATCTATCGGAAGAAATACTTCACGGTATCCATTTGCCTTGGCCATAGCGATCATGGGTAGGATGCTATTGATGCGCCGTACTGATCCGTCGAGAGACAATTCACCCAAAAAAAGACGGTGATGTGGATCGAATTTCAATTGTTTGGTCACCAACAAATACCCCATGGCAATGGGGAGATCGTATCCTGCACCCTCTTTTTTTATATCTGCGGGGGCGAGATTAACAATAATACGCTGATTTTTCTGCTTTGGTGCCACAAAACCGCTATTTCTCAAAGCGGAACCGATACGATCTTTTGATTCCTCAACTGTTTTATCTGGGAGCCCCACAATGCTAAAGAAATGCAGTCCTGGAGTTGCATCCACCTCGACTTCTATGGAAAATGCATCAAGACCTATGGTTGCGGCAGAAAATACACGTATTGAGGCCATATTATTGCTAAGCGAGAGTCGTTTTGGTAGCGCATACAATGCAAAACTTCACAGCTGGTTTGGCGATAAGGCGTTTTTTATCAATTGGAAGATTGCAATTACTACAAATTCCATATGAACCCTTGTCAAGTTTTTCCAGCGTTTCGTCGATTTCTTTAAGACGTAGTTCAAGATTCTGCTCAATGGCGCGCCGCTCTTCCAAATTAGTAACCGTTTGTGCCTTTTCGTCAAGTGAGTCGGCGGGATCGGAAATATCTTGAGGGACGGAGGTCCAATCACCCTTTACGGCAGGATTTTTTTTGGCAATTTGGCTTAACTGTGCCTCAAGAGCGGCTTTCTCCTGCAGAAGAGATTTCTTCAGTTGTTCGGTTTGTTGTTTATCCATGGATATTATTTTCCTAACACGACTCCGAGGACGCGGTCAATGATCGCAAACATATGATCACGCGTATTTGTCATCAAAAGGTATTGATCGCCGTCGGGCATGGTAACAATGGCATAGTCTAAGCTATTGAATGCATCAGGAAAGTTTCTGTATCGTATCACGGTATTTTGATAGGTATTGCTGAGAAAACCTTCGGATGCAGAACGTTGTGTGTTGAGCTGAAAGAATGTTTTCAGATCCCGAGCCATCGTGGATTCCCAGTCGGTCAAAGCTGTCTGCGCAGCTACAGTATCATTGATCTTGAATGCATATCCCAAACCACTTGATCCGTCTGGTTTTCCAAATGATGACCGATACACATATTCCGGATCAAATGAGAAGTCAAGAGCAGGAAATGGAAAATCAGCGAGAACAGCATGAGACATCTTCAGTTCACCCACGGACAAGTTTCCCTCAAGGGATTGCGTCGGGTGAAATATCTCCTCGAATCCAAACATAGGGGTTGGTGTCGGAGTCGCGGAAGACGTAGGAGTTGGGGTCGGTTCGGGGTTGGACTTGCTTCCCAGGAGAAAGAGAACCACTAGCATAATAACTACAAATATGCCCACAATAATCCAAATCATTGGCTTTTTTCGGCGTTTTCCGTCAGGGGGCAAATTTACCGGAGCTGGCGGACGCGGGGGAGTTTGCCCGAATGATCGCTGTTCAGGGGGACGTGGCGTCGAAACAGCTGGTGGAACCGTAATACCAGAAGGTTTTGTTTTTGCTACGTCCTGCTCCATGGTTCTGACAGAAGAGCGAAACGTTGGTGGGGCCTGGCCAACGATCTGGGGACCTGAGGGGCGGGCGGGTGCTGGGGCAGGTTGCGGAACTCCCGATGGAGGCAAGTGGGGAGCAGGGGAAGGTGTAACATTTGAGAGATTGGTTTCCTTTACCGGGATCGTCGGAGGTGGCGAAATAGGCCGGGGCGGAAGTGTCGGCGGAGGCGTCGGAGGAACGGCCGGTTGTGGTGGTCGTGGAGGAAGAGTTGGCTTTGGTGGGAGAGGATTTACATCTGCCATAGAAGTGGATTACTTCATTGTCAGATTTATTCTACCATACTCATCAATATTTTTAACTCGAACGTGGATAACTTGCCCGACCTTGAGTATGTCAGACGGTTTTCTGATCCGTTCTTCTGACGGAATTTCACTTACGTGAACGAGTCCATCTTTGCCGGGAAGGTACTCAACCATGGCACCAAAATCCAGCAATCGCGTGATACGGCCGTCAAATTCGTCACCTGGTTTTGCTTCGTAGGTGATATTGAGAACCAGTTTTTTGGCTTCTTCCATGCTCGCAGGATTGTCGGAGGTGATAAATACCAGTCCACTATCATCAATATCGATGGCGACACCTGTTTGATCAATGATTTTGTTGATGACCTTGCCTCCGGGACCAATGAGGGCGCCGATTTTTTCAGGGTTGATTTCAATCGTGGCAACTCGGGGAGCGTATTTGGAAAGCTCCGCACGAGGCGCCTGAATTGCCTTTGCCATGCTTGCTAAAATTTCTAAACGTGCGGTCCGCGCTTGCTCGAGCGTCTTCATCAGCACCTCTTCAGTGATGCCCTCGATCTTGACATCCATCTGCATAGCAGTGACACCATCCTTGGTGCCCGCAACTTTCATGTCCATGTCTCCATGGTGGTCTTCCGGGCCTTGGATGTCGGTGAGAATTTTGTACTTTTCACCCTTGTCATCGAACATGAGCCCCATGGCGATACCGGCAGCGGGGCCTTTGATGGGGACGCCACCGTCCATCATGGCAAGCACGGATCCACACACTGATGCCATGGAAGATGATCCGTTTGAGGACAAAATTTCAGATACCAAACGAATCGTATAGGGGAATTCTTCCTTGGGGGGCAGGAGTGGCTCCATGGCGCGCTCGGCAAGGTAACCATGGCCCATCTCACGGCGTTTGGGAGCACCGAAGCGTCCCACCTCTCCAACGGAGAACGGCGGGAAAACATAGTGGTGCATGAAGCGACGTTTGGTCAGATCGATTTCCATAGTTTCCACCCATTGTTCCATACCCGGAGCGCCGAGGGTGAGAATGGAGAGCGCTTGCGTTGTGCCGCGGTTGAAGAGTCCCGAGCCGTGCGAGTAGGGGAGGACGGCGACTTCGGAACTCAACGCGCGCAACTGATCAGTCTTGCGGCCATCCGGGCGCTTTTCGGATTCGAGAATGTTTTTGTGAACGATGCGATCGATTTCTTCTTCAAAAACCACCTTTGACTCAGCAAATTTTTCGGGCTGAACAAAATCTTTGAGTTCCTTTTCAATGCCGCGCAAACCCTCTACATACGCCATTTTGTGAGGCGTATAGAGGACTTTTTCAAGTTTTGGCGCAACAAAATCGCGAACCGACTTGTCGAGCTCCATGTCACGTGTTGCGATTTCCAATACGCGCTTTGGCGTATTAATTTCCGCAGCAATTTCGTTTTGGAATTTAATCAATTCCTGCATTTCCTTGAAACCCTCCACAATAGCATGGGCGATGTCTTTTTCAGGGACGATGTTGGCTCCGGCTTCGATCATGTTCATTTTGTCGGCAGTGCCGGCAACGACGATGTCAAAATCTGATTTGAGACGCTCCGCATAG
The DNA here is from genome assembly GCA_038064915.1 of Patescibacteria group bacterium. GTDB lineage: Bacteria > Patescibacteriota > Minisyncoccia > 2-02-FULL-40-12 > IGHO2-01-FULL-4-A > JBBTSB01. The sequence continues at coordinate 31,645 of JBBTSB010000005.1, forward strand.
GTAGGATTGAAGACGAGCTTGCCATCCACTCTGCCTACACGAATACCAGCGACAGGACCGTCAAAGGGGATGTCGGAGATCATGAGAGCAAGGGAAGCGCCAAACAGCGCCAAGACATCGGTGTCATTGACGCGATCAAAGGACAAAACGGTGGCTACCACCTGAATATCATTGCGAATGTTTGAATCAAAGCGGGGACGCAGGGCGCGATCGATCAAGCGTCCCGAAAGAATCGCTTCATCAGATGGTCGGCCTTCGCGCTTGATCCACTTACTTCCTTTGATTTTGCCTGCGGCGTAGTATTTTTCTTCGTATTCTACCGAGAGAGGGAAATAGTCGGCTTGACCGGGTTTGGGAGCCATCACCGCAGTCACCAACACGGCGCTATCTCCGTAGCGCACAAATGCAGAACCATCGGCCTGTTGAGCCAATTTACCAAGTTCAACGGTCAAAGTTTTGCCCGCGAACTCACGAGTATATTTTTTTACTTCCATAACATACTATCCCGAGCGAAGAGAGGAGAGTAACGAGGATTCTGGCCACAACATTCGATGTTCGAATACTTTGGCTAGTGCCCCTTTATTCCATGTTCCTCATCTCGCTTTTTGCTTGGGAAATTACTAAAGAAAGCGTAGCATAGAATGACCTAAAACACTAGTATCTCCTCCCAACCTCCTCTTACCATTAAGAGGAGGGGCATAATTAATTTGTCACATTCGTTGCAGGAAAAAAATTGCAATAATTACCAGCAACACGAAGAAGACAAGAATAATCCGTGCACGTTTAGCTGTAGGATAAGACATCGTGTATGCACGTTTCGCATAACCGTCTGCAATGCCGACTCTTTTCTTACACTCTTCATTTTCCCTGCATGCCAAAAAACTTCCCATCTCAACCATGGAGTCGCGGCAGATCCCTTTGCCGCAGTTTTTGCAGGTCCCAACCGCTTCTTTATTCGGGTGATAAAAGCAATTCATAGAGAAGTGATGATCATAGTAAGCACTAAAAGTCCGAGCCCAATGAGAACAAATGCGAACGTCTTGTATACTTTGGCGTGCGGTTTGCAAAACAGCACCGTGCCCAAAGATTTGGAAGATTCTGCGCATATTCCACGCTTGCAGACACTACAGATGCCTATCGCTTCAGAGTTTTCGTGTTCATGGCATTGCATACCTGTATAGTACGCCAGCCTTAGCGCTCTGTAAACCGGAACGTGGAGAGAATCAAAGGAATTCTGCCGATGCCATCCCTTTCATCATCCACCACCGTGATCTCAAAATCATTACCCATATGCTGAAACCGATAGTAATCCGTGCGAATATAGCCCTGTCGGCAAATGATATGGTTCATTTTTATGTCATTAACGACTTTTGTACTGGCTATAAAATCGGTCGAACCCTCACACAACCAGGAATTTTTGGGATTTACGTTTACGGTAAAAGACCCGATCGTGTCAAACCGTGCCGTTACCATTATTCCCGCCATGTCCAGTTTCTTTTGGAGAGAAAAGTCATCAGGATATCTGAATTCAAATCCGTATTCCTTGTTTTGGTATATTGGCCAGGTGGTAGGATCTACCGACGGGGGAACCAAGCGCTGGGGAGCATCAATAACCAAGCTCGCGAAAATGCCGAGAACCCCGATAGCGATGAGGAGGTTGATGAAGCGGTTCATACGGGAAAATGGAGGAATCGGGAGAGCAAAAGAGAAAGTAGCATGAACCCAACAATGATAATGAGAACAAGACGTATCCACTTCAAGTATCTCCTGGTACGAGTTGTGAGATCATTTGCTAGGTGAACTCTTGTCTGGCACTGGTCATTTTCCATGCATGCCAAAAAGCTTCCTATTTCTACCACCGAGTCGCGACAGATTCCTTTTCCACAGTTTTTGCAGGTTCCCACAGCTTCTTTTTGCGGATGATAGAAACAGTTCATAGGCTCATCGTACGCCAGCTTTGCTAGTCTGTAAACCGAAACGTGGAGAGAATTTGTTGAGACCACGGCTCGTATGCGACCGTAGATATATCAAATGTTACATTCGCGCGTTGGACATAGAGTTGGTATATTGAAGGATATTTTTGCGGAAGTTCAATGCATGCTAATCCACGTTCACCGGCAAACGATATTTCATTTCCTTCACAGAATCCATTGATAAAGAGAGGATCTTTTTCGAGAAGAGTTCTGGGTGATTCCGTACGGATTGAAACGTCAAAGAATGGGGCACCCGCACCACGTTGGAACAAGGAAATATGATTTTCTTGTTCCATGATTTCCCAATGACTTGGAATAGTAGTCTCAAATCCGTACTCCTCATTCCGATAGGTTTTCCATGGAGATGGATTGAATACCTTAACTGTCTCGATAATCTGTCCCGCAATATCATTGGCGTAGCTAAACCATCGAGGCGGAAGCGCAAATACATATTTGCTGTTTTGTCCCAATTTTATTGGACCAATGGGAGCGGCACTGACAACTAAACTCGAGTTTTGAACCAATTTCCACTGCTCACGAGTAAAAACTAAGACAGGAATATTTTGTAGCGACTCATCTGGTAGTTGTGGAGGATTGATAGAGATTATGGGACCTGTGGTATCAGCAATGTCATTACCATTCCATGTATCAGCAGTAATCGAATATCCCTCCCAACTGGGTGGCAACAGGAAACTAAATCCATATTGATCATTTCGGTAGAGTTTCCAGCCTCCGAGGGTCATGGTATCGAGAATTTGATAGATCGTCTGATCGGTTGCCTGCCATGGTTCGTCGGTATGCTCAAGATCTTGAACGGAAACAATTATTTTCACAACAAACTTTTTGTCTGGACTTTCGATGTATACCGTACTCCAAAAAGGCCACTCTCCACCTGGAGAGTGATGAATGTTGTATCCGACCCATGCGGTTAAACCATTCGACGTCGTATATTTTTGTGGCACCGCTCCCGACTGGCGCAGATCTTCATCACCACCGTATGCTTCGGCATCTCGGCTCTCAAGTTGAAACGAGTCGGCAAGTTCGCTTTGACTTGTTCCCGAGGGATAGCCCTTGTAAATCCATTGATCTTGAGAGGCAGAAAATTCATAGATTCCATTAGAACCCCAGTTGGTTGCATAGTATTGCATGCCGTTAAGTGGTCGCAGTAAAACTCGTGTTTCGAGCGTATCAGATGAGTCAGATATCTCTGGTCCACTATACGCACGAAACGCTTTTGTTTTCTCTAGGTATTCGTAAAACCTCGGATACTTGAATTCAATCTGGTGAGTGGGATTGAGATAGGTGAACCAGTTGAGTTTTTCTGATGAAACAACCGTGGTTGGAGAAGGAGAGAATGAGGTTTCTTTTGATAATTTTAGTCCCACAAACAAGCTCGCGATGATGCCGAGTACACCGACAGCGATGAGATAGTTGATGAAGCGGGTCATGGGATAGTTACGGTTCTGGTACCCAGAGTTCGTTGTTGACATAGATGTTGACGCTTTCTACTGAAGGAAACTGTTTGAGCGTGTTGGCGATTCCGGATTGAAAGGCAAGATCGCCGCAAAGTCCCATGTGAGCCGAGCCTGGGCCGTTGATGTCATAATCAGGCAGACTAAACTTCACGGTGGCAACTCCATTGGTGATCGTCACAGAGTTTAGCGAAAGAAGACCGTACCCTCCTCCGGTGTACCCAAGCTTTTTTTCTTCCTCGGTGGGACCCTGCATCCATAAAGCAACAGATTCCGTTGCAGGAGTTTTTGTAATATGGATTTGTCGCTCAACCGGATAGGTTACTCTGCAGTCGAGAATTTGAGAATCTTTGACGGTGTTGAAAAAGAATAGCTTAATGCTCATTCGCGGGAAATACTGCACCCATGTGTTGCTCACGTATGTTTCATAGGTTTGCGTGGAAAGATCATAGATTGTTGCCGAGATAACTCTTCCGTCTATGATAGGACCAGCATCATAGTCACCCCAGGTAAAGAATCGGTTATTATCAAGCCAAGCAAAGTAATCAGTTCCGCAGAGGGCTGCACCACAGTACGCCAGCTGGTAAAAGTGATGATTTTTGAGATCCCAGAGAGCTATAAACGTATCCGGATCGCATGCGGCAGGGGAGCTTTGAAGTGCATAGCGACCATCGGGAGAGTACAGAGGATCTGAAGCTTTTATGCCTCCGGAACATCCTTCACCCATAAAAATTGGTTTGCCACTAGCATCGAAAAAATTCGGAGATTCTACCAGATTAATCTTTCCTTCTGTTTGCAGGGTAAAAACCAAATCGGGCATGTCACGATCGGCTCGTTTTTGAGTGGCGAGATACCCCTTGAACTCGGCATTGCTGGCTATTTCTGATGGCAATGGTTTATCAGGTAAGATATCCGATGATGACGATGGCGATGTTGTCGGAGTGGAAAAACTGGTTTGTTCGCCCAAGGTTCCAGGCCTTGTAAACAAGCTTGCAATGATGCCGAGAATGCCGATGGCGATTAAGAGGTTGGTTATATTCTTTTCCATACGTTTTGGTAAATCACGGATCGGTGTTGAATGATTAGTATTTTGACCACACGTTTCTCAATTTTGAAAATGACTCGGTGGTCACCTACGCGCAACTTGCGGTACCCATGCAGAGAACGACGCAGGGGTTTGCCGTACAGTTCCGGTTCGGTCGTCAGACGTGTTTCGATGGCCTGTTTGATCCGGTCCCGCATACGCTTCGGGAGCTCAGGAATATCGTTACGAACAACAAGCTCATGGTATCTGATCGTAAAACTCATGACCAGGCCTTCGCGTGGCTCACAAAGCGCGCTTTTTTGGTGTCGCGAGCTTGCGCCAAGCGATCCCAGGCTCCATCCTCCTCGATTTCAATAGCCAATTTGAGTAAATCAGCCGCTTTGGTGGCTTGTGGAACACGATCCCGCCTGGCGAGGTACGCCAGCGCCCTTTCTAGAGGATCAGAAAGCGATACATTGACGCGATGTTTTGTGGTAGGCATGTCTTGAGTGTATCAAAAGTGTAGCACCGAGGTCAAGAACCGGAGGGAGTTAGTGTATCAAAAACTTTTTTACTTCGCTTTCGAGATCATGGAATACATCCACAGCCTCTTTGAGTTTGCCGGAGGTACTGCGGCCAAAGGACATCGCTTCGACTTTGAGGCCTTTGTTGATTTTGAGGTATTCTACCAACGGAATGAAATCGCCGTCGCCACTTACAATCACGGCCACATCAATTTTGTCAGCCAAAATTACGGCATCCATGGCCATTCCGACGTCCCAGTCAGCCTTTTTGGCACCACCAGCAAACACCTGGAGGTCTTTGACTTTGATTTCGTAGCCTGACTTTTCGAGGGCTTCAATAAAGGCCGTTTCATCGCCGGCCTCGGTCTTGATGACGTACACAAAGGCCCGGATGAGCTTGCGCGTACCCACCGCTTCCTCCAGCACTTTCTTAAAATTTACCTTGGCGTGGTAGAGGTTCTTTGCCGTGTGGTACATGTTTTGCGCATCAACAAACACACCGACGCGCTGGTGCTCTGACTCTTGAGTATTCATTTTTTGAGGCTTAGTAATTATGAAAAAGAAAAATTATGAAAAATATCTGTTCGAACTTACCCTCGCAAACCCAACGACTTTACGATCTTTCCATGTCGGGTAGGATCCTCACGCTTCAAAAAATCCAGCATACGCTTGCGTTTGGCAACCATTTTCAAAAGGCCTCGGCGCGAGCTTATGTCTTTGACGTGCTTTTTCAAATGCTTTGCCAGCCGCTCAATTTCCTCGGTGAAGAGAGAAATCTGCACTTCCGGCGATCCCGTATCGCCCTCATGCGTGGCGGCTTTGGTGATCACTTTAGCTTTTTGTTGAGGCGCTAACATGAAGATTATGATATCATAAGTTCGTGGATATTGCAAGACTCAAAACTGAATTCCTAGAGTACTTGGAAATTGAGAAAAACCGTTCTCCCAAGACGATCGAGAATTATGATCACTATATTGGCCGTATTTTGCAGTTTTTGAATGCGAAAACTCCCGGAGATCTTACCGAAGAGGGGATACGGAAGTTTCGTATCGACCTTAATCGTCAGCCTATAAAAAAAATCACCCAGAACTACCATATCATCGCCTTGCGATCGTTTTTGAAATATTTGGCGAAGCGCGATATCAAGGCGCTCGCACCGGAAAAACTCGAGCTTTCAAAACAGGAAGATCGCGAGGTTTCATTTCTGGAGCAGGATGAATTAAACAAAGTTCTGACATCTGCCGAGAACTTGCGCGATCGGGCCATTCTGGAAACACTCTTCTCTACCGGTTTGCGCGTTTCTGAATTGATTTCGTTGAAGAGAAATGAGATTGACTTTAATCGTGGCGAGTTCACCGTCCGAGGGAAGGGGAGCAAGTTGCGTGTCGTTTTTCTTTCGGATTCGGCGATCGAGGCTATCGAGGCATATTTGGAAAAACGCACGGACATTGAGCCGGAACTGTTTCCCCTTACGGTGCGACAAATTCAGCGCATTGTCCGCAAATATGCTATCAAGGCTGGCATCGTCGGCAAGAAAGTTTCGCCACACTCACTTCGTCACAGCTATGCGACAGACCTGCTTCGTAACGGCGCGGATATTCGTAGCGTCCAAGCCATGCTCGGCCACGCGTCAGTCACCACTACGCAAATTTACACCCACGTGACGGACAAACAGCTTCGCGATATCCACAAACGATTTCATGGAAAATCCAAAGAATAGTGATATGCTGATGTGATGGATATCACACAACAAGAACCAGTACAACAAGAACCAGTAGCGGCACCGGTTACCTCTTCGCATAAGAAACTCATCGGCATCATCGTTGCCGTTCTTTTACTAGGCGGTATTGGCGCCTATGCGTATACCTCGGGGTGGACCAGTTTTAAAGAAGCAGAAGTTGTCGATGTGATTGAGAGCATGGTTGAGGTGGAGTCCGCTCGCTACGAGATGTCGTTTCAGGCGAGTATCCAATCTTCGCCTCAACCTTCACCTATTGTAGTGAAGGGAACGTTTAAGGGAATTCTCAATACCAAAGATCTGGAGAATATACAGTCCTCGGTTGATGGTGATATTTCGATAACCGGCGTTGAGTACGTTTCAACAGAACCTATTCAAATCGGTTTTGAGCTTCGTACCATAGGAAAAACTTCCTACGCAAAGCTCAAAAGCATCTCCGGACTCACCGGACTCGGACTTCAAATCAGCCAGAGCAAGTGGATTCGCATCAACGAAACGGATCTTCAAGAGCTCTATAACCTCGGTGGAGCAGACATCTCTACACCAGAAGTCAACGCGGAAGCTTTAGAGCGTATCCAGGACACGTATGGACCGCAGTTCAGCGCTTTGGCCAAAAAACACGACCTCATATCGATTCTTTCCGTTAAAAATTCCGAACGAATTGACGGAGAGGGTACACGCACCACGTCGTTTCGTTTGCAGGAAGACGCCACCATAGCATTTTCCAAGGAAGCCCTTCCCCTATACTTCGCGCTGATCAAGGATGTCATCAAAACCATGCCGCAGTACAAGGATATGATGGAAGATGAGGCATTCACGATAAGCGACGAAGACTATCGGGCGATAGAAGAAGGTCTGCGTGAGTTTTTCAAAAGCACCGATACGACATTTTCAGCAACTATCGGAAAGCGAACCGCGCATCTCTACAGCCTGATCATGGACATGAAAATCCATGATGAAATGTCCGGAGGAGAGGGGACAGTTACAGCAACTATGATGCTTCGCGACTTCGACAAAGATCTTTCCGTGGAAGTTCCCACCGATGTCATTCCATTGCGGGAGTTTATGGAGAGCCTCATGGGAGGGGAGCCAGGTGGACAAGATTTTCCCGTGACAAGATAACATAGTAACTTATCATTTTTTTTATCATGAAGCACTCATCACATGTTCTCGTAGTTCTCGTAGGGGTAGCGATACTAGTTGGTGGTACGTTGTTACGCGATGGAGGAGGGGATGTTCAAAACCAAAGTCCGGACGATCTTACCGCAAATATTAGTGAGGCAGTGGATTTGGAAACTTATGATCCTCAGAAACAGACTCTCTCTAGCATGGGCGCCGAGTCTATGAGTGATGGACCAAAACTTGCCAGCGATCAGATTTTAATGAAGATTAAGAACTCTTCTGCCCAAACCAGCGCTCAAGCAACTACAATTTTTAAAAGGTACGGCAAGGTGAAAACCGTACAGGAACATAAACTCAGAAAGACTAAGGGGGGAAGCGAGGAAGCTCTATTTGCCGCTGAATATCAGGTTGACAGAAAAACGTTGCCAGGTCTTTTACAGAAACTGAAAAAGGATTCTCGGGTAGAATACGCGCAGTTCAATTTTATCTATGAGCCCGACCTGATCCCCAACGACGCAAAATATACGAGCCAATGGGCTCACACCAAGACGAATGCTCCTGCCGGATGGGATCAATCGACGGGAAACGGTAGTGTAGTCATTGCTGTCATCGGAACGGGAGCAAAATTTGACCACGAGGATCTTGCCGCAAATATCTGGACCAACATTCTCGAGATTCCTTCGAATGGTATTGACGATGATGCGAATGGATTTGTTGATGATATTCGCGGGTGGAATTTTGGAAGCAACAACAACAATGTGTCCGATACCGATGGACATGAAACGTCGGTAGCCGGAAGTGCCGCTGCGACGGGAAACAACGTACTGGGAGTTGCTGGTGTGTGTTGGTCCTGCAAAATTATGCCCATTAAAGTGACATATACCTCTGCCAACGTATCTAAGGCAATTTACTATGCCGCCAACAATGGGGCGAAAGTGATTAACATGAGTTTTGGAAGTTACACCGTTGGTACATTTGGTCCGGATTCGGTAGTACGGACGGCAGTTGACTATGCTGTATCCAAGGGAGTGCTGGTGATTGCAACTGCGGGCAATGATTCCATAGAAACCAAGCGCTATCCCGGGGCGCTAGAAAATGTAATCGGTGTTGCCTCAACGGACTCTTCAAATGGAAGATCAGGTTTTTCCAACTATGGAAGTTGGGTTGATATCGCTGCCCCAGGGTCAGGCGTTCTTTCTACCAAGACTACCGGCTATGGATCCGTAAGTGGTACCTCGTTTTCCGCACCGTACATTGCAGGTTTAGCAGGGCTCTTGTTTTCTAAATATCCCGCTTTGTCAGTAGAAGATGCGCGTAATGCCATAGAGTTTAATGCCAAAAAAATTGTTACCGATCAGTACATCGGTTCAGGGCTGGTGGACGTGGGTAAGAGCCTTGCTAATCCATACCCGACGCTTTTTGCAACGATAACGAGTCCTACCAATAATTCTATGATTTTCTCGACCGCGCCATTTCCCATAATCGGTACGGCAATCGGATCAAGCTACAAGCTGGAATATCAAGCAGAAGGATCGAGTACATGGGTGCAATTTGGTAGCGGACCTCAAGTGATCAAGGGGGTGCTCGGTAAACTTGCCCTGAGCGATTTACCTACCTCCGTCTATGACTATAGAATACGCCTTACTGCCATCAACGGATCATTGGAGACGACGGATACCATTCTCGTATCTCGTCCGGGACCATACTTGTCCGGTTGGCCCAAGACTTCAGCTACGTCTCCCATCCTTGGAGCGCCAAAAATAGTAGATATCGATGGCAATGGAGATATGGAGCTCATCTATGGAGACAATCTTGGGTACGTGCGCATTCTCAATCACGATGGCCTTCCGCTCACCGGTTGGCCCCAAAAAGCAGCAGGAAACTATATTTTTGGAACACCGGCCGTGGGTGATGTTGATGGTGATGGAGACAGGGAAGTAGTAGTGGCAACCTACAACGGAAGTGGAGTAGGGTATGTCACGATCTGGCATCACAATGGATCAAGACTCAATACTTCGTCACTTTCCGTTGGGCAGGTTCGTGGAGCAGTAGCTTTGGAGAACATGGATGATGACCAAGCTTTAGAGTTGGTTGTTGTAGGTGGTCGTTACCTAGAGGTACGCAATGCCGACTTCACAACCGTTCCCGGATGGCCCGCACTTTCCAAAGAGACGAACAACCAAACCCCATCAGCAACAGGTGATCTTAATGGCGATGGAAAAAAAGAAGTGGTTGCCTGTGGTTACCAGTATTGCACTGTCTACGACAACACCGGCAAGGTGATGGTTGACTGGCAGAAAGCCTCGTCCAATGTTCCTCCAACGTTGGCTGATGTCAACAATGACGGTACCGTTGATATTATTTATAGCGATAACAGTAAGCTGATCGTTAAGGACTATACTGGAAGTACTTTGTTCAGTACGACCATAGGCGTTGCAAGCGGCTACAACTTCTTGACAGTTGCAGATATCGATAACGACAACGTACCGGAGGTATTCCTTGCCACCCATACTGCTCCATACAAAATCTACGCTTGGCGTGTGAATGGGACATCACTGGCTGGTTGGCCCAAGAATTTGAGCTCAAGCGGGAGTGAGGTTTCTGTTGGAGATATCAACGGTGATGGCAAACAAGATGTCCTTGTTGCTACGGAGGCCGATGGTAAGGTACACGCGTGGTCCTACGATGGTTCAGCTCTCGCAGGATTTCCTCTTAGTACCGGTGGATTGATATGGCGCATACCAGCTATTGGAGATCTCAATGGAGATGGCAAAGTAGATATCGCAGTAGGTGATAGTCGTGGTACCATCCACGTGTGGTCGCAAGGATTTCCTTATCGCACTACCTCTATGCTGTGGCCTTCCGAGCGTATGAATGACAGCAACAACGCATATATTGTGGCAAAGACTATTCCCAGTCCGACTCCCACGCCAACTCCCACGCCGACTCCCACCACAACTCCAACTACTACTGCTACACCAACACCGACAGCAACACCCACGTCTACTCCTACCCCAACGCCTACTTCTACACCGACAGCTACTCCAACTCCTACGGCAACACCTACAACTACGGTGACGTTGTCAGTAACCAAATCTGGTATTGGCAAGGGTAAGGTAACGAGTGCTCCTACAGGCATCGACTGCGGCAGCGTCTGTAGTGCAAACTTTGTCAAAGGCAATCTCGTGACACTCACCGCAACCCCGGAAGTGGGCTCATATTTCTCAGCTTGGAGTGGTGCATGCACCGGAATTTCAAAGACCTGTACGGTCACTATGGACGTAGCAAAGACTGTCAATGCGCAGTTTAATCTCCCAAATCAACTGTTGACGGTAACAAAAAATGGCACCGGGACTGGCACCGTCGTCAGCAATGTGGCGCCAGTTAACTGCGGCACCACCTGTTCAGGATATTACACCTTTGGTCGTGCCATAACTCTGACCGCCACACCGGCGGTGGGATCAATATTTACCGGCTGGAGTGGCTCTTGTACCGGTACCTCGACGTGCTCACTCCTGATGACTGAAGCAAAGAACGTCACAGCAACATTCTCGATACAATGATATTAATGTAATAATAATATACCTATGAAAAAATATCTTGCCGGAGGACTTGTAGGGGTCGGACTTGCGCTCTTTATGTTTCTTGTTTTTGACGAATCGGGAGGTTTCACCGTAGATCGAAATCGTTCTGAAGCTGGAAATTTAAGTGGATCGCACTACAATCTGAATATTATTGGTGTACCGAATGGCAAAAGTGTATCAGGCACGGGTTCCAGCGGACATCGCATTTTTGTGCCTCTGGTTGGTTCCTGTAGGATAAATCTTGCACAGGGAGATTTCAAAGTATTGGATTTCAATTGTACTGATGGGAGTTCGCAGTTCCAACTGCCCAATCCTGATCCGGACAACGATGGCCTAACGGTATATTCCGTTTGGGCTCGTGCACTCGGCAAACCAGGGGGAAGCTCGACGACCACGACGTGTGCAAAAGATCCTGTTGACGGCGCAGACTACTGTTCGGTGTATTCCATGGTACAGGTTCGCAAGAAAGGCCAAAGTTCATTCAGCAACGTAAGTAAACAACTTCTCTACGTATACGCGGATATCGATGCCGATGGCGTACTTGACCGTATGCCGCTCTTTGATGATCGGCTCCAGGATTACTACTGGTCATATGACAACAATGGCATGAGGCTCATGCAATTGCGATTCTATCCAATTGGCACCAACGTTGAAGCTGGGGCTACGATACAGCCGATACGATAACCTAGGACTTGAGAATTTTTATGCCTCCGATCAATGGAGATGGTTTCATCGTGCCTTGAGCGGCGCTGATGATACCCATGATCATAATGACGAAGCAGAATATGTAGAGGAGGAAGCCGATGAAAACAAAGGTCAGGAATCCGGAAATGACCCATGCAATCAGCTGAACAAGCTGCTGGTTTGCGTGAAACATGGCAAACGGGCTTTTCTTGCCGTCATCCGAGAGAAGCGGGATGAAAAACAAGATGGGAATGATATACCCGAGGATGGCAAACGCTTTATGCTTGTTTGCGTCGTCATTCATACTGCTCTGTGGCGCCTGCTGACCCATAGACTGCTGCTGGTTCATGTTATTGTCCATAGAAAATAATTAACTATTATCACCATGGTAGCAACAACAAAACCGCCTTGCAAGGCGGTTTTGTTGTAAGCAGTGGACCAGGGGGTATTGAAACCCCGTCTGGAAATATGTTTAACCGAGTACTACACGCGTAGCCCATCTTCTGTACAGATGATACTCAAAGTCGGGCGAAACGTATCATCCGTGTACTGATTGATACAATGCATATCCAGCAGGACAACTAGAGATACAAGGCTACTCGCTTTTGACGCCCACTCCTCCTAGCGAGTATCAGGGGGTGAACGACAGCTTAACCGAAGTTAGGCTGTAGCGTATCCATAGCCGGAGCTATAGGCAGCTGAATAGGTGTTTTTAGCACTTATAGGTTTGCGAATAGTTTCACGAGGTGTTCGCAAGCTCGGCGTGCACTTGGTGTAAAGGTACTTCCATCAAAACTCGCAGGCCCATATGAAAATACTAACGCATTTCGTAAAAAAGTGTTACAACCCGCAGGGCCGACGCGTCGCCTTTCGGCAACGATCGACCCCACGGGGGAGCTACTGGATGCGGTGCGGCGCGGGAACGCTCCCTAGCAGGAGCCGGCGGAGGTCGAAGAACTCGCAGATGAAGTTCTTCGCGAGCTCATCGAACCGTCGCGCCTTGTCCTCGGGGACGCTGGCGATCTGACCGATCGTCAGGACCTCGAGCCCGTTGACTCCGAGGCCGCAGAGGGCGATGAGGGCCTTGACGAGCTCGATGTGCGTGTCGGTGAAGGAAGTCTCCGAGGACCTCTTGGGAGGCTCGAAGAGCTCCATCATCCTCGCCTCGCCGACCTTGCTGAGGACCGGGACGCGGTAGTGGGTGCCGCCGGCCTTGCCCCAGGCGATCCGGAGAAGCCCGCGCTCGCGGAGCATGTTCCAGTTCGCCGTGAGGTGCGCCTTCCCGCCGACGTCGGCGACGGCGCGACGGAGCCGATGGAGGCCGATCCCGATCGCACCCCTCCGGTTCACCCACAGCTTGTTGTCGTCGATGAACCGGTTGACGTTCACGACGAGCTTCGCGAAGTCCTCGAGTTTCGTGGTGACCCGGGGGAGCTCGCTTACCAGTGCGAGATCCAGCCCAGGCATCATGCCGTCGCTTCGCATACTCATACCTTCATTCCTCCTTGTTGGTCTGTGTACGAAAAGCCGCGGGGGATCCGCGACTATCGTGAATGAATCATAGCACTATAGTATAAAATAGTCAAGTTTTTAGTTCCCTTGCGATTGTGCGTTTTGCTTCGCGTTTTTTGATGGTTTCGCGTTTGTCGTATTTCTTTTTGCCTCGCGCGATGCCGAGTTCGAGCTTGAGGAGGCCGTGGTGGTCAAAGATTTTGAGGGGAACGAGGGTAAGACCGCGTTCATCGGCTTTGCCGATGAGGTATTTGAGTTCTGATTTTTTTAAAAGTAGCTTGCGTGTGCGCTGATCGTCGTAGTCTTTTGGCATATTCCCCGGCTGGTAGGGGGCGATGGTGGCGCCCACAAGATATGCCTCACCCCCGAGGATTTTTACGTACGATCCCTTGATAGAAATCTTGCCGGTGCGGATAGATTTTACTTCAGGGCCATGCAAAACGAGACCAGCGGTAAGGGTTTCCAAAATTTCATAATCGAACCTAGCTTGTTGATTTTCGATTTGCATTTTCGTTTTTTTGATGAGTATACTCCAAAAGTCGCAGCCCAAGAAATCTTCTTCCTTGAGTAGTTTTTAGATAATGTTCTCTTCGTCTAGCATCCTGTTCGTTTGTACAACCCTCGAAGTATATCAAATTAAACGGCAAGCGGAACTTAGTCGAAAAGGTACGACCCTTCTTATGTTGTTCGATTCTTTGACGGAGATTGCTCGTATACCCAGTATACCTATCTCCATCTTTCAAACTTTCAAGAACATAAATATAGAAAAACATCGAGCTTTGTCATTATCCCAGTATATCAACTTCCCGTAGCTTCGCTATTTGCGGCAAAGCCGCAACGGGAAGTTGTATTACTGGGTTATAAATCGGCTGCATCGATGGTTTTTTTGATGGCAGCTAGTTGTCGCTTGATGGATTCCAAATCCTTATCGATATGGTAGAGCTCGATTTCTTCTTTTTGGATTTCTGTTTCCGTTTTTTCATCCAGGCGTTTTTCCTGTTTCAATCCAGACAGTATGATTTGCTCTCCGATAAAAAATGATACAAACGTACCCGTAAGCAGCATGATGACAAGGCTCAAGATCAGCGCGGTCCAGTGGCCGATGTAAAGTCCCGACAAATCCCAAATGCCTCGCCAAAATAAGACCACTCCTATACCTCCAATCATGGCATAGAGCACCGGATAGCGACTCAAGCGGTGCCTGATCCGATCCTCCAGTTCATCAAAAAATTTAATGACGTTCTTCAAGTTTGATTTGGGTTGTTATCTTTTCACCTCCACGAAGGACATATAGCGTCAGCTTGTCTCCAACCTTGGCGGCCTCCACGACATCGGCGAGTTCATTTTTTTCGGTGAGCTGGATGCCGTTGATTTCCAGGACGATGTCATTTTCCTTGAGACCACCCTTGTCGGCAGGGGAGTCTTTGACAACAGCTTCAGAGCCCGGCAGGTGGTCTTTGATAACCAGCGCACCATAATCCACGGTCAGATTATACTTTTCTTGGAGCTCTTTGTTTAGCATGATGTAGCGCAAGCCGATGTATGGGCGAATTATGCGGCCGTACTTGGCAAGTTCTTCTAGGTCGGTTTTTGCCCAGTTGATGGGAAGTGCAAAGCCGATGTTTTGGGCCCCAAAAATAATGGCCGTATTGATACCGATGACCTCGCCGTCAAGATTTACAAGCGGCCCGCCAGAATTACCCTGGTTTATGGCAACATCGGTCTGGATGACGTGGCGAAGGTTTTCAATCATGCCCCCTTGGCCCAGCGCCGCGGAAATCTTGCGTCCGAGGCCGGAAATAATGCCCTTGGAAACCGTATTGCTAAAAAGTCCGAGCGCATTTCCGATGGCGATCGCCGTCTGGCCAAGTTCAACTTTATCTGAGTTGCCCAGTGTGGCAGTTGGTAAATCCTTCGCTTCAATCTTGAGCATTGCCACATCATTTATGGGGTCTCGAGTAAGAACTTTAGCCTGATACTCCTTTTCGTCACTCATCACGACGGTGTACTCCGCATCTGTTTCATAAACGACGTGTTTGTTGGTGAGGATGAGGCCGTCTGGAGAGACCACAAACCCTGAACCTCCACCCACTTTTACCTTTTGTTTTTCGCCACCATCGGGAAGCGGCAGTTCCGTAAGGGGCAGAGGGAAGTGTTCTACGGGCTTGAATTCCGGCGTCAACGAAAGTTTTTGCACCTGCGGCATCATTTTTGAGATCACAATACTTACGACAGCGGGAGCGACCTTTTTGACGGTTTGAATTGTTTGTTGTTCGAGTGAATCCATGGTAAAAATAATAGCATGATCAAGGAGAAGCTCCAACAACTTACTGGCGCTGAAGTCACCAAACCAAAACCTGAATTTGGGGATTATGCTGTGTTTGTTGGGAAGGAGGCTCAAGCGCTAAGCGAAAAGCTAAAAGCGCAAAGTATTCCAGAAATCGAAAAAATCGAAGTCAAAGGCCAGTATATTAATTTCTTTTTGAGTTCTGCATACGTTCAGCAACAGCTTTATTCTGATTTTGCTTTTGATCCGTATCTGAAAGACAAGACAATCATAGTCGAGTACACGGACCCTAATCCCTTTAAGTTGTTTCACATTGGACATCTCATGAGCAACGCAATAGGCGAGTCAATCGCGCGACTCTACGAAGCAAGTGGAGCGAAGGTGATACGGGTAACTTGGCAAGGAGACGTGGGCATGCATATCGCAAAAGCGGTGTGGGCTGATGGTGACTATGCTGCAGGCGCAAAGGCGTTTGATGAAGATCCCAAAGCAAAGCAAGAAATCGAAGCAATCAACAAAAAAATCTATGATCGCAGCGATTTGGAGATCAATAAGCGCTATGATGAGGGGCGCAAAGCGAGTCTAGAGTATTTTGAAAAGGAGTACGAGCGCCTGGGATCAAAGTTTGATCGGTATTTCTTTGAGAGCGAGGAGGGACCGAAAGGCCTAGCGTTGGTGAAGGCTCATCCGGAGGTTTTCGTGCCAAGCGAGGGCGCAATTGTCTTTCATGGAGAGCACACGAGAGTATTTGTGAATTCACAAGGCCTGCCGACGTATGAAGCCAAAGAGCTGGGTTTAAATCAGGAAAAGTTCAAGCTTTATCATCCCGACCTCTCTGTCATCGTCACGGGTAATGAGATCAAGGAGTATTTTCATGTGCTCATGGAGGCCATGAAACTTGTCATGCCTGACGTTGCGGAAAAAACTCGCCATGTTCCGCATGGCATGCTGCGTCTTCCGACCGGTAAGATGTCATCGCGCACGGGCGATGTGATCACCGCCGATGAACTCATTGAAGAAGTAAGGGAAAAAACAAAATCAGAAGAAGTAGCTACTGGCGCGATCAAGTACGCCATTCTCAAGCAGGGGATAGGTAATGATATTATCTTTGATCGGGAAAAATCCATAGCCGTGCACGGTGATACAGGCGTGTATTTGCAGTATACGTATGCCCGATTGATCAGTATACTGACCAAATCGGGAATTTCCAATTTCCAATTTCCAATTTCCAATGAATTTCTCAATGAAAAAAATGAACTAAACATCATTAAACATTTGATAGAGTTTCCTGATGCCGTCCGTGAAGCCACGGAGCGCATTGCACCCAATATCATGGCGCTCTACTGCTACGAGCTGGCCAATCTCGCAAATCGATACTACGAAGAAGTGAGGATTCTTGATGATATCAATGAAGATAGAAAACAGGCACGGTTAGTGCTGGTAAGAACAGTTGCTGATATCTTAAAGCGAGGTCTAGGACTTTTAGGAATTGCGGCTCCGGAACGAATATAGTGCTCCCACCACTCCTCCCAGCGTGTCCATGAGTAGGTCTTTCATGGTGTCGTCAAGATCGCCCTGGAGAGACACGGGGAGAATTTGGCCCAGTACGTACTCATGAAATTCCCACAATACGCCAACTCCTATCGTCATCCCGAGAACACAAAAGAAACGGAGCAGTTGTGAAAGTTTGCCAAATTGGGTAGCATAATAGGATGCCACAAGGAGAGCTATACCCAGGCCCCCGATAAAGTGGAAATACGTATTGCCAATTTCGATATACCATGTTCCGCCCCACCAACCTCCGGTATAGCCGAGCAAAAAGAGAACAACAAGACCAAAAAAAATAACGCGTGTTTGTCGCATGGATATCAGTATAACAAAAATAGAAGAAAAAATCCTCAAATTCTGGAATGACCGGGAGATTTTCAGGCGCTCACTGGAGGCGCGTCTGGGCAAAAAGCGTTTTGTCTTTTTTGAAGGACCTCCCACCGCCAATGGACGGCCCGGGATACATCACGTTATGGGGCGTGCATTCAAGGATCTCTGGCCTAGATACAAGACCATGCGTGGATACTACGTAGAGCGCAAGGCAGGCTGGGATACGCATGGCTTGCCGGTGGAAATCGAAGTGGAAAAGGAGCTGAGCTTTACCAATAAAAAAGAAATTGAAAAATACGGCATTGCAAAATTTAATGCCAAAGCCAAAAAAAGTGTTTGGAAGTACAAAGACGAGTGGCAAAAGCTCACGCATCGGGTTGGATTTTGGTTGGACCTTGAGCACCCCTACATCACGTACGAACCGCAGTATATAGAGAGCCTATGGTGGGTGATAGCCCAGATCGACAAGAAAAAACTTCTCTATGAAGGTCACAAAGTTTTGCCCTGGTGTCCGCGATGCGGAACGGCGCTTTCAAGTCATGAGGTAGCGCAAGGATACAAGGACGTGACCGAAGATTCTGTTTACGTAAAGCTCAAAACCAGCAAGGGTGAGCTACTTGCCTGGACCACGACCCCCTGGACGTTGCCAGGCAACGTGGCATTGGCAGTTGGGGAGGATATTGACTACGTAAAAACAAAAGAAGGATACATTTTGGCAAAATCTCTCGTCGAAGCGGTATTGGGCAAAGCAGATATTGTAGAGGAGTTCAAAGGGAGTGAACTTGTCGGGCTCAAGTATCAGCCTTTGTTTGAGGTAAAAGCATTGCAAAATAAAAAATCGCATACGGTCTATGGGGCAGACTTTGTGACGACCACCGACGGTACTGGCATCGTGCATACGGCAGTCATGTATGGTGAAGATGACTACGAACTGGGGAAAAAACTGGGTTTGCCCATGCACCACACGGTGGCTCCTGATGGGACGTTTACGAAGGATGTTAAAGAATTTGCGGGACGCAATGTCAAAGAAGCCGAACCAGATATTTTGAAGTATCTGGAAGCTAAAAGCTATAAGCTAAAAGCTATAAGCTATGCCCATAGCTATCCACATTGTTGGCGGTGCAAGACTCCACTCATCTACTATGCCAAAGATTCCTGGTTTGTGGGAATGTCCAAGCTCCGCAAACAGCTTTTAAAAAATAACTCCAAAGTAAACTGGTATCCCGAGCACCTCAAAGAGGGGAGATTTGGGGAATTCCTCAAAGAGGTCAAAGACTGGGCGTTTTCTCGTGAGCGCTACTGGGGCACACCGCTTCCCATATGGAAATGTAAAGAGGGCCATCAGCGCGTGGTTGGATCATTTGCAGAACTCGAAGCGTTTCGATACGCGCCACCAACAACATTTCTGTTGGTGCGTCATGGAGAAAGTACAAGAAATGTTCCTGGCGGAGAGACACTCATTGCGTACAAATTGGAAAGCGATACTGTTCCACTGACTGAAACGGGAAAGCAACAAATGGAAACTCTTGCGCAGAAGCTGTCGGAGAGCAAAGAAGTGGATTTGATCTACTCTTCACCATTCCAGCGGACAAAGCAATCGGCCGACATTATTGCAAAAAAACTCGGGAAAAAAGTTTTCGTTGATGAAGGCTTGAAAGAGTATGATCATGAGCATGAGGATTATGCAACACTCCGGGCGCGGATGATCGTTTGTCTGCGGAACCTTGAACGTGAATATCCCGGCAAAAAAATTCTTGTGATGAGTCATGCTGATCCCATCATGGTGTTAAATGATTGGACATTGCCGGAGGTCGGGGAAATGCGTGAGTTTACGCTTAATAACTATCCCTATAACAAATCCGGTGAGCTTGATCCGCACAGGCCATATATCGACGAGATTGCACTTAAATGCGATCAATGTGGGAATAAAATGCACCGCGTCAAAGAAGTCGTCGATGTATGGTTTGATTCGGGTGCGATGCCATACGCGCAGTATCACTATCCGTTCGAGAACCAAGATCAGTTTGATGCGCAGTTTCCCGCTGACTTTATTTCCGAGGCCATTGATCAAACCCGCGGGTGGTTTTATACACTACTTGCCGTCAGCACACTCTTGGGCAAAAAGGCTCCGTACAAAAACGTCGTCTGCTACAGCCATGTTCTTGATGAGAAGGGTAAGAAAATGTCCAAAAGCATCGGCAATGTGGTCAATCCCTGGGATGTCATTGAGAAACATGGCGTAGATGCGACGCGCTGGTATTTTTATAGTGTGAACAATCCCGGCGATCCAAAGCTCTTTGCCCTTGAAGATGTAGGCAAGGTTCAGCGGGGGTTTATCACAACGCTCATGAACTGCCTTCGCTTTTATGATCTATATGCACTATCCACTAATCACTCTCCACTGAATCCAAAGCCCACGGAGCCCCTCGATGACTGGATCTTGTCGCGTCTGCATCGGCTGATTGCATTTGTAACGGAATCTCTGGACACCCTTGATCCAACTGCCGCATCGCGTGCGATAGAAAATTTCGTTGTCAATGATCTCTCAAATTGGTGGATCAGGAGATCGCGCGGCAGAGATGATATGGTAGAAATGTTGAGGTATACGCTTACTGAAACAAGCAAGCTCCTCGCACCGTTCATTCCTTTTACTGCAGACCATATCTACAAGCAGGTGAGCAATCGCAGTGAATCCGTGCATTTGGAGGATTGGCCAAAAGCGAAAAGCAAATACATAAAACCAGAATTAGAGGAAGAGATGAAAAAAGCTAGAGAAATTGTCGCACTTGGTCTTGCCGAACGAAAAAAAGCCGGAATCAAAGTTCGTCAACCGTTGGCCTCTCTCAATTCACAATGGGCCGTCGGTGTTGTTACGCAAAAATATATTTTAGATGAAGTCAACGTAAAACTAGTTCTCTTTGCTCCGAGCCAAGCAGTACCCGTTACTATAGACACCCATATCACCGAAGCGCTCAAGATCGAAGGCTACGCGCGCGAAATCTCCCGTGCTATCCAGGATATGCGCAAAGACGCCGGCTACCAGATGGGGGATAAGGTGAGTGTGTTTTGGGAATCCTCAAGCCCACAAGCAAAAGAAGCCATAGCGATGGTCAAAGACATAGAGTCCAAGAGCGGCGATACCTTTGATATTTCAAAAGAATTTGAGTTGGGACCCAACATAAAAGTATGGCTCGGTATCAAGCGATAGTTCTCAAAAAACAACCCATCCGCGAACATGATGAGCTCATCATGTGCTATACACAGCATGCGGGGAAGCAGAGGTATGTGGCGAAAAGCTCACAACTGGCAAGCTCCTTACAGGGAAGTCACTTGGATGTGCTCAACCATATCTCGTTTAACCTCGTTGCGGGCAAGCATTTTGATATTCTCGCAAGCGCGCAGGCGGTGAATACGTTTCCGGAGCTGAAGTCATCGCTTTCGGCACTTGCCAACACTTTTTTTATCTTAGAATGCTTTGATAAACTGGTGTATGACAACGAACCCGATGAGAAACTCTGGCAATTTCTCTTGGATCGTCTTGGCGATCCCGTCACCGAGCAGGAAATCATCGCTATCATGGGTCACCATGCGCCCACTCGCTTTTCTGAACTCACGCGTGCTAGAATAGTTCCATGGATCCCGTTAGAAGTCGCCCCAACGGGTAAATATCCACGATGAAACGTAATTATGAATCCTACGACTTCTAACGGGATGGAAGATTTCAAGATAGAGTCTCTCTCACCGGCAGACGAAGGAAAACCATTGCGTTTGCCTCAATTTTCTACGGCGCTCAAAGTCGTTGCACTTGCTGTTGCCGTCCTGCTCATTGGCGGAGGTTCACTCTATGTATTTGGCAGGTCTCAGTTCAGCGAACAGAAGATTGAATTTACCGTTAGCGGCCCTGATGAAGTTGCCGCGGGAGACGAAGCCGTGTTTGTAGTTCGCTATGAAAACACCAACCGTGCAGCCATAGAGAACGTAAGGCTGGTTTTTTCCTATCCTGTCGAATCTCTTCCGCTTCATGATGGGGCGCCCGTCCATATTACCCAAGAGGAACTGAATATCGGTACCATCCCCGCGCACGAGAAAGGGGAGCGGCAGTTCCAAGCCATCATTGTTGGCCATCAGGGGAACGTGAAAACTGCTCGAGCAGTGTTGGGTTTTTCTCCTGAGCATCTCACCACGCAACTGCAGGTCTCCGCGGAAGCCACTACTACCATAACTACCATGCCGGTGGAGCTCAATATTGTTGCTCCCCCCACAGTATTGAGCGGCCAAACCGTAACCTATACCATTGACTATAAAAACCAAACACCAGAAACGCTTCGGAACCTAGAATTGCATGTGCGATTTCCGGATGGATTTACTGCTACCAAGCCCAAGACGACCTGGGAGATACCGACTCTTGAGGCGGGGGAGAGCTCACGCATTACAGTCACCGGCACTATTATAGGAAACGAGCGAGAAGTAAAAACTATCTTCATTGCACTCCAAAAGGAGGTGGTGACATCGACGAGCCGTTTTGTCATTGAATTTGAAAAAGCCGATGCCTCTTCCGTGATATCCACGCCCCTGCTTTCGGCGGCGATCGGTATCAAAGGATCGCGTGAGTACACGGCTCATACGGGCGATACCCTCTCCTATACGACGACCATCACCAACACGACCGATGTTGATCTCACCAGTCTGGTGCTGACTGTCCGTCTTGATGGATCTATGTATGATATGAGCACTATTGATGGGTACGGAGGATCATTTGACGGAAGATTGAAGACGATCACCTGGAATTCATCGGTGGTTCCTGAACTTGGATTTCTCCGCGCTCACCAGAGTGTCACCGTGCTTTTTAGTGTAACGTTGAAAAACAGCTTTCCTAGTACGCTCCAGGTAAAAGACTCGTTCATCAAAGCTTCCGCGCATGTGGAAACGGTCAATGTTCCCGAATCCCTTCCTGTTGATAGTTTGAGTGCCGCAGATGAGCTCATCACGAGGATCACTACTTCACCTTCTTTTTCCCAGAGCCTGATCGTCGACGACACGCAGTTTGGGGCGTCAACACCGTACCCACCCAAAGTAGACCAGACCACAACCTTTACCGTGAAGTGGAGCGTGGCCAACCCTTCTAATGGTCTTACGCCCGCGAAGGTTACAGGAATTTTGCTCCCTGGGGTGACGTGGAAGGGAATGTATCGTGTGGCCGGGGGGACCCAGGCACAGCCGGTGTATGACAGTAAAACCAGTACCATCACATGGAACCTCAATACGGTTCCTCCTGGCACAGGTATTGCGTCGCCGCCCTATGAACTCTTTTTCCAGGTTTCAATCACTCCTTCCGTGAATGAGGCACGGCAAACTCCAACGCTGGTAAGCGGTGCTCGTTTTGAAGGTACGGACGTCCTTACGCAAGAGGAGATTGTATTGACTCAGCGAGATTTGACTACACAATCTGCCGTACAACCATAATCATGAAACATGAAACACAAAACATGGAGAAAATAGTATCGTTGTGCAAACGCCGTGGATTTATTTTCCAAGGTAGTGAAATCTACGGTGGTTTTGCCAATAGCTGGGACTACGGACCATTGGGAGTACAGCTCAAGCGCAACATTGAGGCCGAATGGTGGAAGATGTTTGTGGAGCGTAGAAATGACATGTACGGCATTGACCCGGCCATCATCATGAATCCCAAAGTGTGGGAAGCAAGCGGCCATGTGGCGGAGTTTTCCGATCCGCTCGTGGAGTGTAAAAAATGTCACAGCCGGTACCGTGGTGATCAAATTGAAGAGGTTTGCCCCAACTGCGGCGGCAAAGAATTTTCTGAAGCTAAGCAATTTAATTTGCTGTTTAAGACCTTCATCGGTCCTACCGAAGGCACATCGACGACCGCTTATTTGAGGGGAGAGCTGGCGCAGGCGATGTTTGTAAACTACCTCAACGTCATGCAGACAATGCGACCGGACTTGCCCTTCGGTATAGCGGCACAGGGGAAGGTGTTTCGCAACGAAATTACACCGGGTAACTTTATCTTCCGCACTCGGGAGTTTAGTCTGATGGAGTTTGAGTATTTTGTAAGAGCCGAGGAATGGGAGAAGTGGTTTGCGTATTGGAGAGCCGAAATGCAAACGTGGCTCAAACACCTGGGCGTCAACTTGGATCACATCCATGAAGTGGAAATTCCAGACGGCGAGCGCGCACACTACAGCAAGCGCACGATAGACTTTGAATATGACTATCCGTTTGGGCAAAAGGAACTCTATGGACTCGCATATCGGACGGACTATGATTTGAAACGCCATCAAGAAAAGAGTGGCCAAAACTTCGGCGAAATCCCGCATGTAATAGAGCCGACATTTGGTATAGACCGCTCGCTCCTCGTCGCGATGCTGGAAGCGTATCACGAAGAGGAAGTTGAAGGAGAGATAAGAGTTGTATTGCGATTTCCCAAGTGGATGGCTCCCGTGCAAGTAGCTGTCTTGCCGTTGTCTAAAAAAGAGGAACTTATGAAACCCGCTAAAGAAATCCTTGCGTCGTTGGCTACTCATTTTCGCGTCGAATATGACGAGACCCAATCCATCGGCAAACGCTACCGGCGCCAAGATGAAATTGGCACGCCGTTTTGCGTCACCATCGATTTTGAAACGCTCAATGACAACGCGGTAACCGTACGTGACCGAGACACCATGAAACAGCAGCGGATAGCTATTGCGGAACTGGCTGAGTATGTTAAGAACAATCTATGAATCACGGCAAATTTGTTTATCCCAATGGCCTGCGTCTTCTCACGATTCCCATGCAAAGCACCGAGACGGTGACCGTTCTTGTGTTAGTTGGCACCGGCTCCCGCTATGAGACGCGTGAGATCAATGGTATCTCTCATTTCCTCGAACACTTGATGTTTAAAGGTACAACCAAACGGCCGGGGGCTTTGGACATTTCTGAAGAACTCGATGCAATCGGTGCGGAGTACAATGCATTTACGTCCAAAGAATACACCGGCTACTATGTAAAGTGCGCCGCGGCAAAACTCGATATTGCACTTGATGTGATTTCGGATATTTTTCAAAACTCAAAATTTGATGCCGGAGAAATCGACCGTGAGCGTGGACCGGTGAAAGAAGAAATTAACATGTACTTTGATACACCGGCGCGCTATGTGGGGACGCTCTATGAACTGCTCATGTATGGTGACCAGCCGTTGGGATGGGATATCGCGGGACCAAAGGAAAACATCGACAAGTTGCAACGGGATCAGTTTGTCGAGTATTTCAATACCCACTATTTTGCACAAAATACAGTCATAGCCGTTGCTGGAAACATCGAGAGTGAAGCGGCAAAGACAAAAATACAAAAGTACTTCAACAACATTCGGGAACATGAACACATCAAACCTGCCACTGCGCCTATGGAACAGGATTCACCGCGGCTTACAGTATTTCATAAAACGACCGAACAAACTCATATTGAGCTGGGATTCCGAGCGTGGAGTCGTTTTGATCCTCGCTACGAAACCCTCGAGGTTATTGCTACGATTCTTGGCGGCGGTATGAGTTCACGCATGTTTGTGGAAGTTCGTGAGCGGCGCGGGCTGGCCTATCGGGTGAGTACCGGGGTGGACGTCTACCATGAGACAGGGGACCTCACGACGAGTGCGGGGTTGACCAACAGCAAACTGCACGAGGCACTCAACGTCATTCTAGAGCAGTATCACCGTCTCGTTCGCGATCCTGTTCCTGCAAAGGAACTCTTGAAAGCGAAGGATTATCTCAAAGGCAAGTTTCTCATAGGCCTGGAGCCATCTGATGCGCAGGCGGGCTTTTACGGAGAACAGGAGCTTTTGGAAAATCGTATTCTCACGCCCGAAGAACGCTTAGCAAAAATCGACGAAGTAACTTCCGAACACATCCAAAAGGTTGCCACGGAACTCTTTCGTCCAGATCGTCTCAACTTTGCACTCGTAGGTCCCCAAAAAGGGGAAGATGAGTTGAAAAAAATCCTCCATGACTTTGGAAATTGAAGCAAAAACGGTCATAAAAATCATACTTGTTATCCTGGCATTTCTTTTTCTCTATCTGTTACGGGATGTTTTGATGGTACTTTTGTTTTCTATCATCATTGCGTCCGCGGTGAGTCCCTTTGCGTCATGGCTTGAGTCTAAGCGGGTTCCACGCATGGTGGGCGTCATGCTTTTTTATGTACTGTTTTTTGGTCTCTTGGTCGCTTTTCTCTCCTTGGCCATTCCTATTGTAGCGTCAGAATTGAACCAGCTAACACAAACCCTGCCAAAACTATTTGAACAAGTTCAGCAAGCAGGCTCTTCCCGATATGTGGATTTTGTGACAGAAATCCAAAACTTTCTTGAGTCTTCATCGCAGTTTCTTCAGACAACCTCTAGCTCGATATTTAGTTTGCTCATCGATATTTTTGGAGGACTGATTTCATTCATTTCCATCATCGTGATTTCCTTTTACTTTTCCGTCATGAAGCAGGGAGTGGCGACATTTTTCAAATCCATCCTACCGGCAACGCACGAGGGATATGCCATTGGCTTGTGGAAACGTGCCGAGGCAAAGGTGGGGAAGTGGCTCCAGGGTCAATTGCTCCTGGCGCTCATCGTGGGGTTTGTCGTCTTTGTCGGACTTTCGCTCTTGAACGTCAAATACGCGTTGCTCTTGGGTATCATTGCGATGATTTTTGAACTCATTCCCTATGTGGGGCCCGTGATGGCCGCTGTACCGGCACTTATCCTGGCCTTTTTGCAATCGCCAACTCTTGGATTTTGGGTTTTGATTTTTTACGTTGCGGTTCAACAACTGGAAAATCAGTTGTTGACACCATTGATTTTGGGCAAGACGACGGGACTCCATCCGGTTACCGTGGTGGTGGCGCTCTTGATCGGCGCGAAGCTCGCTGGTATTCTGGGAGTGCTGTTGGCGGTACCGGTGGCGGTGATTCTCGTAGAAGTGTTTGAGGACCTTGCCGCACAGCGCCATAAGGCAATGCCGATGTAGCTCAGCTGGTAGAGCAATTCTTTCGTAAAGAATAGGTCGTCGGTTCGAATCCGACCATCGGCTCCACTTTCATTTTTCACTCAATTTGATAAAATAAGATCATGCCCTCTCCGCGCGAAATGCTCGAAGAAATGCAGTCGAAACTCCCGGCAATCCGGGAGCGGCTTTGACCTGGACGGCTCTCGTGCCCGTATAGCCGATCTTGAGCTTGAGATGCAAAGTCCAGACTTTTGGACGGATCATCAAAAAGCGAGTCAGATAGCCAAAGAACTTGAGAGTCTGAAGCGAGAAGTGACATTCTGGGAAGGTTTTGAGGAGCGGCTCGCATCAGGATCGGATATTCCGGCGCTCAAAAAAGAATTTGATACGCAGTACGTAAAGATTTTTCTTTCGGGCAAGTATGATCACAACCACGCACTTCTCTCTATCCATAGCGGTGCCGGGGGAGAGGATGCTGCAGATTGGGCGCGCATGCTCTTTGATATGTATCGTAAATACTGTGAACGTGAGGGATTCGGATTTTTGATCCTAGATGACTTGACCGCAGAAGTGAGCGGCCACTATGCCTTCGGGTACCTCAAGGGGGAGTCGGGTGTACACCGACTTGTGCGCGTTTCACCTTACGATGCCAATAAGCGCCGACATACGTCGTTTGCGCTGGTTGAGGTGCTCCCGGAAATTGAAAATCTGAAATTGGAAATTCGCAGTGAAGATCTGCGCGTAGATACGTTCCGTTCATCGGGGCCAGGCGGACAAAATGTCAATAAACTCGAGACAGCCGTTCGTGTTACCCATATTCCCACCAATACGGTGGTTGCGGTACAGTCAGAGCGATCCCAGGCGCAGAATAAGGAAAAAGCGATGCATGTGTTACAATCAAAACTAGCAAAGCTTTTGGAGGAACACCAGGCAAAGGAACTTTCTGAATTACGTGGTAAAATAAAAGATCAGGCTATCGAGTGGGGGAATCAGATTAGATCATATGTGTTAAATCCCTATAAACAAGTAAAGGACCACCGGACGGGAGTCGAATCAACCCAACCCGACAAGGTTTTAGAAGGTGGACTCGACGATTTTATCCAAGCAGAAATAACCCATGATTGAATTTAAGGGAGTACAAAAAATTTACGAGCCTAACGATGTCGTTTTGGACAACATTGATCTTACGATCAAGAAAGGAGAATTCGTGTCCCTGGTCGGGCTTTCCGGTGCCGGTAAGTCCACGCTCATGCGCATCCTCACCAAAGAGCTGAAGCCAACCGCCGGCAATGTAAGCGTAGACGGAACAGATTTGAATGATATCGCTGACAAGGAAGTTCCATATTTTCGCCGAAAGTTCGGGACGATCTACCAGGATTTCAAACTCTTGAACAATAAAACGGCTCATGAAAATGTTGCATTCGCAATGGAAGTTTCTGATGCAACGCCGGAGGATATCGCCCGTGATGTGCCACAGATTCTTTCTATCGTTGGTTTAGCTGACAAGGCACAGAATTTTCCTAACCAGCTCTCCGGGGGAGAACAGCAAAGACTTGCCATTGCGCGCGCCATGATCCATCGGCCGAAGATTTTACTTGCCGATGAACCTACGGGAAATCTGGATTTGGTGAATAGCTATGATGTGGTAAAATTATTGCTAAAGATCAATGAGTTTGGCACTACGGTGGTGCTTGCGACCCATGATACCCATATTGTGAATACCATTGGTAGGCGTGTCGTGACAATGGATAAAGGTAAAATCGTACGCGACCAGCTTGAGGCCGGCCGTTACATCATATGAAACACAATCTCCTTCGCATTTTCAAAACGGGGTGGACAAATTTTACCCGCAATAGTTATATGAGCTTTGCGGTAACTGGTGTTATGGCTCTCGCTTTGCTTCTTTTCCTTGGATTACTGACATTTCAGGTTCTTACCGGACGCGTGGTCAGCTCGATACAGGAGAAGGTTGATATTAGCGCCTATTTTAAAACAACAACATCCGAAGAACAAATTATTTCCGTAAAAGCTGATCTTGAAAAGCTTCCCGAGGTTGCCGCAGTAACCTATGTTTCCTCAGAACAAGCTCGAGAAGATTTTAAAAAACGGCACGAGGATGATACCCTCATACAGGAATCGCTCGACCAACTGGATACCAATCCTTTTGGAGCGACACTCAACATTCGTGCGCGAGATCCAGAGAATTATTCTGCAGTGGCGACATTTTTAGAGAATAGCCGCTATCGAGACCAGATGAGCGAAATCAATTACAATGAAAACAAAGCGGTAATCGACAAGATCAATAGCTTTGCCAGAAGTCTTCGAGCTTGGGGACTCATTGTGACCTTTATGCTGGTGATTATCGCCACACTTATAACGTTCAATACTATTCGCCTAACTATCTACAATCAAAAGCAAGAGATCGAAATCATGCGCCTTGTTGGGGCTTCCAACTGGCATATTCAGGGTCCGTACCTTGCCGAAGGGGGGATCTATGGGGCCATCGCGGCACTTGTGGCGCTTTTCATTTTCTATCCTATTCTCTATCTCGCATCGCATCGGCTTCTCATTTTTGTGCCTGACGTAAACCTATTTCGATACTTTCTCATCAACAGTTGGCAGATTGTTCTCCTTGCATTGATTGTTGGCGTGCTTCTTGGTATGGTTTCGAGTATCGTTGCAATCCGACGACATTTGAAGATCTAACCAATGTACGCATTCCTCTCGGTCTACAGCAAAACAGGTATTGAAGACTTTGCGCGCGAGTTGCGCAAGCTTGGCTACCATATTATTGCTTCCGGCGGTACGGCCAAGCATCTCAAGGCAGCTGCAGTGCCGGTCACCGACCTTGCCAAGCTCATTGGAGCGGGGGAGATGCTCCATCACAAAGTAGTGACTCTTGATCGCAAGTTTCATGCGATGCTTTTGGCGGATGAGAGCCCAGAGGAGACTATGGAACTCAATAAGCTCGGGGTACCTCGAATAGACTTGCTCTGCTGTGATTTTTATCCGCAAGTGAAAATTGGTCAAACCGATATTGGTGGACCTACTATGATACGTGCTGCTACCAAAGGCAAGCGAATCGTGATCTGTGACGTTGCGGATCGAGATCGGGTGATCTCTGCTCTCAATAAGGACAAGATCGAAGGGCTCAAGAAACAACTTTGGGCGAAAGCAGAGCTTAGTGTTGCCGAGTATGTGCGCGAGTCTGCACAAAAGTACTTGCCGCATCTTCCTGTGAAATATGGTGAAAATCGCTGGCAAAAAAATTCATCACTTCTTATAACGGCTAATGAAGATCCATTTTCTCCGGAGAAGTTTACTCTCAAAGAGGGGAGTGATAGGAGCTATATCAATTTCACGGACATTGATCGATTGCTTCAATCAGCGACGCACATCGCGGCAGGATTCAAAAAGAATTTCAAAAACATTCCAAAGCTTGCCATCGGTGCTAAACATGGGAACTTATGTGGCGCTGGTATCGGAGGGGATGCTTTAAAAAAAATGCTATCTGGAGATCCTCAAGCAATCTCTGGTGGTTGGGTCCTTGTCAATTTCGCTATAGGACAAAAAGAAGCGAAGCTTCTCAAGGAAGGAAGAATTCTTGATGGTGTGATTGCTCCGGCAATTACCGATGATGCTATAGAAATACTTGCAAGAAAAAGTGGTAAGTGCAGGATCGTAGTAAATAAGAAACTGCGTACGCACCTACACATGCTTGATGAGCATCTTCGCTTCCGCTACATTCGCGGTGGGGTTCTCACACAATCAAACTACACGTTTGTGCCAGTATTAAAAAATAAAGATTTGCTTCTTGCCTGGGCCGTAGGCAGTACTAGTAACAGCAATACGGTTACACTCGTAAGAGATGGAACACTCATTGCAAATGCAACCGGCCAGCAATCTCGCGTGCTAGCCTGTCGCCTCGCATTGATGATCGCAAAAAATTCTGGACACGAAATCAATGGGTCTGCAGCTTACAGTGATAGCTTCTTTCCATTTCTGGATGGTCCAAAGCTGCTTGTGGATAACGGTGTCAAGTCATTATTTGTCACATCGGGGTCCATTCGCGACAAAGAAGTTTTCGACTATCTAAAGTCATCTGAAATAAAAGTATTCTCACCATCAGATGAAGAAGCTCGAGGCTTTTACGCTCATTAGCTATATAAACCTTACTACTAGCATTGTATGCTCTAGTAATGTTATTATAGCAATATCATTGTCGTGGCAATATGGACATTTTCGTTCTGTATTGATCACCAAAATATCTTCTTTTCGCTGTCGCTCTTCTATGGATGCTAAATAATAGATGAAATTCCTCTCATCCATCCGGCAATTTGACGAGCTAAAAGTGAGCTCGCTCGTACTCTGATCCGAAGCAGTCCAAATGGTGAAGATGGTGAAGACTGCCTCTTTTGTTTATAGCGGTGGGACGTTTGTTTAAAAAAATAAATTCTATTTAAATCTGATGCTGGCGATTTTGTAATACGACTCCAGTGGAGAAGAATATTATGTTTGTTGTTCCGATGTTCCTCCTTCAAAAAAATATCAAATAGTATGTCATCCTTGGATAGTTTTCCAATCTCGAGGAGCCATCGAAGAAATAATTTGATTTGAAAATCATCAGAGCTGGTGAATGACACTCCTTTGCGTAGATCTGACTCTCTCTCGCGTCGCAGTCGTTCGCGTCCGTAGAGAATTATTCCCATCAGCCAGAGTTCTCTAGTTGAAATTTGTTTAATGTCATGAACAGATGACTCGCGAATTTCTCGAATCGACTTTATTGTGTTCTCAATTTTTTTCCATGCACCTGCGCGTGCGCCCTCGCGTCGTCGTCGAGCGACTCTTTCCTGTTGCGGGGGAGTGAGTTGGAAACTTTTTAGCCAGTTACCGAGGGTGGATTTGGGTACGGAGAGGCGTTCTTGGATTTCGGCGTATGAATACCCCTGCCGACGGAGGCTCTTGGCAAGCTCTTTTGTTTTTTCGGGAGTGGTGAAAATGGTCATAGACAAGCCAACTATATTAGTACGAATATGCTAACATCGGCCCGTATTTGTGTCTAGATATAATTATCAACATTCCGTGGTGGATTAATTTGATTGGTGGTGATATAGTAGTATTTATGCGTATATTATTTGTGGCCTCGGAAGCTGCTCCATATGTAAAAGTCGGTGGTCTCGGTGAAGTTATGTTCTCGTTGCCGCGGGCTCTTAATGCGTTGGGGCATGACGCACGGGTGATAATTCCTCGATATGCAACTATCAACCACGAGCAGTATCCGGTTACGACGGTAATCGAAGGACTCGCGGTACCGATGGGATTGAAGGAGCCTATTATGTGCAATGTTAAGGTGCATGAGAAGACGTTTTTCCTGGAAAATCTAGAATACTACGAGAAGCGGGCAAACGTGTATGGATATGATGATGACGCAGCGCGATGGGCCGTTTTGTGTCGGGGCGTTCTTGAGTTTGTTCGGCAATATGTTGACTGGCGTCCTGATGTCATCGTAGCTGCGGACTGGCAGGGTGGGCTCATTCCCAACTACATGCATGGGGAGTACAAGCAGGACCCGGTGTTGTCAAAAATACCTGTGGTGTTTTCCATTCACAATCTCTATTACCAAGGAATGTTTGATCACAACTTTGTGACCGAGATGGACTACGATGACGGTCAGTCCGAAATTCCCGCTCTCACTGATCAGCGCATGCTAAAGATCAATTTTATGAGGCGCGGTATCCGCTATGCTGATGTGATCAATACGGTTTCTCCAACCTATGCAAAGGAGATTACTGCTCCGGAGTATGGCGAGAAACTTGATCCGCTCCTTGCAGAGCGAAGATCGCGACTTTTTGGCATACTCAATGGGATCGACTATGCTAGCAATAATCCCGAAACCGACTCACGTCTTGAGTATCGCTTTTCACAACGCAAGCTCACGGAACGCAAGAAAAATAAGGCAGTTTTGCGACAAAAGTTCAACTTGCCCGAACCTGCGGGCGAGGATATCCCGATCATCGGCATCGTTTCGCGCTTGAGCACACAAAAAGGACTCGATTTAGTCATGGAAGTACTTGAACCGCTTTTGGAGAATGCGCGCTTTCAGTTTGTTGTCGTGGGGACGGGGGAGGGGAGATTTTTGCAGTACTTTCAGGATATGGATAAAAAATATGATCGTGTCGCCGCTCATCTTTCCTATGATGCTATGTTGCCTCCGATCGTCTATGCAGGTGCCGATGCGATATTGGTTCCTTCTCGATATGAGCCATGTGGACTGACCCAGATGGAAGCGATGCGCTATGGTGCTGTTCCCATCGTCCGAAAGACGGGTGGGTTGGCGGATAGTGTAGAAGACTACAATCCGCGCAACCAGACCGGGACGGGATTTGTTTTTGAACCGTACAGCTCTTTCGCGTTGTTTGGTGCTGTCATTCGTGCGCTCGAGGCCTACCACAATGAAAAAGTCTGGGAAGGACTCCAAAAGCGTGCTATGCAAATGGATTTTTCTTGGGACACGTCAGCAAAAGAATACGAGAAGCTTTTTGAACGGGCCGTAGATTTACACACTCGCAATGCGCTGGGCTAATTTTTTACACTTCTATCAGCCGGCGGGACAACAAGACGATATTTTGGAAGCTATCGTCGATCAATCGTATCGGCCGCTCTTTGAAGGGTTTGCTGCGCGCCCGCGACTGCGCCTCACCATCAACATCAATGGTTCTCTCATGGAACTGTTTGATACAACAAAATATCGCGGGCTGATTGACATCTTACGAACGATGGGCAAAGAGGGGAGACTAGAGTTTACCTCTACGGCAAAATTCCACGCAGTATTGCCATTTATCAATGAACAGGAAATCCTTCGCCAGGTTACGCTCAACGACGAGACGAATCGTTTCTATCTTGGCGAGGCATACCAACCGCGGGGGTTTTTTGCGCCGGAGATGGCGTACAAGCCGGAGCTTACGTCCATTATCGAAAACATGGGATTTCAGTGGCTGATTCTGGATGAAATTGCCGGCACCGGTGGCACAGGTCTCATTGACTATACCAAAACCCATCAGATCAAGGGATCAAGCCTCCGTGTATTTTTCCGCGAGCGTCGCTTGAGCAACCTCATCATGAGCGCGGTGGTGCGTTCACCGGAGACGCTTAAAGATGCGATGAAAGATGATCTTGCCAGCGGCCGCTACATGGTGACAGCGATGGATGGGGAGACGTTTGGCCACCACCGGCCGGGGTTGCATCGGCTCTTGCTGGGAATTTACGACACGCCGGATTTTGAACTGATTCAGGTTTCCGAGATTGAGAAATATTTTCCGGAGATCAAAGAGATCCAACTCATCGCCTCCACCTGGGCGTCAAGCAAGGAAGATATCGAGCGTGGCGCGCAGTTTTTGTCCTGGTCTGATCCGGAGAATGTATTGCATCACCTGCAGTGGGACTTTACCAAGCTCGTGCTCGATGAAGTGTACCGGCTTGCTCCGAGCCATCCCGCATATCCCATAGTGCGAAATAAAATGGATATGGCGCTTGCCAGTGACCATTTTTGGTGGGCATCGGCAAAGCCATGGTGGAGTCTCGAAATGATCGAGATCGGCGCATTCCGCTTGCTTGATACGATCCGTCAAATTCCCGATGTCGCCGTCGAACGCCTCGAGCGGGCAAGCAACTACTACATGGAAATTGTTATCACAGCATTTGCCTGGCAGCGTTCCGGGAAAATTCGCTCTATGATGAAGGAACAGCAGTCGATGCTCCGCATTCCGTTTAAAGACCGGACCATTGGTCGTGGAGGAGCGGAAGAGGGCGTGTACCATGCCTTTATCGATATGATGAAAGATCTGGAGCAAAAAGCGGCGCAGACCGGAGAATATGAAAAGGCGATTCTCTGGCGCGACGCGCTGTTTAAGCTCGAAAACAAACTCGACATCTACGATACTATCAATGCCATTGATCTTTTGCGCGTGGAAATTCCGCACAAGGACGTTGAGGCAACGATCGAAAAGTACAAAGCAAAATATCACGCCATCCGCGGTGGCCAACCCGAACAGCGGGGAAGCTAAGAAACCGTATTGCTGAAGAGGGTGATAGGGAGTGGGAGTAGTGGTTTACCGAGGTGATTTTTCAGGGTACCAATTGACGATTTCTTCGTGAAGCACAAAAATGTCGTTACTGATGACATCGCCTGCAAAGGTATTGCGGATGTTATTTATGATTTCCTTAAGACGCGTGTTATGGGCGACTGCAAACTCAAGCACAAGATCGTATTTACCCAAAAGTGTACTGGCAAAGGTGGATTCGGGAATCGTGGTTGCATGTTTGATGATCGACTCCACTACGGTTTGTGACTTGAGAGTAAATACCACCTGATAATGCTCCACACCAAATTTCCCGAAATTAATATCGAGTACAGGCGCACCGAGGATGCCGGTCTTTTTTAACTTTTCAATTCGATAGCGAACGACATTTACATGTGTTTTTGCCTGTCGCGCGATGGCAGAAAGATTTTCTCGCGCATTTTGGGCAAGTCGTTTGATGATGAGATGATCGATATCATCGATATTGGTTTGCTGTAAATCTTCAGGATACGTATCGCGTTGCACCTTGCCGCCGTCGTAAAAGAAGCGAAAATTGAAACGATTTACCTGTGTTAGGGTGAGAATTTCCTGTTCGAGAATATATTCACCAAACTTTGCCTTGAATGGTTGTAGGAATTGCTGAAGATCTTCGAGATTGCGTGCGATAACCAAAAAAGTTACATCATAACGTCCCTCAAGTCCTGCCAAGTAGGCGATAGATTTGTGGTGTTTGAGATAATTGGTTATTTCTTCTTCTTTTTGCTGTGTAGCCTTCTGAAACTTAAAGAAAAATTTGTAATAGTAGTATCCAAGGCGTGAAATATGCACCGTCGTGCGAAAGTTTTTGATAAAACCGTTGGCGGTGAGACGCTTAACTCGAAAAGCTACCGTCTCCTTCGGGATTTTTATTTTGTCAGCCAATCCCTGAAAAGAAGCATCGCTTTTGAGATCAAGCTCATAAAGTAGCTTTTGATCAGTAATATCGAGGTTTTTTTGTATTTTTGTCATATTTCTATTGCTCAACTATACATAAGTCTAGCATATATTTTAATATTGTGCAAGTTTTATATCAACAGCTTGACCAAATATAGAATAGGTATATAATTACGTTAAGCCTGTGGAAAGGGGGAAGAAAGTGAAATGTGGGGTGAGGGGTCCTGATCGTGACACGATTCTTCAGATGCCGACGAAGGTCTACGAAAGATGGCTCTTGGATGAGGAAGCGCTCGAGTACTATGTCCGCGGAGGACCGGATGAAGACCGGCACATCTGGCTCCTCGACGGTGAGCGGAACGTCCTGATCGAGCTAAAGCAGGGATACAGGAGTACCGATCACTGGAGCGACAGGGTGGGAGAAACTATCGGCAAGGTGATAGAGAAGTTGAAAGCAGAGGGTAAGCGTCCACGCTTCGCCCTGATCATCAACGATCCGCCCGGCATGGACGGATGCCAAGGTCTCTACGTCATCGCATAAGGAGTAGCCATGAAGCATCGACCGTGCAGTTGTACCAAAAAGATCCAGGAACTCGAGAGCAAGCTGCAAAAGATCGGGGAGCGTGTGCTCGGACTCGAAGCGCTTGCGATGCAAAAGGCCCTCCGAGATTTACGAGCTGAGGCTCGGCTTCTCAAGGAGGAGCTTGAACGGTGATAGTTCTCTGCCAAGTCCAGGGATAGGCTCCGGGTTGCGCGGTATCCTGTGCGCGTAAAAAGCGGATACCATCTTTTTTTTTGGCGCTAAGAAACAAGGCATTAAATCCCCGAAAGGGGATTTAATGTTGAGACCGAAATATTTATCGATTAACGAGGAGCGGCAGGGGATTGAGGGCTTCACGATGAGCGTACATCCCAAAGTGCA
This sequence comes from Patescibacteria group bacterium, assembly GCA_038064915.1. Classification (GTDB taxonomy): domain Bacteria; phylum Patescibacteriota; class Minisyncoccia; order 2-02-FULL-40-12; family IGHO2-01-FULL-4-A; genus JBBTSB01. Next base: position 68,363 of record JBBTSB010000005.1, read on the forward strand.
GATGTGGAGGGGTGGTTTCGGCATTGCCAGTGTTTCCTACATATCCGATGACCGTATCGGGAGTGACCGATTGGCCGATGTGAATGCCATCCGCAAACCGGTCCAGGTGTGCGTAGTAATATCGGCGCGCCCCCGAGCCGATGATGTACATGGCATTTCCTCCAAGCTCCACGTCTCCTTTATAGAGGACGTAGCCGGAGGTTCCGGAAAACACGGGTGTTCCTTTTGTAGCAAAAATATCCTGGCCTTCATGTGTTCGATCATTCCCGCGCGGCGCGCCCCAGGTATCGGTAATACCCGATACTTTTGTTCCATACACCGGCATGAGGATAGTAGCATCCGGCTCCTGCGACGCAAGCTTTGCTATTTTGTATGGTAGAGTGACCTGCTCAATAAAGCTCGTGATTTTTTCGGGGTGAGTTTTTACATATCGTATTCCAAACGCAAAAAAACCCACTACGCAGATGAGAAATAATCCGCAAATGATAAAAAGTTTTTTGGGCATCTAGATACTATATACTACAAAAGAAAAAGAAAAAACTTACGATAAACTGAGATTGTTAAAAGAGTTTCAATAGTGACAAAATAAACAACACGCCAGCAACGATCAGATAAATTCCATTTCGTGACCGGAAGTAAAGAAATATTCCACAGAGCATGAGAATAAAATAAATCATTTGCTCCCGGGCAGGGACTCAGTCGCGCCTCTCGCGATGCCGTCGCATCGCTCGGGCTGACCACCACCTCGCGGATTCATCTGCTGATTCATCATCGCTCCGGCGTTCTCGCCCTGACGTGAGTGCGATTGCGCACTCACTCCCGTCATCAAACGTGAAGCGTTTGCTCCCGGGCAGGGACTCAGTCGCGCCTCTCGCGATGCCGTCGCATCGCTCGGGCTGACCACCACCTCGCGGATTCATCTGCTGATTCATCATCGCTCCGGCGTTCTCGCCCTGACGTGAGTGCGATTGCGCACTCACTCCCGTCATCAAACGTGAAGCGTTTGCTCCCGGGCAGGGACTCGAACCCCAATTACATGATTCAGAGTCATGTGTCCTACCATTAGACGACCCGGGAATGTTTCTATACAATACCGAAAAATTGCGTTAGAGTAAAGAGAAAATCGAGCCATGAAGCAAATCGAAAAAGCAAAATATGAAATGCCGTTTGAAAGTTCTGAAGAAGATTCCCATACGGTTAGCGTTTATGAAAAAAAATATGATGTATATCGTTTAATGCAACTTGCCCAAGAACTTATCGTCACCCGTTTCAACACAGAACAATTGGCCTTAAAATTCCTTGATGATGAATGTTGGGATGATGAAAATGGAAATTTAACTACACCAAGAAAAGTTCTTGAAGCAATTCAATCAGTACGGGGAAATTATGGAGACGCTATGCGGAATCATCCTCTCTTACTTGATCATATTGCTGCTATAAAAGAAGCCGATCCTAATTATCCCATTCTCCTTGGACCGGATGGAACTGTTATTGATGGTGCACATCGTGTTATAAAGGCTCTACTAAATGGTGCGTCTGATGTTCCCATACGTCGGTTTGAGACTATGCCAGAAGATGCTAAGATGCAATCTTAAATTTTATGTACACGCTTTACCTCATGCTCTGTCGCGACGACTCCATCTACACCGGCATTACGACGGATATGGAACGGAGATTTAAGGAGCACCAAAATGGAGAGGGGAGCAGGTATACGCGGGCGAAAAAGGCAGTGAAGATTTTGTATACGGAAAAGTTTAAGACGCGAAGTAAAGCGTCAAAGAGGGAATATGAGATCAAGAGCTGGAGTAGGCAGAGAAAGTTAGCTATGATCAGCATATGACGATTACAGATCTCAAACTTGGCCTCGGTACCTGGAAAGCGCCGGCGGATAAAGCGGGAGCTGTGGTGGAGTTTGCGCTCATGGAGGCGGAGTACAACCACATCGACTGCGCGGCGATCTATCGGAATGAAAAGGAAATCGGTGAGGCGTTTGCTCGCGTGTTTGGTAGCTCAAGAAAACGGGAAGATGTCTTTATTACGAGCAAGCTTTGGAATACCGAACACAAAGCAGAGCGGGTGATGCCAGCATGCAAGAATACGCTCGCTGATCTTCAACTCGATTATCTCGATCTGTACCTAATGCACTGGGGGATAGCGATTCCGCCCAACGAAAGCGAGGCGCTGAATGTCCATGGAAGACTCAAAGAGCAGCTCGATGCAAACGGCTACCTCGTCACCGAAAAAGTTTCTGTGTGCGAGACGTGGGAAGCCATGGAGGGGCTCGTGAAAGCGGGTCTGGTCAAAGCCATCGGCGTGGCAAACTTTACTGCACCGATGATCCAGGATTTGCTTTCATATACAACAATTGCACCTGCGACTAATCAAATCGAGCTCCATCCGTACTTGCAACAGACCGCACTAGTAGAGTATTGCCATTACAATAATATCGCCGTCACTGCCTATTCACCGCAGGGCTCTCCAGGAAATTATGGTAAAGCCAAAAACATGCCGGTCATCGCGGAAGATCCCGTTATCATGGACATCGCAAAGCGTCACCGCAAATCTCCGACACAGATCATGATCCGCTGGGCAATACAGCGCAATACCATTCCCATTCCCAAGAGTCTCGATCCCGTGCATATCAAAGAAAACATCGATGTGTTTGATTTTGAGCTCTCAGCTGATGATATGCAAGCCATTGCCACTCTCAACCGCGACCTACATTTTGTAAATCCTTACGCTTGGTGGAAGATACCGTATTTTAATTAAATGGAAATTATCACCGCTCAAAATACTCCCGAAGAATTTGCTGGGTTCCAGAAACTGGAGGCAATGGGATTTCAAGTAGATCAACTCCGGATGTGGAAGAAATTATAATGAAGGAAACCAACCTAACCATCACCATTAATAAGCTCATCCAGGAAGTTTTTGATTTTTGCATTAATCCCAAGAACACGCCGTTGTGGATTGACGGTATACTACGAGAAGAAACAAACGAATGGCCGGTGAAAGTAGGCAGTATCTATAGGAATCAAAATATGAGAAATGAGTGGTCAGAATATGTGCTCACTGAGTTTCAACCTCCTAAGCTTTTTACTATGCATAAAAAAGATGCGCACTATACGGTGCGTTATACATTAAAACCTATAGGCGATGCAACAGAATTGAATTATTACGAGTGGATGGATGTAGGCGAACTGGAAGAGCCTTTCACTCTGGAAATTTTGCAAAAGCTTAAGTTAGCTATTGAACAATCACTTTGACACAATCAGTGCAATCTTGCGAGTAGGATCGGTGGTTTGGGTTTTGCTGTCCCAGTCGACGGCGGCGTTTTTGAGTATTGCAAACGTATAGACATTGTCAGAGCCATCATCGCTACCGGGATCATGTACAATGAATCCCATTTCGTTGTACCCGATGACCGCCAGCATATGATAAAACGGCCCGCCATCCGCATAGTGCTGAGGGTTTTCCAGGAGTCGTGCGCTGAGGGGGAGTAGTACCACATGGCCATTTGCCAGTGCACGTTTCAAATCTGATTCTGTATAATCGCGTATTTGTCTTACGTCTAGGTCCAAAACCTTTTTTGCCATGCGAGATGTTTCATCGGCGCCGGTATCTTCATGATGGCCAAACGTTTTATCTTCCCAGGCGTTGAGCTCGTCGATCTTTTGTTGGACTTCAGCGGCAGGGAGGATTTTTTCCTTGCGGCCATCAAAGTAAGCTTGTGCCATGATAAGACTCGTCTCCTCGCAGTTCTCGTTATTTTCCCAGATTCCGGTGGGGGCTTGGGGCGAGAAGGGGACATCGAGTGTCAGCGATTCGGGTGTACTAGCAAGACTTTCAAAAAACGAAATTTTGGATACAAAAAGAAATAGGACGATAAGGCCGAAGACGCTGACGATGACTATGTGCTTTTTGGAAAAACTAGCGAGCATACTCTATTGTACACCGTTTTTGAAGTTTCGTATACTGGTGCTACAATGCGCTCATGGAACCCCTTGCGTCACGCATTCGCCCCAAAAAGCTTGATGAATTTGTTGGACAGAGTCATTTAGTTGGTCCCGGAAAACCATTGCGCGTGGCCATCGAAAAAGGCCATATTTTTTCGTTTATTCTGTGGGGACCACCTGGAGTTGGGAAGACCACGCTTGCAAAAATCTATGCAAAGTCGCTAGGTGCTGATTTACACGAACTCTCTGCCGTGTCAGCCGGTAAAGATGACATACGCGAAATTGTTGGAGGCGGCTCCGCCTTCGCTAAAGCTTCGGCGAGACAAGCGCAGTTGATGACGCAAATTTTGTTTCTGGACGAAATACATCGCTTCAATAAAGCCCAACAGGATTTCCTGTTGCCGTATGTGGAGAGAGGGGAGCTAATTCTCATCGGTGCCACGACCGAAAACCCCAGCTTTGAAATCATCTCGGCGCTTCTTTCGCGGTGCCGGGTTTTTGTTTTGAATTCGCTCTCGCCTGATGAAATGAAGCAAATCATTACTCAGACCAATATAAAAATACCTGCCGAAGCTCGTGATTGGCTGATCCAAATGGCAGACGGCGATGCGAGGCAAGCAATTACGGTTTTGGAAAACACCCTGTCTCTATACAAAAAAATTACCGTTGAAACCCTCAAAGACACGATTCAAAACAAATTCCTGCGTTTCGATAAAAAGGGCGAGGAGCACTATAATACGATCTCTGCGTATATCAAAAGCATGCGCGCATCACAGCCCGATGCGGCGCTCTATTATCTGGCGCGGATGATCGAGTCAGGTGAGTCGCCGACGTTTATCGCGCGGCGCATGGTGATCTTTGCATCGGAAGACATTGGTATGGCGCATCCTACGGCACTGGTGGTGGCAAATGAAGTCATGGCCGCCGTGGATGCTGTGGGATTTCCCGAAGCGGCGATCAATCTTGCTCACGGCACGATCTACATGGCCACGGCTCCCAAAGACCGCGCGGTTGTCGATTCCCTGGGATTGGCCATGTCTGACGTCAAAGAACACGGCAATCTCCCGATCCCCATGTCGATCCGTAATGCACCTACAAAACTAATGAAGAATCTGGGCTATGGAGCAGGCTATAAAAAATACACGAGCGAGGACTTGCTTCCGGAGAAAATAAAAGGGAAGAAGTACTACAAGCCGAAGCAATGAAATGCATGATCATGACCGCTGCAGACCTGAGTGATTTTGAAAAAGATCGCTGAAGTCTGTACGAATTTGAAGTAATTGGCAAAATAGTGTATAATGAAACCATGAAGCAAATGTTGGCTATTTTACTGGTTATTTCCTTCATCGGAATTCTCGTCCCGCTTTTTTTGATGGGACATCATGGAAACATTGGCGATACCTCATGTTTGGCGAGCTGCTATATACTGCCGTTTGAAACTTCCGGTAATTTTGCCCAAGCGCTACAAAGCGTCCTTACTATTTTTGCAGTTTTGGCGCTTGTTGTATTGGGAGCAGTTGGCGTCATATTTTTCAAACAAGATTTTTCATATTCTCGTCACCGACCGCTCGTTTCTTTTCGTCATCAATTCGATCGCTGGTTTTCTCTTCTCGAACACAGTCCGACTCTTTAGAAGAACGTTGTAAGCGTAACAGCTTTAATTTTCTTCTATGAACAAATTAATTATTGTAATTGTCAGTATTCTTGTGCTAGGCGCGATTGTTTGGTACGCGCGGCCAGGCGCAAAAGGAACGAGCGATCCAACAGAAACTCCCACGGGACCAAGTATTCTCACATCTTCAGAGATGAAGTATGACTTTGGCACGATCTCGATGAAAGACGGCAACATCAGTCATCTCTTTACGGTGACCAACACCGGAACAGAAGCCGTTACCGTCAGCAAACTCTACACCTCCTGCATGTGTACGACCGCATCCATCATGAACGGCACTGAAAAAGTGGGGCCGTTTGGCATGCCAGGACATGCGGGTATCCCATCGATCAAGGTTGTTCTTGAGCCTGGAGCATCAACGCAAGTGGAGGCGATCTTTGATCCCAACGCCCACGGACCTGCGGGAGTGGGGAAAATTGAAAGAGTAGTGATCTTGGAAAATAGCGCAGGAAAGCCGCTTGAGTTAGCTTTTTCTGCTAATGTAACTCCCTAAAAATGTCTAAAACATTAAAAACGCTCCTGATTATCGCAGGATTGGTAGTTGCCTTTGTCGTTGTCATGAGACTGGGAACCGCTGGAACGGAGCTTACCTGGAACATCAGTCGGCAGGGAACCTGGCTTTTGCCGCTCGTCGCCATCGCCGCGCTCATTGATAGTATTAATCCCTGCGCGCTCTCAATCCTGATGCTCACAATTGTGTTTCTTGTGGGGATTGGTCAAAGCCGCGCGGGCATCATGAAGCTAGGTGCCATATATATTGCGGGAATTTTCCTGGCGTATTTGGCAATTGGCTTTGGTCTCATCCACGCGCTCCATATCTTCAATACGCCGCACTTCATGGCAAAGCTTGGCGCCACGATCATGATCATCTGGGGAGCACTTGAGCTCATGAATGTCTGGTTTCCGACGTTCCCGATCAAACTAAAGATTCCGGAGGTAGCTCATGGCGCAATAGCTCGTCTCATGAATCGTGCCTCGCTTCCAGCGGTGTTTCTCCTCGGAGCACTGGTGGGCTTGTGTGAATTTCCCTGCACTGGAGGTCCGTATCTCATGGTAATCGGCCTCCTCCATGATGCTGGGACGTATCTTCGTGGAGCCGGATATCTCATCCTCTATAATCTCATCTTTGTGTTACCGCTTGTCATCGTGCTTGCCATTGCAAGTGAAAAGTCGCTACTCCAAAAGGTCGACATCTGGCGTAAAGAACATAACCGCGACATGCGCCTCTGGGCGGGAGTCCTCATGATCCTGTTTGGAGTGGCATTATTGCTGATATGAAAAAAATTAAACTCGGCGACCTCATCGCCAAAATTACCAAGTTCCTCCATATCCCACACTGTATCAAATGCGAGAAACGCCGCGTCATCCTCAACGAAATCTCTGAAACCGGTATCAAAGAAACTCTAAAAAAACTAAAGCAATGTTGCTAAAAATTATATCTGTCATAGTGCTTGCTGTCATTGTGGCTTTCATGCCACTGCCAGTACAGCACACGTTTGCCATGCTGGACCTTCCCGAAAACATTGCACAACAACTCTATGATCTGGGCGTCATAGACAAAAGCAAAATGCCGGGCGAGATGTCTACGCTCAATATGTTTTGGGCATTTGGGCTGGCAAACAAAAATGAAATCTTGGAGACGGGACCTATGATGGAAAACACTCCAAACTACGCATCAACAGGTGGATGGACTATCGCAGTAGGGGATCCCATGGATCACTACAGCATGCATCCGCTCATTACGCTCACGCCGGAACAACAGGAACTCGTCAAGAAGACAAGCAAAAATGTCTTCCGACCATGCTGTAGCAATCCGGCGTACTTCCCGGACTGCAACCACGGCATGGCAATGCTTGGTATCCTCGAACTGCTGGCTTCGCAAGGCAAAAGCGAAAAAGAACTCTACGCAACCGCCAAAGCGGTGAACAACATCTGGTTCCCCCCGGAGCCAACCAAAGGCTGTAGCGTGTAGATAACTCTTGTGGCGTTGATCGGGCTATGCTAGACTAAAGGTATGGACACTCAAACAACACCCCCGGAACAACCGCAAGTTCCTGTTGCCACGGGATCACCAAAGCTTTTGATCGGCATTATCGTTGGCGTATTAGTGCTCGGTGGTTTTGGCGCCGGGGCGTACTATTTCTATCAAAAGAAACAGGAAGTCAATTCAACGACGATTCCGTCAGCGAGTCCTACGGCAAGTGCGACAGAATGCGAGACCAAATACCCTGGGCTTGATTTAATACAAAAAAGCGCGCCGCTTTTCTTTGGTGGAAAGTTAAGAATATGCATACCCGGCAATTTCTATACGGGTATCGTGGAAACGGAGTACTCGCTACTTTCCGCGATCGCTTCCTTTCCTGTGATGGGCGAGGGGGTTGATGATGCAATAGTGGGGAGACGTCTTGATCATCCTGAAGTCGGCGACACCACCATCATCATTCAATGTGGTGTATTTTATAGTATGAAGACAGGTATCAATGTTGAAACCATATCTGACGAATGGCTGTACAGTACAACAGTTCTCTATGGAAAGCCCGTTTATACGGTCATGGACAAAGTACCTGGAGAGGGTTTTAATGCCGAATTTTTAACAAATGACAGCATCAATATGAGGACGAGAATTTGGGAATATAACAAGACGAAACCGGAACAGTGTGAAATCCGCGTGCTCACAAACAAACCATCCGAACCGAACATCGAAAATAAAATTGATGCTTTCTTTGATAGCATCTTATTTGTACCGGAAAACGCCGCTAGTGCTACCCCAGCTTCAATTTAAAGACTAAGCGTAACTGAACTTATACGATTACTGGTCCGCGATATTGCGCAGAGCCAAATGCGAGTATTGGATAGAAAATGGGGGCAAGGAACAAGAGACCCAGCGTGAAACCAACGCTTTTGCCAAACACCTTTGCCAAGGCATTGGTGCAGATGATCAGCATCACAAAATTCACAAATGGGATGAAGAATAAAATAATCCACCATACCGGCTTGCCAATAATTTCTAACTCAACGACAATATTGTAGACAGGTATAATAGCCGCCCAGCCGGGCTTGCCCGCTTTTGCGAATATTTTCCACATAAGAGATAATCATGATAACTACAACGGCCCAGATAAATATCTGCATTCCTGCAAACACTGCCCATATTCCGTTTGCCGCTTCAATACCTTGTGTTTCGTACATAAAATTATTTGATTAAAACTAATTTCCTCAAGTATAGCATATAACAATGGATAAACAAGAAAACACCCCACAACCGCCGGAACATAATAGCAAATGGAAGCTTATCGTCGGCATTGGTACATTGGTAGTACTTATCGTGGCTGGGTTTTGGTATTACTTCACACGCAGGGAACAGCCGAATATTTCTATCCCAATTCGCACTGCTGTGGATGCTTATGGGCGCACCCCCAAAGCGGGGGAAGACTATGAGCCAGGCGTTCTCCTTTTCCGTTATGATGCGGGAGTATTTGACGACGTTGATTCCGCACCCGACGCATTGGCGGCAGTGTTTAAAGCATACAAGGCTAAGAACTTATCCCGGCCCTTCGCCAATGCCGCAAGCTCCGCCATGGCCAGTATCTACAGGGTAGAAATTGAATCGCACAATGTACTTGCCGCCATGACGGAACTCCAGAAGACACGGGGGGTGATCTTTGCAGAACCATCGTATCTCGGAAAATTGGACCCATTGCCACGGGACCCTTATTTCACGTCTCAAGGCTCCTGGGGTAATACGTATGATGATCAGTGGGATATGAAGATTATCAATATGCCTCCGGCCTGGGATATTACCAAGGGAAACAGTAATGTGATCGTCGGCGTTATTGATAGCGGTATTGATCCCACCCATCCCGATCTTGCCGGACGCGTCCTAGAAGGCTATCAACTGCGAAATGGAGTGGTAACGAAAGGTATTCTCGGAGATTGTTTCGACACCCACGGCACCCATGTAGCTGGTATTATAGCTGCACAACACAACGATATTGGTATTGCAGGCGTCGCTCCTGGCGTCATGGTCCTGCCGTTATCTGGCAAGGCGTGTCCTAAGATACCGCCCGATACCCTTGGCATAACAGGTCTCTACAGATTACCGAGTGCTGGCGATATTGGACTGTTGACGGTTGGCATAAGTGATTTTTTGCATCTATCGATCGTCAACTTTAGCGGAAATTTTGGTTTCAGATCGCAAACTGTTGACGAAGCTTTTGAAAACCTAACGGCTAAAGGTGTTCTCGTCGTCAATTCAGCCGGTAATGATAAGTCTGATAGCTCTTTATTCTCTCCCTCCGGTACTGCAGGAGTATTTGTCGTATCTGCCACTGACCAAAATGATGTCATCGCTCCTTATTCAAATTATGGAAGCTCGATTGACGTCGCGGCTCCCGGTGGCGATACGAGCGGGAACGTCCTCTCTCTTGGCTCTTCGCAAATTAATCTATCTTTGTTGAAACAAGTGGGCAGTGGTTATGTGCGCATGAGCGGCACTTCCATGGCCGCTCCCCACGTGGCCGGTTTGGCCGCCCTAGTCAAATCCATCCATCCCGACTGGGGCAAAGAGAAGATCGAATGCGCGATTATCCTCGGTTCCGATGACATGGGTGACCGTGGACGCGACGACCTCTACGGTTGGGGGAGGATCAACGCCGTCCAGACGCTTCTCTTGACGGATGCGCCGGTGCCCTGCCGGGCTCTTGCCAAAATCGATAGCCCGGTAGTCAACGCAGGAGTAACAGGCACGGTAGAAATTAAAGGCACGGCCTATGCTCCTAAGTTTGTGGGATACAAAGTAGGTTATCTACCTCCCAGTGCACCCAAAGAGGACACCCCGGAGCTTACGTGGTCTAAACACGCCGTAGTAATTGAGAAAAAATACGCCGCTACCTACAACGAAACACTGGCAACATGGGATACCGCCAACCTGCCGGAAGGCAACTATCAAGTGCGCCTGTATGTTGACGGTGGCGAAGGCGATATTGCCCGCCACGAAATCCCGGTGTATGTGTATCACAAAACCCTTGAACCAATCTCCTCTGACACCGGGGTAAGTTCTTGTTCTGTGATTGTTACGCAGGAACAAGCAAAACGTATCTTTGGCAACACCTATCCTTATATTTATACTAAGGACGAGATTGTTAAACTTTACAAACCTCTTGAACAATCATATGAAGAAATAAACTCCCTTGATAGCCTGCCATTTAACGACCGTAGTGATCTTAGCGATGAGGAACTGGAAAAATGGGAAAAGACCAAAGAAGTTTGTGCAACACATTTAAATTCATACGATCTTGCCGAATTTTCTCGAGACTCCGCAGAACTGACAACCTATATGGCGGAATATATCAAACGTTCGCAGGCCGGAGACGATAGTATTTCAAACGTTGATGATGCGAGATTCAATGAGCTGGCAGTTAAAATTGCGGAACAAGCACCACTACCGAATCTCATTGTTTTCGTAGATGAGTATGGCGGGGAAGTGGATTTTCACAAGACATTCCTTGAGAATTACTGGAGGGATATTAAAGCAGACATAGATGTTGGCGATTCTCCAGCGTCAGTCACCGGCCCTAAAACAGTAATATTAGGGTCTGATTTCAAGATTACTTACTTTATTGGCGCGAATAACACCCCCAAATCGGAGATTTCATTGACCGTCGCCTTTTTCACTTTTTCAAATAGCAAACTGTATGGAATCGGCGCTGTCTACGACGGGAAGAATAAAATTACCGAAGAGCAAATTCTTGCCCTTCTGCGGCAAATCAAAGAAAATCTGGAGAAATTTTGATACATACCGGGAAATTTTCGTACGATAGAGGAATGAAATCTCGAACGGCCTTGGGCGTGTTCTTTTTCAGATACACCAGTAATGCATCTTGAGGGTAGACGTGACCGTATTTATAGGACTCTGGTATTGCAAAATTCCGCGGTTCCAGGCTACTGAAATCAGGGACAGCATAGTCTCTGAGGGGGTGATTCTGGCAGGCATCAAGGAGCCAAGCTCTGGCGACCACATTTCCGAACTCACTGACAGCAAGATAAGGTTCAATTTTTGTGTCGCCAATTACTGAACTTCTGAAAGAATACATCACACGGTCCATTTTGGTGTTTTTGATCACTTCGAGATGAACCGGATGGCCTTCAAAAGTATCGGGAAAACGGTCTTGTATTGATTGCGGCGTTTGCTCCTTGAGAAAGACCACGAATAAACCATCATCTAGATTTTTATTATATTTAAAGGAAACAAGAACGTAATGTTTCGATTTAGTGCTCTCTGCACTCTCTTCGCCATCAGAATCTGTTACATAATTTCTTAGGAATGCGTCGTTTCGCAGCCGCGCCTCAAAATTCATTTGAAGAGTGGCTGCTAATTTATCCCGCTTGGTTTTTTGCCATTCATTATAATTTAAGCCCACCAGAGAGAGTGGATAAGATATATTATAGAGAGCGAAAAGAACCAAGAGGATTTTTATGAAAACACCTTTTTGATTCCTCAATCCATATTTTCTGAATAGGATCCAAACAACAACCCCGAAGATAATCAGCAAAGGGAAATACACGAGATAAAATAAGGAAGCGAACACTGCAAACCGCTCCCCCGTGGTAAACAACGCAACAAGACCAGTGATCTGTATGAGACCGAGAACGAACAAAACACGCATCAATACATATTTTCTTGCTTGCTCGGGTTGGCTATTTTGTTCTAATTTTTTTGTATTCTCCATAGATCATCTTGAGTGTGACAAGGAAAACTATAATGGATATGGCCAACACGGTTATATCGCGCCGAAACACGATTGCAAGGATAAGGAATATCAGTCCGAAAACGGAAAGAAAAATCAAGGAAACTTTGGGGTCTTTGCTTCGGTAGAACACTTTTTGCGTTTTGTAACCATAGGATACATCGGCGACCTGATTTTTGCGCTCCGACGGCATGGTCATTACTCGATCGTTGACATACAGTTCCGGTTTCTTGCCGATAGCGTTACCAATAGCCCGTATAATCAGCCACCCCAATCCGAAGACGATACTGACCAGAATCAGGCCCGCAAGAAAGAGATGTTCAAAGATAAAGGTAATCAGCATAGACGCATGATACATTAAATAGCAGAGTATGAAAAGTCGGCTTGGATATCACCAGTTAAGCGGGTATAATGAGAATACTCATGAAGAAGATACTTATTTTTAGTTATCCCCATCCTGGGATTGTATTCGGCTTTTTTCTATGGCTTGCTTTTTTTATCTTTGGGCCAAAAAACAAGATCAATGTATTCAAGCTATTGGTAATACTCCCAGGGTCAATACTGATATGGCTACTTGCGTTCTCTATTGTAGACATGGAGCCAGATGCATATCGCATTATTTTAACGGGGGTTACGGGCGGATTCCTTTTCCGGGTGAATTAGATTACTTGCCGGTATTCTTTTCTATCTGGCAAGGGGGAATTTTAATGACTATGGCCATTGGTATTCAGTGGCAAGAACGTTATGCTTCCCACGCAATGCCACCGCAGAAGGCGTCAACAACATCTGGTTCCCGCCGGAGCCAACTAAAGGCTGTAGCGTGTGACGAGATCTGGTATACTGAAAGTGGTGGAATCGCAGATTGCTATTTTCAAAGGTAAAAAAATCAGAAAACTCATCCATGAAAAAGAATGGTGGTTTTCGGTTGTGGATGTAGTTGAAGTTTTAACGGACAGCGAAAGACCTGCCGTATATTGGAGTGCGATGAAAGTTCGCGTGAAAGGTGAGGATGGAATTGAGTTGTCTACATTTTGTAAACAACTGAAATTGGAGTCGTCTGATGGCAAAAAATACAGTACCGATTGTGCTACAACCGAGGGCATTTTTCGCATCATCCAATCCATCCCATCTCCCAAAGCCGAGCCTTTCGCGTACCTTGCGTGATGGCTTAAAATATGGTACTATGAAAAAGTCAAAAGTACCTTGATTTTGCTTGGTTACAGCATCGAATCCGAAGAATCCTTTGGGTTGGCCGCTGTAACCAACTTGGCAAGCCCGAGGCCCTGGCAATGACGCTGGGGTGAGAGGCAAGCCATAGTTTGGAAAGGAGGCACGCCGTGGCGCGTGGCCTTTTGGGTCGGAAAGACAAGTTTAACGCAGCCGTATCTGCCCTCGGCTCGATGTTGACCTTGGCCGTCAGCTTGACGGCAAAAGTGGTTTCCAAGGGTGGCACGATGGCGGAGGGCCTGCTCCGTCTCGTGAAGAACGATCAGGCACTGGACGATGTCGCGGCGATTCTCGCCCGCCTGTGCGAGAGCACGGTGTGGCGGACGCTCACGGTCAGGGAAGTTCCGACCGTCGAGCGGCTCATCGCCGCGATCGAAGCGAAGGGGCGAAAGGTCACAGACTGGGCACGGACGGTCATGTCCCAGCCGGCCTTTGCCGCCACCTACATCAAGCCGGGAAGGCACCGGCTCGTCGTCATCCGGGGCGACGAGTTCGAAGACGCCCCCCAGAGGACCAACGCGAACATCTGGACGGCAGCCGAGAAGCTGGGTTACCGCAAGGTGCCCGCCTACCTCGCTGCTGTGGCTCGAGCCGCCTGGCCGCAGAGTGAGCTGGGGTCGGATCTCGTGGTCTTCATGCACGATCCGATTACCGTTCCCGGCGACCGCCCGAACCTGCTCGTACTGGACGCGGACGCCAGCGGCGAGTACCTGAACACGTACAACGGCAATCCCGAGAACACCTGGAATCGCGAGCGGCTGTTCGTGTTCCTCGCCCCGGACCAGGACTCAGAGCTGTCCGCGTAAGCTCTGGTCCTGGACCTCTTTGTACTTTGGCGGCTTGTCCGCCGAGCCCGACGGGATTCGTTCCTGTCGGGTTTTTTGATACAATGATTCTGGTAGTAGGCGAGAATGTGCAGGGTTACGGCTCGGCACCGCCCAACCCGTGTCACGGAATTCCAGAATGATATAGGGTACGCTTTATATATCAGCGTGATTCCGCAGCAATGCAAAAAATGAAGACACTTGGTGTACTGTGCTAAGTGATTTAAGATCACGAATTCGATACAATCCTGAGAGTATTCAAGGGATGGTGGACCGGAAGGCATAGTGCACAGAACCGTTCCCGGCAACAACCCGAACCTGCTCGAACTGAACGCGGACGCCAACGGCGAGTACCTGAACACGTACAACGGCAATCCCGAGAACACCTGGAATCGCGAGCGGCTGTTCGTGTTCCTCGCCCCGCAACTCTCTTCATTTCTCTCCGACTACTTGGCCGGAGAGTTTTGTTTTATGAGTTGCCCGTACCAGCCTCCCAGTTGCTTGCCGGCGGAATCAAGTTTTTCCGAAAGAGTTGCATATTTTGCAGTGTCGAGACTTTTGATTTCCCATGCTATCTGTAAGAATATTTTTCCCATATCGAGTTTTTGTATTGCCCGTTGAACATACAATAGCTTCTCGTCTTTTTGCGCAAATGCCGCAGCACAAGCTCCTTCCAATGTTTCAACGAAAAAATTGTCGATTTTTTCGCCCAGTGAATATTTCATTCTCTGCGGAAGATGTACAAAATAGGTTTGCCAAAGTAAGTAGGCATCCTTTAAACTAAGGACAACAGGAGGGAACCTTGGGGGGGACCAGTTATGTCACGTCAATCTCTGATTGTGGATTAGTCTTTGGCCGC
>JBBTSB010000006.1:0-69584 GCA_038064915.1 Patescibacteria group bacterium
GGCACCGTAGCCTCTGATTCCATTGGCTTTGGAGCCTTCATCAATGAGCTTACCCTGGATAAAGCTGTAACCCTTGCCTCTGCAGGCCATGGCTGGAACTGGGGAGGTACCAACTTCTACAACCTCGGTACCATCATCACCGGCACTGACAATGAAGCTATCATTGGTGGTGCTCTCCAAGTAGGTGGTACCACGAGTGTCTCCTACAGTAGGTTTGGCACTGACACTACTTCCCATGGATCCATGTCCGCAGCCAATGATCTCCTCATCTCTGGAGACTTTGAAGTGAATGGCTCCGCGGCCTTTGATGGCCATGCGCTGTTTGGCACTATCACCTCCATGTCTGATACCCTTGAAATCAGCAGAAATGGGACTACATCCTCACTTCTTAAGCTCACAGATACAAGTGTTCCCACAGCCAGAGGTACTGTAGGTCTTACGGTGAATGATGGAGATTTCCAGATCAGATTTGCATCTGCCACCGCAACGGCCTTTGCCAATGACCGTATTCCATTCTCTATCGCTTCTAATTCACTGGCGACAACCATTGGGACACCCGCGAGTCCGAGTTTGATTGGTGCCTACGATCCCAGTGATACGGTAACTGGTGTCTACGTTTCAGGTAAGTACGCTTATGTTGCAGATGCTGCCGATGGCCTCAGAATTATTGATATTTCCAATCCGGCATCACCAAGTTTGAAAAGCAGCTATGATACTGATGGCAGTTCTGAAGGTCTTTACGTTTCGGGTAAGTATGCCTATGTTGCAGATGGTGGCGTTGGCCTAAAAATCTTTGATGTTTCCAATGCCTCCGCACCTGTTTTAAAGGGTTCCGTTGCTGCCGGTGGCGGAGTTGCGCGTGAAATCTACGTCTCTGGCAAGTATGCATATCTAGCTGCTGGTACTCCTGGTCTCTATATCATCGATATTTCAAATCCATCAACACCTAGTGTGGTGGGCATCTATAATACTTCAGGAGAAGTCTATGATGTCTATGTCTCTGGGCGCTATGCTTATGTAGCTGATAGTGGATCGGGTCTCCAAATCATCGATATTTCAAATCCATCAACGCCAAATAGAGTTGGAAACTACAATCCTGGCGGGAATACTTTCGGTGTATATGTGTCCGGCAAGTATGCTTATTTGGGTACAGGTGGTGCTGGTCTGAGAATTGTCGATATCTCTAATCCGTTAGTTCCCGTTTCGAAGGGCGTGTATAACACCCCCGGCAGTTCTACATATGTCTATGTTTCGGGTAAGTATGCCTATGTTGCAGATGGTGCTGCTGGTGGTCTCCAAATCATAGATATCTCTAATCCTTCAGCACTTACTTCGCGAGGTTCCTATGACACCCCTGGAACTGTAATGGATGTCTACGTTGCAGGACGATATGCATATGTAGCGGACAGTGTTTCCGGTCTTATGATTTTTGATGTTGGCGGTCTTGAAACCCACGCCCTCTATGCCGGCAACATCGAGGCAAATGACATTACCATCAGTGAAAACCTCGATGTAGGTAATGATCTGTTGATTCGTGGTGGGGCCATCATCGGTCCAGGCGGCCTCCTAGTAGGAGGAAGACTGGGAATTGATCTTGCATCCCTATCTAGCAATATTGCGTCCACATCTTCTGATTCGGTATTCAGAGTTAATCATCAAAAAGGCTATCTCTCCGGTGATATCTTCAATGTAAATGTTGCCTCCGTTTCTGCGGCCAATCTATTTAGCGGAAATTTTGCCAGGTTTACCTATGCTAACTCTGATCGCATCATCATGGAATCCTCCGGTGCCATCCTCGCTTCGGGCGCCGTAACTTTCGGTAGTGGAGGCGCCCCGACCAGTGCCGCCTACTCTCGTTTTGGCACCTCCACCGCTACCCACACCAACTACATGACCGCCGCCAACGATGTCATGGTCTCCTCTGATCTCTATGTAGTAGGTAGTATCTCTGCAAACATAGCCTCTGCCTCTTCATATATGGGAGAAGCTTTCAACAGTATTGCCAGTGATTGTACCGGCAGTAACTTCATTCAATGGACTCGAGCTACGGGTAAATTCGGTTGTGCGGCTGGTGGAGGATCAGTAGCCTCCAATTCTCTTGGCTTTGGAGCCTTTATCAATGAGCTTACCCTGGATAAAGCTGTCACCCTCGCCTCTGCAGGCTTTACCTGGAACTGGGGAGGTACCAACTTCCAGAATGTAGGATCCTTTGCTACCGGAACAAATGATGAAGCCATCATTGGTGGTACGCTACAGGTAGGGGGCACTGCATCCGTGGGGTATTCAAGGTTTGGTACTACAGCGACGACACATGGTAACTATATTTCTCAGAGCAATGATTTGTTGATTAGTGGGGATCTTGAAGTCGTGGGTACTGCATCGTTTGCTATCGCCTCGGCAAGTCATTACTTTGGAAGCGATATGGATGATCAGACGAGTGTCGATATTATAGATTACGGTGGCGGAAGATTTTTGGATTTTTCAAAAATTGTAGCATTCAACAAAACTTCTTTCTTCCGAGTCGGAGGGACGGGGTATATCAACGCGACTGGGCAGATCAACGTAGGCAGTGGTCTGGCCTCGGTCTCATACAACCGATTTGGCAACCAGACGACGTTCAACGGCGAGTGGATAACGAGCGCAAATGACGTATTAATTTCCGAAGACCTTGAGGTTATTGGGAGCATTTCGGCAAACATCGCCTCCGCATCCGCTTTCATGGGCGGAGCTTTCAATGCCATTTCCGGCGACTGTACCGGCAGTAACTTCATCCAATGGACGAGAAACACCGGTAAATTCGGCTGTGCGTTGGGTGGGGGATCCATAGCTTCGGATTCCATGGGCTTTGGTGCGTGGATCGCCTCATTAACCCTCGATACATATACGGAGTATGCGGTAAACGGAAATCAGTTTTCTGTTAACCTCACCGGAGCAGGTGACTTTACGGTTCAAGACAACGGGGCAATTTTCTGGACCTTCCTCGATACAGGTGGTGTTTCTACATCCGAAGAATTCAACATTGACATGGCCTCTTCAAGATCCTTTGTGGTCGGTGACGGTGGCGGAGTCAGCCAAGATGTATTTACGATCAACACGCTTACCTCCGCTTCCAATCCCGGTCTAGATATTGTTGCGACTGGCATGACATCGGCTGGAACCAGCGCTCTGACTATTACTGTTCCCGCATCCACATCTTCGGCCGGACGCCTTCCCCATGGAGCGCTCTGGATTGTAGATTCTTTGAACAATAGCTTGGCTTCTATGAGTAATGAAGGAAGCCTGGCATTGCGTGGGTATATGTCGGCACGCGCCGCGTACTTGGATTGTTCCCTCGCTCCCTCAAAAGCTCACGCCGGCAAATGTCTTGACTATGCCGAAAGCTATCCTACGATGGATAAATCTATCGAAGCGGGAGATATCGTGGCAATTGATGAAAAATATCCGGAGTTTGTCATCAAAGCCAAACAGGGTAGTTCGGTTCTCGGTATCGTTTCCTCAAACCCCGGCATGTTGTTGACGGGAAGTAGCGTACTTGCGGGAGATTATGATGGTAAACATAAAAAGAAAGAGGGAAGTGTTCCTGTCGCTCTTGCCGGGCGTGTACCACTAAAGGTTTCCATCGAAAATGGACGCATTGAGGCTGGCGATTCGTTGACGCTTTCGTCGGTCCCCGGCGTAGCGATGAAAGCAACGGCGGCCGGAGAACGGGTTGGAAAGGCCATGGATGGATTCAAAGACAAGGATCCAGGATCTATTATTGCCTATGTCAATTTGAGCTATTTCGCCGGTTTGGGTGATGCCGGAATTGCGAGTCAGAGTCTAAATTTTACCGGGCCAACACCAACTCCAACTCCAACTCCAACTCTTACTCCCACACCAACGCCAACTCCCTCACCTGATGTTCGGCTTGACGAGCAGATCGTTCGCATAGATGGCCTGGAAGTATTGGTGGCCGAACATACGATGCGAATTGCTTCCTTGAGCCAAGGATTTGATGGTCTAGCGACTGCGGTGAATGGTCTGGCGTCTGGTTCATTTGATCGCCTCAACGTCCAAGGGAAAGCGATCTTTGGTGGTGGTCTCACCGTGGATTCCATAGGATCCAACGGTAATAGTCTGGTATTTAACAGCGACATTGAATTCTTCGGCCGTCCGTACTTTAATTATGACACCGGAGGATTTGCGATCATTACTGAAGGAGCTACCCATGCGAGCGTATCTTTTGAAAACGAGTACCTGAATCAACCGATTGTGAACGCCGCCATTTCACTGAACGCGGCTTCGACCAGCGAATTGGATGAGCTGTTGCTTTTCGATGGTGACATACGATACATTGTGACCAACAAGAGCACCAAAGGCTTTACGATCAAACTCAATAAACCAGCGCCCACCGACGTACAATTCAGTTGGATTGCATTGGCGGTAAAGGATGCGAAGACGTTCTTCTCTCCTATCGTCGTTCCGCAGCCAATTCCAACGCCCACTCCCACGCCTACTCCGTCACTGACTCCAACCCCTTCAACCACTCCCGATCCATCTCCGACGCCCACACCATCGTCGACACCGGACCCTTCTCCAACGCCAACTCCATCAACAACACCGGATCCCTCACCTACACCCACACCCTCTTCCACCCCTGATCCTTCCCCCACGCCAACCCCAACTCTAACTCCAACACCAACCCCATCAACAACACCGGATCCTTCACCAACCCCCACGCCTTCGATAACTCCCGTACCAACACCGGATCCTAATCTATGATGAATAATTACTATAAAAATATTCTTGTTTTTCTCCTTGTTGCTACGCTTGCGTATGCGCCTTTGAGCATCAACGTACTATATGAAATTCCAGAGGCAGAAGCAGGATTTAGAAAGGTAGTAATTCTTTCAAATGGCACGACTTCATGGACAGTTCCCAGTGATTGGAATAATTCAGCCAATGTCGTCGAGGTAATTGGCGGTGGTGGCGGTGCGGGAGACGGAGGTGGCGAGGGTACCGGGGGAGCGGGAGGCGGGGCATATGCTAGAAGTGTGAATATTGGACTCACTCGCGGTACCGTTTTGAGTGCCCCAACGAATTTTGATATTGGAGACGCCGGGGTGGGGGGTGCGACGAATAACGCAAGCGGAACTAGTGGCGGTGATACTTGGTTTAATGCCTCAAGTCTTGCGAATTGTGTGACGCTTACCAATACAATATGCGCCGCGGCCGAAGGTGGTAAACTAAGCGCGGGCAACGCTACAACTGCGGGTGCCGGTGGCTTGGGTTCCAATAGTGTCGGGGTTACAACGTTTAATGGTGGCACTGGTGGTATTGGTACTGGCACAGGAGATCTGGGTGGTGGTGGTGGCGGAGGCGCTGGTAAGTGGGGTATTGGAAATACGGGTGGAACTGGTGCCGGTGGCGGCGCCGGAGGGTCGGGTGATGCTGGTTATGGCGGTGCAGGAGGGACAGGGGGGACAACCAATGGAAACAATGGCGGAAATGGCGCAGAGTGGAGTAACGGTACAACCGCAGGTTCCGGCGGAGGAGGTGAAGGAGGCGCAGATACTGCCGCAGGAGGGAACGGCGGCAACTATGGAGGAGGAGGAGGAGGAGGAGAGGGAAACGATGTGACAGACACCGGAGATGGCATCGGCGGTGTTATTGTCATTACCTATATTCCTTCCGGGCATGTGGTACGAGGTGGAGTGAAGGTCCGTGGATTGGTAAGATTTCGATAATGATGAAAAAGTTATTGATCATTTTTGTTGTTTCTGTTGCCACTGTCATTGGATATGTACTAGGCTCAATGCAAGCAGAAGAGCAGATTACGCCGGTGGGTACTACTCCAATGACTTCGATCACTACAGCTCCACAAACGGGGGATACGAAGACGTTTGTATTTGACAGTTTTCATGGGAGCGCGGATATCAGTGACAAGTTTCGATTTCAGTATCCCGCGAATTGGTTCAATGATGGCCAGTATTTTAGCCCACATAAGATACAGTTCTATAATAAGCTTAATGTCAAAGCGCCGATATATTTTGATCTGGTCCAAGCTGATGTTTTTCACCTGACGGAACTGCAATATCAAATCGACAATAGCAAAAAACGGAATCCTGATACGACAGGAATACTGGACGGCAAGAAGTTTACCAAATATGATTTGACTGATTATGGATCGTATGGAGGTGATAGCGCGGGACGGGTCAAGATATTCGTCGGACCCAAGATTACTATCGATGGCGTTGAGTATGTACTAGTGTTTCATTGGGAGGAATTGCCGCTGGCAGAATATGTGCAAGGGAACACGGTAGAAGTATTTGATGCTATGATGTTAAGTCTACAGTTTTACCACTAGCTACGGACATGAAAAAAACATTGATTATAAGCGGTTTACTGCTCCTCATCTTGATCCTAGCTGGGATAGGGTACTTCTGGTACCAGCATCGTGACTCATATATTGAAATTTCAAGGACAAGTCCAACGCCAATGCCTGGAGGAGAAGATATCCGGGCATTGCTGGAGCGAGTAGGACAACTCATCGTATTGCCGACTGACGAGGAGCCGACGGTTGCCACCGTTACCGATCCGGACGTGCTGAAGGGTGAAGCATTTTTTGTAAATGCCAATAAGGGAGACAAGGTTATCATTTATGTAAAAGCCAAGCGAGCAATTCTCTATGATCCTGTACAACACAAGATTGTTGAGGTCGCGCCGTTCAATATGAATCCCACCCCTCAATAGACGGTATGTCAATATTGCATATGAAGACAAAACATAAGAAAATTAATACATAATTCAAGAGCATCGGTTCGTGATGCAATATCAGAACGCTATTACATCACTACCTGAGCTTCTATTTCGTATGGAGGAACAATACTTGGAAGACGTAGGAAACAGTCAAGCCCGAGACGACGGTGGACAACCATTTCCATTGCGCAAGATACTTCGCTGGATTGTATATACGGCAGCCTTTTTGGTACCGTTGTTGTTTTTGCCATTTACCTCGGATGTGCTCGACTTCAACAAAGAAGTGCTCATCTATATTCTTGCCGGAGCTGGACTCGTTTTGTTTCTGGTGGATATGATCAAGGAGGGGACGCTGCGGTACCGTCCGAGTACGTTCACCTGGCCGCTGATCGGATTGCTCGTTGCAGGCATTATTTCCGTGGCCTTTTCAGTCAATCGGTATACGAGCATCTTTGGAGTAGGAAATAGTCACTCGTTCTCACTCATGAGTTTGCTTTCCCTGGCAGTTTTGTTTTTTCTGGCCTTGCAAGTCATGGAAGATCGCGGCCGCACTCTACGCAATGTTTTTGTCGGCTCACTATCACTCGCTCTTCTCATTGGCGCTTTTCAAATGCTCGGAATTCATATCTTTTCCGGCGAAGCGTTTAGCAAGTCGAGCTTCAACACGATCGGGTCACTCAATGCCCTTGGATTTCTCGCTGCACTTCTCCTTCCCGTGTTTCTGATTTCTCCGGGACGGAGTATGGATTGGCGCACGATACTCCTTCAAATCCTTCGCGGTATTGGATTTGCGTCGGCATTGTTTATCTTGATTGTTTTGAATTGGACGTATATTTGGATTGTGGCGTTTATCGGTGTTCTCGCCTACATTGCGTTCTCTTCTTCCAGCGAGGTCATTCATCGAAAAATGGCGTTTTTCGCATTTCCCATGGCCATTATCATTCTTGGCATTCTGCTGATAGTGATCAAATTCAACTGGACTTCCATAAAGGCTGATTTTCCTGTTGAAGTTTCACCCACCCATCGAATTTCCTACAGCATCGCCGGGGATGCTTTGAAAGCCAGGCCTCTCGGGTACGGACTTGAAAACTTCTCAATAGGATACGATAAACTTCGTCCTGCCGCATCGGTCAATAATCTGTTGTTTCAGGCTCGATTCACTGACGCAACATCCGAATTTGCGACCATGGCGGTTGAGGGTGGAATTCCTATGATCGTGGCTTTCTTGGTGTTTTTGCTTTTTCTGGTAAGGGTGTTGTGGAAAAACATAAAAAATAAATTTGGCGGTGATGCTGACCATGGAAAATTGTGGGCATCGGCATTTGCTGCGGCTGTGGTTTTCTTCCTGTATCCAATTCCGTTGACCATCCTGTTTGTCTTTTTGTTCCTCATCGCACTTGGAGAACTGTCTTCGAGTAACGATGCATCGTCTGAAAAGGTATTCAACCTTGAAGATCGCAGTGTGTATTCGCTGTTGGGCTCGGTAGGATTCATCGTCGGATTGGTTGCCGTTCTTGCGGGTGGGTATTTCATGGTAAATAAGTATATCGCAAATGTGCAGGTGGCTCATGCCTCGCGGGCCAGCAATGCCAATGATGCTATTGCCAGCCTGGTGGAAAGTATCAACAGTTACCCGCATGATGCACGAAGCTACCGTATTCTTTCCCAAGTGCTGATTACACAGATCGCCGATGATCTCAAAAAGGGTCCTGTTGGTGTTTCTCAAGCTGAATTCAATTCTCAACTCCAAAATCATATTGCTTCCGTCATCAACGTGGCGGTGCGTGGGACGGAAGTGGATCCGTCGGATTCTGAAAATTGGATGAATCGAGGCTTTATCTATCAGAATCTTATTACTCTCGTCAATGGTTCTGATGAAGCGGCAATTAATATGTACAATGAAACACTTGCTCGGAGCCCGGCAAATGCTCTTGCGCGCGTGCGCATTGGCAATATTCACTTGACGCTCGCTGACACGGCTCGCAAAAACAACAATCGAGAGGCGATCGAGACTCATTTGAAAGCGGCTGAAGATGAATACAAGGCGGCAATCGGACTCTACAACAACTACGGACAGGCGCTCTACAATCTGGCCGCTGTTTACGATCGAAAAGGGGAATTACCCCAGGCCATCAAGCAGTTTGAGCGCCTTCAAGCGACGAGCCCTCGGGATCCCAGTATTCTGTTTCAGCTTGGTCTTTTGTACTACCGCAACAATCAAAAAGATGCCGCGCTTCGCGCGTGGGAACAGGCTGTGCTTTCGTTCCCGAATTATTCCAACGCTCGCTGGTACCTATCACTCATTTACGAAGAGCGAGGAGACTTGAAGAGAGCGTTGGCCGAAGTTGAGGCGATTGAAAAGCTAAATCCCGACAATGAGCTGGTCATTGAACGTTTGGAAGTTCTCAATGCCGGCCTCAGGCAGATTATTCCTCCGGAGGATGTCTTAGATCAGACTCCGCTGAACAATGAGCAGTAAGTATTGGAACGTCGTACCGATTGCCGTGCTAGTACTGATGGGAGCTTATTACATCCGCTATCACCCGAGTTTTGTCTTCATTCCCAACGATGTTCAGGTTGTCATCCCGGAAGGGACCAATATCGCTGACATTGATCGTCTCATTTCCGAAGCAGGAGTGTGGCCGCAAGGCACACTCCTGAAATCGGAGTATCTCTCTCTTGAAGGTACGCTGTTCCCCGATACGTACAGGTTTGATCGTGGAAGCACCGCGGAGGATGTTATTACTCGTATGCAAGCGGTGAAACCGCTGAATTCCGGACTTAGCGGTTTCACCGCTAAGTCACTGATCATCGCTTCCATGCTGGAGAAAGAAGTGCAAATCGAATCTGACATGCGTATTGTCACTGGTATCATAGAAAAACGCCTGGCGGCCGGTATGCCTTTGCAACTAGATGCTACCGTTGCCTACGGTGCCTGTCTACCGAGGTTTAACCTTGGTGAATACTGCGACGTGAGCCAAGTCAATCTTGTTGATAACATCAAGCGTGATTCAGCATATAATACGTATACGAGGCGGGGACTGCCTGTCGGGCCGATTTCCAACCCCGGGCTGAAAGCCCTGCGTGCCGCAGAAAACCCGCACGTGAGCGATTACTGGTATTACTTGAGTAAGCCGGACGGAACCACGGTGTTTTCAAGAACCCTAGAGGAACATAACACAGCAAAATGGCGTTTCTTCCCACGATAGAACCAGGACAAAATTTAGGCGAGTTCATCGCCGGTGTTTATAATCTTGCCATCGGTCTCGTGGGTCTTGCGGTATTTATCCAATTTATTCGAGCGGGTCTTACCTACTTGCTTGCCGCCGGCAATGCCGCCGAAGTCAACAAAGGCCGTGACATGATGCAAAACGCCATCCTCGGCGCGATCCTACTTCTCTCGTCATATCTGATTCTTAACGTCATCAATCCTGATTTGGTGAATGTGAATTTGTTCAATCTTAATGAAATCAAACAGCAAATCCGAGGCACGCCAACAACGAGCAAAGCACCGAGCACGACATTTAATCCGGGAAATCAACCACCGCCCAATTGACGGACGTCTATATCTCTGCTAATATTCAATTACCGTAGACAGAGAGCAGCCAATAGGCAGAAGTCTCTCCGAGGGTCGATCACGGCCACAAGCCGTTTTTAGTTAGAAAAATATGAAAACAAAGGCTCAAAAACAAGACAGTCTTAAAGAAATCAAAGAAAAAGTGGCTCGTGCCAAGGTCACTATTTTTACTTCGTTTGCTCAAGCTGGAAGTAAAGGGCTGAACGTTTCCGGCATGAAAGAGCTCCGCAATAGTCTCCGTCCGCTTGATGCTGAATACTCGGTTGAGAAAAAAACGATTTTTAGTCGTATTATTGAGCAAGAAATTCCCGGTTCTCTGGGCGTGACGTATGGCTACGGCGATCCGTATGCTGTCGCGAAGGCGCTGTATCAATTTGCGAAGAAAAATCCCATCATGCAGCTTTTTGGAGGGCGGATGGGTGATACCGTACTTGACGAAGCAATGGTAAAAGAAATGGCATTGATGCCAAGCAAAGAAGTATTAATCGGTCGTCTCGTGGGCATGCTGTCGTATCCCATGAGAAGCTTAGCAGTCGTATTAAGTCAAATAAAACATGAATAAAGATGAATTTATCAAGCAAGTAGAAACTATGTCAGTTGCAGAACTGAATGAATTAGTGAAGGCGTTGGAAGAGAAGTTTGGCGTTTCCGCCGCTGCGATGTCAGCCGCACCCGCCTCCGCTGAAGCTTCGGCGGGCGAAGCCGCAGAAGCGAAAGATAGCTTCAATGTGTTGCTGAAGACCGCCGGTGACCAAAAGATCGCTGTCATCAAAGTTGTTCGTGAAGCAACTGGTAAGGGTTTGAAAGAATCCAAAGATCTTGTTGATGGCGCACCGAAGATGGTGAAGGAAGGCCTCAAGAAAGCAGAAGCGGATGAATTGAAAGCAAAGTTGGAAGCTGCGGGGGCTACAGTGGAATTGCAGTAAGAGGAGTTACTAATATGCAAAAACAACCCACGATTGGGTTGTTTTTGTTTTCCACAACTACACCGTTCTGACTATTACACGATCGTGGTACAATCAGAACATGGGTGGATATCCAAGTTATGGGATTCTCAACGAACTGGCAGAGATGCTCTCGTATAAGCCCCTAAAAACTATTTTACGGGATTTGCTTTTCGATAAGGTTTCACAGCGCGATGGCATCAATAAAACAACGTTCGCGCGCAAAATGTATGATCTACAAAAGGGAAACTTTGTCACTATTAAGGGAGATCAAGTCACGGTTACGAAGAAAGGGTGGCAGCGTATTGATTTAGAACGGATTGATAAGCTTCAATGGGATGATAAAAAACAAGATGGGTTCTTCCGTTTGATCATTTTCGATATACCAGAAAAACGCCGCAGAGCGAGAGATATATTACGTGAAAAGCTTCGAGAATTTGAGTGCCATCAAATCCAGAAAAGCGTTTTTGTGACACCCTACCGCTGTGAAGAGGTGATGAATGAGCTGGTCAAATTGTTACACGTTGAACGACATGTTCATATCATAAAAGCGGTCCACCTTGGACACGACGATGCGAAAGTTCGAAAACATTTTCGTAAGTAATTATTCTGACTATTAAACGATCGTTGTGTGGTCAGAACGAGAGTTGCCAGACTTTATAGTCTTTGGAGAGCAACCAAATACTACCGTCAGCAGAGACGGTAATGTCTTTGAGTTCGCCGATGTTATCGAGCTTGTAGGTGGTCTGGAGGGAGCCGTTGGTTTTGTCCAGGGCGTAGAGGCGTTTCGTGACGGGATTGGCAAGATAGATCAGTGTCGCATCTTTTGAGGTCACGATTTGGTTCTGTTCATTGACCGGAAGGCTGGGGTCAAATTCTGACTCTTTTTTTCCTTTGAAATATGTTTCCACTTTTCCACCGTTGGTCAATACGAAAAGGTTGCCGTCAACGGCGATAGACTGTGCCACGCCTTCAGGAGTTCCCCAATCGGAACGCTTTGTGCCACCAGCCAACGCATCCGCATATTTATACAAGTTGTTACCCGCGAGTGTATACAAATTTCCTTCGTACAAGGTGGCATCCGTTGCAGTGACGGGATCTTGCAATGTGTACGTTTTGTCTTTGACCGTTAATACTTCGGATCTATTGTACACCACCGAAGGTGTGTTGTTTTCGAATGCCAGTACTATACCTGTAGCTTCTGCAGTGCCTACTTCTTTTGGCACGAGAGAACTGACGTGGTCAACGCTATCCATAGATTTTTCAAGTTCTTTTCTTAGTTCCGAGATTTTCTCGCTTTCGAAGGGCTGAATTTGAGCCAGTGTTTGTTGGATGAGCGAGCGAGCTTCCTGGGTGTCATTTTGAGCCAGCTTCGCATGGATAGACTTGAGATTTTCAGCTCCGTTAGCATAGGCCGCCTTGAGACCCTTCGCATCACCACCTGATCGTATCAGGACAATGCTAAGCAGGGGGATAAAAACCACGAGGGCAATGATGATAAATCCCTTGAATCGTGAGTGAATCGGCAGACGATCCATACTTTTAAGTTTACCAGCAACATTGGAAAGTGAGCTGATAACATTACCTTTTTTAGAGACAGAAAGCTCAGCAGCGATAACACGCGGCTTCTCAGAAACTTGAGCTGTGCGACCGCCTGATACGGAATCAGCGGTCGGACCGCCGGGTTGTGATGCCAGCGTTGCTGTCGCAGGTACATCCAAGGGAATTTCTTTGATTTGCTCAATCGCAATATGAACGCCGCAACAAGTAAAGGTATCAAGATGTTCCGCCAATTGGGAGATTTTTTCCAAAAACTGTTCCTGGGGTTCTTTCACGAGCATCGTTTGCAGCATTTTTTCACGAGAGGTGATGGGGCGAGCGGGGTAGTAAGCAAATAGTTTATCACCCGGCTGGAGTTTTCCCGAGATAATGTTAGAAAACTGTTGTTCGTCTTCGGCAGATTTCTGGAAGAGGGCAATGTTATTGAGAACGTCTATGTGTTCCCCATTTCTGGCAAGACCGACCTTGAATTTTCCCAATTTTGAAATATAGAGTTGATCTCCGGCGATTGCAGCAAGACCCAGGTTGAGAGCAAAAGATTTGTTTTTAAAAAAATCCTGAAGGATTTCATTGAGTTTTTTCAGGGTGCCTTCAAACGATTTTTTGGGATCTTGGCTTTTGAGTGCCTGCTCGGAATAGTATTCGCGCTTTGCTAGCGATGAAACCAGACTGATCACATACCCAAGATCTTCCTCGTCGTATTTTACGTGCCCAATGAGGTATAGTGAGCCAAGAGTTTTTTCCTGCGTGGTGGTCCCGGAATACGAAAGAACATCAACATGGGTATTGACTTCATCGGTCTTATAGAGTAATTCTTTAACGACGGGTTTGAGAGTGATTTTTTCCATTCGATAACCTCATTGTAGGTTTATTCTATCCACATGTCAAAACAGAGTCTAGAAGTGCTTTTTGAATCAAGAACACGGCTAAAAATCCTCAAATTTTTATTTCGAAATTTTCCCAAGTCGTACTCTTCTCGAGAAATTGTCGCGCACACGCAGGAAGATACGTCCGCAGTTCGGAAAGAATTGAAGCGTTTGATGGAAATAGGTCTGATCGAAAACAAAAAGACCGTCTATGGAATCAGCCCCGAATTCGAATATTTTACCGAGCTTCGTGATCTCATCATCAAATCTTCGCCTTCTGAAAAACGGGACCTCATTGAACGAATTCATAAACTTGGTAAAATCAGAGTGGCGATCATTTCGGGAATTTTCTTGGATAAAGAACTGAACGATCCGCTCGCTGTGGATTTATTTCTTGTGCATGACTATCTGGACAAGCGCAAGCTGACGCTATTTCTCAAGGCGATAGAGTCCGAGATTGGTACTGAAGTGCGATTTGCGGCGATGGATAAAGAAGAGTTCAAATATCGGCTCGCGATGTTTGACCGATTTGTCCGGGTCCTGCTAGAAGGTCCTCACGAAAAGCTGATAAATAAATTAGGGATTGAATAACGAAAATTTGGGCGCTTAGCTCAGCGGCAGAGCACTGTCCTCACACGACAGGGGCCACTGGTTCGATCCCAGTAGCGCCCACCAAACTACGAGGCCCCGGCGCTGTGAAGCGTCCGGGGCCCGCACGTTGTGCGTGGGAACTGGCCCTCTTAGGGCCGGAGAATTGCGTGAACGCGGTGAAACTTGTTGTTCACGAACTCGACGATTGCTGATTGCCCAGGAGCGACGTTGAAATCTGGCGAGCCGCGGTCACTTTGGCCCTTGGCAACCATGATGGTAACGCCGAGAATGCTCTGGTGCGTCACACACACGGCTGATTCCCGGTCTTGGAGAATGCGTGTAGAAACCGTGACCAGGAATTCAAGAGCAATCTCTCCGGCTACAACCGCCCGTTTCTGATCCGCCATGAAGAAATCATGAGCGGTGCCTTGGACCACGGGGTCTGCCCGCGAACCCAGGCGCTTAAACCTTCCGACCTGACACCTGCCCGGGCTCACAATTCCCCCGATCAGCTCCGCTGTCTGAAATGCCGATTGGTACTCGGAGCTGAAAAACCCTTGAACTTCTCCGGAGGTTTTCCATGTTCGAATCAGCTTGCCGGTCTGTTCGGCCATGGCTTCTCCAACGAAGGAGAGGGGCGAGGTTGGTTCAGCAGAAACAGCCTCCGCATGGGAGACGAGGTAGATAGTTGTTGTCTTTGGCATGCCGTCCTTTCTCTCGACGTGTGAAAGTGCTGTCGCGTCTCGACTGTACCAAAAAACTGTGGTTTTGTAAACGTTCGTACTTTGTGATAAATTTCTTTTATGACTAACCAAGTGAAAATCAGCAGCAATTGCAAACAACAATTTGAGATCACCTCTGATGATCTAATTTTTTATGAAAAAATGGCTGTGGCGGAGCCCGGATATTGTCCGCAATGCCGGATGCAAAGACGGCTTTTGCATCGCAATGAGCGTACGCTCTATCGGCGACCGTGCGACAAGTGTGGCAAAGATTCAGTGTCCATTTATCCGCCGGGTAAGTTTGTTGTCTACTGTAATCCTTGTTGGTGGGGGGATTCGTGGGATGGCAAAGACTCTGGGATTGACTACGATCCCAATCGGCCGTTTTTTGAGCAATATATAGAATTGCAGTCAAAAGTCCCGCGTATCAATCTTTTGAGTATTACGAGCGTTAACTCGGAATACACGAACAACGCTGAAGACAACAAAAACTGCTATCTTATTTTTGCCGCGCAAAAAAACGAAGACTGTATGTACGGTCGGCTGGTCCAGCGTTGTAAGTCGGTGGTTGATACCGCATGGATTTATGACAGTGAGCTATGTTATGAATGTTTGGATGTTAGGAATTGCTACGGTTGTATGTACTGTGAGCGGTGTCAAACGAGCAAAGATTTATTGTTTTGCTTTGATGTGCGTGGCTCGCAAAACTGTATTCTCTCTACGAATTTGAGAAATAAAAACTACTATATAGAGAATAAGCAGTGTACAAAAGAAGAATATGAAAAGAAAAAGAAAGAAATTTTGGCGGATATCGAATCTGCGAAAAAAAGATTCGAAGAGCTCAAGAGCCAGGCAATCGTGAAGTATGCATTTCAAACCAAATGCGTAAACACGACAGGGGACTATCTCTACAACGTCCACAGCTCCCGCATGATGTTTGATACGGAAAACGCCAAAGATTGTGCCTATATGGCCGATGCCGAATCATCCGAAGATTGCATGGATGGCAACAACATGTATTATAAGCCCGAGAAGTGTCTCGACATGATGGGGGTTTTGCAAACATCCAATTCTGCTTTCTGCACGTATGTATTTTATTGCCACGATGTTTTTTATTCCAATAGCCTCCAGAGCTGCGAAAATTGTTTTGGTTGTATTGGTTTGAAAAAAGCTAGCTATTGTATTTTAAATAAGCAATATACAAAAGAGGAATATGAGAAACTGCGAGAAACAATAATTTCAAACATGTCTGAATATGGAGACTTTTTGCCGCCTGAAACTTCACCGTTTAAATACAACGAAACACTTGCAAAGGATTATTTTCCAGATCCGGCAGCCGAAGAAATAAAGACTGGAACCTATGGCAAAGAGAATGGCAAGGATGTATTTGCGTGCGTGGACTGCAAAAAGAATTTTAAAATCACACCCAACGAGTTTGCTTTTTATGAACGCATGGGGCTACCATTGCCGCTCAAAGACTTTGAATGCCGTATGCAGGATCGTCTTCGTAAACGCACACCCCGCAAACTCTGGCATCGCAACTGCATGAAGTGTGACAAAGATATCGAAACGACCTACGCACCCGATCGTAAAGAAACGGTATATTGTGAGGCCTGCTACCAGGCGGAAGTCTCGTAACTTGTAAGACTCTTAAACTCGTGGTATAGTATCAACTATATCGTCCTGGAAAACGGGGCGAAGGAGGAATAAAGATGAAGAGCGAACCCGAAGTCCGGGCGATGCTGACCAAGGCCCGGAAACGTTTGGAAGTGGGTGATGTCGGTTCGGGCAAGAACGATGCGGTCTGGACCGAGGCCAATGTTCTTCGAGATGTCCTCGGCTGGCGGGCCCTACCTACGTTCACTGATCCGTGTCTGGTCGACCAGCCGGACGCGCGAGATGACTCCCGCCCCAACGACCAGCGCGAGTAGCGGAGGTACAGTGAAAACGCACAAAAAGTCTCCCATTCGTCGTTACGTGCAGGACGCGGGGAAGCTCGAAGAGCTAGAGCGGGATCTTCAAAGAGTCGAAGATCCCGCGACTCCTGAAGAGGACCGGAATCGCATCCTCTCGAAGTTCCAAGAGATCTTCGAGATCGAAGCGTTCACGTTCAAGCGGGTTGCCGAACTCGCTCGCGAGGCGATCGCAACCTCGCGCCGCCGAATGCTCCTCCTGCAACTTGTGGAGGGAATGGATGTGATCATTCGAGGGGTGAGCAGGCCGGTTCGGGTACTCGCCCTCGATCGCCACAAGGGTTTGCTCCTGGTGAAGCGTCCAGGTAAGCTAACCTGGGTCTCACCCGAAGAAATCAACAACATCATTCTCACGAGTTAGGAGGGCCAATGGCAGCGAAACCGAACGCGATATTCGGGCTCATCGAGCGGGCAGGGACGCCCCTCGAGCTCAAGAACATCAACCTCTATTTCTTGCAGGGCGACTGGAGCCTTGGTGATAGCGCCCTGATCTTCGAGGCGATCGAAAGAAGGGCACGTGAACTCCACGTGGAGGTCACGGAGTTCGTTCCTCCTCCGGAAGTCCGGAGCAGGGGTGATGACTCCCGCCCCAACGACCAACGCGAGTAGCGGTCTGCCCCGCGCGGACCGCGCAGCACTAACAGAGACGGAGGTGCGGCGGCGCTAACCACGCGTTGCCCCCTCCGGTCATCAAACTCAACCCCAAGAAGGGGATTTTTATTTTCTATCGCCCACCTTACACCCTCCCTCTTACCGATAAGAGGGAGGGACGGGGAGGGAGATAGTGGATAACTGCCCCTTGCTCGGGTGTAAGGCAGTGGTGTATGATGGTCGAGTGGTGGTGAGAAGTGGATAGAAGTGGGGATAACCACCCCAATCTGTGGATATGTACGAGCAAACAGCTGACCGGACCTGTTCTTTTATAAGTAAAAAATAGTTGGCTGTTTGCTCATACATGCTCATAGGGGAATACAAACATACGTTGGATCCCAAGAAACGCTTAGCTGTCCCCGCTAAATTGCGCAAAGAAGTGGGTGAGCGGGCGGTCCTTACGCGTGGATTGGAAAACTGTTTATTTCTTTTTTCTATGAAAGAGTGGGAAGTTTTGGCGGAGAAGATTAGTCAGTTGCCCATGGGTCAGAAGGATTCTCGTGGATTTGCACGATTGTTGCTTTCTGGAGCCAGTGAAGTCGAGTTGGATCAGTTGGGCAGGGTGTTAGTGCCGGACTATCTACGAGATTACGCAGGGCTCCAAAAAACAGTGATTGTGGCAGGAGTGGGGAAGAGGTTAGAAATATGGGATGAAGCAAAATGGAATGTGTATAAGCAGAAATTGGAAAGTGACGGAGATGCCATAGCAGAAAAGTTAGGTGAGATTGGCATGATCTGATGCATACGCCGGTTCTTTTAAAAGAGGTGCTTGAAATATTCAAACCGGAGCCCGGTAAAGTGTTTGTAGATGGCACCGCCAATGGTGGTGGCCACACAAACGCCTTGCGTGCGGCTGGAGCGCGTGTCATTGCCATTGAACTTGACCCTGATCTGGCAAAAGAGATTGGTGCAATTCATGGCAATTATGCTGATATTGCAACGTTGGTCCATGAGCAAGTTGACGGTGTTCTCTTGGATCTAGGTTTTTCATCACAACAGCTTGAGTCCGGTCGTGGGTTCAGTTTTAAAAAAGATGAACCACTTGATATGCGATACAACTACGAAGAAGGTGAGACTGCGGCGGACATTTTAAATACACGATCAGAAGAAGAAATTGCAGGGATTTTGAAGGAATATGGAGATGAGCGGTTTGATGGAAGAATTGCTAGTGCCATTGTGAAAGCCAGACCGTTGAGAACGACATATGACTTGGTAAATGCAATAGTTCGGGTAGTACCAAGAAGAGGAAGAATACATCCGGCTACCAGAACATTTCAAGCTTTGAGGATCGCCGTAAATCATGAGCTAGAGAATTTGCAAAAAGGATTGGAGGGCGCATTGAAGATCGCGCCACTGGTAGCAGTGATCACATTTCATAGTTTGGAAGATAGGATAGTAAAAAAATACACAAAAAAGAAAATAAAGCCGAGTTGGGAAGAGATTAAACAAAATAGAAGAGCACGAAGCGCAAAATTACGGGTTGTTGAACGCACAACTCCCGCATAATGACAGTGTATTCAGGAGTTTTAGATCACTCATTACACATTAAAGAATCCGCTGTGTCACACTCTCCGTGGCTATTTAGACTCAACATAATGATCGTGGCAGGTTTGTTGTTGATGCTTGCATCGTATATTTTCATCTCGAATCGACTCGTTTCACAGCGCTATATCCTCTCCCTTCAGCAACAAGAATTGCATTCCGTTGGTACCGATGTTGCAACTCAAGAAGAGCAGATCACTCGTGGTCAGGATATGGAAAACTTGCTAGCATTAGTCAGTCAGCAAGGAATGATTGCCAATCACGATGGTCAAACACTCTTTATCACATCGAAAGTCGCTCGTCTCCCCTAATCGCATACATGTTTTTGTTTTTGTTGGTTTTCTGGCAACCCTTGTAGTGGGATATCGGCTTTTCCGACTCACGTACATTGATCATGTAGTCTATGCTCAGTCTGCGCAACGCCAACAAGTCGCTCCTTCGGCTCGTCTTTTGGGAAGGGGTTCGGTCTTTGTCTTCGATCTTTCAGGTGGTGAAAAAAAATTAGTTGCGACCAATTCCGTGACCGAGCTAGACACAGAGCGGCTCTATCCAAAAGGAACATTTGCCGCTCATGTGCTGGGTTTTGTGGGGTATAACGAGCATGATCGAGTGGGACAGTATGGGGTGGAGGGATTTTACGACAGCGTACTCCGTGCTTCGGCATCAAACCAGAAAAATATTGGCAGTGACGTTGTACTTACTATTGATCCGAATATTCAGGCATACAGTGAGGCAACGTTACAGGCACTATTAAAAAAATGGTCATCTCCTCGTGGTTCCATCATTGTGCAGGAACCTACGACTGGTGCGATTTTAGCGATGACCTCGTCGCCAAGTTTTGACCCCAACCAATATGGACAATTTGCATTTGACGATTACGTCAATCCTATCGTTCAAGAGCAATTTGAGCCGGGGTCGTCGTTTAAGCCCGTTACCATGGCAGCCGCATTGGATTCAGGATCGATTACTCCTACTACGACGTACGACGACACAGGGGCGGTGACGATCGGGACGTACACGATCAAGAATTTTAATGAAAAAACGAATGGTTTGCAAACAATGAGACAAGTACTGGAAAAGTCACTCAATACCGGTACCATCTTTGCTCAGCGTCGGACGGGAAATGATGCATTTCTTAACTACATCGTTGCTTTTGGATTTGGTCAAAAAACCGGTGTAGATCTTGCCGGTGAAGTTCCAGGCACGATCAGCAACCTCTACCAAGGACGCGCGATCAACTTTGCTACCGCATCATTTGGTCAGGGTATCGCCGTCACTCCTCTACAGCTCGTTAGTGCCTATTCCG
This sequence comes from Patescibacteria group bacterium, assembly GCA_038064915.1. Taxonomy (GTDB): domain Bacteria; phylum Patescibacteriota; class Minisyncoccia; order 2-02-FULL-40-12; family IGHO2-01-FULL-4-A; genus JBBTSB01. The sequence continues at coordinate 20,471 of JBBTSB010000006.1, forward strand.
CAATAGCAAACGGCGGAAGGCTCATGAAGCCCTATGTTGTTCGTGAGATCGTGCATGCCGATGGTAGCAGTACGATGACCAAGCCAAGCATCCTTGGTGCACCCATTTCAGAAAAAACATCAACGCAACTGCGTTCTATGCTTGTTGATGTTGTCGAAAAAGGCTTTGATAAAGCACGAATCAAGGGCTATGATGTTGCAGGAAAAACGGGGACAGCACAAATTCCCAATAGAGAAGGCGGCTATCTTGAGGACGAACAATTCATCCACAACTTTGTCGGTTTTGCACCTGCTTATGCGCCACGATTTGTCATTCTGATCAAAATGGACAAGCCAAAAGGGATCACGTTTGCCTCTGATAGCTTATCACCGGTATTTGGCGATCTTGCTTCGTTTATTCTGCGATATCTCAAAGTACCACCCACACGCCAATGAGAATTCTTCTCAAATTCATTCTTCGAATATTAGCTCAACGCACCCTTGCTCGCTACAAGCCGATCGTCATCGGTATTACGGGTTCTGTCGGAAAGACGACCGCAAAAGAAGCGATCTATGCTGTGCTCAATAAAAAGTTTTTTGTGTGGAAAAACGTCGAGAACTTCAACAACGAAATCGGTGTGCCGCTCGCCATCCTGGGTGTTGTGCCGATGACCAGGCATCACAGCAAGATTCGTTTCATTGGCCAATTGCTGGAAGCCTTCTGGAGCGCCTACGCAACAAAACGCAAGTGGTATCCACGCTACCTGGTCCTGGAGCTCGCTGCGGATCGGCCGGGGGATATTGAGTACCTTGTCCGCATGGTACGGCCTCACATAGCCGTTGTGACGGCGATCGGCGACGTACCCGTGCATGTGGAGCACTATGCGAGTCCGGAAGAGGTGGCCCGTGAAAAAGCTCACTTGCCCGCCTCTGCCACTCAGCTCACTGTTCTCAATGCCGATGATTCAATCGTGATCCGTATGAGGGACGTGACAAAAGCTCCTGTAACAACATTTGGTTTTTCCAAAGAGGCCATGTATCGCGGATCGGACATTTCGTTTTTTATGGAAGGGGAGCATGTGGGCGGGCTTTCGTTTCGTATCAATAAGGGCGAAAATTTTATGCCCATACGACTTCACCGGATGATCGCGGTGCATCAGATCTATGGTATTTTGGCGGCGACGGCCGTAGCACAGCACTTGGGAATGAATTTGATCGATATTGCTGACGCCATTGCGTCTGTTGAACTGCCTCGCGGCCGCATGATGCTGATCCGAGGAAAAAACAACACCACGATCATCGACGACACCTACAATGCTTCGCCGCTCTCTATGAAAGCGGCATTAGATACATTGAAACAGTTCCCGGGTATACGAAAAATCGCCTTGCTTGGGGAAATGGCCGAGTTGGGGCACTTTACAGAACAGGAGCATAAAAAAGCAGATGCCTACTCAAAGGAGCGTGCCGACGTGGTGCTGTGGTGCAAGACATCCGATGAACTGTTGCAAAAACTGCAGGAGATCATCAAGGAAGGCGACGTTATCCTCGTGAAAGGCTCCCGAGCGGCAAAAATGGAGAAAATTGTTGATCTTTTGAAAGAAAAGCCGTAGGATTTAGTTGATGGCGCCATCGTCTATCGGCTAGGACACATCCTTCTCAAGGATGGAAGCGGGGTTCGATTCCCCGTGGCGCTGCATGACCAAACCAGAACAACCAAATATCCCATCTGAAGTTGAGGTATTGAGGGAGAAAGTTTATAAGGCTACTGAACGCCTATTGAATATTACTGGGGAGATTAAGAGCACCGAAGCAAAACTGATCGCTTTACGAAAGGCGGAGACTCTCATAGCCGAACAACGCACACAACTTGAAAACCAACTCGACGAGCTTGAAAAAACAAAGCTCTAGCTTTTTTTACGGCTTTATGCCATACTACAGGCATGGAGCAAGAAGCTACAAAACTTCGACAGGCTATCCATGAAAAGGGCCGCCGACAGCTCATTTTAGGGCGAAGGGCGCAGGAGATCAAAAATCCCAAAGAACTGAAGGCGTTATTGAATGAACAGAAAGTGTTGGGAAGAGAAATTGTGGCGCTCAAGGCCGACATTGTGCGTATAGAACAAGCATAAACCATGACGTTTGCGGTCATAAAAACGGGAGGTAAGCAATATAAAGTCGCCCAAGGCGACAAGATTTTGGTTGAAAAGCTTGAGACTCCGGTTGGGGAACAGGTGACATTTGACCAAGTGCTTATGACCGATGATCAAATTGGGACTCCACTGGTGAGCGGCGCTTCTGTTACCGGAAAGGTTCTCGATCAAGGCAAAGCCAAGAAAAAGATCGTCTTTAAATATTCGTCAAAAACTCGCTATAAAAAGAAAAAAGGCCACAGACAGCCATTTACCAAAGTAGAGATACTCTCTATTTCCGGTGTTTGAGGGCGTTTGCCAGTGTAATCTCATCCGCATACTCTACTGATGTGCCAGCTGCTAAACCCCGCGCCAAGCGGGTGATTTGTCCTCCGAAGGAGGATCCGCCTCGGGCGGATTTTAATTCCTGCTCCAAATACAAAGCAGTAGTTTCTCCGTAGGTGTTTGGATTGGTGGCCAAGATGATTTCCTGTGCATCTTTAGCGCGAATGATAAGTTGACTAATTTTTAGCTTTTCCGGTAAAACACCGCCGGCCGGATTGATCGCTCCTCCGAGGACATGATAAACGCCATCATACACACCCGCCTTTTCCATTGATGCCAGATCGGTCACTTTCTCTACAATGGCAATTTTCCGCTGGTTTCGACGCGGATTACTGCAGATATTGCAGAGATCTGCATCGGCGAAATTAAAACACTGCTGGCAGAGCGTCGGGCCTGTCTTGAGAGCTTCGATATGTTGCGCAAAAGTCTCGATGTCTTCGGGCGACCAATCCAACATCGCCAAAATCAAACGCGTAGCATGCCGCGGACCAACTCCCGGCAACTTCGTAAAAAAAGCGACTAGATTTTTGAACTTCTCTGACATTAAAAATGCTTTGCTAGATTTTTAAACGACACATGATCCTCATCAAAATACAGATCCACTTCACCGGTGGGGCCGTTGCGGTGTTTGGCAATGAGAATTTCGGCGATATTTTTCTTGTCAGAATCGGGCTTCACTTTATCCTCGCGATAGATAAACATGACCAAGTCTGCATCCTGCTCGATACCACCGGAGTCGCGAAGGTCAGCAAGCCGTGGTCGCTGGTCGGGCCTACTTTCCACAGCACGATTCAGCTGGGAGAGCGCGAGCACTGGAACATTGAGCTCACGGGCGAGTGCCTTGAGGTTACGGGAGATCTCACTGATTTGATGGACCATACTGTCATAGTTTTTTGTTGCATTGATGAGCTGGAGATAGTCTACGACAATCAGGCCAAGCCCATGTTCAGCCTGCAATCGCCGAGCCATCGCGCGCATTTGCATGACGGTGGGGGATGAGGAGTCGTCAATAAAAATTCTCGTTTTTGCGAGACTATCCAGTCCCATGGCGACTTTTTCAAAGTCATTGTTTTCTCCTTCCGAGGAGAGCTTGCCCGTGCGCATTTTCCATAAACTTACCCCTGATTCGGCCGCGATCAAGCGATCCGTGACTTCTTCGCGGGACATTTCTATCGTAAAAAATCCCACCGGCACCTCACGTCCCACACTACGCACAATGTCCAGCGCAAGAGAAGTTTTTCCCATAGAGGGACGTGCGGCGAGGATGATGAGGTTTGATTTTTGGAGACCGGCGGTGATATTGTCCAGATCTACAAACCCAGTCGGCACGCCGCGCAATGCACCATCACCCTTGTGAAGCTTGTCGAGACGATCAAAAGCATCGTGGAGAGATTTGTCCAGGCCCATGAAGTTTTGCTGGATAGAGCGCTGGGAGACAGAAAAGAGACGCTGTTCTGCGCGGTCGAGCAGTTCATCCACATCTTCGTCTTCCTGATAGCCCATGCCGATGATATTGTGCGCACTGTCGATGAGATCTCGCAGAATCTTTTTGCGCTGAACGATTTTTCCATAGTTGGTGACATGCGCGGAGGTGGGGACGGAATTCATGAGCGATGTGAGATAGCCAAGTCCGCCGACGGCATCAAGCTGATTGGTTTCGGTGAGGGCATTGGAAAGGCTCAAAAGATCGATCGGTTCACGCTTTTGATACAGCTTCAGGACATTTTCGTAAATGATTTGATGCGCGCGGCCATAAAAATCTCCCGGTTGCAAAAAATCCGCCACACGGTTGATTGATTCCTTATCAAGCAAAAGCGAGCCTAGGAGGCTTTTTTCCGCCTCAATATTTTGCGGGGGGAGCTTATCTGCGATTGTTCCGTTGCCTGGCATGGTAAAGCCAGTATAGCGCGTTATTTTTTCTTTACCAGCGGACCATATCCCGTATCGTCCACACGATATCCACTCTCTTCTATTTGTTTGCGGACTTTGTCTGCGAGGTCATAGTTTTTGTCCTGGCGTGCCCGCTCGCGCTGGTCGAGCATCATTTCAACGGTTTTTGGAAGGGATGGAAGATCCGTCGGTATGATGCCAAGAATTTCATTGACGGACTTGAAAAATGCCAGCAGTAGCGCTGCCGATGGCCTATCAAACTTTCGCTTGGTCATGAGTGGGTTGAGGTTTTTTATCAGATCAAAAAGTACGGCAAACGCCTGAGGGGTATTGAAGTCATTTTCCAGCGCCTCATAAAAATCCTTTTCTCCCTGATCGATCATCATGGCAATTGCAGGGTTGGGATCTTTGAGCATTTCGTCTTCAAAACGATTGATCTTGTTCACAAACTCCGCCAACCGCGATGTCGCCGCCTCGGCTTGCTTTAGATTGTCTTCAGAATAATCAAGAGGCGAGCGGTAGTGCGAACTCAACAAATAAAAGCGTAGAGTTTCTTTTGAATAAATTTGCAAGGCCTCGCGAGCAGTCATGAAGTTCGCATTTGATTTGCCCATGCGCTTGCCTTTGTTTATCAAAAAGCCCGCATGCATCCATTTCTTTACAAACGGCACGAGGCCGGAGATTGACTCCATGATCGCAATTTCTGCTTCGTGATGGGGAAATTTGAGATCAGCGCCACCGCCGTGGATATCGTACTGCGGGCCAAAATATTTTTCGGTAATCGCAGTGTCTTCAATGTGCCAACCAGGACGATCTTTTTTCCATATGCAGAAATCCCCAGGATTTCGTTTGTTAGGGTTTTCATCTATGCGCGAAACGGCGTCATCGCCTTGTATATCGGTACGACCGGAAAGTTTGCCGTAGTCGGGGAATTTGGAAAGATCAAAATAGGTACCGTCCTCAAGTTCGTATGCGATGCCTTTATCACGAAGTCTTTGTACTTGTGACTGAATTTCTGGGACGTGATCCATGGCACGTTTATATACTGGTGCGGTGATACCGAGCGCCTTGGCGTCTTCATAAAATTTTTCCTCCCACTCTTTAGCAAATTCAGCTGGTTCGCGACCCTGTTCTTTTGCCCGGGCGATGATCTTATCATCGATGTCCGTGATATTCATAATATACTCCAAATCGACTCCAGTAGAGCGGAGGTATTTCGCAAACGCATCAAAAACCACAAACGTCCTGGCATTGCCGATGTGGATGTAGTCATAGACGGTAGGTCCGCAAACGAAGAGTTTCATAATGATATCTTAGCATCGTTTTGAGTAAAAAAAAACCTTCGGACAGGATCGAGCTTGGGGGCCGTCTCCTTTCGCTACGCGAAAAGTCCGAAGGTTGAACTAATCTTACCTCTACGCCCAGTGCAGTGTATTGTCAAGTTGAATACACCCGGTTGGCACTCTTGACATGAGAGTGCTAATTTAATAAACTGGATCTATGATAAGTGAGAGACAGCAAAAACTACTCGAAAAGATCATCAAAGAATTTGTAGCCACGGCACAACCCGTGAGCTCAAAAGCCCTCGAAGAATCGGGGTTTTTGGATGTAAGCTCGGCTACGATCAGAAGTGAGATGAATGAGTTAGAGAAACTCGGTTTTTTGGAACAGCCACATACTTCAGCGGGCCGGATTCCTAGCGACAAGGCTTATAGGTTCTTTGTGGATAACATGGTCAAGCAGGATGATGTGACGCCGAAAGAAAAAAAGCGTCTTGATCAGGCCATCGAGCAAAGTCCGCGCGACCCGCATTTTCTCAATCGAGCCATCGCCCAAGCTCTGTGTGAGTTGTCTGATAACCTGGTCATCGTCAATATTCGCGATCAGCAAGACTTCTTTAAGATTGGTTTGAAAAGTTTGTTTGAAATGCCGGAGTTTCAAGAAATTGAACGAGTGTTCCGGATGACGAGTTTGTTTGAGGAGTTTGAGCAGGTTTTTGATCAAATGATGGTCGATGCGCACGATCAAGTCGGGCATGTCAAAATTTTGATTGGTCCGGAGACGATGCTGTTTGCGGAATACCGGTTACCCCAGCATCATACCGGTTCCGTCACATTAATCGGCCCGACGAGGATGGATTATGAAAGGAATATAGCTTTGTTAAATTATTTAACTAACAAAATGAACCATGAGCGATGATATTGTCGAAGAGAAGAGTATGGAAGAAGAGTATCTGAATAATTGGAAGCGGGCGCAGGCGGATCTGGCTAATTATAAAAAAGAGGAAATGCGGAGAATGGAGGAATTGGTGAAGTATGGAAACGAAGCAATTATTTTGGAGGTACTTGATGTAGTTGGAAATCTGGAGTTGGCCGCCGAGCATTTGAAAGATGAAGGATTAAAGCAGGTAATAAAGCAGTTTGAACGTTTACTAAAAAAATATGGTGTCGAGCGGATTGTGGTAGGCGATCACTTTGATCCCAATGTACATGAAGCAGTCGACGCTATAAATGAATCTAAACCGCTGGAAGAAGTCCGGCCGGGCTATACATTGCACGGTAGGGTTATCCGCCCAGCGCGAATTAAAAACAAATAACATGGCAAAAATACTAGGAATCGATTTGGGAACGACAAACTCTGCGATGGCCATCGTCGAAGCCGGCCAGCCGAGGGTTCTGGAAAATAAAGAGGGTATGCGCACTACGCCGTCTATGGTGGCGGTAAAGGGCGCGGAACGGTACGTGGGAGTTACGGCAAAGCGACAAGCGGTAACAAACCCAACGAATACCATCTTTTCAGTCAAGCGTCTCATTGGACGGCGCTTTAGTGATCCGGAAGTACAGCGCGATCAAAAACTCTTACCCTATGAGATTCGCAAAGGCCAGCACGACGATGTCGAGGTAAAACTTGGAGAAAAATGGATGAAGCCGGCAGAAATTTCGGCTATGGTTTTGCAAAAAATGAAGGCCGATGCGGAAGATAAACTTGGCGAAAAAATCACGGAAGCGATCATCACCGTACCTGCATACTTTGATGACTCACAACGCAAAGCTACAAAAGACGCAGGTGAAATTGCAGGACTTACCGTAAAGCGCGTGATCAATGAACCAACCGCGGCCGCGCTTGCGTACGGCTTTAACAAAAAAAAAGACGAAAAAATCGTCGTCTATGATTTTGGTGGAGGTACGTTTGATATTTCGGTACTTGAGGTTTCAAGTGACACTATTGAAGTAAAAGCCACTGGCGGTGATACGCACCTGGGCGGCGATGATATTGATCAGCTGATCATCAATCACTTCATCGATGAGTTCAAAAAAGATCAGGGAATTGATGTCTCCAAAGATCGTCTTGTGGTCCAGCGCCTTAAAGACGCAGCTGAAAAGGCCAAGCATGAATTATCGAGCACGACTCAGACCGAAATCAATATCCCATTCCTTACGGCTGATGCCTCTGGCCCGAAGCACTTCAATCTGAACTTTACCCGTGCCAAGCTCGAATCCCTTACCCAGCCTCTCATCGACAAGTCCATTGAACTTACGAAAAAAGCGCTTGCTGATGCCAAGCTATCAACAAATCAGATTAATGAGGTTGTATTAGTAGGCGGCCAGACTCGCATGCCGGCAATTATTGAGGCAGTGAAGAAGCTTTTTGGCAAAGAGCCTCACAAAGATATCAATCCTGATGAAGTTGTTGCCGTTGGTGCGGCAATCCAGGGCGGTATCATGCAAGGCGACGTCAAAGACGTACTTTTGCTTGATGTCACGCCACTGTCACTCGGAATAGAGACTGCCGGCAACGTGATGACCAAGATGATAGAAAAAAATACTACGGTGCCGACAGCAAAGTCGCAGGTCTTTTCGACCTACTCCGACAATCAGCCGCATGTAGAAATACATGTATTACAGGGTGAGCGTGCTATGTCGGCGGACAACAAGACACTAGGCAAATTTATCCTCGATGGCATTCCTCCTGCCCCCCGCGGCGTCCCACAGATCGAAGTCACCTTTGACATCGATGCAAATGGAATCTTGCACGTAAAGGCAAAAGATAAGGCGACGGGCAAGGAGCAAAGTATCCGTATTGAAGGCTCATCTGGAATCACTGACGAAGAGAAAAAGCGCATGATGGCTGATGCTGAAGCGCATGCGGCCGAAGACGCAAAGAAAAAAGAGCTCGTGGAAGCTCGCAATATGGCGGAGGCATTGGTATACTCGACGGAAAAGGCACTCAAGGATGCAGGTGATAAAGTCAGCGCCGATGATAAGAAGAATATCGAGGAAAAACTTGAGGCACTCAAGAAATTAAAGGACAGCGAGAACGTAGAAGAAATCAAAAAAGCCTCTGAAGAACTCTCGACTGCGGCGCAGAAAATAGGGGAGGCTATGTATAAGGCCCAACAGGCGCAAAAGCCAGAGGAGCCTAAAGTTGAAGAGAATCCACACCAAGAGTAACCCCCTCGAAGTCCCCCTTATAGATAAGGGGGAAGGGGGTTATGATATAATGAGTCGTGTCTAAAATTATCTCTATCATCACGACAGTCACGCTTATATCCCTTGGGTTTTGGATTACCGCAGAGCCGTGGGTGAATAGCGAGACAAAGTTCAGTGATCCGAGTCTGTGGATCGCTCCTGCGGCGGTGCTGATCGTGTTTGCGGCGGTAATTTCACTTGGCTACATGTTGTTGCCGCAAAAACGGCTGAAGCTATTATTGGCAGGGCTGATTGGTTCCACTTACCTCGTAATCTTCGGTGTTCACTATCTAAACATCATCGCTTTTTTTGTCATCATTCTTTTTCACGTCTTTGCCATCCGTGCCATCCACCTCGAATCCGAAGAACGTCTCAAAATCCACCCGATTCACATCATCCGTCGGGGAATCACTGAGGTCATGCTTCCGCTGTACTTTGCCCTCTCGTTTGCGTATTTTTTGAGCCCCTCAATCCAGGAGCGTGTAAAAGATCCCGTTCTTTCGCCTAGTCTCAAACAAGCCGTGAGTCGTGTGATGGATGAGTTTTTGGAGGCGGAAAAGAACATTCCCCAGGCGCAAAAGCAAATTGCAAAAAACTATGCATTGGAACAAACCTATGATACTATTACCCGCTGGAGCGATCCCTATCGTGTCTACTTTCCACCGGTGCTGGCGTTTGGATTATTCCTAATGTTGTGGGGTCTGGGGTTTGCCTTGCACTGGTTGAGTACATGGATTGGAGCGCTTTTATTTGTCCTTTTGCGCAAAACCAAATTTGTTGTTATTGAAAAAAGAAACATAGAAGCCGAGCACATTGCACTATGGCAGCAGACTACTACCAAACTTTAGGAATTTCTAAAACTGCTTCTGCAGATGAGATTAAGCGTGCGTACCGCAAACTTGCTCACCAGCATCATCCAGACAAAACTGGCGGTAATGAGGCGAAGTTTAAGGAAATTAACGAAGCCTACCAGGTGCTTTCGGATGACAAAAAGCGACAGCAGTATGATGCGTATGGATCAGCTGGTCCGCAGGGATTTTCCGGTGGTGGCTTCCAAGATTTCGGGGGCTTTTCGCAGGGGTTTGGTGGGATCAATGTAGAAGATATTTTTGATATGTTCGGATCCTCCTTCGCGCAAGGCTTCGGAGGACAAGGGGTGGATTCGCGGGGCCAGGATATTGAAGTAGCTCTTACGATAACCCTTCCGGAAGCGTTGCTTGGAGGTCAGAAAATTTTTGAAATAGAAAAACAAAATATATGCGAAGTCTGCAAAGGCGCAGGAGGAAGTGATATTTCCACTTGCAAGGTTTGCGAGGGGAAAGGACAAGTGAATCAGCAAATGTCGTCGCTTTTCGGCAGTTTTACGCGGAGGACGGTGTGTGCAAATTGTCACGGCTCCGGCAAAGCTCCAAAAGAACTGTGCAAAGAATGTAAAGGTGATGGACGGAAGCGTGGGCGTGAGCGAATTGAGTTTGAACTGCCCAGCGGCATTGAAGAAGGCGCTACGTTTAGTATAAAAAACAAAGGTCAGGCAGGCTATCGCGGTGCATCGGCGGGAAATCTCCATCTCCGCATCCATATCAACATGCCCCGCAAACTCTCGCGCCGCGCCCGCGAGCTTGTGGAAGAATTGTCACTTGAGCTATGATATACTTTTCGTATGGCTGTACTTGATTCAGTTGCAAAATTTTTTCAGAGCACCTTAGGGTCTATTTCATTGTCCACCGTTGATCACCGCTGGCTCATTGTTGCCGGTGCCGTTTTTGTGATTGCGTTGATCGTTTTCACGCAAGACAAAGCAAGGGCGATCAAGTACTTGATTTTACTCTACGCGCTTTGGTTCGTGGCTTCGCTGGTGCCCGGCGTGATGGATAAAATCGAAAAAGCCGTCCCTGCGGACCAACTATTTGTTATTCAAATTATCTTCGGCGCTTTGCCGCTCGTGGCCGTTATTGTCCTTAAGAAGAAGCACGCTCAACGTACTCGCCAGTCTCGGTATTCACGCGAATAACTTCGCCTTCGTTGATAAAGAGCGGAACGTTGATCATGGCGCCCGTTTCGATTTTGACTTGCTTGGTACCGCCCTGTGCGGTGTTACCGCGTGTTGACGGGGGAGCTTCGATGACTTTGAAATCCATCTTTACCGGCAATTCCACCGTGATAGCCTTGCCGTTGTATTCGATAGCGGTCACCACCGTGTTGGGCTTGAGAAACTTCGCACCATCTCCAAGAATGCTTTCTTCAATTTTGAATCGATTTTTGGGGTTGTCCTTATCGGTGAACCAAAATTCCCCACGATGCGCATAGAGAAAATTTGCTTCTCGCTTCTGGATATCGGCTTCTTCGAGAACGTCGGACACCATAAAATTGTGTTCAATGATTTTGCCGTTGATCAAATTGCGCATGCGGGTTTGGAATACCGGCTTCCGTTGCTGCATCCGCAAGGGTTGGGACGACAAAACTACAAAAGGTTGGCCCTCGTAAATAAAAAAGACTCCCGGACGCAATTCATTGTAGGCGTATGACATAGGAAAGGTGATAAGCTGATTAGGTTATTAGGACTTTCGAAAGAGGAATGATAGGCCAAACACGGCACTGGACGCAAGAACTACTATCGGTCCCGCAGGAAGTGCAAACCATTCTGCAATAAGTATTCCAGCCAACATACTAGCAAATCCAATCAAACTACTCAAGCGCGCGTAGCCTGACAGGCTTGTCGTCATATTCCGCGCGGCAATCGCTGGGATGATGACCAAGGCTCCCATGAGGAGCGTGCCAACGACTTTGATACCGAGCGCGACGATGATGGCAACCAGGAGGAGAAAAACAAAATTGACTCCCGATACGCTCATTCCCGATGAACGGGCAAGATCACTGGAAACGGTGCTCAAAACAAACTTTCGGTAGATCATCTGCATGACGACGACAACGAGTATGGAGAGCACAACAGTAATCGCGGTATCGACAAGAGTCACATTTGCTATATCGCCAATCAGTGCATGGAAGATTTCTTCTTCCGGGGTAATCAGTAAACCGACGGCTAGAGCAAACGTAAACATCAGACCGACCAAGGACTCGGTGGGAAGAGTGGTTTTCGATTCGATGAGCCAAATGATGAGAATTCCGATAAACAGTGCAACAAATGCGCCTATAAAAGGATTAAAGCTATATACAAAAGCCAATGCCACTCCGGGAAGTGCCACATGCGATAGCGCGTCTCCCACGAGTGCCATACGGCGCAATACCATAAAGGAGCCGATGTATCCCGCCGCGGCGCCTACAAAAATTCCTGTAATGATTGGTAGAAGATCAATGTTCATGAAGGTGCTGAAAATATTTTTGAGTATGAAGCATTTCGCTAGTTTCGCCGAAGCAAATCATTTGCTTGTCGAGGCACAAGATGTTGTTGGTGTATTGTGTTACCACATTCATATCATGAGAAATAATCAAAACAGTAAGCTCGTGAGAGTCGTGGAGTTTTTGTAGTAAGTGGTAAATTGTTTCTTCGCCACTTACATCAATGCCTGCAGTTGGCTCATCGAAGAGAAGTACATTTGGGTTTCCCAACAGCGCCCATGCAATAAGAACACGCTGGAGTTCACCACCAGAAATCACTCCCAGAGAGTGATCGAGGATATGCTCATGAATGCCTACTTCTTTCAGGACAGATTTATAATTTTCACTTTTTAATTTTAGAAATTCCCGAACTGTCAAAGGTAGATCTCTCTCGAGAGCCATTTTTTGGGGAACATAACCAATGCGCATTTCATTTGACCATTTGATAGTACCAGAGTAGGGGATGAGCCCCAAAAGCGCACGAAAGAGCGTGCTTTTGCCAGCGCCATTTGGACCCACAATTGCCATGACTTCGCCTTTATTCAAACTAAAATTGACGTTTTCGAGAATAACACGATTTTCAAGTTCAACTTTTAGGTCACTGACTTCAAGTATTGATTTTTCCGTATCCATTCTCAAAATCCTTTAAACTCATTGGCTGTCTGCCCTCCGGTTGTAAAGTGATAATTTCATTAGGTTTGTATTCTAGTATCTTAACACGTTTTCCCTTATGTAAAAACCACAGTCCCGGCCAGTCGTGGTAGGCGCGAAATTGATTGTAAATCTCCTGTGGTGTGCGTGACCAATCAATTTTTCCATCTTCGCGATTGAGCATTTTGGTATGTGTTGCTTTGCTGTGATCCTGCGTCACCGGCTTAATTTTCCCAGCAATATAATCCGGAATTATTTTTAACAGCAATTCCGCCCCTAAATTTGCAAGTTCATCTCTTATCTCCGTATGTAATTTGTTATTTGTAATTTGATATTTGATATTTCCCACGATGGGTCCATGGTCCATTTCGCTATCCAACTCAATGATCGTCACACCAGTCGTCTCGTCGCCATTGTAGATTGCCGTCTTGATAGGGGATGGTCCTCGGTATTTTGGTAGTAGCGACGGATGAATATTGAGAAAACCGTGCTTGGGCTTTTTGAGGAGTTTGCCCGGAATGATTTTGCCGTACACCACAACCACACCTAGATCACAATCCGGCATCTCAAAGTCCTTGAGCCGAGCGGGCTGCAACAGGGCTAGCTTATAGCTTATAGCTTGTAGCTTCACTGCGGAAGCTTTTAACTCCTTCTTTCTTCCCGCTCTCTCATCGGGTGGCGTCACGACAGCTTTGATATCAAAACCAGCCTCGACAAGCTTTTGAAGCACAAGAGCAGCAAAATCGTCAGTCCCGAAGAAGACGATCTTTGATGAGTGTTCCTTGAAGGTGGTCATATTCGTGTTGAAAAATGCGCGCGAGAAATCCGCGGGCTTTGAGCTTGATTTTATTACCGTGCTCGTCGAGCGCTTTAAGACGGACTTTTTTTGAGCGGGGGATTTGCCTCCAATAATCGGGCATACTCAAGCAGCCCTCCTCCATCTCATCCTTGTCCCGCGAAAACTCGTTCATCTCCGGATTAATGTATGCATCCGGCACCTTGTGCTCCTCGGCGATTTTTTTGTCGATAATAAAAATTTGGAGATCTTTGCCCACCTGATTTGCCGCCAGTCCCACACCCTTTGCCTCGATCATCGTCTTGCGCATCTCTTCGATCAATTCCAAAATCTCCGGCGTAATCTCTCCAACCGGTTCCAGTTTTTTATGGAGGATTTTATTGGGCTCCTTGGTGATTTGCATCTACCAAATGTATACCATTTCTTGAAGAAAATTGACAGATCAGGTAGGATAGGGCTGCCTGGAAGGAGGAGCATGGAGAAAATCACGGTAATTCGCGAAAAGGACCGGGGAATGGTCGAGTTGATTGGCGTCCCCGAGCACCGACGAGGTGAGTTGTCTCGTGTAGCGTTAGCCATTGGAGCCGAAAGGGTGGAGTACGCTGGCAATGATCGGTGCGCCACGATTGTCTTTACCTTCGCTGGCGGAAAGAGTATCACGTCGATGGGATTGGCAACGTTCCGGGTCTCCGAGTAGGAGACCACAGGGCCGCGATTACTGCAGAGGTTCACGAGATGAGCCCGAGCATCTCGCGGCCTTTGCATTACACGACCGTGATTGGGTCTACGTCAATTTGCCAGTCGGGGGGGAGGTTACGCAGAAGGTTTAAAGTTTCAGGTTTAAAGTTTAAAGTGGGGGCGCTCTTCAGAAGTACATTCCAGACATAAAGTCCGCGTTCGCGGAAAATGAGGGCGGGGTAGGGGACGCCGCCGAGTTTCGTGGCCATGTTTTGTGCGACTTGTTTTGCGATTCTTGCGTCACGATTCTTATACGTAAGTTTTATGAGTTTCGTAAACGGGGGATAATCAAACTGTTTGCGGAACTCCAGCTCGCGCTTCCAAAACTCGTCTACGGTTCCCGTCGCGGCGGCTACGAGTGCCGGATCTTCGGGATTGTAGGTTTGGATGATCGTGCGTTCGGACATGGAGGCCAGGAGGAGGGTTTGTTTGAGGAGCTTCTCTTCAGCACTGTAATCAGGGATATTAATTAATGCATCTGCATTCATGATGCAGAGAAAAGGCACTTTAATGTTTTGATTAAAAATACTTTGCGTGGCAAGCAAAATTTGCCAGTCTTCACCGATCTTCTTTGACTCCGAGGTAAGCTTCGCGATTTTTGGAGCTTTTAGATTTTGATAGTTAAAGAATTTGAGGAGTTCGGTTTCTACTTTTTCTATTCCTACGCCACGACCTTTCAAATTATATCCTTTGCACTTTGGGCATTGTTTTGGTTGTGGCACTTGGTAACCGCAATGGTGACACTCCAAATTTTGATGAACAACTAACGATGCGGAGCAGCTGGGGCAGGTAAACATGTGGCCGCATGATTCACATCGTAGAAAATTTGCGTAGCCTTTGCGCGGGATGAAGATAATAATTTTATCGTAGGTTTGCAAAGCCTCTTTGAGATGACGAGAAAAAATAGAGTAGTTTGCATCGCGTATCTCTTTTCTCATGTCTACGATCCGTATCTCCCCCCGCCCCCTCTTATCGGTAAGAGGGGGAAGGTCCAGAATTGGACCTGGGGAGATATATTTCTTGAAGTTTTTCTCTTCTGGATGCAGGAAAACCGCTCGCATAGTAAGACCGAGAGAGATGAGGTAGTAGTCAGAAAGCTCTTGGGCTTTTTTGATGTGCTCTCCGGTGACGTTTTTTTTGAGAACTTTATCGATTTTTTTGAGAGTAAAATCAGCCTGCTTTTTAAATTGCAGTTTGCGCTCGGCAAGTGAGGCGGAAGCGACCACGACTGCTTTGATTTTGCGATTGTGAAACAAAACCTGGACGACGGAACCAACCGGCAGGGGAGTAGAGTGGAAATAGCTCACGATTTGGGGTTGATTCCGGGGCAGGAAAACAAGGGGTATGACGTCCAAAATAACCATGGTATAATGCTACTATGAACCCCGCAGAAATACGAGTCCGTTTTCCGCCCTCGCCCACGGGCTTTTTACACATAGGCAATATACGCACCTTTGTGTTTAATTGGCTATTTGCAAAACAAAACAAGGGCATGATTGTGCTGCGTATGGAGGATACCGATAGGGAACGGTCTGAAAAACATTTTGAAAAATTAATTATTGAGGATTTGAAGTGGCTCGGTTTGGATTATGATGAATTTGGTGGCCGCCAAAGCGAAAGAACGGACATTTACAACAAATACCTCAAGCAATTACTTGATTCGGGTGAGGCTTACGAAGATGACGGTGCAATAAAAATAAAAGTTGATACGGGTAAAACGATTATTTTTGATGATGTCATCCGAGGTCGTATAGAATTTGATACAAAGCATGAAAAGGATTTTGTGATAGCGCGAAATCTCGACTCGCCGCTATATCACCTCGCAGTGGTAGTGGATGATTACGAAATGCGGATTTCACATATTATTCGTGGCGAGGATCATATTGCGAATACGGCAAAGCATATCTTACTTCAAGAGGCACTGGGATTTACTTCGCCGATCTATGCGCATTTGCCGCTGATTCTTGGTTCTGACAAATCAAAGCTCTCCAAGCGTCATGGGGCAGTGGCACTCGATGAATATAAAGAGCAGGGCTTCCTACCTGATGCGATGTTTAATTATCTTGCGATACTTGGCTATACGCCGTCGGCAGAAATTATTTCTCGGGAAGAACTCATCAAAGAATTTGAGCTTACCAAAATCCATAAAGCGGGCGCGGTGTTTGATATCAAGAAGCTGGAATGGATAAATGGAGAATACATAAAGAAAATGTCGAATGATGAACTGTTGGCGACGATCGGACAGAAGTATGAAAAGATATTGCCGATGGTGCGAGAGCGGATGAAAAAAAAGAGCGATCTTGAAGAGTTTGATTTCTTCTTTGAAGCTCCGACGGTAGATCCTGAACTCTTGAAGTGGAAAAAAGCCAGCCTCGAAGAATCAAAAGCAATGCTTGCACAGGTGAAAGAAATAATAGAACAAACCGGTTTAGAAGATATACGTGCAAAATTGGATGCCATAGGGGCAGGGGATAGGGGACTCGTTTATTGGCCCTTTCGGGTGGCTTTGAGCGGCCGCAAGGCATCGCCTGATCCCGTAGATATTGCTATAATACTTGGTAAAGATGAAGTTCTGCGAAGAATTGAAAATGTAAATATCAAAGATCAAAATGACAACTAAAAATTCAAGAATTATTTATTTTGCACTGTCATTTTTCATTTTGATATTTGCATTTTCAATTTTACCTGTGCGCGCCGATGAAATTGAGGACAAGATCGCTGAACTGCGTGAAAAAATCGAAGAGCTCACCAAACAAGCCGAAATGTATCGAGGAAATGTGCTTGAGAAACAAAAGGAAGCCGACACACTTAAGCGCCAAATTGATATTCTCAACAACCAAATCAAGCGTTTGGAAACGGAAATCGATATCACCGAAAATCGCATTTTATCTTCAGAAATGGAGATTGGCGATCTACAGGAGAAAATTTTTGATGCACAACATGATATCGAATTCACACGAGCTACTATCGGACAAATGATGACTGACCTGGACGAAAGGGATCGACTCAATATGCTTGCCACCATCATCAAGAATCCAAATTTGTCAGGATTTACAAATGAAGCGCAGCGTGCAGAGACCCTTAATGGGCGATTGAACCAATTACTGGTTCAAATTAAAGATCAAAAGATACAGCTTGAGGAAAGGAAAAAAAGTGTTGAACAAAAAAAAGTGGAGTTGGAAAAACTCAATGATCGCCAGGTCAACCAACGTGCCTCACTATCGGGAACTAAATCCTCCAAAAATAGACTTCTGGTCGATACCAAGGGCCAGGAAAGTAAATATCAGCAACTATTGAGTTCTGTAGAAAAACAAAAAGCTGCATTCTTTGCCGAACTCCAGGGTATGGAAAACAGCGCAATCGCAAACGGAACCGTTATTGTACACGTTAAAGCGACGGCCGTCCCTCCCCGTGGCACAAAAATTTTTCAGGAGCCCTATCATGATAAGTTTTATACCACCCAAGGATATGGGATGACCTCCTATGCGAAAAGGGGAGCGTATGGAGGGGCGATTCATAATGGGCGTGACGTTGCTAGCGGATGCAGTAGTGCCATATATGCGATTGGAAATGGTGTTGTGCTTGCGAGCGGATATAATGCAGGTTTTGGAAATTGGATTGCAATACGGCACGACGCTGGCGGGGGAATGGTCAGTGTGTATGCGCACATGGTGCGTGGGACAACGCTTAGCAACGGAAAACTCGTGACTACAGAAACTGTGCTTGGCTATGAAGGCACCACCGGAACCTCTACGGGATGCCATTTGCATCTTTCCCTCTATCGAGAGTTTTTCACTTATATAAATACAAAAAACGATCAACTCTACTTCAATTACGCAAACGGATCTTTGAATCCCGTTGACTACATTAAATAGATGTGGTCTTATCTCCTACCTGTGGATAACTATTATAAAGGTTGTCGCACAATGTAGGCAGGGAAGGGGTACAAATGTCGAATGACGAATTCCTAATGACGAATCAATTTCCTAATGTTTCAATAATTTAAACATTGATTCGACATTCATCATTCGAAATTAGTCATTGCTGGCGATCTGTACATCCTAGGTTATATCCATATCCAGTACTCACCAGCTTAGCATATGTCGCATAAGTATCATTGTGCGACGCATAGCAATAGCTCGAAACCTCTATTCCCCATCGATGTGATACAATAGAGCGATGTATTATAGAGATCTGAATGAATTCAAATCCTCCAACGGGTATGAGATAGATGGGATGTGGTACCCCAGGGTCACAGCTATCGTGTCTATAAAGTCAAAACCAGCCCTTTATAAATTTTACGCGGATCAGAAAAGCTTTGCTTCTGCGGAAGCCATGAAAAATAAGTCTGCCGAAGAGGGAACTCTGGTCCACGAGCTTGCGGAGGGCATTTTGGCGGGGCAATCCCCTGTCATTCCAGATTCCTACGCGGCTCTTATGGACGCATTTCATGTATTTTTACAGCAGCATGATATTGTTCCGCGCAGTATTGAGCGCAAAATCATCAGTCACAAGCATGGTTATGCAGGGACGATTGATGTACTGGCTGAAGTGGATGGGAAAATAGGTGTTTTGGATATAAAGACTTCACAGGCAATCTATCGCGACTATGGAATCCAAACGGCCGCGTATGTGGAGGCGCTTCATGAGGAAGAAAATATGCCTTCGCTCACGCGGTGGATTTTGCGCTTGGACCAGGCGCGCCTCTGTATGAACGGTTGTGGGGCGCGGATGCGGGACAAAGGCGGGACAGAAAAAATAAAAAATGGGTATGGATATAAGGCTCGTAGTTGCAGTCACGTCTGGGGTGCATCGGTCGGCGATGTGGAACTCAAAGAACTCCCCGACCTCGCACATGATACCCAGGCCTTCTTGGCCTCCAAAACCCTCTGGGAATGGGAACACCATGACTGGCTGCGTCATCTGCCACGTATCAACGCTGACAATTCCCTGCCAGAGAGTACCCCGCCGCTATAGCGGCGGATTCGTTGGGGAAGGTAATTTTGTTTTTTTCGGCAATGCGCTTGGCGCCAGAGCACCAGGTAAAGTGGTAGAGGTGGCTGGAGGCGGCTTTGGAGGCAACGACAGTCTGGTCTTTAGCGGTCGGACCGCTAGATTCCGAATTAAGCGGTCCGACCGCTTGTCCGCTTGCATTCGGGCTCGAGATCGTCAGCGGTAGCTTAGCTACTTGATTCCCTACGGACATGCGGCCAAGGTTGAAGCTGATTATTGTTATGGAAATGATGGCTATGCCAAGGGTGAGTTCAGAGTGATAGACTTTGACGAATTCTTTAATCTTTGCTATCATATAGTAAGTATACAATTTCTAAATACTAATATCTAATTTCTAAACAAACCTTAAATCACAAGTCCCAATTTAGAGTTTAGGATTTAGAGCTTAGAATTTTCCAGAGATATGGCACATACAAAAGCAGGTTCGACAACAAAACTCGGTCGCGATTCGGAATCAAAACGCCTTGGCGTAAAGCTTTATGCGGGCCAAGTTGCTATTCCCGGTAATATCATCATCCGCCAGCGCGGATCGAAGTTTGTTGCCGGAACCGGCGTACGAATAGGCAAAGATGACACCTTGTATGCCGTCAAGTCTGGAAAAGTAAATTTTACTACTCGTAAAAAGAAAAACTACGACGGCAACACGCGCACTGTCAAAGTGGTTGCAGTTGTCTGATGTAGTTTAAGTTCAACCTTATGCTCCCCCACTGTCTTGATCGGTTGGTCCAAGAGAACTTGATCGGACGGTATGTTGATCGCGTGGGCGATTTTTTTTGCATCTATAGAACCGTATAAATGACCTTCTTGATTGGCACTTTCTTTGAATTCAATGACTGTATCCTTTAGTTTTTCTGCGAGCTCTTTGGCTTGAGCCATGGATCGAATATCTACTTCTTCGCGTTGTTTTTTGAGTCCCTCGGCTTCCTTGGCGACGTCACGTGTTGCCGGTTTGGCAAGCTTGTGAGGTAGCAAATAATTCCTCGCGTATCCATCGGAAACCTCTTTGATATCCCCTATTTGCGCAACCCCTTTGATATTGTGGGTGAATAAAACCTTCATAGTGATTTGATTAATTCTAATGCTTTATCAAGTTGCGGATCGAGATCTTTTTCAAAATCTTCCTCCGTTCGTTCTACCGCGACATTGGGCTCTATTCCATTTTCATCAATGGAAGATCCATTTGGCGTAAACCACTTGGCAAACGTGATCTTTACCGATGCACCTTGGGGAAGATTAAAGATATCCTGTACGGAGCCTTTCCCGAAAGATGTCTCCCCAACCAGGGCAATATTCCGATTGTCTCGCAATGCGCCGGCGAGAATTTCCGAAGCAGACGCAGAACCTTTGTTGATGAGAATAACCACAGGATAGTTTTTGAGAAGTGCATTTCGCTCCGTCTTGAAAATCGTTTCACTGCCACTTCCCTCTCGCTGGATTGTAACCGTTTTTCCTTCATCGAGGAAGTAGCCGGCCAAATTGACGGCAGAATCCAGAAGTCCCCCGGGATTGTTACGAAGATCTAATACGATTCGAGTTGCAGAAGACTTGGTAATTTCCACAGCTGCCTTGTGGAATTCCTCGTCAACGTTTTGATTGAAAACAAGTACTTGGAGATAGGCCACGCTGCCATTTTTGAGCTCCCATTCCACCGCGGGGATTTTGATGGTTTCACGTGTCAGTTGAACCTCCTTGGTGGTCTTGAGTGATTCACGAAAGATCGTCAGGGTTACCGTGGTGCCCTTCGGACCACGAATGAGTGTGACCGCTTCTTGAACCTTCATGCCTTCGGTAGATTTGTCGTCGATTTTGATAATTCTATCTCCAGCCAAAAGACCAGCGCTATACGCCGGCGTGTCTTTGATAGGCGCAATCACGGTTAGTACGTTGTCCCTCATGCCAATCTCAATACCCACACCTCCAAATGCGCCTTGGATTTGTTCCGTAAACGCCTTACTTTCAACGGGAGGGAAAAATACCGTATACGGGTCATCCAGACTGCCAACCATGCCCTCAATAGCGCCGTACACGAGGTCTTGAGTTTTGACGTTGTCTTTATCAACAAAGTTCTCATGCAGTAAATTCCAAACATGCCAAAATGTGCCGAGATCAACATCTTCGGGTTTCGTCGCGTCGAATCGTTGTTCCTCATACCTGTCGTACGCCAATCCCCCGCCAAATCCTACGGCGAGACATATGACGATGATGATGGGAGTGAGATATTTTTTCGAGACCACTTTTTGAAAAACTTCATGGCGCTCGCTATGTGCCATAAGGTTGTTTTGTTCCATGACGTAGATGTTCGGGGGTAATAATGATAAAAAATGGCCTGAGGATAGTAGACCACCATGTATCCATTGTGCCAAAATCTACGACACCAGTCAACGTCCTCAAAATACAAAAAATATTGTTCGTCCATGAGGCCGACTCGTTCGAGAGCATTGCCACGCACCAGCATTGCCGCACCGAGAATCCAATCGGGAGTTTGGATCTTGTTCGGATCGGTGTCGTTCATCATAAAGTCGTCTATGACGTTTTTAAAGATCCTTCCCAAAAACGATCGACGAGCGAGAATTGTCATCGGCCGATAGAGGCGATGGTACGAGCGTTGGTGTTCGCCATTGAAATATAAAAGCTGTGGGCCCATGATGCCGATATCTTCGTGCTTGTCCATGTAGGCAAGCATTTTCTGTACGGAGCCTTCGGTAATCATAGTGTCCGGGTTGAGGATGAGGCGGTACTGGCCGGTGGTTGATCGCAGTCCGGCGTTCACCCCTCGCGCGAAACCAATGTTATTCTTAGAATTGTCTATGACGTTTACCTCGTAGTCTATCCCCTTCAGATGCTCATCCAGACGCTTCAAACAGAGCCGTAACAGCTCCGGTGTGCGATAATGGACGATAATAACGGAAAGCTTGGGTTTCTTGACAGAATCATGCATGAATGACACTATATACCATATGCCGAAGTTCGGCAAGAAGGAGGATTCATGGAGAGGAGGAGGGTCAGCGAGGCATTTCGAGATTCACTCGCGACGGCCATCGGCATGATGGTCGGAAGAGGAAATCAGGCGCGCGAGTTCGCCGATGCGCATGCTCGCATCGAGGTACTCGTCGAGCTATGCACGCCGAGCGTTATCGATGCGGAGTGTCGTCCGGACATGGCTGCCGGCCTTCGGTTCGCTGCTGCCATTCTCAAGAGCAGCGATGCCGAGATGGCAAACAAGCTGATCGAGGCGGCGAAAAACCTCGAGACCACTACCTAGAAAGGAGGCGCGGCATGCCGCGCGCACCGTAGTACCAGAAGCCGTGCCGAAAGGGGCGGCTTCACTCGTTTAAGATCGTTCTGAAATACTCCTGGAAGAGTTTGAAGTCATCGCCCTTGGGGAGGAGTACATACTCGCCGTTTTCCAGATGCGTTTCATACATGAGATTGTCCGTAGACACAACACCCTTTTTCAGTTGATCGCCCTTAAATGACTCCGCGAGTTTCAGGAGATCTTTAATTTCCCATATTTGAAAATTCGTCCGTACGTTGCCTTTGAGGGCATCAAGAAGATCGGTCACTTTGGTTGGATTGGCAAAAAACCCCAGTTGCGTAGCTTTATTTTTTATCGCCAAAATCACTTCCTGTTGCCGTCGTGCGCGATCAAAATCGCTCGAGGAAAATCGTGATCGCACGTAGTACAGAGCCTGCTCGCTGTTGAGGTGATTTTTGCCAGCCGGAAGCGAAAATTCATATCCCCACTGCTTTTTTTCGCTAAACGGTTGCGCAAGATAGACGTCTATGCCTCCCAATACATCAATCAGTTTTCCAAATGCCGTAAAGTCAAAGAGGACCGCCTTATCAACGTATACACCGGTGAGTCGTGATATCATCTGGCTCGAATAGGTAAGCCCTTCACGATGCTCGAGTCCGCGTACGTAGATTTCATTTACCTTGCCCTTTACCGACAATACATCGCCATCCGTTAGGGTGCCTTTCATGTCGATGTAGATATCGCGGGGCAAAGAAGTGAGAGCAGCTCGCCCCGTTTCCTTGTCAACACTGAGCAGTAACATCGTATCCGTGAGCAAACTTCCCGCCTCTTCTATGTCATCCTCTCCTCGGATGCCCAACAGTAGCACATCAAGCCGATGCTCTTCTTTTTGGGGAATCGGATTGGGGTCGTTGGGAAGATTGCCGTCCTCGTCACCCCGAAGCCATTTTGAAAGGTATCCTTTTAAGGATCTATCCCCTTCCTCCCCTACGACAATGGTTCGATAGGCAGACGCAAAATGTACCCCGACATAGCCCGCGACGATAATGAGGACAATGACTACAAGCCAAAGCAGGCGTTTTAGGTATACAAAGAGCGAAGATCTCGGGCGGATATCTTCGCTTTCTTCATAATCAATTTTCGTCGGCGCAACATACATGATAATAGGCTAAAAAACCTCGGGTAGATCGCAAACACTCGTGGCTCAAGCAACAAGGTATATACCATGACTCCAATCTCTCTGACGAGCCAGAACGGCAAGTCTTTCAAGATATTAATTATATACTCGTTTTTGATGAGGGTAAAGCGCACATTGCACCAATCCAACTGGCGTTTGATGAGCGGAATCTTGTCTCGCGCAATACTGGTCGATCGGTCGTGGTAGCCGATCACCGAGGGCGCATACCACTGCTTCCATCCAAAAAGTCTCATGCGCCAGGCAAGATCCAAGTCGTCGCCATAGCCAAAAGGCCCGATGCGATAATCAGGATCAATGATGTGACCTTCTATTTTGCAATCCTCAATGGCTTCCCTGCGAAAAATCGGTACGGCGCCCTCCACGGCAAAAATTTCACCCTCGGGATATTCGTTGCGAGTTTGCTTTCCCCGGTTTAGTATTTTTCTAGATCTAAAAATTTCAAAGCCAGTCGTGTCTATCAGACCATCGCTTTGTAGAATTTTTGCCTGAAGAGCTCCAATGGCCTCATCTTTCTCCATGATTTCCACCGCTTTGTTTACGAAGTTTTTATCCAAAATCACGTCGCTCATGCAGATAATATATTTACCATTACTTTTCTCGAGAAGCTTTTCCTGTCCCGCCCAGAAGCCGATATTGTTTTGTTGACCATCAAAAATATTGACCTCTCTATTTTTGTAGGTTTGAGCTTCGATTGAATCAAGTTGCGGCTTGAAGAAGCTTTTGTCTTTATGAAAGACGAGATTGATTGATACTAAGGGTTCCATAGACTGCGGCGAAGATTAAAAACGCTCGTTCATCAAAGAGTGCGGCATCGGTCAATAAATATCCATAGATCCACGGCAACATAATCAGCAATGCAGAGCCATATAGTGTAGATCGAAGCTCCCACGCACGGCGGAGAGGAATCCAGAGTAG
Source organism: Patescibacteria group bacterium (assembly GCA_038064915.1). Lineage (GTDB taxonomy): Bacteria > Patescibacteriota > Minisyncoccia > 2-02-FULL-40-12 > IGHO2-01-FULL-4-A > JBBTSB01. The sequence goes on from JBBTSB010000006.1 coordinate 45,185, forward strand.
CCACAGAAAGAGTATCAACGCAGGAATCCCAATTTCCGCGGCGACATGCAGGTAGACATTGTGCGCGGAGGAGCCGGCCTTGGCAAGTTCAATATCTTGTTGTAAGACTACGGGAAAATTTCCAATGCCAACTCCAAGCAATGGGTGCTGAACAATGGATCGCAGTGAAGCTTTCCAGATTGCTATGCGAAGAGCGTTGGATGTCTCACCAAAATTTAAAATAGAACGGATACGACTACCCAGCGTGGCATTCCAGCCAAGACCGAATTGCGGCGTGGCGGAAAGCGGATACACAAAAGCAAACAGGAGTACGAATGCTACGAGCCACGGGGCGACTTTTCGAAATGAGCCTCGTAGCCATATCATGGCGATCATCGCCGCCAGAGTCATCACCCATCCTGCCAGCCACATACCACGGGTGTTGCTAAGAATTACTGCTAGGAAAGCGATAGGGATGAGGATGGAGGGCCAGTGGCGTTTGGTGTCGAGTTTTGCAAATATCGCCGGCAGTGCTAGCAATACAAACATCGGAAACGTGTGTGAATCAGTGAACAGCGAAAACATCCGTAAATTTATATTGCCGAACGTATTATATGTAAACCACGTATTTCCCTGCTCTACCGCTATCCGGCACCACTCCATTCCGAATTGCCGGCATTGTGCTCCCCAGCCCCAAAAGTCTACGAATTGATAAATATCTCCAAAATAGGTGCTAGCCAATTGCAAAAATCCGACCGCGAGCACAATAAAAAGAGGCGGAATAAAAGCGTTGACAATACGACTTAGGTGTTGGACACCTAAGTGACTGATTACTATCGGCACCATGAGCAAGTTTGCAAAATAAATAATGCGTAGCACTGAAGCGGTTTTGTCCTGTGCTACAAATATAGAAAGAATAGAAATTAATAATAAAAGAATTAATAAAATTGAAAATTTGGATTTGATTGGAAATTGAAAATTGAAAATTGAAAATTTCGCAATAATAAATTTTATGAAAATTATTATTGCGAGTACCCGCCACGTATTAAAATTATCAAAACTCGCCGTGAGTGGCAGTGCAATAAAAAGCGGAATAGATCGCACAAAAAGCACGGTTGCATCTTCTAGTGATGCAAAAAGCGTATAGATTATCAAAATACCAGCCAGCACAAACGCAAACCATCTCGGCAGTGCGCCAAAGATAATCAGAAAAAATAATACGACTTCTACGGCGTATACGCGATTTACATATTTCGACATAATTGCAAAAATCTATCCGTATGAGCTTTCCAGGAAAAATTATTTGTGAGTGCAGGTTTTGGCATAGCCAATCCCCTGCTAATTCCATCAGCAATGCCATCAACCGTTGGCTGGCAATAAATTGCATAATCGCCAAGTAGCTCATGAGCTACGTCCGTATCGGCAACTACGGGTCTCACTCCCCTAGCCAGAGCTTCCAACGGCGGCAATCCAAATGCTTCCGTATCGGATACATACACAAATAGTCTGGCATTTTTATATAATTCTTCAAGCTTCTCATCAGTTACTCTCTCATAATATTCCACATCCAAATTTAATTTTGGATTATACTTATCTACACCGACAACGATCAATTTAACTCCTAGTTTTTTGCAGGCCAAGATCGTCTCTCGTGCATGACGTCGTGGGAACATCTGACCAACGTATAATACATAACCCCCTTCCCCCTTATCATAAGGGGGACTAGAGGGGGTTATCCCCAGATAATTTACAAAAATTCTTCTGCTATCTATGCCAAATAATTTTGCCACGTTCTTGCCAGAAGTTTTAGAATAGACGCTAATCATAGTTGCCTTGCGGGCCGCGTGATTACTAAAGATTTTGTAGGCCAAGCGATATCTAAAAGGCAAATCTTTGCCGTGCATTTCGCGATGCAAGTCCTCCGTGAGCGCAACAATCGTCTTACAAAAAATGCCATAAGGTAGCATGTAATTGGGAAAAAAGACGATGTCGGGTTTCGTGAGCCAAATCTTGATAGGCAAAATAATATAATAGTACAAACTGAAACTCGGTATCTTGCCTTTATAATAATAAATAAATTTAAACTCTTCTGTTTTGGGCAGGTTTTTGATGAGCTCTTTGACCGTGCGGCCGATCCCCCACGAATCGCCTTCACCCGACTCGCATTCGATACCGATTTTTATCATAATCTCTAGCACCTTGCAGAATTGCTTTTGACTCTTCTATATTACGACCAAGTAAAATTTTTATGCGTTGTTTAAGCTTAATCCAAAAACTCCATATCGGCAACGCGAGACGGACATACCAGGTACCGTGGGTTTTGTTGAGAAGCAGTGCGTTGCGTGTGTGGTAGTAGAGTAGATTAGCAGAGCCAAGGGTGGAGGTAGTGGCAGAAGTCGCATGCATAAATTGAGCGGTTGAACCGCTCAATTTGAAGCCGGCTTTTTGGGCTCGCACACAAAACTCGACATCTTCGTAGTACAAAAAATATCTCTCATCAAAGAAGCCAATTTTACTAAAAACTTCTTTTTTAATTAATAAAACAGCTCCCGAAAGATAGTCAAAGCCAAAGACTCTCCCCTGCTCCAGGCCGACGATGTCCGCATCGCCGGATGGCATTTCTTTGAGAACGACATCGTTATTGAGAATTAATATTTTTTCCGCGCCATGCTCGAGCGCGTATTTAATGCCAATGTTGTTGCCACCGGAATAGCCGAGATTTTTGGGAGAGTTTAAGAGTTTAAAGTTTAAAGGTTTAAACGTTTCAAGCCAATACTCAACGTTTTTCAGATGCTCTACGTCGGATCCGTTGTCGACGACGATCACGTCGGCATTTAGAGGCCGGAGAGACTCCAGGCACGCTAGCGTACGACCTGATTGATTATATTGGAGAACGACGATTGAAAGTTTTGCCATGAAAATTTCTCTGCGCTTTGTTTTATTTTTTCTCTATCAAAACTCATCTCGCGAATTCTGCGAGCCCCATCAGCCAGAACGGCCTCGTGGGGGTCATCAAAAAACGTGCCATTTATTCCCTCTTGAACATACTCTAGCGCGCCACCGGCTCGCAGTGCAAGGACCGGTTTGCCGTGCATGAGGGCTTCGACAGGCGCGATGCCGAAGTCTTCTTCCTGGGGCAAGATGAAAGCAGTCGACAGTGAATAGTGGGTAGTGAGTAGTTCATCAGGTAAAGAGCCAAGAAGATGCACCGTAGGGCCTGCTAGAGCCTCTAGGCGGGCACGTTCGGGTCCATCTCCGATGATCGTGAGCGGCCAACCGAGCTTATTAAAGGCCTTGATAGCAATGTCTATGTTTTTGTGGCGATATAAGCGTGATACGATTAAAAAATAATTTTTGAATTTTACACTGTCATTTTGCACTTTGATATTTACATTTTGCACTGGTGGATATATGACTACAGAATCTCGTCTATAATATTTCTTAATTCTTGCTTTGATATGTTCCGAATTTGCAATATACATATCCACGCGTGTTGAGGCCTGTCTGTCCCAGATGCGCAAAAGATGTTGAAAAATTTTGTGTCGGTACTCGTGCGAAAGATCCCAGACCTGGCGTGTTGGGCTATGGCAGTAATTGATATGGTATGTTTTGGGACGCAAGATGAGGCCTTTGGAAAAAATGCTACCGGTGGAAATTACCAGATCATATGATCGCAAATCCAGGGACTCAACGCGAATAGGAAAAAAGGGAATTACAAAGCGTGAAGGTTTTCCATCGGAAAGGCAGATGGTATCGGCATCGGGGTACATTTGCTGCAGTGCATGGAGCACCCGTACATCTCCGGCAATTCCCGTGATCCAATCATGAACGAGTGCGATGCGCATTAGCGTTTTGCTACGATGTTCTTTTTGTATACTTCGAGACTTGCAAGCACAACTCCCGTCCCACGTGCCACACAAAGTAATGGCTCGTCGGCTACGCGCGCAGGAACGCCCGTGACATGGGTAATTAGGGTATCAATGTTTTTGAGAAGCGCTCCCCCGCCGGAGATGATGATACCTTTTTCGATAATATCAGAGCAAAGTTCCGGAGGTGTTTCCGATAGAACTTTTTTTACGGTTTGAACGATCTCACGAAGCTGTTCTTGAATCGCTTCAGAGATTTCGTTCGATGAAAGCTCTACCGTTTTGGGATATCCTGACGAGAGATCACGACCACGAACGTTTATTTTCTCTTGCGTCGCCTGCTTTACCGCACTGCCAATGGCAATCTTAATAAGTTCAGCCGATCGCTCCCCTATCGCAAGACCATGTTTCTTTTTTACGTAATCTACAATCGCCTGATCGATCTTGTTTCCACCTACCCTTGTGGATGCCCAACTCACGATGCCACCAAGGCTCACCACTGCGACATCCGTCGTTCCACCACCAATATTGAGAATTAGACTTCCAATGGGACTGTTAATGGGAATCTTGGCACCGATGGCGGCAAGCACTGGTTCCTTGACGAGAATTGCACTTTTTGCTCCAGCGTTGATTGTAGCTTCGATGACCGCACGCCGTTCAGTGGAGGTGATTCCCGCCGGTACCGAGACGAGAACTTCCGGTTTAAAAAAACTCAATTTGCCGACGGCTTTGGTAATAAAATATTTGAGCATCGCTTCGGTGATACGGTAATCAGCAATAACGCCGTCACGAAGCGGGCGCGAGACGATAATACTGTCCGGTGCGCGGCCAATCATTTCCTTCGCCTCGTTGCCGACAGCAATAATTTTGTTATCGAGTATCGAAATGGCAACGACAGAGGGTTCGTTAAGAATAAGGCCTTTATGAGGCACAAAAACTAAGGTGTTCGTTGTGCCAAGATCGATGCCGATTTTTTTAGCTAACACGTTTAATATCCGCCCCGAGCGCTTTGAGTTTTTCTTCGATACCTTCGTAGCCTCGATCAATGATTTCCACGTCGTGAATAGTGGTCTTCCCTTTGGCGACAAGTCCGGCGATGATGTAGGCCATCCCAGCTCTCAAATCCGGGCTTTTGAGCTCCTTGCCTTTGAGCTTTGAAGGACCCTCAATGCTTCCTCGGTGGGTATCGAGGATCATAACGTGTGCGCCCATACGTTTCAAGTCCTCAAGCCAAAACATGCGGCCCTCAAACACCGTCTCGTGCACAATACTTTTGCCATTAGCTTGGGTAAGCGCAATAATGAGCGGAGACTGAAGATCGGTGGCGAACCCGGGATATTCATGGGTTTTGACACTTACTGCCTTCATGACGTCGGGAGGAAATATTTCAATCGTATCGGCGGTGATGGTTGTTGTTACACCCATGCGTGCCAGGAGGTCCAGCACTACGGCCTGGTGGCTAGGGTTGGTATGCGTGAGGGTAAGGTGACCCTTGGTGGCCGCGGCGAGAAACAAAAATGATCCAGTCTCCACCCGGTCCGGAATGTTGCTAAAGGCGATCTCTCGATCCGGATATTTTTCGATGCCCTCTATAGTAATCGTTGGACTGCCGGCTCCTGACACATTTGCACCTGCCTGATTGAGAAAATCGGCGAGCATCGAAATTTCCGGTTCGCATGCGCAGTTTATCAACGTTGTTGTTCCGTCCGCAATGGTGCCGAGCATCATCAAACACATCGTCGCCGTGGTGCTCATGCTCGGAAAAACGAACGTGATTGCTTTCGGTCTTTCCATGGATAGCTCATGCATTTCTTCAATCACGGAGCTGATAGCCCCCATTTTTTGGTAGCCATCCAAAAAAAGGTCAATGGGACGCTCGCCGATTACGCAACCTCCGGGATGAGGAAATACGACCTTTCCGAGACGCACCAGAACCGGTGCCGTAAGTTCAATAGAAGCACGCAGACGCTTTGAAATGTCGCGCTTTAGTTCGTGCGACGTCAATTGACGTGCGTGGATTTTAAGGGTATGATTTGCAAAGCTGACCTCGACGCCTAGGGCAGTAACCAGCTCTATCATGTTCCGAATGTCAGCAATATCGGGGATGTTGTGAAGCGTCGTCGATTGTCCGGTCAGCAATGCAGCTGCCATGAGAGGGAAAGCACCGTTCTTTGCTCCACCGATGGCAACTTCCCCTTGGAGAGGTTTTCCTCCTTGAATAACAAATTGCATCTTCCAATTCTAGACCATTATGTCAAAAAAAACCAGATGGATTCTCTTCTGTATCGCAGTCATCCTGTTTCTCGGATTGAGCTACTCGATGGTTGTGTTTTCGCTTGGGTACAAATATGACTTTGTAAACCGAACATTTGTTTCCACCGGATCCTTTCGTGTCATAGCTAACACCGATGCTGATGTGTACATAAATGACAAGCTGTCGGGAAAGACCTCATTTTTAGGAAATAGTTTTTCAAAAGGGAAGTTATTGCCGCGGAGCTATTCGGTGCGGCTTGAGCGTGATGGATATTTTACATGGCAAAAAAATATCCCGGTTGTGGCGAGCTTGTTTACTGATATTCCGAAAATTGTGCTTTTTCCCACGGAGCAGATTTTTGAGCAGGTTTCCACGAGCTCGTTTGGGTTTCCGCTTGCTGATTCCAATGTCCGATCGACTAAAGGGAAATTACTTACATTCGACGATCATGAGATAACAATCGAATGGCTAGATAATACGGATTATCAGCCATTTAAGGAAGCTGGAGATGTCGAAATTCTCCTTCGACTTCCCAGCGTGATCGATGATGTGCAATGGTACAAGGACCACGATCATATCTTCGTTGCCGCAGGTGGAATCTTGTATTTTTATGAAATCGACAAGCGCGGCGGCCTTAACTCGTACCAACTCAGCACTCTGAAAAGCCCTTTTTACTATGACGCGGACGAAAACGCCATCTACTTGATGGAAAACGGCGAAATCGTGAAGATGAAGTTGTAAAAAATGTGAAGGCTCCGACGGGTCGGACGGGCGGGTGACCGCACCGGAGACCTCACATCAGAGCCGTGGTTCAGGAACACGTGTGAGGGTCGCGAGAACCCCTTGGTGCATTGCGCGGGTTGGTCACCGCGCAATTGTGCTCGCCGCAGTGATTGCAGTACCGGCCCGTGTGACCCGCTACCGTGCAGATCCCGTCCGACCCCTTGCATCGTTCGCAAGTATCGGGGTTCTTCGGTGAGGCAGTATTGTGACCGCAGTCGGGTTCACAGCACCCGACGATGCAGCCACAAGAAGCGGTGGCAATGGTCATGAAAGTAACCTCCTTCAAAAACAAAGTACCACTTTCGTGGTACTTTGTCTAGAAGTCTATCGCTTCGCCCACTGTGGAGCTTTGCGGGCTTTCTTGAGACCGTACTTGCGGCGTTCTTTGACGCGGGCGTCGCGGGTCAGAAATCCTGCCTTGCGGAGTTTTTTGGTAAAATTCGTATCAAAAAGTACAAGTGCACGAGAAAGACCAAACTTGATTGCATCCGCTTGTCCGGACATTCCCCCGCCGTAAACGTGAACCGTAGCTTTAAATCGATTTATAGATTTCAGTTTGCGTAATGGGGACTCGACAATGTTTTGCAATTTTAAACTATTGAAATATTCAACGTATGGCTTTTCATTTACCATGATGATCGCCTTCTCTTCATCAGGCTGTTTGTCGGCTGATTTTTTGGTGAGTACACGAACGCGTGCCGTTGCCTCTTTCCGTCGGCCTACCGCCTCAAAATATTTTTCGGGCCCCTTTTCGGCTTCTTTAAATTTTTGTTCGTCAATGATGACGTCGTCTTCGGCTGTGGTGATCATTTTTCTATGATTAAATTTTTCATCATTTTTGCACGTAAGCGGTTTGGCGCAAGCATACGATAGACTGCGAGCCACAGTACTTTGCGTGGATCACGCTCCATTTGTGTTTGCATGGTGCGGGCCTTCATGCCACCTGGATACCCAGAGTAATGGAAATATGTCTTTTGATCAAGTTTTTTGGTCGAAAGCTTTAGTTTTGAGACGTTTGTTACCGTAATCTTTTCCGCAGGAATGAGATTAGGTTGGTAAGTAGCCTTGGTTTTTCCGCGCAATAAAACGGCAATCCTCGTAGCCAAGCGTCCCAGTACTTGATTTGTTGCGTCAATATAGGTCATACGAATTCAATTATCGCCATACGTGCTCCGTCGCTCATTCGTGGGGCAAGATTGCGTATCCGGGTATACCCTCCGGGGCGTTGCGCGTATTTCGGCGAAATTTCTTTTACGAGTTTGTTCACGGAGGCCGTTGGCAACATACTACTGAGATGCCGCGTCGTAGAGAGGCTTTGCACTTTGCCTTTGGTAATCATTTTTTCTATGTAGGGACGGAGGGCCTTTGCTTTCGCCTGTGTTGTGGTAATGCGGTTGTTTTGGATCAAAGCCACCGCTAAGCTGCGCATGAGGGCCTTACGCTGTTTTGTCTCCCGTCCAAATGTTTTGCCTTTCTTGCCGTGTTTCATGGTCTACTCGTCTTTCTTCTTCTTAGTTTTCTTTTCTTTTACCACTTTTTTCTCAACTTTTTCCGGAAGCTGAACTGCATGCATAATTTGAAAATGATCTAGCATGATTTGTGATGCGGTCTGCAATGTTTCTTCGGGCGATATACTTCCATCGGTTTCTATTTCCAGAATAATCTTGTTGTAGTCCGTGCGTTGACCAACGCGGATATTTTCAACCGTATAGTGGACATTTCTAATCGGAGTAAAAATTCCATCGATGGCAATTTCGCCCACAGTCAGTTTTTCCTTGTGGCGCTGTTCAACGGGAACATACCCGACACCTTTCTCGACTTTGATTTCCATTTCAACTTCAGTCTTTTTATCAGTAATGGTTGCAATCTTTTGATCGGGGTTGACGACTTCAACATCCGCAGTTTCCGCAATGTTATTGGCAGTGATATCCCCCGCGCCTTTTGCGGAAAGGGTGAGAGTTACCGGCTCATCAATGAAAACCTTGAAGCGAACTCGCTTGAGGTTCATGATAATCTCCAAAATATCTTCCATGACGCCAGGTATTGTAGTAAATTCATGATCGACACCTTTGATTTTTACGGAAGTAATAGCGGCCCCACTGATGGAAGAGATGAGGACACGACGGAGACTATTGCCGATGGTAATACCGTATCCGGGATAGAGAGGAGCAATTTCAAAAATGGCTTTGTTATCGACCTTCGAAACTAATTTTGGTTCTGTAGGCAATTGAATCATAATAAAAAGGTTATTAGGTGATTAGCTTATTAGCGAGAATAAAACTCAATCAAGGACTGCAAGTCACCCGCGTCGATACCGCTTTCGGCGAAGGAAGGAACTCCCTGTACCGTTGCGGTAAATTGCTCATGGTCGACCTTGAGCCACTGGGGCGATTCGTGTTTTTTAATCCATTGGGGAACAAGTGCTGAAAAATACTTCGTTTTCAAACTTCCCTCGCGTACTTTAATGACATCACCTTTGCGAATTTCAAATGAAGGGATAGATACGCGATGTCCGTTAACAAATATGTGTCCATGATTGACTACCTGCCGGGCTTGATCGCGAGATTGCGCAAAACCTGAGCGGTAGACAACGTTGTCAAGACGGTGTTCGAGTCGTCGAACGATTGATTCTCCGGTCTCTTCTTTAGACTCCATAGCTGCTTTTACCCAATTTTTAAACTGGCGTTCAAGCATGCGATACATGTTGCGGACTTTTTGCTTTGCTTTGAGCTGTTGGCCAAACTCGGATGCTTTTCGTGCAAACCGTTTTCCATGCACACCAGGCGGGTACATTCGTTTTACCGTAGCAGATTTTGGCGAATTTGAGCGCTCACCTTTGAGGCCGAGTTTTGCGCCTAGTCTTCGCTCTATTTTCTCTCGTGGTCCTAAATATCGTGCCATGGAATAAGGGTTATTAGGTGATTAGACTCTTCGTGGTTTCGGGGGACGAACGCCATTATGGGGTTGGGGGGTATCATCAACAATTGACGTCACATTGATACCGGCACTGACGATACCGCGAATTGCAGCTTCGCGGCCGGGGCCGATTCCGCGAACAATAATCCTCGCTTCCTGAAGTCCAAATCGTTTTGCGCGTTCTGCAGCTTCTTTTGCCACCAACGTTGCTGCATACGGGGTGGATTTTCGAGCGCCTTTGAATCCCATGTTGCCGGCAGTTGTCCAGACGAAGACGTCACCATTGGAATCCGCCACCGAAACGATTGTGTTATTGTACGAGGATGTGATGTGGAAGGTACCCTTGAGTACCTGATGTTTTGACTTTGAAGATCCCGAACCTTCCGCTTTTTTTTCGGGATTGGAACCGCCTTCAGTTGTAATAATTCGCTTTTTGCCCATGGTTTATGTTTTTTGAGCCGTTGGTTTTCGGCCTGATCCCATTGTTTTGCGGACATTACCACGCGTGGTACGGGAGTTTGTCTTCGTGCGTCCGTGAATGGGAAGTCGTCTGGCATGCCGAACACCGCGCCAAGCATTGATTTCCTTCAAGCGTTTGACGTTATTTGCGATCTCACGTCTCAAATCACCCTCCACTTTATATGTTTTGTCTATGATGGTTTGGATTTTGTTGATTTCCTCGGCACTTAAATCTTTTGCTTTTTTGGTGAGCGGTATATGGGCTGTTTTCAATATCAGACGGGCATTGGTAAAACCAATACCAAATAGGTACGGCAGTGAAAATTCTACGGTTTTGTTGTCTGGGATATTGATCCCTGAAATACGTGGCATGTTATCCTTGACGTTGTTTATGCTTGGGGTTTTTACAAATACAGAAAAGTTTCCCCTTGCGGCGAACGATTTTGCACGAATTGCACATCTTTTTTACTGATGCTCTTACTTTCATATTATTTGCGATATGTGATACGGCCTTTCGTACCATCGGGACTCATCTCAACCGTCACCCTGTCGCCGATCATAACTTTGATATAGTGAAGTCGCATTTTGCCAGAAAGATAGGCATGAATTTCCTGGCCATCGTCAAGTTTTACCTTAAATTTCGTATCGGGCAACGTCTCAACGACGGACCCATCTTTTTTGGGTTTTTCTGTGTTCACTATTCCGTTATTGAAATGTTAGCAATTCTATGACGAGATGTCAATGGACAACTCGATTTTCTTAGGATTCTTGGGTACGTCGCTGACCCAGAACGGGGAAAGCATAATTTTTGCCTTGAATACTTCGTCAATCGACTTGAAGTAAGACTCAAGATCAGTTTCGTTCATACCCGGTATTTCCTTGAGAATTTTTTGTTGATCAAGTTTTCCTGCGGCGCGACCCTTGACTGTCGTCTCAAATCGCACGCTTTTGGTGGTGGTGTCAGTAGAAAGAAGTTTATGAGAGACATCAAGGTCCTTCGTGATGAGTTCCAGATTGCCATTTTTATCCAAATAGCGCTGAATGAGTAGCAGAACATCATCTGGTCGAAAGGCAATGGTTGAAACGGACGCCTGAATTTTCATCTCAAGTGAATCAGCCGCTTCACCCGCTTTGGCGTTGACGATGGGGATTCCCACGGTGATATCGTAGGGCTCAAATGTAGTGAAATTACCAAGTTGTTCCTTGAGTGCCAGTACTGCTTCTTGCTTTGCTTTCGTTGTCAGCTCTTCCTGTGCTTTGATGTAATCCTGTTCCGAAACGACCTTCGCAGTTCCTATCAATCCCCCCGTCATTGGCTCCGAAGAGACGGCATAGAAAAGGTCATATCGGGGGGTTCCCTCAAAACCGGGAATGGTAAATCGTGCGGGGCCGATGTTGTATTCTTTGCCGGGTCGGTCGGCATTCGCGACAGATTCAATTGAGCCCGAAGCAGGGACGGTGATAGTTGCGGGGATGCGAAAAATTAAACCTTCCTTTGTGGCAAATCTAGTTGTAGCTACGAGTTTTTGTGATTCTTTCGAGGTGTTATAGATTCTGATTTTTCCCGTAGCCTTTTGTGCCACTTCTTTTTGACTCGTGCTCGGGTAACTACCCGCTACATCTTTTTGTATCGAAAACTGTTGCCCGGGTATTTTATCAAATTCCGCTTGTACATCTTGGATCGTTGCTGATGCAGTAATTTTGAGCTTGAAACTCACATCCTGTGTCCGAGGCGTAATAATAACCTTGGCATGTCCGAGAGTGACGTACATAGTGGCCGCAAGGACCAGAACCGCAAGAACAAAAGGTATAATGAAGAATTTTTTGGAAATTGAGCCAAAAAACTTGCGACGTGGTTTTGGACTATTACCAATAACACCGGGTGTTTGTCGTTTTTCTTCCTCTTCCCAAAGCCTTTCAATGTCAGTGAAATTTCCACTCACGGGCGCAGCTGGCACCGGTCGTACAATCGGAGCCGGAGGAGGTGGCGGAGGAGTGGCGGGTGGCTCAACAGTCTCTGGAATTTCGGGTGGCCGTGAAATTTCGATATCTTGCTCTTCTTCATCTGCTTCTTGAATTTTTACATCGCGATCATTTTCGAGAGAAACGATATCTCGTATTCTTTTTCCGGCATCTTCCGGCGCAACTGCAATCACTTGTTGTTTTCTACGAGTGGCGGCCAATTCAGCAACCGCAGGATCACGTTTCTTTGGAGTAGCGGCCTGCAGGATAGTCATTCCGTTTGCAGAAGCCTGTTCAATAATATTTGGATCCGCGCTCATGACGCTTATGAGCTTTCCGCTTTTCTCTGCTTCGGCTTTAATTGCATCAAAGTGACTCGCGTCGCGACCAAAAGCAGTACCTTTGGGAAAAATGAAAATCACCTCTTGGGCATCCGTACGAGAAAAAGCATCAAAAACTTCATCGAACGAGTCGTTCTTTTGGATGTTGAGAATTTTGGTTCCAGGCATTGATTGGATTATAGCACAGTTGCCCGAATTCTTCTGGTACCTGTGGATACTGATTCCTCCTTTAGAATTTTAAACTGACCAATTTCCGATGTATGTGACACATGAGGTCCCCCGCAAAATTCCTTTGAAAAATCCCCAACGGAGTATACCTTCACTTTTTCGGGATATTTTTCTTTAAAGAAATACAGCGCTCCGGTCTTTTTTGCTTCTTCGATAGGCAATTCTACATAATTCACTCCTAAATCTTCACCAACCCTTGCATTTACCAAATCTTCTACCTGTCTTATTTCCTCTGGAGTCATCTTACGTGAAAATTTAAAATCAAACCGTAATCTTTCTGCAGTTATATCCGATCCGTCCTGTTGTACCTCGGGCCCCAGCACCTTGCGCAGCGCCGCCTGCAACATATGCGTGGCCGTGTGTAATCGCGTGACTTTTTTGAGTTCTTCTTCATTTGCAGCCTTGAGCTCGCCGGTATCGAGAATCAATCCGTGGCCACCAAACTTTTTTACACTTCCTTCTCGCGACTTTGCCTGATGTTTTTTGAATTCTTCATCAAATGCCGTCCGATTCAAAGCTGGTTCGATGTCATGCATTACCTCGAAAGGCAAACCGTAACTTTCGTACAATCGAAAAGCTTTTGGCGCATCAAGATCATGGATCTTTTTGAGTTCGCGTAGACCGGAATCCAGAGTTTTTAGGAATTTATTTTTTTCCTGCTCGAAAATTTCTCGCACCCCCTCAAGATTGATTTCCGTATAAATCTGTTTGATTTTAACAAATATTTCTTCGAAATCTACTTGTTTATGTACGATAATACGCCGCATGAGACGACGCAAAACATACCCTTGATCTTTATTTGAAGGCAGGACACCATCAGTGATCAAAAACGCAATTGCACGCGAATGGTCGGCTATGACGAAGGGGAGGCCTTTTGCAAAAGCAAACAAATCAGTCTCAAACACATTTTCAACACCTTGTGAAACCATCGCGAGACGCTCAAGTCCCATACCCGTATCAATGCCGGGAGTATCGAGGGGTTTTCGAGAACCGTCTTTTGCCTGATAAAACTCGTTAAACACTACATTCCAGATCTCAATGCCGTTCACGTAGATTTCCGTCGTGGGTCCGCATGGTCCCTGATCCCCTGTCGGCCCCCACCAGTTGTCTTCCTTGCCCATTTTGCGTGCCGTATATCCAAGCTCCCTCCAAATCGCATATGATTCGATGTCGTCTTGATAAACGGTGACGTAATCGATAGTGAGGCCCATCTCCTTGGTGATAAATTCATGTGCATACGCAATCGCTTCTTTCTTAAAATATCCGCCAAATGAAAAGTTGCCGAGCATTTCAAAAAACGTGAGATGTCGCTCATCGCCCACTTCATCAATGTCAGACGTCCGCATGCTTTTCTGAATAGATGCGACATTCAACGCAGGCGCAAGCTCTGGATTTGTATAGTATTTCTTGAACTGTTGCATTCCGGCAGTCGTAAACAGCACCGATGGATCATCGGGCAGGAGTGAAGACGAAGGCACTATTTTGTGTCCCCTCTTCTCAAAAAAATCTAAGAATTGTTTCCGGATTTCTGTATGTGTCACGATGACAGTGTAACAAATTCCTTGAGTTTTCGAAATGCCTGGGCGCGGTGGCTAAAGTGGGATTTTTCTTTGCGGGCCATTTCGCCAAAGGTTTTATCGGAACCATCGGGCTGGAAAATAGGGTCAAAGCCGAATCCATTGGTACCACGTGGAGCAACAATTGTTCCTCGAACACGACCTTCAAAAAAATGGAGTTTTTTGTTTCTGTAACCGACAAGCACAGCAACAGTCGCTTTTGAGTTTGGCGCAAGCAGAAATATCCCCTTGGCGCCGATAGTTTTCTCAAACCACTTGATCAACGGGCCAGGTAGTCCATGCAAGGCGTCAATTTCCAGAGATACATCCTCTACGATGACATTGTTTTGCTTGAGATGCGAAATTTTGTGCTCGATGATCTTCTTGAGGTCAAGCCCCTGGATTTCCGGTAGGTCAATGTTCAACTGCTCGAGTTCTGTAATGACCTCTTTCGCTTCCTGAAATTTTGAAGCATTTCCTGTTGCAAAATACATAAATCCATAGTACCATCGTCATATGAAAAAAACTAATCTGCGTGTCGGCGTCATCGGTTTGGGCATGGTGGGCGATCCTATACGGCGCTGGTTTGAGGAAATGAAAGGCTATATCCGAGGAAAGGACCTTTTTTGTTTTGACGTAGATCCAAAAAAAGACTTCCACGATGACATCAATCAGGCTGAAGTGATCTTTGTTGCCGTTCCCACACCATCTCCCAAAGGAGGCGGAGCGGATCTTTCTATTTTACATGCTGCAATTAAGACCGTGAACGACGGAAAAATCATTGTTATCAAGTCAACCGTACCGCCGGGAACCGCCGAGTCTCTCCAGAAAAAGTATCCCAAGAAAAAGTTTATATTCAGTCCTGAATTTTTGACGGAGTCTCAAGTTTGGAATGACTTCGTTCGTCCCGATCGGCAGATCCTGGGTGCCACAGAAAAAGCCCGCGATGTCCTGAAAGAAGTACAAATGCTCCTCCCCATCGCGCCATTTTCTCGTCCTTGGAGCAGTGATTACACAAAAAAGGAGGTAACCGCAACTGAAGCGGAACTGGCTAAATATGCAAGCAATGTATTCGGCTACATCAAAGTCATCTATGGCAATATACTAGCGGACATCTGTTCGTCCATGAACATCAATTATGAAGCTGTCCGTGAAATGATTTCCGCTGATCCTCGCATCGGGCCCTCCTGGCTTGATGTGAACCACGGAAACTACTGCGGCGCAGGCGGTTACTGTTTCCCCAAAGATATGAATGCCCTGATAGGATTTATGGAAAAAAATGTTTCGGCAAAACACAACGATGGTCTTCCTGTGCTCAAGGCGGTTCGTACCTATAACAGAAATTTGCTCAAGAAACAAAATCTATCGGAAGAAGTGGTAAGTCGCCACGATAGGGATATAAACGTACGAAAACGTAAAAAGGCTAGATAACTCTTGCTTTTCGGTGTCACAAGTGTTCGCACAATACGTTATATATAACAATGAATACAAAAATTGTTTCGGCAGTGGTCGGTTTAGGGGTTTTCACAATCATTGGCGCTTTTAGTCTTAGTGCTTCGGCAGTCGGCAAGCCTACCGATGTTCCTCGTGGACCGAAGGTCACTCCGACACCCACGGCGCTGAATGTTGCTTGCATTCAGGGGGCTATTGTGGAACGCGATAATGCGGTAATTGCATCAGTTACTACCTACCACACGGCAATCATCAATGCCCTTACAGCGCGTCGCGATGCTTTTAGTGCGGCATACGCGATCACTGATCGACAGGACCGCAAAAAAGCATTACGTGATGCGTTGAGCGACTTTAAAGATGCTCGCAGAGCGGCTTCAGAAACTTTTCGCAAGGCAAAAGATGCGGCGTGGAGTGAGTTTGCTAAAGACCGCAAAGCTTGTGGCGTTGGTCCTCAAGACGGCCAAGGGAATTCAAAACTCGACAGTGCAATTTAGTTTTCTCAAATAAAAACCCCCTTTCGGGGGTTTTTATTTGGATATAATATAATTAGTATCCTGTATTGTTGATCATATCGAACTGTCCTGCGAGCGTGAGGTAGTCGGCGCGAAGACCGGAATCTACCCAAGCTTCCGCCGCCGCAATAATATCATCAAGCTGTTCCATCGCTCCAAGTCCAAGCAATGCTTGTGCAGCTGGAGACACGGAATACCACGTGTCCATGTCCTTGCGTCCAGACATCACATCAAGTCGCGTGGAAATGTACTGTGCATAGAACTTGTTCTTGGCACATTGGGTTGTTGAGAATCCTTTTGAGCAGTTTTTGGTCGCATCATCAATGAGTTTGGTAAGAGAGGCACCCGTTGGAGTGTAACCAGACGGCATAAGCCAATTTGAGTCATTGTGAATCGTCAACAGCCAAGCTTGCAGGGTCGCTTGAGAGGTTGTCCTGGTGTGGTTTTTCCAGTTTCTCCAATAGCCCTGTGTTCCCTCGCGATCTTGGAGGTTAACGAAGTTGATACCAGTCATATTTTCACCGCTCATATCAACCACGACATCCTGGCAGAATGTTCCTGACTGTGGCTGCCATCCTGATTGAATCATTTCGCACACATGGTACGTTCCTGGACCAAGATCTTCAAACGTGTATCCCATGGAAGAGGTGGTGACCAATGAGTCTTCACCCGCATCCCATGTATCATTGTAAGGAGTTTCATCAATGAAGATCGTCCATGCGGAAAGGCTTGCGCCGTTTGCGTCAAGCTTAAATCCAGTGATGGACACGTTGTCAAAGTTCCCAAAGTCGACATCGTTTACAACATCGCCAAGTCCGATAGCAATAGGAGACGGATCAGTGGTTGTTTGCGTCCATCCGGTCATTTGGGTTTCACGGACATTGTAGGTTCCCATGTCCAAATCATCGAATTCATAACTTCCGCTAGCATCAGTCGAAGTTGACGCCATGAATACCATACCAGAATCATAGAGGTTGATGACCCAATCTTGTAGTCCTGGCTCTCCGGTGTCCCAGCCGCCGTCGCCGTTGATATCTTCAAACTTCATGCCATGGATTTCGCCAGGAATGTCGTCGTTGGTGACCGTGCAGGTTACATCATCACCTGGAGCTAGAGTTACATCTCCATTGCTGTCGCAGGCGCCACTGTAGCTAGCCATATAATCAGAATCTGCGTCTTCAGTAACGGTGTAGGTCCCATCTGCCAAAGAAAATTCTGTACCCGGAGCACTTTCACCGGCAAAGTCATTTCCGTCGACATGCAAGGTAAAATCTCCAGGAACTGCAGTTCCGCCGTTGTCATTCACCACCACTTTTACCACATGCAAAGTAGCATTTGGGGTAGGAGTTGGCGTGACAGAAGGAGTTGGAGTCACTACCGGCGTTGCTGATGTTGAAGGTGTTGGCGTTGGTGAGCCTCCTTGGGGGCCAGCAACCTGATAATTGTCCGTCTTGCCGTTTACGTCGGCTTTATACTCTCCTGAATCACCGGCGAGAACAGTATATGCGGCAAAACAAAACTTTCCTTGACTATCGGTGAGAATTGATCCAGAAGCCACCAAGGTATTGGGATCGGACGAGCTTGGCAAACCAACTACTGACCAATCCAAGGTGGTATCACGAGCAAACCCAGTTCCCGTGATATAAACCACATCGCCTTCCACGTACTGATTTTTATTGACCGGGCTTCCGCAACTGCCAGTACTTGTTTTAATGGATCCACCAGCTGCGTGTGCAAACTGCACTGCGCCGCCGACCATTTGTAATACTACCGCTGCTATTATGATGCCCGCTGACCAGCTGCTTAAAACTTTCTTCATATTTATTTTGAACGTGCAGAACAAAACCACTCACATAGTGAGATGGCAAGTAACCGCCTTATTCAGTTAAATTAATTAAAAAAACCAATGTTCTATATAGGGTTAACGCATAACTCTACTAATTGTGACGTTCATTAGGGGAAAATGGTTTGCGGAGAAGTACTAGCCAAAGGAAATAAATTGGTATACGGATTCCAATTTGGGTTTTGAGAGTGCTTGTACCAGGCATAGCCTGCCAACACGGCAACACCAATGACGAGCAAAATTACTTGCCAACCAGAAGGAGCGTGGCTTGATCCTTTATCATCTGCCATGTCGTCAGTATGCTACAGGATAGTTTTTGTTTCAAGGGGTGGATGTGTGGATACGGTTTCTATGCGAAACGTAGTCCTGCCGATGAGCTGTCCCCGTTGAGTTTCAATATTCACACGCCACAAACCTGGTGTCGCATTTGATTTGACTGAATATCCACGGTAGCCATTGTCACGACCGCCAACGATTTCAAACGCCACCCGATTCACCGTAATCCATGTATCCTCAACCTCATCATGAAATTGCCACTCATGTACGATGGTCGTTTTCAGGTCATTGGGCGCAAACACCGATCCTACGACGTACACGGGTTCACCAGATACCGCGTGGTAAACGTTTCTGCGTAAAAAACTATACCAATGTCGGACTTCACCTGTAACAACGTAGTCGCTCCCGGTTCTGGAAAGGCTATGGTACACGCCGGCCTCTTTGAGGGCCAAAGGTATGGGGGGTATGATGTTTGTGAAATAAAGAATATTCAGGAGGAGGTAGATACCGCCGATGCTTGCCATGATCTTTTTTCGGGAATTGTAGATAGCCTTAGGAAGAAGGTAGCGGAGGAGGTGGAGAAAACCCCACAGTACCACCAGACTGACCAGACCGCTCATGAAAAAAATCTCATCGCCAATTTCACGAAGGAATATGGGAATGTAGAGAGCCGCAAATGAGAAAAGGATGAAAAAGTAAATGGTAATGCGAAAGATCAAGATCGCATAGCGAGCCTTGAAGATTTCGTTCCCGATCAAGAGTCCTGCGAGCACAAGAAAAAATGGCCAGCTGGACGCAAATGATCCGCTTCGCGTATAGAAAATGAAAAATGCGCTGAATAATCCTCCAAAAGCAAACTGGAGCGTGAGCATCAGCCAAAAGTGCCAATCTTCGTGGGTCTCTCCCCGCTCTCGACGACGATCCAGAACGCTCAAACCAACTATGCAAAGACCGGCAAGAATGACGTAGGACGTAAGAACCAGCATGTCATAGAGCTGATCTACTCGTCGCAATGTGAGATTGTCGAACACAAACCCAGTCAAAAGCGTGATCGACGAAATATGACGTTCGTAGCGCTCCCATTTTGCTTTAATTGTATGTACGAGCTCCCTCACGGTGGGTGAGCGATGGGATTCGAACCCACAACCCTCGGGACCACAACCCGATGCTCTGCCATTGAGCTACGCCCACCATATTCGGATGCGCCATTCGCTAAGCATATCCACTAAATTCCTCGGTTCTTATATTATCCTCGTCTACACCCTTTTCGTCAAGGATTCTACGCATGGCGAAGACAAATCCCGGTGGGCCGGCAAGATAGTATCGCACCGAGAGCAAATCACCCAAATGACGCGTAAGCATACGTCCGTCCACGCGGCCGCGCTCGTAAGGCCATAAAGTGGAAACTTTGTCGGTGATGGTGGGAATAAGAGCAAAGCGGGAATTTTCTGCGGCGATATGTTCTAGTTCTTTCAAAAAAGGTGCGGAAGCAATGGTGGTATTAGAGTAAAAAAGATACAATCGATGAGGAAAGTTTTCGCGCGTCGCCGATGAGACTATGCTAAGAAAAGGGGTAATACCAATTCCTCCCGCAAGCATTGCAATGCGCTGGGTAAATTTTTTGGGAAGCACAAAGTCTCCGCTGGGACCTTGGATTCGCACCTTCTCCCCTTTTGTCAAACGACCAAGTTCTTTCTTAAATTCTGAATTCCGCATTCGTGTTGCAATGCGAATGACTGGTTCGTGTGGTGCGGAAGCGATGGAAAACGTGTAGACCCTCGTTCCCAGGGTCACATCAACCGTTTGTCCGGCAATAAAATCAAACTTGGCTGGTTTTTCAAACTCAAACGCCATCGTGTCTTGTGCGATTTCACGCTTAGTTTTTAGTGGCGTTATGAAGCCATTCATGCTACCATCATGACGTATTTGCCCCTGTAGTTCAATGGATAGAACAGGAGACTTCTAAGCTCTTAATAGAGGTTCGATTCCTCTCGGGGGCACATGCGGGCTGTAGTGTAACGGTAGCACGAGACGTTTGGGACGTTTTAGTCCGAGTTCGAATCTCGGCAGCCCGACAAAAAGCAACGTTCGGAAAAATCAGGCTCCGCACTCCGCCGCGCCGAAGGCGCGAATGGAATGGTGGGGGTGAATCCGGCGAGACTGGAAGCCAAAAATTGAAAGGGTGGGGTGAGAGTCTGGGAGAGGGAGCGGTCGGTAAGTTTTGGGTTCGTT
The DNA here is from genome assembly GCA_038064915.1 of Patescibacteria group bacterium. GTDB lineage: Bacteria > Patescibacteriota > Minisyncoccia > 2-02-FULL-40-12 > IGHO2-01-FULL-4-A > JBBTSB01. The sequence goes on from JBBTSB010000006.1 coordinate 65,844, forward strand.
CCGAGTTTTGGCAAAAGTTGCCTCATCTCGTGATAATTTTCGGAGGAAGCCAGGAAACTGGCTTTTTTCGTGTCCAAAATGAATTGTCTGACGGGTTCGAGCGGATTTGCGGTTGTTTGTCCATGATCTTGTTTTTGGTCGGCAAGGGAAACTTTCTGTTTCAGCAGCTCTTCCTTTTTAGCAAGATAACTTTCCTTGGGAATATCACCGTCAATATATGCGCTAACTAATTTATCCAGTTTCTCTTGCGTCTCATGTTGTTTCGCTTTGATGTCTCGGACGAACGACTGTGATGAGTGGACTGATTCCTTTTCTTCCTTATCTACTTCCTTGAGCATCCAATCAGTCCACTCATCGGGGAGCGCGATAGATTGAAGCCGTGCCTTAATTTGGAGGACAAGATCTTTTTCTTGGAGGTACTTTTGATTACAGAGGCCGCGCTTCTTGGTGCATCGGTAATACCGATAGATACCGCCATGAGCACCCTTTGCCCATTGAGCGGTGATTGGAGAATTACATTCACCACAGGTCATCATCCCGATAAAGGGAAAGTCATGGCGAATCTTTGATTTGCGCGGCCGGGATCTATCCTTCAATATATCTTGCACGGCTTCAAAAGTTGTATGATCGAGAATCGGCGGAAACTTTCCTTCGTAGTATTCACCTTTATGAGCGATCAACCCAAGGTACGCTTTGTTCGAGAGCATAATCCTCACATTCGCTTTTGCAAGTGGCGTTCGGTGTCTAGCCTCAATACCGTAGCCCGCCAAAAACTCTCCCATTGATTCGAGAGTGTACTTTCCGGTCGCATATTCCTTAAAAGCGCGAAGGATAATTTTGGATAGTGTCGGATGTGGATCAATCGTTCGCGTCTTTGGATTGTTCACGTAGCCAAAGGGGGCTTTGGTGAGCCATTCTCCGCGACGGAGTTTTTGGCGGATACCACGCTTTACGTTTTCAGAAAGATTATCTGAATAATATTTGGATTGACCGAACGCCACTTGGAGCATGAACAATCCTTGGGGTGTAGGTTCGAACCAAAATGTCGGAAATCGCAAAGAAACTATCTTGGTGGTATCTATGGCGTAGATGACTTGCCCACCATCAACGGAGTTACGAGCTAACCTATCTGGATGCCAAGCGAGCAAGCCGACAGGTTCACTTGATGAGGCAACTTTTGCCATCATTTGATTAAAGATTTCTCTGCCTGGTTTCTTTGCGCTTTTCGACTCGATGAAAGTCTCGGCAATCAAAATATTTTCTCTCTTCGCGTATTCAGTGAGTTCAGCAAGTTGAGCTTCAATACTCATTACTTGCCGTTCCTCATCTTCCGTAGATTTACGAGCGTAGAGAAAATATTTTGTCATACTTTTTTTGTATTACCGACCGCTCCCTCTCCCTGCGATTCACCCCACCCTTTGAATTTTTGGCTTCCAGTCTCGCCGGATTCACCCCCACCATTCCATTCGCGCCTTCGGCGCGGCGGAGTGCGGAGCCTGATTTTTCCGAACGTTGCTTTTTGTCGAAAATCTTAAACTTTGTTCGAACTTATCATTCCCCTGATCGTAGCAAAAAACCGTAGAAAAAGGAAACCTAAAATGGTGCGTCCGCCCGTGCGCTTGCTCGTAGCTCGCGCACGCAGGCCGGAGCGGTTGTATCCGTCTGTTAATGCGCGCGGTGATCTGATTATGGATTGATCCCACCGCTCTGGCCTGCATCGAGTCTGACTCGATGGGCGGATGCTCTGTTGATGCTCGCTTCGGGCATGGCGGAATTCCACACACACCTTCCGCCATGCCCTCGAGCGAGGGGAGGGGCGTAAGTTTCAGAAAGCTCTGGAAAGAACACGATTTTAAGAGTAAGCTATACGCATATGGATAGTAGACTTTCTAAATATACGCTTGACGAGCTCGCAGAAAGAGTTGAAGGAGGCGGAGATAGTAGCGCTCAAAAAGCCGAACCAATTTTGATTGCCAAAGCCCTTGTTGAGTTACAGCAATCTATTACAACGCTTCAAAAGCAAATACCTCAAACAGGATCAGAAATCCGAAGCACTATTGGAAGAGTGAGTGAAGAATTATCGGAGACTGTTCGGGGACTCCGAACCGAGATGCAAGCATATTCCGCTTCGAACGATAAGTACGCAACCGCAATGAAGTGGTTGACTGTTGGGTTAGTGGTTGTTGGAGTTGGTCAGGTTATTGTTACGCTTATAAAATAAATAAGATGCTTGAGCACAAAACTAATAAAGAGAACATCCGTAAATACCTTCGTTGCTTAGAGAGATCGGATTATGAGAATTTGATAGGTCTATTTGCATCAAGTGCTATTATCCATTCTCCTTTATATGGAGAAGTTGAAGCAAAAAATTTTTATAAGGATCTATTTAAGGATACAACAAAATCCACCATATCTCTGAAAGATATTTTTATGAATGAGGATGAGTCCAAAGGAGCGGTAAACTTTCTTTACGATTGGGTTTTAGCGGACGGATCACGAGTCTCTTTTAATTGCGTAGATATTTTCAAATTTAGTTCAGAAGGGAAAATAAAAGAATTAACAATTATCTATGACACTTCGCAAACTCGCCCGAAATTTGATAAAATGAAGTCATGAAATGAGGAGAAAACAGACTTGACTTATTTATTAGAAAGTGATAGTCTTATTTTGTCAAACATTATGAATTCTACCAACCTACAATCAAGCTCATATTACTACTATTATTCAACCTCCTCGAGGCTAGTTTTACGGCGTTGAAATAATAGGAATACTCATTTCAAAATCTCAAACTGGTCTTAGAGGGGACCAGTTTTTTGTTCTTTCACACCCACCCTCACGAGAGGAGTAACCATGCCATCGGCAAGCAGCTTCAAGTCCGTCAAGGGTCTTCTCAATAAGCTCCGGGATGAAGTGTGCCCGAGCTCTCCCAAGAAAAAGGGAAAGCACGAGTTCAATACGACGGGATGCCAAGGTTCCTGGCATCACAACGATCAGGGCGGCCCGATCTACAGCCACCAGTCGCATCGGTGCAAGCACTGCGACATGGCAGTCTGCGACTTCACGGACGCAAAAAAGGTCGGGCAAGGCTGGTACTAGGGAGGAGGTGCAACATGTGGTCGCGCAACTTCAGTAATCACTATTCAGAGGCATGGAAAAAGGAGGCACGTCGGGCCGTAAAGCGGCTGATGCAAAGAATTCATTCCCGGTCTCTCTACGATCCCGCCCGAGAGGAGATCGAAGGGTTTGTCGCCCACCTGGAGACGCACGGCAGTTACTGGATCAGAAAGCTCTTCTGCTGGAAGTTCATCTGGCTACTCATCGAAGAACGGGTGATCCAGTTCTCCGGGGACGACTTTGCGATCCCGGTGTGCGGGATTTGCTGGAAGGAATTCCGCATCATCGAACCCGTCGCCGACCCAGCTCCACACACAACTCTCGAGCGCACGTCAGATGAAACCGTGTCTTGCAAATGCGGTTTCGTCCATCCTCTCTTTTACAAGGAGCGGGACGTGGTGGGAATTCAGTACGGCGTGGTTCAAGGGTTTCTCTATCCCTTGCTTCCGGGAATGAACGGAAAATTCATTACCGATGCAAGATTGGAAAATCGCCCTTGGCCCCCCAAACTCACAGCGTAAGTTCCTTGGTCGTTAAATTTGGAGGCCTGACCAGCCTCCTTTTTTTGTTTCAAACTTACGCCCCTCCCCTCGCTCGAGGGCATGGCGGAAGGTGTGTGTGGAATTC
>JBBTSB010000007.1:0-13729 GCA_038064915.1 Patescibacteria group bacterium
GACCCACAACTCATCCAATGCTATTGCGCTGGCAACTGGTTCGGACCTCCATCCCTCTTTCGAAGGACTTCATCCTGGTCATGGGTAGCTCACCTGGCTTCGGGTCTTTTACGAATGACTGTCCCACCGTCGCCTTGCGGCTATGGCGGGCGCTGCGCGCTATTAACACTCGGTTTCCCTTCGCCTCCGCCCTCTCAGGCTTAGGCTAACGCCATTCGTAAAAAGTCGTTGGATCATTCTTCAATAGGCACACCGTTACCCACGTCCATCTTGCGACGGACGAGGCTTCGGCTCTTTGTAAGCATATGGTTTCAGTTACTATTTCACTCCCCTCTCCGGGGTTCTTTTCACCTTTCCCTCACGGTACTGGTTCACTATCGATCATCAAAAGTATTTAGCCTTGGACCGTAGTAGGCCCGGATTCACCACGGATAGTCTGCTCCATGGGTACTCAGGAAACAATACGAAGGTTTGACCAGTTTCGGATACGGGACTATCACCCGCTGTGGTCGGCCTTTCCAGGACCGTTCTCCTACCAATCAAATTTGTAACCTCCTCTGAACATGCCACACGATTCTAAAAGGGAATCGCAAGGCATGTTTAGTGTATCATCCCTACAACCCTCATCCTGTTATTAGTAAACTAACAAAAGAATAAGTTTAGGCTGAACCGCTTTCGCTCGCCGCTACTGGCGGTATCTATTCTATTTCTGTTCCTCTGGGTACTGAGATGTTTCACTTCCCCAGGTTAACTTCCCGCATTGCTACGGAATAATGGGACATGACTCCCATTGGGTTTCCCCATTCGGACATCTCCGGATCAAAGCCTGCTCGACGGCTCCCCGAAGCTTTTCGCAGTCACGCAACGTCCTTCATCGTCTTTTGATGTCAAGGCATCCACCATATGCTCTTATATTACATTAGTGATTTCTTACAAGATTTAATTTCTCATTTGATACTTAACTAACCGCTATTGAGCTCCGACGCTTCGGTCGGAGCTCCGACATACGCTTTAGGCGTATCGTCGGAATTGTCAAAAAACTGGCCATTGAGACAAAAAAACCGCGGTCTCCGCGGTTGATCACGCACAAATGCGAGGTTTTCAGCCGCTTTTATGGAGAATGGTTATATTTGTCTTCATCAATGCTCAAAGTCTAACAGACGCAAAAAGCCCCGTCAAGGGGCTTTTTTGCACAGGATATCAACTAATCCTGTACGTGTTTTTTCCAGTTCGTGAGCCATTGATCCGCATGGTCTTTGCCACCAAGTCCAAAGGCAAGTCCAAAGGCAAGCGCTCCGGCGACAATCACACCTGTCACCGCAATACGAATAATGTCGGTTCCTACGCCTAACTGCTCAAGCGCAATGAGGAATGAGAAAACCAATATTCCCCATCTGGCCAACAAACCTAGAAAGTTTGCTGAATGAAGCTCTGCTGCCTTTACGGAACCACGGATCGCATGCTCCACGAATTTTGCAATCATCACACCAATGATAAGTACAATGGCGGCAACGAAGACGTTCGGCAAGTACATAACAACGCCTTCCAAAAAATTCGCAACATCAGAGAGGCCAAGCACATCCGTAACCACCATAAGCGAAAGCACAATGATAAACCACTTCACCAGCTCGTAGAAAAACTTGCCACTGTCGAGCTTGTATCCGCTTCTCTCCCATACCCGTTTGAATCCAACGCTTTCGAGTCCTTTGTCCAGTTGAATGAACCCGACGAGGTGCCAAACGAGTTTTCCTACAATGATGGCAACAATCCACCCGAGCAAAAAGAGCACAATGGCCGCAACCAGAGTCGGCACAAAACCGGCGACGCTATCCCAGAGAACCCGAAAGCGATCATCGATAACTGAAATTACTGTAGAATTTTCGTTCATAAGACACCCCCTTCCTGATTTGCATCTAATACCACTCCTTAGAGTATAGCAGGTTACAAGAAGCTCGCTATCAACAGTGCAACGATATTGGCAACTTTGATCATGGGATTGATCGCAGGGCCGGCGGTATCTTTGTAGGGGTCGCCTACGGTATCTCCCGTGACGGCGGCCTGATGAGCCGGAGATTTTTTGCCGCCGTGATTTCCCTCTTCAATATATTTTTTGGCGTTGTCCCACGCAGCACCACCCGATGTCATGGAGATCGCCATAAAGAGTCCGGTGACAATCACACCTACCAATAGTCCCCCAAGTGCTTCCGGGCCCAATCTCCAACCAACGAGGATTGGGATGATCACGGGAATGAGCGCGGGGACAATCATTGCACGGATTGCAGCTTTGGTGACAATGTCTACCGCGGCGGCGTAGTCAGGTTTCGTCGTACCTTCCATAATGCCTTTGATTTCGCGAAACTGGCGGCGCACTTCATCGACGATGGCTCCCCCCGCTTTGCCGACTGCTTTCATTGCCATTGCCCCAAAGAGATAGGGCATGAGACCTCCGATAAGAAGCCCGATAATCACATTGACGTCGGAAAGATCGAAACGAATCGAACCTTCCAGTTCCTGGGTATACGAAGAAAACAGCACCAGTGCTGCAAGACCGGCAGAACCAATAGCATAGCCCTTGGTAACGGCTTTGGTGGTGTTCCCCACTGCATCCAACGGATCAGTATTTGCACGCACAGAATCCGGAAGGCCGGCCATTTCGGCAATACCCCCGGCGTTATCCGTAATCGGTCCGAATGCATCAATAGCGATAACAATACCGGTAAGTGACAACATCGAGAGTGTAGCAAGAGCGATACCATAGAGCCCTGACCATTCGTATGCCAGCCAAATGCCCCCACAGATAAAAAGCACCGGCCACACAGTAGAACGCATCGCTACGGCAAGGCCAGCGATAATATTGGTTCCGTGTCCAGTGGTAGACGCTTGTGCGATGTCACGAACTGGCGAAAACTTTTTTGATGTATAGTAATCGGTAAGAAAGAAAATGATTCCCGTCACCACGAGTCCTACCATGAGGGCACCGAATGCGTGCATCGGCGGGATATGCGTTCCATCAAGCATCTCTTTTGAAACAGTCACTACGTAAAAAGCAACCGCGGCCAAAACCCCCGAAACGAGCAATCCTCGATACATGGCCGCCATGATGCCCTTGGTCAGACTAACAAATAATGAACCGATGATCGTGGCAAGAATTGCTATACCTCCAATGAGAAGCGGAAATGTTTCAATGCCGTCAACCGTTGAAAAGAAAAGGCTCCCTAAGAGCATCACCGCGATGACGGAAATCACATACGTCTCAAACAAATCTGCTGCCATACCAGCGGTGTCGCCCACGTTGTCTCCGACGTTGTCTGCGATGGTTGCGGGATTACGAGGATCATCTTCGGGAATTCCTGCCTCTACTTTCCCTACCAGGTCAGCTCCTACATCGGCGCCCTTAGTAAAGATCCCGCCACCCAAACGAGCAAAAACGGAAATGAGCGAACCTCCAAAACCAAGACCGATGAGTGAGTGAACGTCCTTGGTAATCCAGTAAAAGACCGTGACGGACAAAAGCGCCAGACCTGCAACAAAAAATCCCGTCACCGCACCACCGCGGAATGCGAGATTAAATGCTTGCTTGATTCCAGACTTTGCCGCTTCGGCAACACGAACATTTGCACGCACGGCGACAAACATTCCCACATACCCCGCAAGCATCGAAGCGATAGCGCCGACGATAAAACCCACGGCAGTTGTGGTATCAATAAAAATTCCCAAAGCTATGGCAACAATAACCCCCACAAGAGCGACGACTCTATTCTGACGCTTTAAATATGCACTGGCTCCTTCGCGAATCGCGAGTGAAATCGCTCGCATTTTTTCATCCCCCTGCGGCTTCTTTAAGACATGCATGATCAAGATTGCGCCGTAGGCAAGGGATGCCACGGAGGCAATCAAAGAAAAGAGAAGTATATTCATAGCCGCTACTCTAGCAAATTATCCTGATTTTTGCCAGGGTTTTCAATCTCCACCACGTTTTGAACTCGGTCTACCATGAGGGTCAGGCGCTTTTCGGAATCTTCGTAACTTCCACGGGCGTGATTGAGGTGATCACCGAGTTTGCGAAAATCATCGCCGAGTTTCCTACCGTCCGTTGCTATTCTTTCCAATCTCTTCATAATATCTTTAGTCTGCTTGCTTAGCTGGATGTCTTTGACCCAATGACGAATCGCCGACACCGAAAGTCCAAACGTATTGGGCGAAACCAGCCAGACTTTTTTATTTCTGGCATACGCCGGAATGTCGACTTCTTTGATGTTATTAATAATTTCATAATAGACCGTTTCCGCTGGTACATACATCAATGCCAAATCAGTCGTGCCTTCGGAGGGCAAAATATATTTGCTCGCGATCTCGTCTATTTTTTTCTTTACGTCGCTAAAGAACTGTTTTTGATAGATCGCGCGATTCGTTTCTGTATCGGCATTTATAGACTTTTCAAAATTTTCCCAGTTAAACTTGGAGTCGATCGGCAAGATCAGATCGTTGGGCAGTTTTAAAATCGCATCCACGGCTTCGCCGGATTTAAAATAGTGCTGGATCGCATACCCCTCTTTTCCAAAAAATTGTTGCAGACTAGATTCGAGTGAGGCCTCGCCCCAAATACCACGAAGTTTTGGAGATTTAAAAATATCCTGAAAGCTCGACACGCCTTTCACGCTTTCATGCACTTGCTTCAAATTTTCTGTCAGCTGTGTGAGGCCGGTTGTAAACCCCTCGACTTGCTTGTGAACGGTTTGGGACGATCGCTCCACCGATTCGCGCGAATCTTTGAGCTGATCAGAGATCAACTTCATCATGGCATCGAGGCGCTGGTGCAGGATCACTTCTGACTGGCTATCCTGCGGTTTACGCCGAAGCACGAAAAACACCGCGATAGCGCCGATTGCAAGGCCAATGATGGCATAGAAAACGGGATTCATAGAGAGATCGTAGCATATTTACTATCTCTCCCCAACCCTCTCTTATAGATAAGCGAGGGGGCAAAAAGTGAAGCGGCCGTCCCGGGGTGGGGACGGCCTGGAGCGAGACAGGAGGTCAGACGCCGCGGGGACGCCGCTTGCCCGAAGGCATGCTGTTCTTCATCCGGCTCCTGAGACCGGATTGCCACCCCTCGAGGAAGCGACGGCTCTTCCGAGTCATGTCCTTGATGCTCCGCCCGATTGCGGCGAGAAGTTGCTCTCGCCGCACATTCGGTGGGCGGCCGAGGCACTCCGCTTTGGCCTTCTGCATCAGGACCTTGCCCGGTCCCTTGCCTTTGTTCGGGTCGATTGACGGTCGATGCTTCACGCACACCTCCCGAAGGCCAACAAAAAATTGGCCTTACAAAATCAACGATAACTCTCTCTCTCTGGAATTTCAAGATCAAAAATAGTGTCCCCATTTTTCACGATCGTGCATTTTGGGGACAAGTAAAAATAAAAAAGGAGGGTGGTCAGACCTCCAAAGTTTAACGACCAAAGAGCTTACGGCGAACGAAGGTAGATGAAGAAACCTGCCGCGATGGCCACCATACCCCCAAGACCAAGCGAACCCGGCCAGGGTGCGTGAAGGACTGTCACCTCTCCGATGAGTGTCACCACGATCCCTACAGCTGGCGATGCGTGCAAAAGTCCAAACCGATGCGATGATGTCCCCGCTTCGCGCCGAGCCAATGCCCAGAAGTAACCCGATACCACCACCGTGAAAAAAACGACAACACCGGTATAGCGTACCTGGACCAACGTTGGCATTGCAGGGTGAAACAATTGCCAAACCGCCATCTGGGGAATTGCCATCGCGTAGAGAATCAGGAGCCAGGCATGAATGCTTTTCCCGATCCCCTCGTTGATGGCCGGTACCCAGACTACGCGATTTTTGCGTGCCGTAGATGCATCTTGGTACAACTGATTTCCCAGGGCTTCAAACACCAGTACGATAAGGACGGGCCAAAGCCTGAAAAGCTCGTGCCATCCTCCGCCGACCGCACGCACATGCTCCGCACTAATCATCACCACGCCAAAAAACATGACGATCAACGGAAATGTACTGCGCTTTGAGAGTGGCTGTCGAAAAACCGACATGACCGCAATCGCAACAGGAAGATTGCAATTCCACAGAGTGCTCACCACCCACGCTGGAGCCTGTGTCGTGAGATACACACACGACACATACAGAAGTGGTCCGTTGATCAGACACCAGAGAATCCAAAAGTTCTGGTGTTGACGGAATAGTGCAGTCAGTTGCTTTGCGGCCGTCGGTCCAAACTGCAATCGGACCACGCCACTAAGCATGATGACTGCCCAGCAATAACGCACGGTTGCAGTTGCAAGCCAGTCCTCGCCACGCAATGCCAGTGCACGGTTCACCAGAACCGCTGGAGAAGCAGCGAGCATCGCCAAGAGCGTGTACCACAATTGCTTTTCCACTTTGCCTCCTTTAGGCTGTGCCAGTTCCTTTTCGGAACTGGATAAAAATCAGATGATCTTTGGCCAATTCCCAACAAAAAACCGACTCACTGAAGAGCCGGTTTTTTGTGGAAATACTAAAAACTACGGCCGCTTCAGACGCGAGTTGCTGATGACGAACTTTTTAATTGTTTGAGCGTTGGTGTTCACGATCAAAAGCATAGCATGATTTCACAGTATGTCAATATTTAAGAAAAAAGGAGGGTGGTCAGCCCTCCGGATTTAACGACCTAGGAACTAGTACGGACCGGTGTAGGGTCGAGCGACTCCGAGATCCTTGCCGCACTTTTCGCAGAAGTAGTATGACCCCTCGAGTGCATAGAACCAACTCTCCCGTTGCAGGTGCGCCCCGCCCTTGGGGCAATCACCTGGTTCTGGCTGATTTTTCTCTTTCTCTCCTTCCGGTTTCCTTTCTTCTTCCTCCTTTTTTACCAAAGGCATCGGCCCGTCGGCGCAACCGCGATAAGGAATATAGATACGATTGTCTCCATAGTCGACGGTACCCATGTAGAAGAAGACTCCTTCGGGCCTGATCATGCTTTCCTCCTTGAGGGTAGACTTGAAAGAACAAAAAAACTGGTCCCCTCGTAGACCAGTTTGAGATTTTGAAATGAGTATTACTATTATTTCAACGCCGTAAAACTAGCCTCGAGGAGGTTGAATAATAGTAGTAATAAGTAGATATTGTTATGTCTTCTGTTTTCATATGATAATGCTTGAGCCTTTTTACAACATGCTCGGGTTGGTTGGGCGCCTACTCGTGCGATACGTAGGCGAAGAACTCTTCGAACGGAATGACTCCGTCATCTTGCATCGCTTCCTCCTTTCGCGAAACGAAAACCGATCCGCCAGAGGCGGATCGGTTTATGATTTCTAGAAATGAAAACTTACCGCCTCTTCAGGAATGAGTCGGTAAAATAAAAGCTAACAGATTGTCGGGTTTTATTAATCACAATGGTATGGTATCAGAAGATACGAAGGGAGTCAACCAACATGCCGATCCGCCACTTTGTTTGCCGCGTAGCTTTCCGGCTTGATGCGGGCGACAAAGCCATTGCCCGTGATCATACCGACGATTTCACTGATCATGGGCTTGGTGGGACCGTTGTAGCCGATGTCTAAATGAATTTCAAATTGGTAGAGATGCTCATCAATCTCCTCCCGCAAAGCAGCAACGACTCGCTGGGCCAGATCGAGCGAAAACATAGCTTCTTTGAGCATCCGGTCATGGTGATCAAAAGCGCGCACCGGTGGCATGCGCTTCCAAAAATATCGTCCGTGTTTGCCAATGCGATGCACGGTCACGACGCTCACAAAATCTGCCGCTTCACTATGCTGCTCGGAGTCCGTACCCACAACGACGGCATAGTTACAGTGTTCGTCTTCGTGAACAAAGGCTACGATATCATTGATGACTTGGGAGAAATCTCTGCGACCTTTTGAGGGGCTGATAAAATACTCATCCATACGGCTTTATGGTAAACAAAAACCGCTCTTTTGGCAAGAACGGTTTTCGCTTGGATTACGCTGGCATTTGAGGATTACCCATTCCGCCTCCCATACCACCGCCCATACTGTTCATTTCCAAAGACTTACCTTTCAACGAAAGGATCGCCCAAATTCCTACTACAATGTGAAGGATCGTATCCGAAGGATTTTCCAAATTCGCACCTAGAAAATCAGTCTTGAAAATACTGTAGAGCCCGATCAGAACAGCGATAATACCTACGATCATCACTACTGGCCGCTGAATTGCCATCGGAGCTGCAAATGAAAGGATGACTGCAACCACACCGAGGATCAGGTGTACCCAATTTTCACCGCTATCGAACCACCACGAAGTGCCAAAAATACTGTCAGCCGCTGTGGGGCCAATAAGGTAGAATCCAAGAATACCAACGAGCACGAGCACAATGCCACCTACCAAGAGGAAATTTTTTGGTGTCATATATACACACCTCCTGTCTTGCCCGCCAAAGCCTTGGCGAAGGCGGGTCTATTCGCTAATTTCAACTCTTCTTCAGTATAGGTTTGTGGTGATTTTTTTCAACAAAAGTTGTCCACTCTATTTTTTTTTGGTTCCGCTGTAACTTAACTTATAAAATTCTTTTACGCGCTTGATTGCCTCGGGATCCTGTGTACGAAATGCCACCCATTGTTCTAAAGAGTCGCTACTCGACCAAAGCTTACCAATGCCGACGCCAAATTTCATCTTGATGCCATATTTCTTGATGGCGGCAACATCGTTTGCGGGCAATTGTTTTGTGCCACTTCGATTGCCCCCATTGGCAAATATATGCGGCCGCACAGCCTCAAGAGCTTTTGCTGCTGAAACGTCACCCGGTGCTTCAAAGGGCACAACGTAATCAACGCCCCGGATACCACTGACAATCATGGCCCGGGTTTCCAAATTCTGAAACGACTTACCCTTTTTTACTTTCAAAAAAGCATCTCCATTGACCGCAACGACAAGAATATCACCAAGCTTTTTACTTTCCAAAAAATAACTGATATGTCCGGGATGGATCGGGTCAAACCCCCCGCTTGCCATCACAATAGTTCCTTGCAACGTTGATCGAAGCTTGGCAAATTGTTTCAAAGAGAGAATTTTCGCTCCAAGGGATTTCATTATTCGACAGTAACGGATTTAGCTAAATTTCTTGGTTTATCGACATCGCGCTTGTTGAGAACTGCACAGTAGTAAGCGAACAGCTGAAGCGGGATCACGGACAGGATGGGCGAAAGCATCTCCAGTGTCTTGGGAATATATATCACGTCACTGGTAATTTTCAAAATGTCTTCGTCGCCTTCGGTCGCAATCGCCAAAATCGGTCCCCCACGAGCTTTGATTTCCTCCAGATTGGAAATTGTCTTTTCATACACACTGTCTTTGAGAGCGATTCCCAGAGTGGGAAAGTTTGGATCAATAAGGGCAATGGGGCCATGCTTAAACTCCCCCGCCGGCAACCCCTCGGCATGGATATACGAAAGCTCTTTCAACTTCAAAGCGCCTTCCAATGCGACAGGATAGTTGTACTTTCTTCCTAAGAAAAACATATGAGCTGTTTGATAGTATTTCTTTGCGAGCTCTTCTACGGCTGGTGCTTGCTTGAGCGTTTTCGTAATGAGCGAAGGTAGTTTTTTTAGTTCTCGGACGATCCGTTGCCCCATCACCAATGAAATACCGCGCTGCCGGCCCAGGTAGAGCGTAATCAACGCAAGGGCAGTTAATTGCGAAGTTGATGCTTTTGTACTAGCGACGGCAATTTCCGGACCGCTGTGCGTATAGAGACCAGCGTCAGTTTCGCGTGCTATTGCAGAACCGATGACATTGACGATTCCTAGGGTCGTAAGCCCTTTGCGTTTTGCCTCCTTCAATGGTTCCAACGTATCTGCAGTTTCGCCGGATTGTGAAATCGCCAACAAGACATCGGAAGGCTCCATGGCGGGTTTGCGATATCGAAATTCGGAACCGATAGACGCTTCAACGGAAATTCCTGTGTACTCCTCCAGCATATACTTTCCGATCATCCCCATGTAGTAGGCAGTTCCGCATCCTACAATATGGATTTTTTGAGCTTTTCGAAGGCGATCAGAAACCGACTCAATGCCACCAAGTTTTACTCCTCCATCTTTTTCTACCAAGTGTCCGCGCAGTATGTTGGCAAGAGATTCGGGTTGCTCAAAAATTTCCTTCAGCATGAAGTGTTCGTAGCCACCTTTTTGCGTCGCCTCAAGTCCCCATGCAAGTGTTTCAGGCTTTTTGGAAAGTTTTTGTTTTGCAAGATTGGTAAAACTCACGCCGTCTTTGGTGACGACTGCGATCTCACCGTCGTTGAGATACACAACTTGTTTGGTATGGGTGAGGATGGCCGATGCATCAGAAGCAACAATTGCCTCTCCGTCGCCTAAGCCTACAACGATTGGTGAGGAATTTTTCACGGCGACAATTTTGCCGGGGTCATTCTGTGCGACAATGGCAAGTCCGTACGCTCCACGAACCAGCTTGAGTGCCTTGATGACCGCCTGCTCCAAATTGCTTTTGAAAAATTTCTCTATCAAATGCGACAAAACTTCCGTGTCCGTGTCGGATGTAAATATATGTCCTTCTTTGATAAGTTTTTCTTTGAGATCGCGGTAATTTTCAATGATGCCGTTATGGACGACGAAAATATTTCCGTGGCAATCTCCCTGCGGGTGAGCATTGGTGTCGTTGGGCGCACCATGAGTCGCCCATCGCGTGTGAGCTATGCCATAATTTCCAAACTTCTTCCCTTCCATGAGTTCAACAAGTCCATCAACGCGTCCCGCTTTTTTATGCGTAGTTAACTTTTCTCCATCGGCAACACAAATCCCCGCGGAGTCATACCCGCGATATTCCAGGCGCTTCAATCCCTCAAGTAAAAGGGGAGCGGCCTCACGTTTCCCTACATAACCAACAATACCACACATGCGTTCATGTTATACCACACTATGGATGAGAAAGGAATTTTTCTATTGACGGGGGACTATCATCAAAAGGAACCCGGGCAAGTGGTTGGAACACGATGATCACACCATCATGGTCAAAAATACCAACATAGATTGCATCAGACAGCCACGGAATGGTGACGGAAAAATGACCGGGGAACGATGAAAAAGGTTGCTCATACAGTACTACGCGATCGCTATCCAGGAGTCGTATGACATAGGACGCAGTTGGCGGCGCCTCCGAGGGGTATCCGTACTTTTCTATCATCTGTTCCAATGTGAGCGCAGGAACACGGTCGGAACGTTCCTCAAACTGAAAGTCGAGGACTGGTTGAGCGGATGGAATACTTCCCTCGGCAACAAGTTTTTCGTAGCGTTCCCAGGCTTCCATCCGTGTGGTGCTCGCCGCTTCCTGCCGCGCCTGGGAATCCGTCAACGATGCATCAATGTTGCCATTGATATACCAGCCGCTGATCGCGATCAAGGCGACAAACGCTAGTAGTGGACCATAGGAATGTTTCATACCTTATGCTTATCATACAATAAACGAGCGGCCCTGGCGACAGGCCGCCAGGGCACATAGGAACAGTGTCTCATGCGTTGCCTCCTCTCCGCGAAAGCACGACACCGGGAGCGGAAACGATGATCCCTTCGATACCAGCACCTCCGAGAGATCCTACCCTCAGCAGCCCTTCGCTCTCCAGCTTCTCCAGGACATCGGAGAGCTGGCCACGATCGGCTCCGGTGGCGTTCAGAAGGTCATCGGCGCCAACAACCCCCATGCTCGCACATGCGCCAAGCACCGCGAACTCAAGTAACAAAGACGGGTGGTCTTGCATGGTCACCCCCTAGTGTTGAGTATAGAATGCACCCTATCAAAGTCAATCGTGGATGGTCACGCGAGTGCCGATCGTAGCAAAGTTATAAATTTGTTCCATGTCGTCGTATGACACGTTGATGCACCCGTGGCTACGCGGCGTTCCAAAGGCGTTGTGCCAATAGGATCCATGGATGTAGTAGCGCGGATAAAACATGAGGTTCCACTTCGTGCGCGGATAGTCATAGGCAACGGTTCCATCTCGGTTCAAACCACGATAGCGAACGAGTGGCAACTTTTTCAAAACAGTAAATTCTCCCACCGGCGTTGGGGTCATAGGTAAACCCGAAGAAATTAAAATACTGCTGACCTCGATATCGCCAAAATAGTAGCGGAGTCGCTGTTCGCTCAGATCTATGTCAATTCTTTTTTGCGGACGAATCTCCTCAGCCCGCGCCGAAAGCGGGAAGAGAAAGAGTATTGTGAGAAGTATAAATAATCGTTTCATATTAATAGGACGTAAAGTGGACCCAGCGAGAATCGGACTCGCGCCTCGGCAATGCGAATGCCGCGTCGTGCCACTTGACTATGGGCCCCTTCTTCGCCAAGGCTTCGAAGGGCAAGCCTTGATGTTCATAACTATACTTGTTTCAAAAGCTCTCCGCAATATATACTAGATAGATGATTGGAGGACATTAGAAAGCCGCCCTACGGGGCGGCTTTCATTTTGAGCTCGGAAACACGAGGTCCCACACTGCTCCTGCAACGTTGACACGCGGACCGGTGAAGGGAAAATGATGGTTGCCAATAAGCGGAAGGCTATTACACTCAATCACTCCGCAGCGCTTTTGCTCGGTCCAGGGCATGCTTATATTCGGAACCATGAAATCAATGCCGATGATGTCGTCGCTAAGGTAGGCCCCGATATTTTCGAAAAGTTGTTTGTTGAGCGGATGCGTTTCATCAGTGGAGTCCCGCGATGTGCCACCGACACCCCAGTTTACTTTGAAATGAAAAAAAACGTTTTCGCTTTTTTTTGGGATATAGTTTGGATCGATATTTCCGAGTGCGATTTTTGCAAACACCGGTCCTTCGCGAAGTGGATTGCTATTTTCCTCCGCCACCAGTTCAGTAATCGTGTGAACTCCATCCCCCACTACATGCGGCGGATCGCGTCGCAGTACCGCTACAAGCTTTCCGCCTACGAGCGTAGCACGAAAAACCGGTCCTTGGAGCTCCTCTTCCACGATCACCCAAGGAGAAAGTTGTTTAGCATTGAAAAATCCCTTGCGTAGTTCTTCTCCAGTTGCAATGTGGACCGTCGTGTGGCGTCCACCCGATCCCGTATGTGGTTTTGTGATGACGGGTGCTTGGAGAGATCTTAACAACACCAGAGCTTGCTGTTCGGTCCTACACACATCTCCTCGTGCCACAGGAAAGCCAGCTTTCAGAAAACGGCTTTTCAGTTCCGCTTTGTCATCGATCCAATCCAGCGAAGGCTGGCGACGGTTGGGCCGGGGCAAACCCTCAAAAACGCATGTTTTTCCTTGGTATGACGCAACAAACATACGACGAGGAAGTCCGAGGAAACGAACCTCATGCATAGAGATACCCCGCCGACGCGCCTCTTCCCACAAACACTGTGCCGTCTCGCTTGAGTGCTGGTCCGGAGCGTGAACCAAAGAAGCCAACCCAACTCGAGCAAGCACGCTTGAGAACTTGGGAACCGTGACATCCATCAAAAAACCATATGGCGCTGAAAGTCTCTGCGAGACGGCGTTGATCGGCCACATGATCCTGCTAATCACCACATCCAGCATCACCGAATATTTTTCAAAACGATGAAACGCCGGCTCATACCCGCACTCCGCACAGGGTTTTGGTTGGAGAAGCCTATGGAAACTTGACATATTTAGCTAAATATGTCGGGCCGCCGAGAATCGGACTCGGTCTTCATGAACCCGAATCATGCGTACTACCGGTATACTACGGCCCG
>JBBTSB010000008.1:0-30576 GCA_038064915.1 Patescibacteria group bacterium
GGCGGGGGGTTTTTCGGATTCGGAGCGGGATTTTTCTGAAAGTCCTCTTTGGTGCGCAGGGAAGGATTCGAACCTTCGTAGGGCTAGGCCCAGCAGATTTACAGTCTGCCCTCGTTGACCACTTGAGTACCTGCGCGTGATATTAACCTTTTAAAAGCAACCCCTCCCTTATAGCTTTTTATTTTGAATTCCCGTCTAACGGCCTCTTCTTTTGTATCATAGATTTCTCTATAAACCAATACAAATGGAATTCTATGTTTCGTGGATATATTTTGACCAGTGTTGTGTTTATTAATTCTCGCCTCTAAATCTTCAGTGGAACCGATATAAAACTTTTCATCTTTCAAACTTTGCAATACATACGTATACCACATTTGAAATGAGACCACCCACCGCTACGTCCCGCCATTCGGCGGTGACTAGCGGGGCCCCGCCAAAGGCGGTGGTTGAGTACCTGCGCTTGATGTATTTTTTAACCAACTCGGAGCCGGAGGTCGGGATTGCACCGACGACCTACTGTTTACAAAACAGTTGCTCTGCTGCTGAGCTACTCCGGCTTTTCGATCTTCTGGGGAAGCTGTTTAAGCTTACCCTTAGCATACCAGTTTTCGGGATCAAGTTGAAGAACAGTTTCAAACGAAGCGCGGGCATTCTCTTTATCCCCTGTCTTCAAATATATATCTCCAAGGCGTATGTACAATAACGGATCCTTTGGATCTTTTGCAATTTCCATAATCAAATGCTGTTCTTCCTCCTTTGGATCAACAATCGGAACGACCGGAACAGCCGCTTCTTCGAGTTTTACTTCCTCCTCTTGCACGAGAATTTCCTCATGTTTTTTGGTAGATTTGCGAAGTCGAAGACTCCATTCATGAGTAATAGATTCAATTTTCAAGAAAAATAAACGAAGTCTACGGAGGAGTTTCTCCGATTCTGTTGTCGCTTTGATTCGATATTCGCGCCAGTTGATTTTACTCCACAACGATACCACTTCAGGAAAAAGCCCTTCCCAAAAAGTAGCAGCTGTGGGCGGCGGATTGCTGATAGCTTCGGGAGTTAATTTGCGAAGGTAGACAAGCTTGCGGCCAACAATATACGCAATACCCCCAAGTGCCAGCACAAGAATTCCAATCGGAATAATTATATACATAGAGAAGGTTAGATCTGAAAACGATCGAAACGGTTGATCTTGATGTTCTCTCCCAGCTTTGCAATGGATTCAGTGATCAACTGTCCGACCGTTTTATTCTGATCTTTTATGAACGGCTGTTCTAAAAGCTCTGCAACGGTTTGTGGCGACATAGCAGCGACATGCATGGCACATTCGTGGGCAAGTTCACCGAACATTGGATTTCTTGCAACAAAATCAGTTTCGCAGAGAAGTTCCAAGAGAACTCCGACTTTTTTAGTGCTGTGTATGTACGATTCGACGATTCCTTCGCTCGTGGAGCGCTCGGACTTTTTCGCCGCAATAATAGCGCCACGAGTCTTTAAAACTTCAAGAGCTTTTTGTTTTTCTCCTCCAGCTTCCTCAAGGGCCTTTCTGATTTCGTTGAATGAGAGCCCTGTTAGTTCTCGGAGTTCTTTGATAGCATTGATTGACATGATTGTTTGATGGTTTCTAGAATCAACTCAACAGACTTTTTGGCATTGTCATTTGCAGGTATGGGATAGGTGAGCTGCTTGGGATCACTGTCCGTGTTCACTATTCCCACTGTAGGGATTTTGGTGACGATCGCCTCCTTTACTGCAAGTTGGCTTTCTTTTAACGAAGAAACAAACACGAGATCCGGAAGTTTCGTAAGCTTACGTAAACCATCATATTTCTTCTTGAGAGCTTCAATTTCGCGCTCTTTCAGCAAACGTTCTTTTTTGGTGTATTTATCAAAACCCCCGCTCAACTGTTCCCTCTCCAAATCTTCGAGATGCTTCACGCGAGCAATAATGACTTTAAAGTTTGTTAAGGTTCCACCAAGCCAGCGCTCAGTCACATACGGCATGCCCAAAGCAACCGCAGTAGATTTGACGGGCTCCCCTGATGGCTTCGTAACTCCGACAAAAAGAATGGTCTTTCCTTCGGTGAGCGCCTGACGCATCACATCGATTGCTTTGATGAGCGTCTCGGAGGTCCTAATCAGATCCAAAAGATAGATATGTTCTTTTGCGGTGTAAACAAAAGACTTCATATTGGGGTGGAAAATGGTCTTTTTGCGCCCAAAATGCATGCCTGCCTTGATCATGTCCTCGTAGGGTGGTATATGTGTATTTTCCATGGGTCTGTACATCGTATCAAAAATAAGATAGGATTGCAACGTGAAGCAAGCAATCCATCCACAATACTTCCCCACGGCCATTTTTAAATGCGCGTGTGGCAATACCTGGACCGGCGGGGCAACCGTGCCGGAGATTAGCGTGGAAATCTGCAGTAATTGCCACCCTTTTTATACGGGAAAGTCCAAAAATATTGATACCCGAGGACGTATTGAAAAGTTTACCAAACGTACGCAAAAGTCTCAAGAAGTCGCCAAAAAACGCATTCCAAAGAAACCTCGCATCAAAAAGAACATCGCCTAGATGTCTGACCTTCAGCAGGAACTCAAGGACCTAGAAACAAAGCTCTCCGACCCGGAGGTGATAAAGGATTACAAAAAGGTCGCGGAGATATCAAAACGTATGGCGGAAATCCAGAGAATTTTGGATGGGACTGAATCCTCGGACAAACGCAACGAGGTCATCGTCGAAATCCGTGCAGGTGCAGGCGGTGATGAAGCGACCTTGTTTGCCGCGAGTCTCTTTGAGATGTACCAGCGCTATGCTGAAATAAAGGGTTGGAACTGCAGGATCGTTGATGAAAATCGCAACTCGCTAGGTGGCTTTAAGCAGATCACGTTTGAATTGGCCGGAGCCGGAGTAGGCAAGGCAATGGAACATGAGTCCGGTGTTCATCGCGTCCAGAGAATTCCTTCAACGGAAAAAGCTGGACGCATCCATACATCCACCGCCAGTGTTGCCGTACTGCCAATGGCCACTGAGCAAGATGTACAAATCAACAATGGTGACCTTGAATTTACCTTTTCGCGCGCCGGTGGCCCCGGGGGACAGAACGTCAACAAAGTTGAGACCGCCGTCCGCATCCTTCACAAACCCACGGGTATTGTGGTATCTTCACGGGAAGAACGGAGTCAGCTGTCAAACCGCGAAAAATGCATGGAGGTATTGCGCGCAAAGCTTCTCCAAATCAAAATCGAGGAACAAACGGGCAATATCACCGAAGAGCGCCGCCAACAGATTGGCACCGGCGATAGGAGCGAAAAAATCCGTACCTACAATTTCCCACAAGATCGAATAACCGACCATCGTATCAAGAAGAGCTGGAGCAATATCCCAAAGATATTGAACGGCTATCTCGATCCGATTGTCGAATCATTTCATGAGTAACGGACCCGTATTTGAGGCAGGCCCCGGCTGGGGCGGACAGCTTGGCATATGGATGCGAGAAAACCTCGTATACATTGTTCCCGGCCTCGCAGTGGTTATTCTAATTATTGTTTTGGCCCTAAGCGGTGGAGGCAATAATACGTCTTCTCTCATTGCCAACACATCTCCCACATCGAGCACTTCTGCTCCCTCCGATCGATCTACTACCGTTACTGTCTTGAAAGGCGACAGCTATACCACCGTCGCACGTCGTGCGCTTTCAGCATATACCGCGAATAGATCCAACCTTAATTTGCCCGGGGAACTTGTCTACGCCGAAACCGCTCTAGCCTCAAAAATAAAGAACCAACCTTTGACGGTTGGCTCTTCGATCGTCATTTCAAATGAAGCAATGGACGGAGTACTGGCAGGTTGGGCTACTCTTTCTTCGTATCAGCAGGCTCGGTGGGCGTCGTATCGTCGGTAACTTCCTCTTCTTTCTTTTCTTTCTTGATCATCTCAACATCCTCAACAGATGTCGCGGGGGCTGTTTCTAGGGATTCTTTGAGTTTTTCTTCGGAAATAGGTTCCTGGATCAACGCAATGATTTCTTCGGCGTTTGCTTTGATTTCGACATTTGCGGGAACCTTGAGGTCCTTGATTTGGAAGTGATCGCGAAATAGCACGAGACTAGAAATATCCACATCAAACTGATGAGGCAGATCCTGTGGAAATCCTTCCACTTCGATTTCGTTGATATTGGTCACCAATATACCACCCAAGCTCTTGACGGCTGGTGACTCGCCAACGATAACAACGGGAACCTTTGCCTTGATTTTTTCATCCAGTCGAACTTTATAAAAATCAGCGTGAATAAACGTATCGTGCACCGGATCGGTTGTCACGTCGTGAATGATTGTCGGATAGCTCTGGTCATTGAGTTTCAAATAGACGAGCGTTGACTCCCCCGCTTGCGCATAGACTTTTCCAAACTCCTTCATGGGAATTTGGATGTTTAAAGGCTTAAAATTGTTGCCATACAACACCGCCGGCAGTATTCCTTGGGAACGCAACGTCTTGCTTGCGCGTCCTACGGTAGAGCGGGGGTGGGCCTGGACTTCTACTTTTTGCATAGGAGATATGCTATCATAAAAGCATGAAAAACACAACTCGTATCGGAATTGTGGTGGTTATCGCGGTTCTGATTGTAATCCTGATTGTCAGCGGTCGATCGGACAACGCAACCCTGAACCCATCAATTTCGCCATCCTCAAGCGAAACAGCAGTCATTTCTCCTACCGCCACGGCACGTCCGGCTAGCACCATTGCTCCATCAACGCTTAGCTACCAGGATGCCATCAAAAAATATGGTGGCGTACGTTTTCAGTTCAATGATATGTGCCAAGCCTCTCCGAGTCAGTTAACCATCAAAAAGGGCGCTGCTATCATGCTCGACAATCGAGCAAAGGTTGCGCGCACGATATCCGTAGGCACGTCAAAATACTCCCTTGCGGCATACGGCTTCCGTATCGTCACACCTACGGCAAGCGCATTACCCGCAACCTTGCTCATTGACTGCGGCACTGCACAGAATGTAGCAAAAGTGATTATCCAGAAATAAGTCGCTTGTAAGCTTCAACATTGGGCTGATCATAGGGATCAACGCCCATGAGATGCGCGAGATGAACTATCTCGCGCATTTTCGTTTCAAAGAATTTGCCGAGTTCGTACTCGTTGAGCTCCGGCATGAGGTATTCTTGGAATGGCAGACCATGCTCTTTGTATGCGGCGATTGTGGCCTTGTAAAATTTGTCTGGTTCTCCTGCACAAACAAACGTCGTCGCAATATTTCGCGGCCCGCCAATATAACGCTGGAACGACGAGTGAAGATCGGTCGAGCCAACGCTTACGGTAGCTAAAAAACCTTTGCCATCCTTGCCGGTGCTTTCGTTCATGAGTTGTCGATACCATTTGCCAAGAGATTCCAGTTCAGGACCAAACAGGAACATATCATGCACTACCATCCCATCCTGAAGTTGCCCAAACAGCCATTCTGCATTTCCCTCCGATGCATCCGCTTTCCCGCGTAATAATTCATCTGTATCAAAGCCACAGGTCCGTAGCGGAAACAAACCAACTTCGGTCAAAACCGAAAACCTTCCCCCGATAGTTTTATCAAATTCAAGATCTTTGTACGTATCAACGATCGTACCCGAGTATTCTTTGAGAGCTTCAAAATTTTCCGGCGATTCAAGCGTTTTGCCTGATTTGCTGACATAGTTTAATAACACTTCTTCTTTTTTGACAGTCTTGAGCTTCGCGATGATCCGCTCAAGCATCACCGGCGAGACCGTATCAGCAAAAAGCATGACCGGTTGGCCTTCTTTGTGTAAAGCCTCGTAAACAGCCTTGGCTCCCAAATTTGAGCCGCCAATGCCTACGAGAATAAAGTATTTTATAGCCATATCTCATCAATAATAGCACCATCCGGTTCGATGGTGAAGGAGGCGGAGCAGTTTTTGCAGGTTTTAGTCTGGAATTCCATGCGTATTGACTTTACCATTGCTTCGTCTATACTATTAGTGACGAACCTATCCCCGCCTCGGCGGGGGTATTCTTTTATACAAGCTCTATATCCTTTCGCAGTTTTTTCAAATTAACGTATTTTGCTCGTTCAAGCAACTCTCGAGAAATATGGCCCTTGACCGACATGACGATAACGCGTTTGTGCTGGGACTTGAGACGATCAATGACCGGAGCAAAATCACTGTCACCCGAAAGCAAAACTGCAGTGTCGTACTTGCCGATATGGTCGAGCATATCCATGGTAAGCTCGACATCAAAGTCGCCTTTCCATTGGTAAACTCCGTTGCTGATACGAATTTGCTTTACCGGTTTTGTTCGTACGATATAACCACTGCGTTTGAGCATTGCGAGAAATTTTTCCTGATTTGGACGTTTTTCGTCTGTGGCTGTATAGACAAACAGCTGTTGAGCGTTGCACTCTTTTTCAAAGTATTTTTTCAGACGTTCGTAGGAAATCTGCCACTTCAAAGTTTTTTGGGAATAGAAAATATTGGCAGCATCAATGAAAACATAGACTGTACCCGCAACAAAGTTTTTGATCACCAACTTATTATATCACTTTTTTGAGGTCGTGTTTTGCACCTTTCCGTTCACTTTTATTTACAAGGCGCTTGCCCCATTTTGCATGTTTCCACCAACTAGTTGTTGATCTCGATTTCTTTGAGGCATACCTAGGTTTTCTCATGCCGAGGTTTTCTAAAATTCTTCCGATCTTGCCTTTTCATCCATCGTTCGGTAGCAACGGTATCGTCAATGAAATCGGCGAGGATTATTTTGACGGCATACGCATGACACGACGCACAATTCCAAGTAAATTCCTGACATTGCCTGCCATAAGAATTTTTAATGTAACGACCAAACCATGATCGAAAATCCCGAAGCCGATCAACGGATGAACGCATATTTAACATAGACGTCCCCAAGAGTATCACGTTACACAACTTCCTGCTGATAGCATGATTCACAGTATACTATTTCTGGACGATCGGGGTTATAAGTAGTTTGGACGTTGGTGCCACACTTTGCGCATTGGCGCTCCCAGAGATGTAAGGGATTACGATTTTTCATTCGTGTTTCATGTCGGCATTTAAAACATCTCCTTGGCAAAGCAATTTTGGTACGCCGGTGAAATCCCAACTCAATATTGGCAATACGAAAATTTTTCTTACAGGTGACGCAAGCAAGGGTCGCCTGCAAAACATCATCGCCTATATCTTTGATATGATCTGGGAGATTATATGTTTGCGGCTGAAATTCCCGAGCATCAGGATCGCGCCAATTGAACCCTTTGGCAAGTGCCTCATCTTTTGAGAGTGGATAGATATCTGGCGCTATGCTTTCGTTGTAGCCGAAGGGTGAAAAGGAAATAGGAAAAAATTCGCCATACTCTCCCGTACTCTTCATGTAGTCTACTATTTTTGTTCTGAGTGTTTCATAAGCTTCTTTTGTATACTGCTTATTAAAAATGCAATATTCCTTATGCTTGATCGATACACATCCAAAACAATTTCCAGATGAAAAGTTATAATTGCCGTATTCAATATCATGCGATTGCCACAACGCCTGGCCAAATTTACTATTGCTCAACGCCGTACAACTCACACATTCATAAATAAACTCTGACTTATCGTACCCAATGTTGTTGAGATCCATAGAATTAAAAACTGCAGTAAATAATGAAGCATAGGCAACATCTTCAGATTGTACACCGCGAAACCCATGACGAATGTTTTTCCCCTCGGTAAGATCATCACCGTTACAATACGTACAATTCTTTTGATAGGAGTAGCGCCGGATTGCTTTGAGTTTTGTTTCTTGAAATTTCTTTTTTAGCTCTTCCATTCCTGCGTAGCTACCAAGATCAAATTCTGCTATTTTTTTGAAATATTCTTCCTTTGTATAGGGTTCATTAAAAATATAATACGATTTTCCACGCAAGTTGTAAGAAAAGAAGCAATTCTGGCAACCTCGAAGGTCGTAGGAGAAATAGCAATCGCGCGAATCAAAAACGTATTCCACAAATGCCGAATTATATACCTTGTCGCCAAAGTTTCCCTCGTATACAAGTTCATTTTCACTTCCGAAAAGACTGTCGAAACAATCTCGGTTGCGCACAATGTACCAGCTGTTTCCAGAGTTTTCGTTGTAATGGCTACCAAAGATCAGGTAGCAATTTTTGTTTTGGAGCGCGTAGTTGCAGTAATCAGAATTTACATTTTGAGCAGGATTATTTACCAAAGCCACCGCAGGAACAGAATTACGCAATTCCTTGAATTGTTCAAAAAATGGGCGTCCAAAATCAAAGTTTCTCCCGTAGTTTGTAGGATCCCATTTGTCCGACCACCAGCATTTTTGACAGTAGACAGGAAATGGAACTTGCTGATGGTACATCGAAACGATACTCGCACCGCACAAGCTACAGGGACGCTTATACAGTGTCGATTCATTGCGAATTGCCATGCGTCTCTGTGATCTGCAGTCAGGACACCACGTTGGCTCCGGCACTTTTATACTCGCGTAAAAAGAAGCATCATCCGGTTCGATGGTGAATGATTGAGAACAGTTTTTGCAGGTTCGTGCTTCTGAATTCATAATTTGCTCTCCCTCTTATCTATAAGAGGGAGTTGGAGGGAGTTATTGGATGCGTTCCCTTGCAATCTCTACCGCCACTTCTCGTGGATTTTGGTGCTTTTTGATACTACGCGATAGCACGGCTTCGGTGGCTTTGGTGATTTTTTGTTCGACAAGCGTAAACATTTTTTTGGCACTGTAGCCTTTGTGCTCGGCGTAGGACGAAATCACACCACCGGCATTTGCGACAAAATCCGGCACGATCATGATGCCTTTCTGCCAAAGCTCTTTTTCTATCTCCTCATTAATAGGGATATTTGCGCCTTCTACGATGATTTTTGCTCTGATCTTATCTTTGTTGGAATCATTAATAACATCGGTAACGCTTGCAGGAATGAGCACGTCAACGTCGAGTCCAAAAATCTTTTCTCGAGACTCTTCTTTACCATCACGAAGCATTCTTTTACTGTTGGCTGTTGCGACTACTTTTGCTCCCCACTCTGTTAAAAATTTCTTTACAAACATCCCAACATTGCCCTCACCATCAATGGCAATCGTGGCACCGTGAAGGTTTCTGCCAAGGTGATTCAGCGCGATACGCGTCGCGATTGCTACACCAAACCCGGTACTACCGAGCTCATGTGGTAGTCCACCAAGTTTTTTGGGTTTTCCGGTTGCCGCTTTGCGATTTCTGACTGCTTCTACAAACCACTGCATTTCCAGCTCCGTAGTATTTACATCAGGACCGGCAATATATTTGGTCATGAGAAGTGGCTTAATTGAACGTGCAAACGCATGAATATACTTTTTCTTATCAGTATCTTTTGGCCACACAATCCCTGCCTTCGCCCCTCCAAACGGCAAGTCAGCAAGAGCGTTTTTTAATGTCATCGTATGCGCAAGGCGGATGACCTCTTCTTTGGTGACATTGGGTGTCATGCGAATACCGCCCTTTCCAGGACCACGTGCGGTATTATCTATTACCAAAAAACCGTGCATCCCAGTTGCACGATCAAAAACTTCTACAATCATTTCGGGATTATCGGATGATTCCTTGAGCATCAATGTTCACAGTATAGGGCATGGAGGTGACACCGTAAAGACGATGTACCACGTCATTCGGATCCAACAACATTCTTCCCTGCAAACGCAGTTTTCCGGATTCGAAAAACTCAATTTTCACCGATTGGTTTTGATAGTCACGGAGGGAGACATCAATGCCACTCTCATCTTTCAAGCGAAAATCGGGAGCAATGTTGCCAGGGCGGTTGCCGATGATCCTATTCCCCTCTGCGCTCCCCCTTACCGGTAAGGGGGAGTTGGAGGGAGATACAGTAGTGGGGATAAACGTGTAAGAAGCCGTTGGTGTGGCAGTTTTTTCGGGGCTATCGGAGTCATTATGCTGGGAACCGGCCCAATACGCCGATCCCGCGATAGCGAGAATAACGATGGCGCTAATCCAGTATTTCATAGTTTGTTGATTTTAGCGGCTACAATAAAGTCGTTCAGTGATAAGCCTCCGACCGCATGGGTCCAGAGTTCGATTTTTACTTTGTTGTAGTGAATATGGAGGTCAGGATGATGGCCTTCGACTTCGGCAAGATCAGCAACTTGATTGACGAATTCCATTGCTTTTATGAAATTCTTAAATTTGAAATCTCGCAAAAGCCGCACGTTGTCTTTTATGCTCCACTTGTCATCCAACTGTGGCAAAAGCTGATCAATTTCTGATTTCGTCAACGGATCACCGCCCACTTCGCAGGGAACGCATTTTTGGCTAGAGAGCTTTTCCATTCACCGTGAATACGACGGACTTTACGGAAGAAAACTGGAGAGCGGTTTTGGTAATTTTTGCTTGCGTATCCACGTCCGCAGCCATGTTCAAGTCCACCGTAAGCACGCCGGACTTGAGATTCACGCTATTGATCTTAAACAATGCCCCCAATCGCACAAGCAGTTCATCGAGGGTCGCGCGGACCGGAGTATCAGTTTTGGGAATACGCGTTGTGACGGGCGCATTGAGATCGAGATAGAGCTTTACTTCTTGAGCATTGGTGACTTTCTTAAAGACAACAGGCACGACTACTTTATTAATCTCACTGCCATCTTTTGCGGAAAACTCAAAAACTTCTACAGAACCACTCGCGGTCTTTGGATCCGGATAGTTGACGGATACTTCAAAGGGGCGGAATGCAGGATAGTCCGCTGTGCCAGTCGTCATACTATGACCCTCAACGAGCACCGTTCCTTTGCCATTTTTGATACGGTATGCAAACGTCGCTTCAAATGTTCGCGCCTCACCCTTGATGACCAACGGCAGTCCGACTTCATCGCCGGCCACGGGGCTGAAAACGTGAATATTACCCGTGACGCCATAATCGGGCGTCGCAGTGACCATTTCCGTAATCGTAGGACTCGGAGACGACTGATTCACCTTGACATTATCCAAAACAACGATCAAACCGGCAAACACCACTAAAAGAACAACTGCGGTAATAATGATTTTAGCCATGTTGGAATGGTAAAACAAAACCTACGAAAACGCAAATCCTTTATTCATAACGCGCAAAAGCCGAGCTTCAAGCCCGGCTTGATAATAGAAAAATATTTTTTTGTGGTTTTGCTACTTGCTGTTCCTTTGACAGCTCGACTACGGCTGTCTACTAATTAAGACGCATTGTGGATAAAAAGGTTGCACGATGTGGTAAGGTAAACACAGGGAGGTTCGATGGAAGAACTCGCAGGCCTTACGCAAGAGCAGGCGTGGTGGGCTTACGTTCGGGGGAGGTACTTCCGCCTGGACAGCTCGCCCGGTGCTTACCACATCCACCGCTTTCATGAGGGCTGGATGGTACTTCGCAAGTACCGTCCCAGCCCACACGACTACCTCGTCGTTGTGTTCCTCGACACCGCTCGCTCCGCGAGCGGTTCATTTCTGTGGTCGTGTTTCCTTGATGGACAATACTTTCGTCCGTATTCGATCAGCAAGTACGTCGCCACAAGCCAGTCTTTTTTAGGAATGATTTGCATCAAATCTCGCTCAATTTTTTCGGGCGTATTATTGTTGCTCAAACCCAGTACACGTGATAATCGCATCACGTGAGTATCAACGGCAATCCCCTCCACGACGCCGTAGGCATTTCCGAGAACTACATTTGCCGTCTTGCGCGCAACACCTGGTAACTTGAGAATTTCCTCCATAGTCTTGGGCACTTTCCCTCCATACTGTTCTTTGACCATTTTCGCGGCGGCGAGAATGTTTTTTGTTTTATTCCGATAAAAGCCTGTCTTAAAAATATCTTTCTCAAACTCCCAAGGTTTAACCTCGGTATACTCTTCGAGTGTTTTGTATTTTTTAAATAGCGTAGGTGTCACGCGGTTCACCATCGCGTCGGTGCACTGCGCAGACAACTGGACTGCCACCATCAGTTCCCAAGGATTGGCAAAATGCAATGCGCATTTCACATCAGGAAAAAGCTTGATCAGCTTTTTGTGGTATCCTGCCCAGAGCCCCGACGCTACAGTCGGGGTCCCGACCTTGCGTCGGGATTTTCTTCCTTTTTTTGTTTCCATTTTTGATAGGCAAGGATCCACCACGCAAGCGCTAGAACCGACATGGACACGGAAGTAGTCCAGAATCTTAAGCTGAGATAAACAAATATGTACGTGGTACAAAGTATGGCCGTAAGTAAACTACTGGAAAGAGCAGGTTTATCAGTTTTGCTACGAATTGATGGAATCAAAACAATCGCAAAAATCCACGAGCCGATTGTTAAAATAATGTCTTGCCAGTGCATATTTATTTTATTACAGCTCCGTTTTCTACTTCGTGCTCGGGTGTGAGGATTGTGGGGCCGTCTGCCGCAAGGAGCATGCCATTGCTTTCCAAACCCATGATCATGCGGGGTTCAAGGTTGGTGATGACGACGACTTGTTTGCCGATGAGTTGCTCGGCTTCGTAGGCTTTTGCTATGCCCGAAATGATCTGACGTTGCTCCGAGCCCAAATCAATTTGCAATTTCAAAAGCTTTTCAGAACCTTCGACTTTTTCAGCCGAAAGCACTTTGGCAACTTTTAATTCTATTTTAGAAAAATCGTCGTAGCTAATCATAGGAACGTGATACTATCGCTGATAGATTTAAGATGTTCGGCATCCGCTTTGAGCGTAAAATATCGGTACTTTGTTTCACCGAGGATGATAGGCTTGGAATATTTTTTGATGATCATGCCTTTTTTGGGTGTCGGGTCATTGGTCGCACCCACTTCAAAAAAACCATCCGAACCCTTGTATCGCTCAATCCCCGGAATGCCATTGAACTCCGGATCCACTTCCCATCCGTATGGATACTCGAGGGAAATCTGAAGAAGAGAACTGATGTAGGTCGAAAACTGCGGCGTAGGGATTGGACTGGGGCTTACCGTGGGTGCATTGCCCTCGGTTGTAAGTACAAAGATCCCAGCGATCAATATCAAAACCCCGACGATGATTTCTATGATGAGGATGGTACGTGCATGGCCGGAAATACCGTTGAACATATTGAAAATACTACCCTAAAAAGATACAAAGGGGAAGCGGCACGAGGCACGCTTCCCCCCTGGGGAGATTAGAACTCCCGGATAGGAACAACTACCGGCGGGCTCGGGGTTGCGGCCGCAACGGCATCGGAATCGAGGTTCCGATGCGCAGTAGGTCGCCCGAAACCATGACCGGCCTGGAAACGGGCGTTGCCGCCAGCGAGACGCGGCTGACCCGAGTGTTGAGTGCGCCAGGCATGTGCGACTGGATGGTCGCGGTCGAAACTCCCTGCTGCTCCAGCAGGAAGGCGGCCGTGACGCGAAGGGCAGCCTGTGCCGGGACCCGCGCGTCATTGTTCAGGGTGGTACTCGGCGGTACGAGCCGGGAAAACGCGCGAATCGACGCATCCAGGAGGGGCCAGGCGGACTTGTTGAAGGAGGCCTGGACCAGCGTCTCGCGGATCTTCCGCTTGTCGACGATGACGGTACCCTCGCAGCTGGTTACCGCATCATCGAAATGCGTTGCCACGTCCTCGATCAGGACGAGGTCTTGCGGCTTGAGCGCCGCAAGAACCCATTCCGGAACGAAGAACATCCCCGGCCGACCCGTCGGGAAAAGCTTCCCGAAGGTCTCCTGGTTGAGGGCCTTGATTGGCCGGATTCCCCGAGCAGCCTTTGTGAGAACCAGATCGCGGTTTGACACGCGACCTCCATGATCTATCGCCCAGCGTTTGCTAGGCGAGCTAGAGTTTTTTACTTGCCCCTCATTACTCCAAGAGGCGTGGGCGAGGTACGCTTGTTGCCCGAAGGTCTCCTCTCTGTGGACCTTGGCAAATATACTATACCATATATTTTATCAAAACACCAACACTACCTCGTTTTCAAGAATTTTGAGATCTGTTTCCATAGGGCTGGTTTCATAATTCGCGATGTACTCAAATGTCCTCCGGTTTTCAGTATTTTGATCTTGCTCCCGGTTTTCTTGGCAAATTGCGCAACTTCTTTGAGTCGCACCACGCCATCATCTTTTGCGTGCAATATAAAAATCTTTGATCCGTCTTCATTGCCCGTGGGCTCATAAAATCCTTTTCTGCCAAGTTTTGTCCAGCTCCCACGATACACCTGACTATAAAATTTCTTCATCATCCGCTTGAATTCCGGCAACGGCTCTTCTCGGCTTGGCGCAGACCAAGACACAACGGGCGAAACAGCAATTACTTTTGTAGCTTTGCTGGAGGCTAACAACATCGCTGGGCCTGCAAAACTCGAACCTACCAGAAAAACATCTTTTTCCGAGATACTTTCAATGACATCCAAGACATCTTCATGTGGTGATTTTTTCAAAAATTCTCCCTTACTCTCCCATGTGCCGCGATAGCGCATGTGATATACGGCATATCCTTTGCGCACCAAAAACTCCATGAGCGTCATTTTGCTCGGAACCGATGGTACGCCGTTGCAGATAACAAACGCCTTCGATGAGGGCTTGCGTGGCTTTGCTACTTCAACGAAGATTTCTTTTTTTAAAAATGTCCTAAATGTTTGCATAGTAGTGCTGGGGACGGCCGGCTCGTCCCCGATTTGCCGCGGTTTCGCCGCTCGGCTTGTTGTACTACCTGATTCCACGCGATCTCAAATCAAGGCCCGGAGCTTCATGGGCCAGGATCTGCCGCGCTTCGTCTTCGAGCCTCTCTCTTCTGTGGTCCGAGAGAGGACTTCGAAAGACCGTCGTCGCGTCGACGCCAGAATTCAGTTGCGCACGAATCTGGCGCAATCTCTTTCGGGCAGGCGTACGCGACTCGCCACCACGTCTTCGCTTCGCCATCCCCTCACCTCCTTTCCCTATCTTGGCAAATCCAAAAATAGCACCAAATGTGTTTTGATGTCCAGCGTTGAGCGGTTGGACCGCTCAATTAATCGATCAACACATTGACTTTGTTTTCGGGTGAGACTTCGAGAAAGCCGGATTTTATTTCGAGAGTTTTTTTATTTTCTTTTGAATCCACAATGTAAGCTGTTCCCTTTTCCAAAACAGTCACCAACGGACGATGATGATCGAGGATCGTGATCTCTCCTGATGTCGTCTTGATATTGAGCGATTTGATCTCGCCTTCGTATTCTATGCCTTTGAGTGATGTAACTGTTAAATACATAAAATTTTCAATTTTGCAATTTTCAATTTTCAATCAATGTCTTAATGTTTGAAAATTAACACATTGAGATTTCAATGAAAATTGGAAATTGAAAATTATTGCAGTGACCCTTTCATGTAGAAAAACTCCTCTGGCTTGTCGTCATACTTACCTGAAATGATATCTTTGAAATCCTGGATGGTTTTTTCTAAAGCCATGTACTGTCCGGGAATATTTGAGAAAACTTCAGCCACATAGAATGGCTGGGAGAGGAATTTTTGGATGCGGCGGGCGCGATTGACGGTGCGCTTGTCTTCGTCGGAAAGCTCTTCCATACCAAGGATTGCGATGATGTCCTGGAGCTCTTTATAACGCTGTAGGATGCGCTTGACGGCCTGTGCGGTTTCGTAGTGATCAGCGCCCACGATCTTGGGATCCAGTGCAGTGGAGTTTGATGAGAGTGGATCCACGGCTGGATAGATACCGATTTCGGTAAGTGCGCGGGAGAGCACGATAGTGGAGTCCAAGTGCGCAAATGTAGCCGCAGGCGCAGGATCGGTGATGTCATCAGCTGGTACATAAATAGCCTGCACGGAAGTGATGGAGCCGTCTTTGGTGGAAGTAATTCTTTCTTGAAGCTGTCCCATTTCAGTAGCCAGCGTCGGCTGGTATCCCACGGCTGATGGGACTCTTCCCAGTAACGTAGAGACTTCCGAACCAGCTTGAGAAAATCGAAAGATATTGTCGATAAACAGCAACACGTCTTTGTGCTCCTCGTCGCGAAAATACTCTGCCATGGTGAGCGCCGAAAGCGCCACCCGCAAACGCGCACCGGGAACTTCATTCATCTGACCAAAAACCATGGCGGTCTTGTCCATGACGTTTGCCTCCACCATTTCGGCATAGAGATCATTTCCTTCACGCGTACGCTCCCCGACTCCGGCAAATACGGATGCACCGCCGGATTCTTCGGCTACGTTTCTGATGAGCTCTTTGAGCAACACCGTCTTTCCTACACCAGCACCACCAAACAAACCAATTTTTCCGCCCTTGACGAATGGCGCGAGAAGATCTATGACTTTGATACCGGTTTGAAAAAGCTCGACTTTGCTGGACTGGTTTTCGAGACTGGGCGCGGCGCGGTGGATCGGCCAATGCTTGTCGAACTTGGTGAGTTTGCCTTTTTCTTCATTGAGCGTATTTCCAAATACATTAAAAATCTTGCCCAGCACCTGCGGTCCTACCGGCACAGAAATCGGCTTGCCGGTGTCTTTGACTTCCGTACCGCGTGAAAGTCCATCAGTAGATGTGAGTCCTACGGCACGAATGAGTCCAGGCTCAAGGTGCTTTGCTACCTCAAAGACACGTTTCCCCTCTTTGCTTTCTACTTCAAGCGCATTGTAAAGCGCCGGCATAGCATCCTCCGGAAACTGTGCGTCGATAACGGGACCGATAATTTGTGATATTTTTCCTGTGTTCATATTTGTGCTGATGTTATTTCTATAATTTCTCTGGTTATATTTGCTTGGCGGGCTTTGTTGTAAATGAGTGTCAGGTCTTCGGTAAGCTCGGTGGCATTGTCGGAGGCGTTCTTCATGGCAACCATGCGCGCGCTGTGTTCCGATGCGTTGGCCTCTAGTATAAAATCATAAATTTTCATTCGCAGCAAATGCGGCATGAGCGCATTGATGGCTTCTTCCGGGTTTGGCTCGAAGATGTAATCAGAAGTGCTTAGTGTATAGTGCGTAGTGGGTAGTGTAAGAGGGAGTAAATTTTCTACTTTCACCACCTGTTTCAATGTGCTTTGAAAATGAGTATATATCATCACTACTTTGCCCCACTTCTTTTCCAAATAGCCCTCCACCAAAAAATTATTCAACTCATCAGTTTCCGACGGTAATGCAAACTCTCCAAATCCCTCGAAGCTCTTTGCGATCGTCATACCACGCTTCCCAGCATATGCAGTTGCTTTTCTGCCCACCGTCACGATCGTTGCATCGCTAAACTTCTCCGCTTCACGCAATACCTGCGTATTAAACGCCCCAATCAGTCCCCGATCTGATGTCATAATAACCACGAGTGTCCCTTCGGCGCCGTTTGGCTTTGCAAGATCGCTCGTGACTGGCGCAAATTCAAGCATGCGATCCAGTAACTCAAAAACTTTTTGCGCATACGGCCGCGACCGCAATGCAGCATCTTGCGATTTGCGCATCTTGGTCGCCGCAACCACCTCCATGGCCTTGGTGATTTGGCCTACATTCTTGACCGCCTTACGTCTGGATTGTATTTGTTGTAGCGATGCCATGACTAGAAGTTCAATGTTTTCAAAATAGCAAGCGGTATACTGTCATCAAAAGGATAAACAACTACTACTTCGACATGCTGATAGTAATCACTTGAATTATCATCAAAAATATAATCTTCGTGGTAGATGTCGCCAGATATACAGCCAGCATATTCTCTTTCGATGTCATCTATAATCCGTCTTCCTTGAGTAGGGTTTGAGGTGACTTTACAAGGAGAGTGGTCTATCGAATTTATGATTATGGCAAACCGTGATGAACTCCCCTCCATAGACGCAGTCACAACAATGCCACTCATAAAATATCCCTTCAGAGTACTGGTATTAATGGCATTAACTTCAAAAGAAGGAGGATATTTGAATTCAAACCCATATTTTTCATTCCGATACGTTTGCCAGGCGGTGGTGTCGACAGTCGATGCTGACGGAGTCGGACTTACGCTCGCCGTCGAGCCATGCGGCCACCAGTTGTAATTTTTTGCCAAAACGCCATAGCCGATGACGAGAATCGTCAACACAACCAGCGGAATCAAAAGATGTTTCCAGTGTGGACCGGGGGCAGTATCTTGTATTTTTGGTGTTATTTCTTCCATAAATTCCTGTGTATTGACTTTACTCTTTTTACGTCTATAATGGTAGTATTACCATGAAAGAGACCTTTATGGGGTTTCGTCCCCATCGAGGGCTTTTTCTTTTTTGGCCACAAACGGCTCCACCTCCTCTTTGATAAGAAAACGTGAAATGGTTGCGTGTCGCTGAAGAGCAAATGCTGGATGACTGGCAAATCCTATATGCTCAACGGTCTTACCGAGTAACTTTACTTTTTTAACCGCTGGAACCAAGTCACTGTCTGAAGATATTAATATTGCCGTATCATATAAATTTTCATAAGCACCCACTAACAAATCTACCGCCAGCTCTACGTCAACTCCTTTTTCGTGATATTTGCCTCCGCTTTTAATTAAATAGCCTTTTTGTATAACAAAATTTTGCGACGGCGACAATAAATGCGCAAAAAGACGTTGTTGTTCTTGTCGCAATGCTTGAGCTTTTACATTTCCTTCCTCGGCCCGAACTACGCCAACATAGTATCTACAATCAACTATGAATCTTCCATGTGTAAGCCACGTGCCCAAGCCTCGATAATCAAAGTGGACCAAATCTGTCAATCCGACATCAAAAGATCGCAACTTAAAATATGTATTACTGCCATCAATGAAGATCGAGATGCGCTCTTGCTTTGTCATGAAAAATTAAAACCCCACCGTGTACCTTGCGGTCCAGGGTGGGTGGTTTTAGTAATGTTAAGTCTAACAAGCCGGCTCCTGGTTGTCAACCATACTATTGAAGACGTGAAAAAGAACTGAAAGTTACTTTTCTTGACCGCCTTGCGTCTGGATTGTATTTGTTGAAGAGAGGCCATGGTTAGTTACTCCGAGTAGTGATGGTTACTTTGTAATCTCCGTTCTGCCACGTACAGGTTCCATTTCCACTGACTTCATACCCGATAGGGTAATTATCTGGCCCACGCAAAGACCAATTTGATATATGGCCTATACTTGCATAATCTGAACAAGCAATCTTAATGTTCTTGAGTGGATATCGCGCAATGTCCAAATTAAATCCAAAGCGTGTTCCATCATAAAGATCGAGTACTGTGCCATTGTCGGAATATTTAAGGTAGGTATCTCCGAAATCTTCATTACCATCAATATTCGTGTCAACACTGGATGTTGACGGGGTTTGATTTGAAGCCTGATGCGGCCACCAGTTATAGTTTTTTGCCAACACACCATAACCGACAACAAGCGGAACCAAAATCACCAGCGGAATCAAAAGCCTCTTCCAGTGGGGACCAGGGGCTTGTGTATTGGGTGACATTGGCTGATTTTGATTCAATGGATCCATGTATTGACTTTACCTTTTTTACGTCTATAATGGTAGTATTACCATGAAAGAGACCTTTATGGGGTTCCGTCCCCATCGAGGGCTTTTTCTTTTTTAGGGCTCTGATCGATAATATACGCGACCACCTCCATGGCCTTGGTAATCTGACCTACATTCTTGACCGCCTTGCGTCTGGATTGTATTTGTTGTAGGGAAGCCATATTTAGTAAACACCTGGTCCTTGTGAAAAATTAGTTAGTGCTTGTAAGCGTTTTAAATTAAGGTCGCTTAAACAAACAGCCCAACTTAATGATGCAGCTGTTCCTCCTTCGTACTCCAAACTGACAAATTCACACTGTGCATTTCTATATGCAAGCCAAGTTCTTTGAGATTCTTGCAGTGCTTGCTTTCGTGCTGGTGTAAGCTTGAGTAACAGTTCGCTATATATTTTTTCTATATCTTCGTTCCCTACCTTCCCTTTTGCCCAATAACATTTTTCTGCGTCGAACAAATTTTCTATTAACGCACATTCGTCTCCCGTAGTATTAGCATCCAATGTTGATGTGGGCAGGGTCGTTGGCTCATTTGGATCGCTTTCATATCCAGCAGGAAATTCAAATGGCCAAACATAATTTCCCATTCCATACACCACATAAAATCCCAAGACGAGCACTACCAACACCGCCAGCGGAATCAAAATATGCGGCCACTTCGGGCCTGGGGCGCTAACATTTTCCATTTTTACACTGTCATTTTCCATTTTGAGATTTCAATTTTCAATTACTTCAGGTCTCTCATAAAAGACTCTAACGCCGATTTCAGGCTCTTTTCTGTTGCGTCGTCGAGTGTATTCGATTCGGCGATTTTGGTGAGGACTGCGGAGTGAAGTTTGGACATATAGTCGTGAAGCTTGGCTTCAGTCTCGCGGATCTTTGGCAATTCTACACTATCAAAATAGCCATTGATCGCGGCGTAGATGATGATGACTTCTTTTTCAAATGGCAGCGGCTCGCCGTCGATTTGTTTGAGGATTTCTACCATGAGCTGACCGCGGCGGATTTGCTTCTTGGTATTTTCATCGAGGTCCGATGCAAACTGCACAAACGCTTGCAATTCACGAAACTGCGCGAGCTCAAGACGGATTTTGCCAGCTACTTTTTTCATGGCTTTGGTCTGGGCCGCAGATCCCACGCGTGAGACCGAAAGACCTGCATTGATAGCGGGACGCACGCCTTGGTTAAATAGGTCTGACTCAAGGAAAATCTGCCCGTCAGTGATAGAGATTACGTTTGTTGGGATATATGCCGAGATGTCGCCTAATTGTGTTTCGATGATAGGAAGGGCCGTAAGTGAACCGCCACCGTGCGCGTCGTCCATTTTTGCCGCACGTTCAAGCAATCGGGAGTGCAGATAAAACACATCGCCCGGATATGCCTCACGTCCTGGCGGGCGGCGTAATAGTAGAGAGAGCTGACGATACGCATTTGCGTGCTTGGAGAGGTCATCATAGATCACGAGTGCGTCTTTGCCCTGATCCATGAAGTATTCCCCGATCGCACATCCTGCGTAGGGTGCAAGGTACTGGAGCGGTGCGGCAACTGATGCAGGAGCAGAAACGACAACCGTATACTTCATCGCTCCAGCATCTTCGAGCTTACGCACGAGCTGGGCGATTTTGGAATTTTTTTGACCAATAGCGACGTAGATACAAATGAGAGGGCGACGACCTGGGTCTTGTTTCTGGTTGAGGATCGTATCAATCGCAATCGTGGTCTTTCCTGTCTGCCGATCACCGATGATGAGCTCGCGCTGGCCGCGGCCCACGGGAATCATGGCATCGATAACTTTGATACCGGTATGTACGGGCGTGTCGACAGATTTGCGCTCGACGACAGATGGTGCGATGCGCTCGATAAGGTAGTCATTTTTGGCACCGATCACTCCTTTGCCATCAAGAGGATTTCCGAGCGGATCCACAACACGGCCGATCATTTCATCGCCCACTTTGATTGAGAGAACTTTTCCGGTGGTACGCACGCGATCTCCAACTTTGACAGCTTGTGAATCTCCAAGCACAACAACACCGATAAAGTTTTCCTCGAGGTTAAACGCCGCACCCGCAACTTTGCCCGCTTTGGTATCGATTTCGAGGAGCTCTTGGCTAAGTGCGCCGGGAAGTCCGGAAATTTTAGCAATTCCATCTCCCGTTTCCACAACCATACCAACCTCCTCAAAACCCGCCTGATGCTTGTACCCCGCAATCTCCTTCTTCAGTTTTTCTATGATTTCGTAACTCATACAAATAAAGTGTTAATCTTACGTTTAAAGCTATTATCAAATTCCTTCGTACCATCTATGGTAACTCTCACTCCCGCAACCAGGGAGGGATTGATCGAGACACGCACATGGTCTTTTGTGGTAAATTTAAATTTCTTTGCCATATCCGATCCTGCCTGCGCAGGCAGGTCCCGTGCAAATTCTAAATGTATCATATGTCCCCCCGCTTCTTTGGTGGCCAATTCCTCAATAGCTTGTAAAATTTTGTCTATTCGTGAAAAATCGCCGTTCTTCTCTACGATATGTAAAAATTGGCTAGGGTCAGCCTTTGTTTGCAAATATGCCTGCGCGTATAAATTAGCTGCGTACTTCATTGAGTGCTTGTGAAATTAATTTTTCATCCACGTCTTTGGGATTCAACTCTACGGTCTTGATCAAAGCTTCTTTGATGATCCCCTGCGCCTCTTTCATGAGTCGTTCCATTTCTTCGGTCTCGCGACGCTTTGACATCGCGGCCGCTTCTTTGAGGAGGTAGTCCGCTTTCTCCTCTGCGCCGTGGACAATCTCGCCAAAGCGCTTCTTGCCGCTTTGTTCAGTCTCGCGCATCAACGCCATCGCCTGCTCGTCAGCTTCCCTCATTTTTTGCTGACGCGATACTTCAATGCCGGCCAATTGTTTCTCGGCCTCATCGGCACCTTTGAGACCATACTCAATCCGCTCGCGGCGTTTGCGCATTGCGGCAAGCAATGGCTTGTATACCGCAAAGGTCAAAACCACTAAAACAATCAAAAAGTTTAGCAGCTGCGCCGCGAGTAATTTTCCATTTATTCCTAAGGTGTGAAATAGTTCTGACATATACCCGAGGTCGGACCTTGGGATCCCTTAAGGTCCGACCTCAAAAATTAGACGAACTTAAGAATAAGCGATACAACCAGCGCGTAGATAGCGATAGCTTCGGCAAACGCGATCGCGAGAATCATCGCGGTCTGTACTTTTGATGACGCCTCCGGATTACGACTAATCGCGTCCACGCCATGCTTGCCGATCATACCAATCGCAAGCGCCGGCATTACCGTACCTACCGCCATAACAATCGCTATGGCTAATGTTCCGTCTTCCATACTTTTTTACGTCAGTGTTAACGCCCTATCCGAAGAAAAAAGAAAAAGGGTTCGGATATCTCGCTAACGCTTCCGTGAATTACGTATTAATGCGCATGTGCCTCTTCGTGCTCATCATGGTCCACTACCGCCATACCGATGAAAACCATGGTGAGCATTGAAAAAATAAACGCCTGCATAAAACCGACAAACAACTCTAAAAATAAAAATGGCACAGTCGCCGGCAACCAGTAGGGCACCAAAAATGCGATGATGATCAAAAGTACCTCACCGGCAAACACATTGCCAAACAAACGAAACGAGAATGAAACAATCTTAACAAATTCGGAGATAAACTCAAGAATTCCCACGAAGGAAATAACCGGAAACGGCTTTTGGGCATTAAAAAACTTTTTAAAATGCTTTACAAATCCGATCGCAATAATACCAAATATGTTCGTTGCCAAAACCGAAACGATGGCAATAGCAAGGGTAAAGTTCAAATCCGCAGCGGGAGCTCGAAACAGTGGAATGAAAACTTCATGTCCATCGTGCACGGCATTCAATCCGATGGATCCTACACCCGGAAGTAGTCCGAGCCAGTTAGAAATCATGATAAACAAAAAGATTGTGGCAATGAGCGGAAAATACTGCTCTGCCTTGGCGCGACTACCGTATACGGACTCCATCAAGTCCAGCAATGCATCCACAATCGCTTCAAAAAGATTTTGGATTTTACCGGGAATTTGCTTGATCCGTCCACGAATGAAAAAAGCAAAAATACTGAAGAGTACCAACGTAACAAATGCCAACAGCATCGAGTTGGTTACGGTAAACGAGCCTATATGAAAAAGTGGCTCGGCTGAAATTGATATAACAGGTCCTTCCATAAAAAAGCCCAATTATCATAACAAATTGAGCAAAAAAGGCAACTTGAGTTGTCCTATGCGGCTAAATGCAAAGCTTCTTTGATTTTTTCGTAATTGCGTTCGAGTTTTTCGACACGGGCTTTTACATCCAGACGTCCTTCGAGATCACGAAAACCCCGCGCAGTACGGTCATTTAAATCATCGATCTTGGCAGACAGACGTTGCTCAACGGCTTTTATCTCCTTGGATTGCTGATCAAACCTATTATCAATAGCATCGAATTTCTTATCAACGGCGTCAAACTTCTTATCAAGATAATTCTTTGTTTCTTTGTCCATAAGTCCAGTATATTCGCTTTCTATCCACAACACAAGCAAGAACAACCCCCATCACATTCATCGCTATATCAGTCAGGGTATCACGTAAAATCTGATGCCGATACACGCCAAAGAGGTGTGTTTTGATAAAGGTATCAGCCAGAAATTCAAAGAGTTCCCAAGCAAACGCCCCGCTCACTACTATAATGATCGCCGTGCGAAGACCATAGGCCCGCGCTAGCGCGAGTGTCGCAATCAGTGGCGAAACAAAGTGAATAATTTTGTCGTACTCAAAGCCGTATTTATAAAGTTCATACAAGCCCATGTCACCCGAAGCATTGAAGAGTAAAATGAGTGCGAGTGCAGTCTGTAAAGGTCGGACCTTTAAAGGATCCCAAGGTCCGACCTTGGGCAGGACCCAAATCGCAAGCGCACACACGAGCGCCGCCCATCCCATATAGGGCAAATCATAGTACGTCGGCCAGATTGCTTTATCTGTCAAAAGTAACACCAAACCAGCCAAAATAAAAAATCCAACGACTATTTTCCAAAAAGTAGCCATTTGAGTTTTTGCATTTCTTCTGGTTGCAGCATCGCACGTAACACAATCTTCGTCAGTTCCTCAACGCGGAAATTCTCATCAAACGCGGCAATTTGTATAAAATCATCAAACGATACTAATTCCAATTGTATTTTTTCGCCGCTATCGAGATTCTGATCGGCAACTTTTTTGCATCCACGCCCCACATACCCATACACATCCCAGTCTATTTTGTTGCCATAGGGATGTACGGTTTGCCAGAGCTCAAGTTCCCTTGCTTCGTAACCGGTTTCCTCGAGAAATTCGCGTCTTGCTGCTTCTTCGGGCTCCTCGCCCTCTTCCACCTGCCCTCCAGGAATACTAATAAATGGCTCTCGTCCAGGCTGCTCTTCACGTCCAAGTAAAATCATTCCATCTGTCGTCACCGGCAAAATAGTAACGCTGTCTTTGCGCTCGAGCTTTTCGTAGGTCTTCGTTGTCCCGTCAAACATCTCCTGCTGCCACTGATAGACATCGAAGAGTATGCCTTTATGAACCAGTTTTGCGTTTTTTGGGATCATAGAAAATAATTTACAATTTTCAATTTTTCAATTTTCATTGAATTACTAATGAATAATTTTTAAAAAGAACTGCTAGCAATTTTGTGAAATATCAAAGTTAATTCGTGACATTCTTGCCACAACTTTCTGGGTGTATCTTTATCATCTGCATCAACAGCAAGCATCCTCAGCCAATGCTTCGTTTCCTGTGATTCTTTTTTGCAAATAAAGATCTTGTTTCGAAAATCTTTCTTTGAGCTCGCCCCATTTGCCTCCATGTAGTTTGCTCCGATACTGGTCGCGGACCGTACGAGCTGATTTATCAACGGCATGGTGATGTTGTCTTTTTTCACCATACGACAAAATCGTAGTACCGCTTCTCCAAATTTTGCGGTTCTCTCTTCTAAATTATATTTTGGTTTTTCGTTTGGTAATTGAGACATTAGAAATTGATTGAAAATTCTAAATTGTAAAATTGAAAATTGCTTGTCATATTATACCTCATCTCCCCATCTGCCATAGTTTATTGATCTCCCCCGCCGACAGGGCACGGTTGTAAAGCCTGACATCATCTATAGGGCCGTTGAAATATCTGCCATTAAATGCCCCTTGTCGGCCGATTGCGGTTGTTTGATTTGTGCCATTGGCATTGTTGGTATCTGTGGCGGATTTATCCAACACTCCGTCAACATAAACGGAAACAGTCCAGTTGCCAGAACTACCTGAAATAACCCCAACGATGTGATACCATTTCCCAGCTTGGAGCGTCTGATTTCCGGTGACAGAAACAGCCGTGGAAGATCTCAAGACACTCACTCTCCCCGTAGTTCTATTGATATCAAGGCTGTAGTCAGCGGCAGTTCCGGCAGAAGAGGAATTGGTAATAACAGACTGCCTATTCGTACTTATGTCATCGGCTTTAATCCAAGCGGACATCGTAACCTCGCCATTCTGGTCAAGGCCAGTCCCAAGATCCACATAATCATTACTCCCATCAAAACTCAACGCCTGGCCGATCCT
This sequence comes from Patescibacteria group bacterium, assembly GCA_038064915.1. Classification (GTDB taxonomy): domain Bacteria; phylum Patescibacteriota; class Minisyncoccia; order 2-02-FULL-40-12; family IGHO2-01-FULL-4-A; genus JBBTSB01. The sequence continues at coordinate 26,074 of JBBTSB010000008.1, forward strand.
GCCTATCGCTTGCAAAGGACCACCAGTCAATGTGCCGTGGTTGTTCTGACCGGAGCGGTCTTTGGCGGTGGTTCCGGAAAGGCCGATATCAGCTCCATCAAACGTCCAGTGGCCGACGAGACCGTAGTCGAGGCTATTTTTTGTCGCATTGACCCTCGGCTGTCCCATCTGATAGAGGCGACTTATCTCCCCCGCACTAAGCGCCCGGTTGTAGACGCGAGCGTCGTCTATGGAGCCGGGGAAAAATGGTGAAATACCGGTGTTTTTTGCGCCAATGCTTAGAACAGCACTACTGCCATAGGTAATGTCGCCGGTACCTGTGTTCACATTACAACCACCGGCAGCTATGAGAGGGTACGATACGCCATCGAGGTAAACCACAAGTGTAGTACCATTATACGTAGCGGCAATGTGAGACCACTTGCCGGCCACCATGGCTGGGCTACTCGCTGTGCCGGAGGTATCACCAGATGTACCGAGGTAAACACAGGGTTGCTTAGTGGTCCTAACAAATAAGTTATACCCACGACTGATAGCGCTATCGCCGGATGAAAAAATTAGACTCGCCGCGCTGAAACTAGAAGGTTTGACCCAGGCAGCCATGGTAAGTTGGTTGGCTGGCCTGAAGGAGGCATTACTTGGAACAAGAACATGATCATTCACCCCATCAAAATCCAACGCCTGGCCCATTTTGCCGACAGTGGCCAGAGGCCCGTTGGTGAGTGTGCCGTGGTTTTTCTGCCCCGAGCGGTCTTTGGCGGTCGTGCCGGAAAGGCCGATATCATTCGCGTCCATCGTCCAGTGGCCGACGAGGCCCTTGTCGAGTTGATCATTCCCCTGCGCTTCATTTTGCTTTGACGCAAGGCCAATTTTATACATCCGCGCGACTTCCGTGGCCGAAAGAGCGCGGTTAAAAACGCGTACGTCGTCGATGGAGCCAGCAAAATTTTGCCCATCAGAAGTATTTAATTGACCGATCGTCCAGGGTGTTACACCGGTAATACTGTTCTGGGTAATCGAACCAGATTGTCTTAAATTCCCGTCTACATACAACGAGGCAGTACCGTTTCTTCTTGTTACAGTTACAAAGTGCCATTTGTTATCGTCAAGTGCTAAGTTGTCGGCTATGTACAAATTATTAAAATTCGCCCACAAACCTCCCTCGATGCGCGTACCAACTGTTGGTGTCCCTTCCGACGCGTGAGCAAGTTGAAGAGCAAAATCAATATCAGCAGGTGAACTTTCATATTTTGTTAATATGTCTCTCCATAAGCCATCATTTGTAACACCGTTAGTCTTAATCCACGCTACGGAAGTCATGTCTGATGTGCCTAGCTCGAGTGAAGAAGGCGCACCGATGTTTACATAATCATTGCTCCCATCAAAGCTCAATGCCTGGCCGAGTTGGCCTTGAGTTCGCAGTGGCCCATTCGTGAGTGTGCCGGTGTTGTTATTTCCCGAACAATCGGGTGCTTTGTCGTACGCCCCGTCAAAGGTCCAACAGCCAACAAGGCCGTTTTGGAGACCGAGATAGGCGGGAGATTTGATGATGGTGCCGGCTTTTGCAGGCTGTGCCCCAATGAAAAATGCAAAAATCACTAAAAATGCCAGGAGCACTATCTCCCTCCGACTCCCTCTTATAAATAAGCGGGAGTGCATTTTGCTCCCTCTCTTATCTATAAGAGAGGGTTGGGGTGAGATAGTTATTTCCATTTCCATGTTTTTAATGTTTTTGTGATGACCTCTTCATCCGTTTTGGTTCCCATAATTTGATAGAGTTTTCCGCCATGGACCGTCCACACCTCAAATGTCTCACCGAGATCCTCATCAAAACCATAAAATACAAACGTCTTCTCGCCATCAAGCTCATACCATGCCGGTTCGTTGATTTCCGCGTCCGGCAAATCCTGACGGATCCGCTCTTCGGTAATCGGTCCGGGTTCGTCAAAGGCTGTTACGGCGATCTGAAATCCTCTCCCCTCTTCATTTTCCACGGTCGTCACTCCCGACGCAGCAGAAGAAACTTTGTAGCCGGCAGGATAGGTTACCGTGAAATCACTATCTCCCTCTCTGCCCGAATCGCTACGCGAATCGTTGCGGACGGGCGACTCCGAGGGGGTTCTAAAAATAGCGAAGCCAATGATAGCAGCTATTATGAGGAGAAGGATAATTGTAAATTTTTTGGTCATTAAATCGGTGTTGGTTCAGGTGTAGGTACCGGGGTGTCACTTGGTGTTGGAGTTGGGGTAGGTGTTGGAGTCGGAGTCGGAGTCGGTGATGGATCTGGTGTAGGATCTGGGGTTAGCGAAGGTGTTGGTGAAGGCGATGGATCGGGGGTCGGAGTTTGACTTGGATCGGGTGTGGGTGATGGAGATGGATCCGGTGTCGAAGAAGGCACAGGGGTAGTTATTGGAGTAGGACTTGGAGTCGGAGTAAGAGTAGGTGTCGGCGTAGGTGTCGGGCCTGGCGTTGCAATGACAATTCTCGCATTTTTGACGGCAAGTGCAATCCAGCTAAATTCATAGTCTTGCGAAGCCGGCTTACTCAAAACCACATGGAATCCAGTAGTGCTTGCGCTCGCGACCGCGAAGTTGATGCCATCACTGACGAGTTGTTGCGCGGAAACATTGATGACCGGTTTCTCAAGATATTCTTGCTCGAAGGACACGGAAGCTTCCGTCGCTCCGGCTTTCAGCACCACAAATCCTCCCATGTCAGCATTGAAGTACGGCCGGCCGATAAATTCCGCGATACCCTCGACGGTCAGTCCTGCTTTCATGACGACCGGTTTTTTGAAAACAACATTGCCGTTTTCTATGGTCATGGTGTCCGAAAGGCTCGTGCTTCCGATAACCAAATCTTCGAGAATATCAAGACGCTGTTCTTGCTCTTTATCAAGAGCCAGTAAGTAAACGGAAAGGAGCTGATATTTTACCCCGCCAATCAGTCCATCTTTGTCTCTGTATGAAAGCAACGGAATTTTTTCAGCAACATCTTCGGCAATAAAACCAATATCCTCTGATCCGTCACCTTTCCATGTAAAGTTGACCGGATCTAAAGACAGAAATGCATCCTTATCCCAGGTCAATGCGGTAACATTTTCCTTGTAACGTGAACTCGATGGACATTGTATCAAAGCAAGATTTGCGGTGTCCTGACACACGGGAACATTGCCTGTACCACCGGCAAGGTTGGGCAAATACAGCAGTCCGGACACCGAAGCCACCCCGGCAAACGAAGCCGTTGCGTCAACTTCTAGATCTCCGGAAATCATTACATCATTGGATGTAGAGATGTAGTTTGAATGGCCGGTGGTACTCGTCCCGAATCTATTGTACGCAGCAGATCCAAACCCGCCAAATTGAGCTGCATTTGGAGAAAGGAAATACGAAGACGATGTGGTACCCTGAATTTCAAGGACTGTCGTGGGACTTGTGGTGAGAATACCAACTCTTCTTTGCTGGACATCATTAGAAGCACCCGTTTGACCGTATATCGTCATAATCGGTACCGAGTCAATTTGTGCCGAGTAGCTCATGACCGTGCCACTGGAAGCCGAGGTAATGTCCATATTCACCCAACTCACTATGCCGGCGTTGTCTTCAAACGACAGCGGACCGGTTCGCAAGGTATCAATATCGACAACACCAGTGCTCGCAATCGAAACCATTTCTATATTATCTCCATTTAGAATAGAAAGCCGGTCGGTGATTCCCGTACTGGTGTAGTTTGATTGGATCGTGAATTTTTTCTCATTGTCTGCTCCTGATCTAAACACGAGCGAAGCTGTGGCGGTGTTGGAAATTCTCACGAAGCCATCAAACTGCGCACTCGCGTCTACTTCAAGATCGCCAGAGATAAGGAGATCGGATGCGGCAGAAATGAAATGTGCATAACCGGTTGTTCCCGTCCCGAATCTACTGTAGCTCACCGAGCTGGTTCCTCCTACCTGCAAGGTACCACCAATGATAGCTTCATCCCCCGCACCGGTAGCAAAGGAGCCTACATTCTGGAAGTTGGTACCTCCCCAGTTCCAGGTAAAGCCTGCAGAGGCAAGGGTGACGCTGGTATCGAGGGTAAGCTCATTGATGAGAGCTCCAAAGCCGAGGGAATTGGAGGCTACGGTACCACTGTCGTCATCTCCGCAGAAGAAGCGCTTGGTGGTGGTATCCCAGCCGAGGGCTTGGGTATCTCCATCGCAGTCAGCCATGGTAGCTCCGGTATTGGAATCAGTGAGCATATATGCGGAGGCAGAGGCGATATTGGCAGAGATGGTACCTACTACAGAGAGATCACCAGAGATGAGAAGATCATTGGCTTGGGAGATATAGTTTGAGTGGGTAGTGGCAGAGGTACCAAATCTGCTGTAGCTCACACTGCTTGTCCCACCTACTTGTAGCGTACCTCCAATGATAGCTTCATCTCCGGTACCGGTAGCAAAGGAGCCAACATTCTGGAAGTTGGTGCCTCCCCAGGCCCAGTCATAGCCAATGCTGGCAAGAG
>JBBTSB010000009.1:0-92685 GCA_038064915.1 Patescibacteria group bacterium
CAGCTTTATCCAGGGTAAGCTCATTGATGAAGGCTCCAAAGCCGAGGGAGTTACTTGCTACGGTGCTTGAGCCGGCATCTGCGGCACAATCCCAGTCATTTGAACCTGTTTTTTTGAGGATCTGTCCATCGGAACAAAGATCTCCATCAGGCATGATCTCACCATAGAATGCGAGGTTGCCGTCAAAAGTGGCGCTGGCATCAATCTCAAGATCTCCATTGATGAGGAGATCGTTGGAAGAAGAGATGTAGTTGCTATGGGTGGTGGGAGAGGTACCGAACCTACTGTAAGTGGCAGAGGCGTAGCCACCTACTTGGAGGGTATTGCCAGCTAAGAGGTATGAAGCAGAGGCGGTGCCTTGGACTTCGAGGACGGTAGAGGGAGTGGCACCAATGCCGATGAAGTAGTTGGAGGCGCTTCGGTTGATGGTGAGGTTGGCATCCAGTGTGGCAGAGTTTACGAATTCATCGAAGTCCAGAGAGTTGGAAGTAACTCCAACTCCTCCGGAGGTCTGATCGGTGCCACAGCTGAAATTTCCTGAAGATGCATCCCAGAGAAGTTTGCTGGAACCAGCGGTGTCACAATCTGAAAGACCGGAACCATAGGTAGCGGAAGAGGATGCGTAGCCGGCCACCTCAAGATCACCTGCAACGGAAAGTCCTGAACCCATGGAAACGGCACCACCAAGGGTTACTGCACCGGTGCCGCTTTGCGTGATGGTTCCGGTGATATCGAGATTGTGGCCGGAAAGGTAGTAGGTAGCGAAAACGGTGGGGTTGGAGTTTTTGTTATCATTGCTCTTGATGCGTGGATAGGAATCAAGGGGAAGGGTTTGCGATATGTTGATGGTGGGGGTTCTGTTTTGCAATTCATCAATCTGCTGCTGGAGGAAAGAAAAGCGCTGTTCCCAGAAGGAAGGGATGGTAAAGATGGGAGAAGGGAGAGGGGTGGCGGGGAGGGTTTGCACATAAACATGAGAAGGCTCCGCCACAACCGGCGAATGAGAGATCACGGCGACAGATGGCGAAGGAGACAATTCCTCACGAACAGAGTTTTCATACGTAACGGAAGGCGTCTTGCTCCGAAAGGTAACAAAATCGCCAACCAATGCAAATCCGAAACCAGAAAGTAGCAATAATAAAAGCCCCAGAGGCAGGAGTCTTACCGCACGATCTTTTTTTGAACGTGTAGTAACACTTCCACCACTGGGGCGATCCGCCTTCGCTAATGCCGCGGCGGATAGGTCGGCGCTCTGGGAAAGAGCTTTTGAAAGAACTGTTAAGGATTTTGAGACAGAAGCCCGGAGAGCCTTCTTCTCCTCAACCGTATTCCGATACGAGACGAGTGATGCACGCGACACGAGCCATCGTTTATCATCCTTCCTCCCGCGAACTTTTCCTTGACGGAGTAAGAGGCCAATATGATCCGGATCATAATTGAACTCATTCGCGAGAAGTGACGTAGAGACAAAGTCATTGTCAATCGATACGTCGCCAGGAGAGGCTACAAGCGTCTGCGCAACAACAGGCTCGCTATGCGGAGGTTGGGTTTGGGGAGTTGATTGCGCGATGTTTTCGCTTATATTTTTTTCTCGCGATAAGTCCATTCCGGACTCCTCCAAAAACCCTTTCCCGATAGCCGATATATCCCGTAAGTACTTTCCTTATGGGATGTATGAGTATACCATGAATTTGCAAAAAACTGTGGATAAAAAAGAAAAACTCTAAACCTAAAACTCTAACATCTAACCAAACTAGAATTTAAATAGTTAAAACCCGGGATTTGGTATTTGTTTAGGTATTAGAATTTAGTGCTTACAGATCACACTAAGATATATAAACCTACCTACTTGTATATTATTTTTCGCAACCTAATGTTCTTAGGAGTGACTTCGAGGTACTCATCATCGGCCATAATTTCAAGTCCCCTTTCCAATGTAACCTCCAATGGAGGTGCAAGGTAGATGTTGTCATCATTACCTGCGGAGCGAAAATTAGTGAGTTGTTTCCCCTTGACGGGATTAACGCTCATATCCAAACCCTTGGAGGTGTTGCCAATCACCATGCCCTTATAGACATCGACATTGGGTCCGACATAGAGTGTCCCGCGCGTTTGCAAATTGTCGAGTGAGTAGCCGGTGGTCTTTCCCAATTCCATAGAAATCATAGAGCCGACATTCCTATGATCGATGTCCCCCACATGCGGACGAAACTCTATGAACCGACTCGAGAAAATTCCCTCTCCTTTTGTTTCCACCATGAATTGATTTCGGTAGCCGAGCAATCCACGCGTAGGTGCATCAAAAATCAACCGAGTGCGTCCTCCGTCTTCCGGCCGCATATTTTTCATAACGCCTTTGCGTTTACCAAGAGACTCAATTGTATTCCCAGCCATTTCTGATGGGACATCTATCACGACTTCTTCGAAAGGCTCGTTGCCATCTTTGATGATGACGTGTGGTTGGGAAACCTGAACTTCGTAACCTTCACGTCGCATGTTTTCTAAAAGGATTGCGATGTGCAATTCTCCTCTCCCAAAAACAGTGTAGTAATCGTTGCTGGTGAAATCGATTTTGAGTCCTACATTTACCTCGAGTTCTTTTTCGAGGCGCTCGCGAATTTGGCGATTTGTGACAAACTTTCCATCCCGCCCACCGAAGGGCGAATCATTTACCATGAAGCGAAGTGAGATCGTGGGCTCATCGACATTGATCATTGGAAGTGGAGTTTGATCAGATGTTTCACAAATCGTTTCACCGATATTGAGATCAGAAATTCCTGCGATCATTACTATATCACCGGCACTAGCCTCTGCGACTTCCTGCCGCTCAAATCCGTTGAAGGTAAAAAGTTTGGTAATTTTTCCGCGAGGATATGTTTTGCCTTGCTGAATTTTACCTTGATAGATTCGTGCGATTCCCATGCGTCCCAAAAAATTGTCATAGGCAAGATTGAAAGGCTGAAGCAAAAGTTGTTTCTCATCGTTTCCCGAAGCAACAGGTACTTCTCGCAAAATCAGATCCAAAAGCGGCGCAAGATCTTTACGCTCGTCGTTGAGATGCAACATCGCCACGCGATCACGTCCGATTGCATAAATGGTCTTAAAATCGAGCTGTGCATCATTTGCACCCAGCTCCATAAATAGTTCGAGTACTTGCTCATGAGTACGATCGGGATCGGCCGCAGGCTTGTCGATTTTATTGATTACTAAAATTGGTTTTAATCCCAACTCCAAAGATTTTTTGAGCACAAATCGAGTCTGTGGCATCGGGCCTTCTTGTGCGTCCACGATAAGAAGCACCGCATCAATCGAGCGCAAAACCCGTTCCACTTCAGATCCAAAGTCCGCGTGTCCTGGCGTGTCGACAATGTTGATCTTGGTGTCCTTATAATAGAGTGACGCGTTTTTAGAGTAGATCGTGATGCCCCGCTCCTGCTCGAGCGCATTTACATCCATACTAAAATCCGCGGACACCATGCCTGTTTGCTTGAGCAACGCATCCGTGAGCGTGGTCTTTCCGTGGTCCACATGGGCTATGATGGCTATATTTCTAATTTCCATAGTTCAATCAAAAAGCGCTCGCGCGCTTGAATACCTTCAAGTAATAAACGACTTCACTATTATATCATCATTGACTATTAATTGCAACTATGTCAGAATTCCCCCATCGCCTACATCCGCCGCTTCCTGCACGCGGATCTACTCGTACTGCCCTATCACTGCTGGCCGACGGATGGCCCGGCGCCTGAACGCTCCGAGGACCCCGGTTTCGCGGGTACAGAAGGCAGCATCCCGGACGACCGGCCGTGCTAGCATTCCCGTCCTGGCAGTGAGTATGGGACCAACTAAATATTGTTCCGGGAGCGGACCTGCTCCGCCCCGCCGAAAGCCTCGACCTACGCGCCGATCTTTATTAATTCATGCCGAGATATACCAAGGTTAAACCTTGGTATATTGCTGATACATCAGCCAGTCGTTCATTTCAGACAACAAATCTTTTCTTGTCTGAAAATACCGCGGAAGTACATTGCGGTCGACAATAATATGCTCCGGACGTTCATCTCCTAGATAGTCAGGGAGACTAAAGTAATTGTACGAATTCAAATATGCATCAACTTTCTTTCTATCTGTGATGCCATTGTCTTTCCATTCAGGATCAATATGCTCCACCGGGTTAAGGTGAATATAAGAAAAAGCATATTTTAGATATTCATCTGAATCTAAATGGCGTGCCTTAAATGTTCCTTGTAATAGTCCCCCCGCTCTTTCATACCTTGTGTTGAAATACATTGTGTAGGCTGTCGTAAGTTTTTGCATGAATGCACTAATACCTCTATGAGTTACTTCGCGAACCAAAAGATGAAAGTGATTGCCCATGAGACAGTAAGCGCCAAGATCTACGATTGGATCACCACGCAACTTTTCAAAATCTGAATTTCCAAAAATTAATTTTTTTGACAGAGCTCGAACAATTACCGGTTTTTTACTGTTGCAGAGAAAAAGTAACCTCATAAAACGAGCCCGATCAGGCTTGTCACGAAAAATAGGGCTTTTCTCAAAACCCCGATTGTAAATGTGGTAGTACTCCCCTTTTTCAAACTGGAATTGTCTAGTCATAGAATTCGCCAGATATACCAAGGTTTAACCTTGGTATATTGTACTAGGCGTGATAGGTAATAGCAACTTGTTGCTGGTGGAGAAGTTTTTCAAATTCCTCGGCGGGGAGGGGTTTGCTAAAAAGATACCCTTGCAGATAGCGGCAGCCGTTGGCCTGGAGAAATGCTTTCTCCTCTTCGGTTTCCACGCCTTCCGCTACAAGGCTGAGATTGAGCGTTTGTGATAATAGCACAATTGCTTTCACAATAGCCGCATCTTCTTCCATGGCAAGACTTTTTCTTACAAACGACTGATCCACCTTGAGGCCCGTAATAGAAAACTGCTTGAGATACCCAAGTGAAGAATGGCCCAAACCAAAATCATCGAGCACTAAACCAACTCCAAGACCACGTAACTGACGGATGGTGGCCATGAGCGTTTCATTGTTTTGGAGTGCGATGTTTTCGGTCACTTCGAGATTCACCTTGGATGGATCGAGTCTGGTTTTGTCGAGTACCTCGCGAACCTGTTCAACGATATTGGAACGTATCATTTGCCGCGGAGAAACATTGATCCCCATAGAAAGATGGGTAAATCCCAACTGATGCCATCGCTGTAGTTGCATGCAGGCTTCCTGCAAGACCCATCCACCAAGAACAATAATAGAACCGGTATCTTCCGCAAGAGAAATAAATTCTGATGGATAGAGCAGTCCTCGTTCCGGATGATTCCAGCGAATTAACGCCTCTGCGCCAACAATCCCCTGACTAGAGGAATCCACTACTGGTTGGTAGTAGAGCTGGAATTCATTTTTCTTGATTGCTTGACGCAAACTGCTTTCCAAGGAGATCCGCTCGAGAGCTTCATGGACCATGTGTTCTCCAAAAAACTGATATTGGTTCCGGCCATTTTCCTTTGCCCGATAGAGCGCCGCATCAGCGTTCTTGAGGAGGATTTCATGCGATGTTCCATGATCGGGATAGAGGACAATGCCCATGCTGGCGGTAACCTGCAAATGATAGGAATCGATGATAAAATCCGGTAGCAAAGCATGAAAAATATCATCGGCAATTTTGCGTGCATCATCCACAGTATCAACAAGACTGATGACGAGAAATTCGTCGCCGGCGAAACGCGCGACCAAATCCTCGTGCCGCACCGCATCTCGAAAGCGCACTGCGACTTCCTTGAGAATGCGGTCCCCCATGGCATGTCCAAGGGTGTCATTAATTTTTTTAAATTTATCGAGGTCGATGAAGAAGAGTGCGAACCGGGTCTTTTTTCGTCGCGAGTGCATCACTGTTGTAAGATACGATTCAGCTCGGGTACGGTTCGGGAGGCCGGTGAGCGCATCATGAAATGCCTGAAATTTGATTGTATCTTCCGATGTTTTGCGCTCGGTCCGGTCACGCACCGACACAACAAAACCCCGAAGCACAGCGTTCTCGTCGCGAAAGGAAGTCAACATAACCGATGCCCAAAAGAGAGAATTGTCTTTCCGTCTGCGCCATCCTTCCACCTGATAAAAACCCGACTTCGCCGCCACCGCTTGAATTTTTTGCGGTTCCCGTTTCTCGATGTCTTCCGGGAGAAAAAAGAGGGAAACATTTTTCTTCAACACCTCCTGTTCTTCATATCCATACACCCGTTCGGCACCATTGTTCCAGCTCATGATAGCGCCTTTTTCATCGATCATGAAAAGTGCGGCATCCTGCACGCTGTTCACCAATGTGCGAAAATGTTCTTCGCTTTGCTTGAGTGCGAACTGCGTCTGGCGCTGTTTTGTCACATCGAGCATGGCGCCGATCATGCGTTTTGTTTTCCCATCTTCGAAGTCCACAACGAAACCTCTATCTATGACATTAATGTACACGCCATCGCTCCGACGAAAGCGGTATTCACAACGCCAATCTTTTTCGTGTTCCACCGATTTGGCAAGACTCGTGAGAGTATGCTCCCGATCCTCAGGATGAAGACGTTGTTCCCACCAGGACGTGGACTGCGCATCTTCGGGTTTATATCCAAAAAGGCTTTTTATTCCATTTGACCACGTTGTACGATTGGCAATCACATCCCAGTCCCATACCACATCATGTGTTGCGCGAACAACAAGGCGATGGCGAAGTTCACTTTCGGCAAGTTGTTGATTTGCCCATACACGGGCCACGAGCAAAGCAGTCACGACAAAACCTTCAAAGATCAAAACCCCCAGTAAGAGATAGTGGACCTGGTGAATTATGAAAACAAAAACAAGCACCAGAACATTGAAAAACGCCAGACTATAGGGAATGAAGCGTTTGAGCCGCAGTTGGCGGTACAGAGTTTGAAAAGAAGGGAGCTCAACCATATATTGTGAAATTACCACGGGAGGCGATGAGGAGCAACTGGTACCCGCTCATCGCCTCAACCGATGCCGCTGTTCAGCTGCGGAGAACAAGAATAATGCCTACGAAGACAGGAATCATAGCGTTGATGAGGGTCCAGCTCCATTGATTCTCCTCTTTCTTTCTTTGCGGTTTACTGCACGCGAAAAGCAGTGAGGGTGCCTTTCGCCCCACTCTCTCTGATATTAATGACGTTTAAAGATGGAAAAAAGTTTCTCGCGATGCTCTTTATTGCGCAAAATGTGAATAATGCCTGGCAAAACGGAAACAAAAATAATGAGCACTATAATAGGGAGAAGGTAGCGATCAATGTCGGGAATCACATTGCCAAGAAGAAAGCCAAGCAAGGAGATACCGATCCCCCACAAAACTCCCCCAATGATATTGAACATAAAAAACGTCTTGTAGTGCATATTACCAATACCGGCAACGATGGGTGCAAAGGTGCGGACCACCGGTACAAAGCGCGCGATGATGATAGTCTTGCGGCCATGTTTTTCATAGAAGTGCTGGGCGCGCGCAAGGTGCTCTTTGTTGAAGATGAGCGAGTCCTCCCTGGTAAAAAGCTTGACGCCGATTTTATTGCCAAATGAATACCCGACATTGTCGCCAATGACCGCTGCCAAAAACGCTCCGATACAGAGAACCCAGATATTAAGATAGCCCTGCGATGCCAAAAATCCAGCGGTAAAAAGGAGCGAATCCCCCGGCAGGAAAAAACCGATCAAGAGTCCCGATTCTGCGAACACAAAACCAAAAATGCCGAGGTATCCGGCCGCTTTGATGAACGCTATAAGATCAAAGTGTAAGAATTCCATTTGCGAGGGTAGTAGCGTCTGCTTGCACTGACGACGGCAACACAACATCTATTGTTACATATTTTTTGATTTCTGCAATGTAGTCAAAATCGGGAATTTGGGATTTGAGATTCTCTATATATATTTTCTTTGCTGAAGAATTGCGGACAGCATCCGAAATTCCCGCAACAAGAAAATTGGGAATAATACTATAAAAAAATCCTCCCGGGCCAATAACAATTATGTCAGCTCCTGCAATCGCATTCATTGCATGGGTGCTCGCGTTCGCCGCAGGCTCAAGCCAGATGCGTTCAACTGCTTTATTGATATTTTCTGGTGAGCTCACGTGACGCTCGCCATTGGCTTTCGTGCCATCAGAAAACTCTGCGCAAAGCCTGACAAAGTCGAGTGTTACGGGAATGACGTCGCCTCGTACATGCAAGATTTTTTTTGCTTGTTCGATCGCCTGTTCAAAACTTCCATCTCGAAGTTCAAGCGCCTTAAGAATAATGTTGCCCACCGAATGTCCGCTCAAACTTCCTTCGGTAAAACGATATAAAAAAATGTCTTTGAGAGACTGATCGGAATGCGAAAGCGCAACCAGCACTCTACGCACATCTCCCGGCGGTAGACCGCCATACTCGTCACGCAAAATTCCCGAAGAACCTCCGTCATCAGCCATGGTCACGATAGCAGATAGATGAACGTCATGAGATTTGAGTGCTTCAAGCACCCGCGGCATCCCCGTTCCTCCGCCAATGCAGACAATGTGTTTCATAGTTTTAACCGATAGACGTTTGTTTCTTTTTTTTCAAACCCGAGTTTCTGATAGAGTTTGTTTGCGGCGATGCGATCAGGATTACTAGACAAGTAAACACGGTCCACGTGTTGTTTTCTAGCAATATCAATCAGTGCTTGGGAGAGTTTTTCTCCCCATCCTTGGCCTCGATATGTTTCATCAATGGTAATTTCTTCAAGCCAAGCACGTTTTTCCGTGGGGACGTTGTAGATCACCACCATGCCAATACCAATGATGTTTTGGCCATCCCGAACAACCAGTACCGATGATCCCTCCTTCAGCATTTCCAAGAGGCGTGCATACGTCATGGGTTTTGACGAACTCGAAAGCTGCGGAATCAACGCGTTGATTTCTTCAAGTACCTTTGTTGTGACATTGCCAAGTTCTTCGATTGTCATCATTTTTGGATGGTGATCATTGCAGTACGACGCTCTGCTGTCTCAACATGATCACCGGTGGGATAGTTGAAAATTGCCCGCTCCAAAACTGATGACTTGTAGCGATATCCTTTCCCCTTTCGCGTACCCGGATCGTTGGTAATGAATTCATCTTTATTCGGATCGTATCCGATAATCACGAGCATATGGCGATCAGGTCCGGGGGCTGTGTAATTCGGGTTCCCAAGAAGTTGACCATTTGCCGGCACAACCACCAACATACCTTTGCGAAGTGCCGCTTCGATATCTTTTGCCGTAATATCAAGCTTCGCTGTGGCACCGTCAAATTTGAAATATCCCTTGAATATTCGCGTCACCGTGTCCTGTGCATTGGTGTCATGATAGCTTCCGTAGGTTGCTTCCTCGTAATCCGCAGCTGCCAAAATTTCCTTCAGTGCCTCGTCACTGGAAAGCGTTTGTCCGCGGGCCCACCGTACGGCCATCAAAGCAGAGGCCTCTTCACAGCCATCCTGCTGACGCGGATCGTCCCATCCCCCAAATGGCGCTTGAGAGGTAAACGGCACATCGGAAAAAAGGACGGTGGTAGGACGAGAGGTAGGTGCAACTGTTGACGTACGCTGGGGAGAAGAAGTGGTATACTGGGAAGATATGGAAGGAGAAACAACCGGCGCAGTGCTTTCTCTGCGCAAAAAAACCATTGCGGCTGCAACGATGATGACGATCGCAAGTATTTTGATTGCTGTTTTCATATATTAACCAGAAACGCTTGCACCTGGCGATACATCGGGGGACGGAACAAGAACTTCGGGGGTATGTTCAAGAGGAGTTGGGGTTGGCAAATTTTGTTGATCCTCTGGAACTACTTCAATACTTGGGTTTTGACGATCGCACGAACCCGGAACGGCCTTGAGCTCACCGTTCACAATCGTCACACAATAGGGGTCACCTGTCACTTGATCTTCGAGAATAATACCCTTTTTGACCCTAATAGTCTCTGTTTCGATAGTTTTTACGTGAATATCTTCGGGAACAATAGTATCAAAAATAGGAGTAATGGTTGGGGAGCTTATCTGCAGTGCATCAAGCTGCTGTTCGTGGTCTTGAAGAAGACTCAAAAGATAGGGCGTAAACAGAGGATAATTCACACCCTGAAGACTGCCGTCCTCACGGTACGTTACCAATTCAGGAATGTAGTCCACGACCTGCTCAGCAATGAATCCAACGCTGCGTTCATTGCGGTCTTTCCACTTGAAATCTACGGATTCAATCGCCAATAGATTATCCTTGTTGAATCTCAAGGGTTGGATATCTTCTTTGTATCGTATACTGGAAGCACAATCAATCAGAGTGGCAAACGTGGCCGTGCCAGAAAAACACACAAACTGCGAGTTTCCTGAAAGAGTGGTAATATTTACCTCCAAATTTCCAGAAATAGATGCATGGGTCCCAAACTTCACAAATCCATCAAACGCAACTGAACCATCAACTTCAAGACTTCCATTGATGAGAAGGTCATTTGCTGAATCAATGCTGGTGGTATGTGTCGTAGTCGAGGTCCCGAATCTGTTGTACGAAACCGCTGATCCTCCGCCTATGTGCAAAAGGGAGGCAGAAGCGGTTCCGCTGACTTCGAGTCCACCACTGATACTTGCATTGGATCCAAACAAGGCAAAACCATCAAAAGCCGCAGAACCATTTACTTCAAGTTCTCCGGAAATGAGAAGATCATTAGCCGCGTTCATGGAACCATGCGAGGTGGCGGCAGTACCGAAGCGTGAGTAGGAAACCGTTGCGTATCCTCCCGCTTGGAACGTATTTCCTGTCAAAAAATATGATGCCGATGCAGTTCCCTGCACTTCAAATTTAGTAACAGGAGTGGACGTACCAATACCAACCTTGCTGTTCAGATTGTAGACATTGTTGCTGCTGGAAGCCCAGCCAAGGTTTGCGCTGACGTATTTGAGAATCTCGATGACGCTCCCGTTTTGATCGGCAGAAAAACCCGAAGAATCATACGAAGTAGAAGCAAGAGGATTAAAGATTTGGGAAAGTGTATACATCGTCGAGGCCGGGGACGAACTGGGATTCAGTGACCCTGCGAACACGTCAAACCCCATGACCGCGATTGACGCGATGATTACCATACCGATTCCAAGAATATCGTTGCGTTTCATGTGAGCAATGAGCTACCTGTCATTTCAACTGGTTTTTCAAATTCAAGCAAATGTAAAATGGTTGGCGCTATATCAATGAGGCTCCCCGAAGGTTCTTGATTTGCAAGCATATCAAGACTTTTATCCCCTTCTCCTTTGAGCCCACCACCGGAAACTATGGCCATAACGTTGTTTGTTGAGTGCTGCGTATCCGGACCGCCGGTTGCAGGATCGATGAGCTCCTCGCAATTGCCATGATCGCATGTAATCATTATAGCAGAATCTTCCTGTTGCAAAATAGCATTGACGATTGTTTTCAAACAATCGTCAATTACCTTTAGACCGCTTACCGTTGCCTTCATATTCCCGGTGTGCGCCATCATGTCGGCATTTGCAAAATTAACAAGATACAAGGTGAAATCATCTTCTATACGTCCGACCAGTTCCTCGGTAATTTTTTTGGCAGACATCTCCGGATGCTCGAGATACTCATCTCCTTTGAGTTGTTTGGAAGAAACGATGATCTGCTCTGTTCCTTCGTAGGGGTCGACACGGCCGCCATTGAAGAAGTTGTTGATGTGCGATTCTTTTTCCTTTTCGGCAACACGAAACTGTTTTAGATCACGGCGGCTGATTTCTTTTCCCAACGTGTGGTGAATATCGGGAGCTTCGTAGGCCACGGCGTTGACGGGCAAATCGTTGGCGTACCGCGTCATGGTCACCACGAAATGCTCTTTAAAAAGCGATACGATCTGTTTCATGCGATCATTGCGATAGTTAAAAAAGACAACAGCATCGCCCGGCTTGATGCGCGGCGTATTCTTGACCACTCCGGGCGGGACAGTATCATCAAAGACGTTTTTTTGGTGCATATCACTCAAGTAGAAACTCGCTTCAAACATTTCTTTACCCTTGCCCGCAACCATCGCTTCATACGCCTGCTGGGTGAGATCCCAGTTCAACACTCGATCCATGCCATATATTCGGCCAATGACCGTAGCCACCCGAGCGTGAGCTTTCGTGAGAGCCGGGTGAAGCCGTTGTAGTGTTGCAAGAGATTCAGTCGGTCCCGCATCTTCTCCATCGGTAATCATATGCAAAAACGTATGTTCAACACCCTCTCGAGCCGCCAATTCCAGGAGCGCGATTGCATGGTCTTCGTGAGCATGGATGCCCCCAGGACTCGTACAACCTACGATATGCAAGGGAACTTTGTTTTTTTTCGCGTGGTTCACGGCAGACAGGAGCGCCTCATTGGTATAGAACGCACCGCTTTTGATATCTCCATTGATGCGTGCCCAATCTTGAATGATTACACGCCCGGTGCCGATTGCAGAGTGTCCTACCTCGGAGTTGCCGGGCTTCCCCCAGGGTAGACCGACGACAAGCCCTGAAGCTACGATGTTGAATGACGGAAACTTCGCCACAAGGCTGTTGAGAAATGGCATCTTGGCAATTGCAACGGGATTCTGGTCAGTGGCCGGTGCAAGTCCAAAACCATCGAGCACGATGAGAAATACTTTTTTGAATGAATGTTTCATAGGTTTAATTTTCTCGCAATCCATCCACGATTCGTCGTGAATGTTTCCTCGGTGGATCGTGGCGGATTTACTTGTGCTGGGGTATACGCGCTGATTTTGAAACTCCCCTTATGGGAAAGCAAGAAATACCTCCCTTGTTCATCGGAAACCGTAAACCCACGCCTCGCGCCGGAAGGGTCGTTGAGGGTGATCAGTGAATAGGGAACCGGAGAACTCATTGTCCGATCCAAAACAATTCCGTAGGGGCGTTGCCGCAAATCCCCGACAATGATCACCAAATTCAATGCGGCAAAAATGATCAGCATGACGAGATTCAAGGTCGTAGGATGAAGAATGTAGTTAAGTGGAACAAACACCAAGGCAATCCAAAACATCACGTTTGCGATATTCGCAAGTGCATTATGCAAGTGGACTTTTGGTAAACGCGCCCCGCCATACGACGGGGCGGTTGCTGGCGCAACCGGATCCATCGGAATATCTAACTTCACCAGTTCTTGGGTTTGCGCAGTGGCTATACCGCCGTTGTAGACTTGTGAGTACAACATAGTATCGGTTGGTCCTGTCACTCTCGTTGAAGGAAAGGTAAATCCCTCTCGAAACGGCGCTATAAAAAATTCTCCTTCTTGTACCAAAAATCCGTATCTCCCCTCCTTGTCAGTCACGCGAGACTCCAACACCCGCAAATCTTTTCCCAAAAGCTGTACCTTGGTGAACGGCAACGGTTGTTTCGTCTCGGAATTGTAGATTGTTCCCCAGGCTCTGGTTTTCTTTTTTAGTCCAAAAAATACGAGAATATTTTTAAATATAAACTCGAGGTAATTGAACCAGCTGATGCCCGAAGTCGCCAGTGATACCGCGCTGGCAGCTGTAGAAATGGCCACACCGACCGCAGTTACGACAGACACCGATGACGAAATCTGTTTTGTAGTTTCCACAACGTTGGAAGTTATTTTTTTCAGAAAAGGTTGCTGCTGTTCAGAGACAATAGGCGGAGATGTTGGCGTGATGCCCGAAGGAGACTCGATGGGTGGTTGTGTCACTGGAGAGGTCGGAGCATGCTGTGGTGGCGCAGAAGACCGCACCGGCAAAGGTAAACGAGGAGATACTAACGAAGAAGTAATCGGTGTCGCCACTGATGTCGACAAAGGCGATGTGGAAGTAGTCGGTGAGGTCGTGGTACTCGAAGGAGGTGGAGCAACTGCAACCGGCCCTCCGCCGCCGCTTGCGGTGGATGGCCTCCAACTCGTCTTGGTCTTAAAATCCACCGTGGCGCATGAGCTCGTATTGGAACAATTAAAATTGATCCAGCCGATATTTTCGCCCCAGGCGTAGCCAATAAATTCCCCGGAAGAGTTGATGGAGGGATCGGCGCCTTGCCCGGGGGTAAAATTGATCCAGCCAACATTCTCCGACCATGCATAGCCATCCAAATCTCCCGACGTATCGTTGACAACAGAGTAGCTGACCGTATCACAACTGCTAGTATTCGAACAATTCAAACTGACCCAACCGATATTTTCGCCCCAGGCGTAGCCGGTAAGTCCACTATCGGTGACCGTGACATTTCCTTGCGAACTGCCAAAATCAAGCCAGCCAACATTTTCGCCCCAGGCGTAGCGATCGGTTACATCAATGGTTCCTGATGAGGCAAAAACTATCTGAACCATAAGTAATAAGTTAACAAGTGCCGCCATGCAATTTTTCTACAATACACTTTGAAATCTGAATGACGCTTCCGGTTGAACTTGAGGCGATAGCCGACGAATCGTATGAAGTACTCGCAAGTGGATTAAAAATATTTCCCTGAGTATACATGGTACCGGCGGGCGACGATGAAGGAGTGAGAGAACCGGCATTGGCAAGTCTCAAAATACCGACAACCGATATAACAGAAAAAATCACGATTGCGACGCGTTTCATATGAGTAGTATAGCATTATATATAGATAAAACGAGTGGACAATTTATCTGACCTTCGCCGCTCTGATTTCTATCTCGTCAGCCTTCCTTAGATTTCTAATCATTCGATTTTTCAACAGATTGTAATGGGGAAAACGGTCAAGTAATCCTGAAATATGAGGGATTGCTTTCCTCGAGAACATCCATAAACCCCTATAATGCTTGTCCAAATCAAATGGATCTGAATAACTTCGCAGTGTTTTTGTCCCGTCATTCAAGAAATATTCATGAAAGTAGCTCATCGCGAGTTCACGAACATTTTTATAGATCGGCTCACGATATCGTAGGACGGGATACTTGGTTTTACTGATCGCCCCCCAGTGGCCGTCAATTCTAAACAAAGCAACCACGTGGTCGTAATCGTAGTCATTTGCACGCAAGTCCATCAACAACGGACGATGGCCATAGACCCGCAATGCGGCTGCGGCAATCAACGCCCCCTCAAGACATTGCATACGTGGACTTTGAGCATTAATAAAATCTTGTATTGCTCTGTGCATATAGTATACTGTTAGTATGAACAACGAAACAATGCTTTGCAATACATGTGGAAACGTTGATCGATGTTGCGGAAGTATTTGCCATGAATCAAACAATAACTGCCGTGGCTACTGGGGCGGATATCATCGCTTCTCATTACTGCGCATTATCATCGCCCTCTTTCTGCTTGGTATCGTCTTTCACCTAGGTGTGAAGGTTGGTGAATTCAAAGAACAGTTTGATGGTTCTCGCTATTTTGAGCGTCCATTCAACATGCAACCGATGATGTACTATAGAACTTCATTACCTACGGTGACTCCGGAGCAATAAATATAAAAAATAAAAACGCCCCTCCTGTGGCGTTTTTATTTTATCGGTCCTCGGTCCTTTTTCAGTAATTTAACATCCTCATAGAAGTCAAATTGATTTCCGCCTTTCTTTTTTGATTGATATAGCGCCATGTCCGCGTGATGAAGCAGATGCCCCGCTTTTTTGCCATCCTGAGGATAGATGGAAATTCCCATGCTGACAGAAGTCTGTATTCTTTTTTTACCAATCGTGATTGCCGGCTTGAAGATATCTAGAACTTTTTCCGCAAACATTTTGACGTCTTTCGCCTTTTTAAAACTCCTTAATAGAATCACAAATTCATCTCCTCCTAGACGCGCCGCCACATCGGACATGCGGATATATTTGGTAAGGCGAGCAGCAATTTCAATCAAAATAAGATCTCCCACGCGATGTCCTTCTTCGTCATTGATCAACTTGAAATTGTTGAAATCAAGAAAGAATATGGCAAGAAGGTAATTCTTTTTCTCGTGGTGAATCGATTTAATGAGGAGGCGTTCAAATAAACTTCGATTTGGAAGTCCCGTGAGATAATCGTGAGTGGAACGGTGCAACACGGTCCTCTGCAAATCTTTTTGCTCGGTAACATTGCGCATGATTTTTGAATACCCCTGATGCGCGCCGGACTTGTCAATGGTTGAGGTCAGGACACCGGAACTCCAGTAGAGTTTGCCGTTTTTGCGTCGATACTCTCGCTCATCGAGATGTCGGCCTCTTTCCAAGGCATCCTTAAGATCAGCCTTTGGAATTCCCCTCTTGACATCACGAGGTGTAAACAGAACGGAAAAATGTTTTCCAATGATCTCTCCTCTCAGGTATCCTAGCTGTCGCCGTGCTCCCTGATCCCAACTGGAAATACGCCCCTTTTTATCAAGCATAAAGATCGCATAATCCTGTATATTTTCAATGAGTGAGCGGTAGCTTTGCTCGATGACATGGTCTATGTTGCGACGGTCGCGAGGTATGTACGTAGCCATATTCTTATTCAAACAAGAATACTGGTGTTTGTCAATTAGTTAATTCCATTTTCCCTTTTGCCAAGATACTGCTATCTTTGTGACGGACGACGTTGGCGATGACACCGGGGATGCTTCCCGCAAACCAACTAAATACCGCCCATGACGCAGCCGCCACGGCGCCAATGACAAATCCAATGCGAATTTTGCTCCCAAAAGCCACAGGGATGCAAAGGTAGCAACCATCCCGATCCAATCTGCTCCGAAAAAATTACTATTCATCGTTCAGTAGATTTATATTCTCACATTCTCAAGAATGTTGGAATGTTATTTGTTAGTAGTCCCGCAGCTCCTTCACAAGAGCTTTGAGATCAGTGCCTTTGCGCTGTTCAGCCTCCAGTAACGAAAAAACTTTTCCATGGATACCATAAATATGACTCACCTTTCGTACAGAGAATAGGGGTATTTCACTTTCAAGAGCCGCAATAATCTTTTTTTTGATATCCAAAACGCTACGAGTTTGTACCTCTCCTGTAGGCGATATTCGGATAATTTCCGTCGGAAATCCGCTCATGACAGAAAACAGCTCATAAAAATCTGAGGCGTGTCGTATTTGATCTATACGCTCCGCTGTTTCCCGTGGAGGTTGTTCTCCTGGTCGATGTTTCATAATCCAGGCTTTTTTTCTGCTAATTGCAAAACTTTTTTTAACACAGGAAGATTGACATCGCCAAGTTTTTTGATCCGGATGCAGCTTTTGCCCACATTCACCTTGCCAAGTTCTTTTGCATATTTTTCGACAACGTACTCTCCCCCATCAACGGCGCAAACATACAGACTCACATAGTTTTTCTGATTTACTAGTCCGATGACTGGCCACTGGAGTATTTCTTTTTTATAACTTTTATATGAAAAACTTCCATAGCCAACGCCAATCGAAGAAATATGAGGTTTCAGCGAAGGCGCGGCTGTTTGGATAAACTTATGGAGAAACCCAACCGTTGCCTTACGCTCTTCCGGCACACTCGCCACGTATTCCCTTACTGTCTTCGTTTTTGTTTCTTTGAACATGTTCATACAAATCAATTACACTGCTGCGTGATGTTTGCAACCAGAATTCGTTTTTTTGTGATGCAGGAGTCTGGGTCATCTATAGTCTGATACCGTATGCCATACGAGTCAAGCTTGAGTTGCGTAGGAATTTTGAACTCACCAAAGTACAACGCAATGGGCTTGGCTTGTGAAGACGTTTTAAGAGCGTCAAGCTGCATGCGCGTTTTTTTTGCGTTTGCGTAATTTGTCGTAATATATGTTTTTGTAATGACTGCTGAATTGATAAACAACGTCAGCAAAACCAAAGAACAAACAATAGCAGAGGCCTTCGATTTGAAACGAAGCCCCAAAAGTACCAGAACAAAGGGAATCAACCAAACTTGAGGAACATACCGAGCGACAGAAGAAATAGGGTTGATCGCCGCGGAAATAATAATACCAACGGTTATCACCAAGGCCGTGACCACATACGACATATGCTCAAAATCTTTATGCGTCTCCTCTTCCTTATTCCTTCCCGAGCCAGAAAAATAATTTTTCAGTCTGCGAAAAGCAGGAATGATCAAAATCAACGACACCAACAACGCCCCTCCAAACAACGGCCCAAATCCTCCCTCTTTCGTACTCGTGTCAGTGAACTGCTGCCACTCGGATTTTTGGACCGAAAACGGTAACTTCAAATGCGCAAAAGTATTGGGCCCACGCACACTATCAGATCGGGAAAAAATCGAATAGAAAAGTATGATTGCTGAATTTTTATGTAAAAAGTTTTGTGGGACGTTGTACGGCTTCAAATCAATGGCGTGTTTTCCCGCTAGAGGAAAGAAAGGATTACCATCACGAAACGTGTTGGTTATGTAGGGATTAAATCCAATCAAACAAATCCCGACAAAAAATGATAGCAAACTCGCAAGAGCCAACTGTTTTACCAATTTCACATGATCATTGATTCCCATCAAAAACAACATGAGCACTATTGCGATGGCCGCGTATATAACTGCTGTGAATTTTATGTTCAATAAGATAACAAGCGTCGCTCCGACGGTGAGTAATATTGTTTTATCCTTGCGTATATAGAAAAGTCCCAGCAGTGAGCATAAAATTACTAACAGAGAAAATAACGGACCATCGACATAGTAACTCATCGATTCAGAAATGGTTACGGGATTGAACACTACAAGCATTGCAACGAAGCTCGCAACCCACCATCGATAACGCATTTCCAAAAGAAGACTCAAGAGAATAAAAAAAGCCGCTGCAGCAAACAGCAGGCCGTAGAGCTTGCCCGATTCGATATCTCCAAAAACTTTATACAGACTTGCCCCATAAATCCATGACGCTTTCGGGTAGTGATTGATCCAGCGCGCAAGGGTTTTTAATTCATCCGCGCTGACTTGTTCGTAAAGCGGATTCCACCCCTGTGCAAGCATGATGATAGCGGTTTGATGATATGCTTGACCGTCGTAGGATAAATCTACAAATGTTTGTGCAGTCTTTAACGAACCCGCCGTAAGAATGACAAGAATAACCAAGAGAAGAAGAAAAGCCACAAAGAATCGTTTCACGTATTTTCTCAACAAGAAAAATCCTATAGCCAAAGCAATGCCAGCGGAAACAAAAATTTCCCATGAACTCACAGAGACCTTGAAAAGCAACATCACCGTTGCCAGAGCAAGATCAACAGCAAACAAGAGCACAATCGTAGAGCCGAGAATAAAGAGAAATGATGTTAAGGTCTTGCCTTCCATTTGCGCAAATTGTATAGATTTAAAAAGAAAAAGACAACGTTTGCAATTACTCCAGGCACGCTTCCGGCAAGCCAACTGAAAATTGCCCACGAGGCCGCGGCCAAGGCTCCGATGACAAATCCAATGCGGTTCTTTTCTCCAAGCAACCACAAAGAAACAAACGTTGCCACCATCCCGATCCAGTCGACTCCATAAAAATGCGAGGAGTTTATCATGAAAATATCTTAGCAAATCTCTATCCCCGATGCGGGCAGCCGGACCAGCAGCAAGGACGGCGCATGCCGCCTTTCATTTTTGATAGGGCCTTCTCGATCCGGATTCCCCTCGTCTCCACCTTCTTGCCCGATATCACCCAGCAGATCCACTCATTACGTGCCAAGGGCGTGATGTCGTCCCAAAGCGTTTTTACTTTTGGTACCGATTCAACGGCCTTCTGCAAATCTTGTGGCAAGCTATGCATATTTCTTTTTCATAAACTGATATGACTTTTTGATGAGCGCCTCGACGATTTTCAAATTCACATCCGCGAGCTTGTTTATGTACAGACAGCTCCCACTTTTCTTGTGCTTGCCGAGTTTTTTCAGCAAATCTGCACTGTCTTCATTTCCCATCATGACATACAGCGTGAGATTTTGTTTGCGCGGCGAAAATCCAGCCAACGGCCAATCGCCTTCCTGTGTGCTCCTCTCGGATTTGTAGTGGTACATCCCAAAACCCACGATGCTCGTCCCCCACATCGCCGGCTTCTCTCCCGTGATTTTAGCAAACATTTTCAGCAATACAAAGCTGTCGTTCCGCTTTTCTTCCGGCTCAATCGTATCCAAAAACTCTTTGGGATTTTGCGTTGTCTTTTTTGTTTTGAGTTCTGCCATACTAGGTTGCTCCGCTCAGTTAATGTTATTAGAACCTTCTTAGCTACTTAGCTGCAAAGTAACATCAAACACAATTAATTGACCGTGAGAATAACCAATCGAACCTTGAGCAACATCACTGAAGCCAGATTCCACTAGAGTATCTACAACGCTTTGACCAAAAGCGTCCAACTCAGAATAGCTTTTGATTTCTAAATCATCGATCCATTCGGCTGCGTAATACTTAACGCCGCCATGCTCATGGGCCAAAATGGGCTCAACAACCTTCACTCTATCTCCATATTTTTTTAAAACCTCTTTCGCTTCCACCATACTGTTGAACTCACCATATCCACCCAGGTTATCATCGATTAGCCCAACTTTTTCAACTTTTACAAAATATGGAAATCCTTTTATCAGCACACGGTATGCATTTTTATACATTAACGAATCAAACTGCTCGACTCTATAATTTCCCCTCGTAGCTACCGTTTCGCCATCACCAGATCTCAAGCCAGAAATTAACTGTTCAACAATTTTAAAATTCTCGACGGAGACGGGACCTTTACTGTCTTTTCGGTATACAAGTACTTCGTTATCAGAAATTTTTCTTACGATTTTTTTCTCAGGGGGTAATTCCATATACCAAAAATCCTATCATAAGCATGTGGTATTGACTAACAGAAATCTGCTCCGCGGCCAGGACTCGAACCTGGAACCATCTCCTTACACATAATCCATCGCTTTCGCGTGGGGTGGACTATCTCATGTCCCTTTTGGGGACTCGGGTATATAGTCTCTACACATTTACCCCGGCATCAGCCGGAGATTTAGCTCGGGATTGCCCCGAAGGGTTTCCCCGAATTAGCCCGATTTTTCAATCCGCATTACTGCGAAAAGCTGCCTTATACTCGACAGGGAGCCGCTCTACCATTGAGCTACCGCGGAATATTTAGTTGTACGATCATTCTATCAGTACCCCTTGAGTTTTTCAATCTTGTGATGCTGGCGGATTTTTTCGAGAGCTTTGGCTTCGATCTGACGGATGCGTTCGCGCGTGACGCCAAAGACTTTGCCTACTTCTTCGAGGGTGTGGGTTACGCCATCGGCGAGGCCGAAGCGCATTTCGAGAATTTTCTGTTCTCGTCCCGCAAGATCACCGATGATTTCGTTGAGATGGTCCCGAAGGATGCGGCGACCGGCGATTGTCTCGGGAGAGACCGTATCTTCGTCGGCTACAAAATCTGCAAGTACGGAATCACCATCTTCATCCCCCACTGGTGCTTCCAGCGGAACCGTGTCTTGAGAAATTTTGATGATGTGACGGATCTTGTCCACTTCCACGTTCATTTCCGCCGCGACTTCTTCCGGCAAGGGTTCCCGTCCAAGATCCTGCACCAAACGACGTACGACTTGCTGGTACTTGTTGATCGTCTCGATCATGTGCACCGGAATGCGGATGGTGCGTGCTTGATCAGCAAGTGCACGCGTAATACCCTGGCGGATCCACCAGGTTGCGTAGGTGGAAAACTTGAATCCCTTCCGGTAGTCAAATTTGTCTACGGCACGGGACAGTCCAATATTTCCCTCTTGTATCAAATCGAGTAGCGTGAGGTTGGCAGAGCGTCCGACATATTTCTTGGCGATAGAGACAACCAGACGCAGATTTGAAAGCATGAGCCGTTGACGCGCCGTTTCCTCGCCGCGTTCAATCTTTTTCGCAAGATCAATTTCCTCTTCGCTGGAAAGCAACGGGTACTTGCCGATTTCACGCAGATACATCTGCACGGAATCGGAGCCCGCTTCGATTTGTTCCAGTTCGAGTTTTTTCTTTTCCTCAAATTCCGTATTCTCGCGCTCTTCGGCAAACACCCGTCCGGTGTCGACAACATTGATATTTGCGGCTTCCAAACGCTCATAGAGTTTTTCCAAGCCCTCCACGTCTTTTTCCACATGGGGAAATGCATGGAGAATTTCTGACTCTGTAATAAAGCCGCGATGTCGGCCTTTTTCGATCAAACGCAAAATCGCATCCTCTCCGAGGGCAGATGAACGTTTCTTTTTTACCTGTTTTTTAGAGCTGCCCCGACGTTTTGGTGAATGTCGCGACGAGCTGTGCGAGGCGCGTTTTGTCGCCTTGCCTTTCCGCTTCTTTGATTTCATATTCGAGATTCTCTAGTTGCGCTACTATTGTACGCTTTTTTAGATGATTAAGCAACTTTGCAAATTCAACGTCAAGTTCAGCATCATCAAAATCCTTCCAGTACTCTTCCGCTTTGAGTGCCACAAATTGGGCCTGCATGGGCGTGGTTTTAGGAAGAAAGGCCTTGTCTGCTTCAGTAAGCTTAGCAACCAGCTCTGGCTTTTTTGAAATGAGACTTAAAAGACTTTCCTGAAAGATATCAAGTTTGGGCGCATCGTGTAACGTGTAATGTGCAACGTCTTCGTCTGACGCTGTGCGTTGTGAGTTTTGCGGTACATGAGAGAGCTCTGCTCTAACGATCTCATCCTTTACTTTCATCGCGGTCGCGATTTCCTGAACCCAGTGTGCCTGTTCGATTTTATTTGCCATCGAAGCAACCAAAGGCAATAGCTTTTGTGAGAACAGCTTCTTTCCCATCCCCGTACTGAGATCGAGTGTTTTGCGTGACGTTTCAAAAAAGTATTCCATGAAGGGCTGTGACTTCTCAGCAAAGTCGGCATTCCCATATTTTTGTATATAATCCGCAGGGTCTTTTTCCGAAGTAGTGACTATCCCGACGTTGAATCCACGCGCCAGCGCCAAGTCCACGCCACGTTCGGTCGCCATACTTCCGGCGCTATCCGCATCAAAACAAAGATCCAGATTATCCGTGTAGCGCTTGATAATCTGAAGGTGTCCCGACGTCATCGCAGTTCCTGAAGATGCCACGGCATGAGTTGCGCCTGCCTGATGCGACATGATGACATCCATGTTGCCCTCCACAATGAGCGCTTTGTTTTTGCGCCGCATATCAAGCTTTGCAAAGTTCATCCCGTACAAAATTCTGCTTTTGTCGTAAATTGCCGTCTGCGGCACGTTCATATATTTGGGCTCTCCCTCTCCGAAAACACGGCCGGTAAATCCCACTACCTGATTGTTCATATCAAAAATCGGGAACATAATCCGCGAGCGAAAACGATCAAAGTATCCTCCCTGTTCTTTTTTTACGAGTAATCCTGCTTCGGCGATATGTTTGATATCATAGTCTCGCGCAAGAAAATTTCCCAGTCCATCCCAGGATTCAGGCGCGTAGCCCAGCTTGAATTTCTCTATAGATTCGTCTGTTAATCCCCTATTTTTTAAGTACTCCAGGGCTTTTTTGCCCATGGTAGACTCGTGGAGCTGTTTGCCAAAAAACTTCGTGGCAAGATCGGAAATCTCGTAGAGTTTGTTTTTGGCACTTTGAAATTCGGGATTTGCGCGGAACTGGGAGAGTTCAATGCCCGCGCGTGTCGCCAAAATACGCAACGCCTCGGGAAACTCTACGCCTTCGATTTGCTTCACAAATCCAAAAATATCTCCGCCAAGACCGCACCCAAAACAGTGCCAGATCTGCCGCTCGGGAGAAACAAAAAATGAGCCTGATTTCTCGTTGTGAAAGGGACAGCGAGCCTTGTAGTTGATCCCCGATTTCTGGAGCTTCACATAGCTCCCCACTAGGTCAACAATGTCTACTTTGTCTTTGATTTTTGAAATATTGTCTTCCATCTACCAGTATCCTACTCCTAAAAATGCTCTCTGCAAAGTCGAGCGCCCACGGTGGTCAGCGTGGGACACGCGACTCGCCCGTGGGCGTGAGGTACTGCTTAGCCGAGGAGCCTCCTGTTTCGAATTTCCTGCGAGGCTCTCTCCTCGACTTCTTGTCGTTCGTAGCTTTCGACCAGGGACCCGCCCCAAACGCTCAAGGAACGGGCGAAAACAACCTTGTCATCGTCGAGGAAAGTCAGCGGTTGCAAAGTCCTGGGGGTCAATGAAGAAACAAGGACCCCAGGATGAGATAGGGAAAGCCACTCTTCACAAACTGCAAGGGTGGCTTCGCGCGTAAAGCAGCCTCCCAAGAGGTGCTGGCGCTGGGTTTCCCACTCCCGATACATCTTCATGAGGGCGAGTCCCGCCTGCTCCTTACTCCTGAATGCTGGCCGAACCACGCGCCGCCTGGAAATATTGGACCCAGGGTATGCGCGCACGATGCAAATCCACTGGGTCATCTTTCTCTCCTCTCCCGCTCCGTGCGGGTTCGTGTGTCAGTTATATCAAAATTACTTCTTTCCTTCAACTATCTGGGTAGCGACACTCTGAGGAACCTCCTCGTAATACGCGAATTCCATAGTACTCGTCCCGCGGCCTTGGGTCAGCGATCGGAGCGTCGTGGCATAGCCAAACATTTCCGAAAGCGGGACTTTGGATTTGATGACTTTGAGATTGAGCGGTGAGCGATCAGCCATTTCCTCAATGCGTCCGCGGCGTGAGCTCAAGTCTCCCGTAATTTCTCCCAAAAAATTGTCCGGCATGATGACTTCCACATTCATGATCGGCTCGAGCAGGATCGGCTTGGCGCGCTTTGCCGCCTCCTGAAATGCCATATTGGCAGCGATTTTAAATGCGATTTCGGATGAGTCCACGTCGTGGTATGAGCCATCATAAACGGCAACTTTGATGTCCACCATCGGGAACCCAGCCGTGACACCTTTGTCGAGAGCTTCGATCACGCCTTTTTCTACAGCCGGAATAAACTCACGCGGGATGACACCGCTTTTGATTTCGTCGATAAATTCAAATCCTTTGCCCTTCTCATTGGGTTCCAGGCGCAGCCACACGTGTCCGTACTGACCACGTCCACCGGATTGCTTGATGTACTTGCCTTCTGCTTGAGCCGTTTGCTTGATGGTCTCGCGATATGCAACCTGCGGCTTGCCGACATTTGCTTCCACGGTAAACTCCCGACGCATGCGATCGACAAGGACATCGAGGTGAAGCTCGCCCATACCGGAGATAATCGTTTCCCCCGTCTCAGGATCGCCTTTTATTCTAAAAGTGGGGTCCTCGTCCGAGAGCTTGCGAAGTGCAATACCCATTTTTTCCTGGTCGGCTTTTGTCTTGGGTTCGATGCGAAGGGAGATAACCGGCTCGGGAACATCGATACCTTCCAAAATCACCGGCGTCTCTACTGCGCACAACGTGTCGCCCGTCTTAGTGTCTTTCATGCCCACCGTTCCCGCGATGTTGCCAGCGGTGATTTCTTTGATTTCTTCGCGTTGGTTGGCATGCATGCGCAAAATACGACTGATGCGCTCCTGGTTGCCGGTACGAGTATTTAACACATAGGAGCCTGAACTCAACTTTCCACTGTAAACGCGAAAATACGTCAGCGAGCCGACATAGGGATCGGTTGCCGTCTTAAAGGCAAGGGCACGAAACGGTTCCTCTTCAGAAGCATGGACTTCTATTTCCCCACCAGTTTTTTGATCTATGGCTTTGATGGCGGGAATATCGGTCGGCGCAGGAAGGTAGTAGGCTACCGCATCGAGTACGAGCTGAACGCCTTTATTCTTGAGAGCGGAACCGCAAAAGACCGGATACATCTTACCCGCGATGACCGCCTTGCGGGTAATAGCGCGAAGTCGATCAAGGGAAATTTCTTTGGCCTCCAAATATTCGCTCATTGCTTGATCGTCGTTTTCGACGATTTTTTCTATCAAAACAGCGCGTTCTTTTTTCGCTTCTTCCTGCAAATGTGCGGGGATTTCTTTGCTCTTGATAATTTTTTCACCTTTATCGCCCTCAAATGTCACGTATTCCATCGTGAGCAAATCCACAATTCCTTTGAACTGGTCTTCGTGACCGTCGGGTAGTTGAAATTTCACACCGTTCGGGCTCAAACGCGTGAGGATGGATTGGTATGATCGCTCAAAGCTTGCGCCCAAGCGATCGAGTTTATTGATAAAACAAAGTCGCGGCACGTTGTAGTCGTCAGCATAGCGCCAGTTGGTTTCCGACTGCGGCTCCACGCCAGCGACGCCGTCAAATACTACGACGGCTCCATCCAATACTCTCAATGATCTTTTCACTTCAATAGTGAAGTCGATGTGTCCGGGTGTGTCGATAATATTCAGTCTTACCTTTTCTCCTCCGGATGTTGGAGCCCAATACGCAGTCGTAGCGGCAGCCGTGATAGTGATGCCACGTTCACGCTCCTGCTCCATCCAGTCCATGACGGTGTCCCCCTCGTGCACTTCACCGATTTTGTGTGACATGCCGGTATAAAAAAGCACCCGCTCGGTGGTGGTGGTCTTACCGGCATCAATGTGCGCGATGATCCCGATGTTTCGTATTTTTTCTAAAGGATAAATTTCTTCCATTTACCAAGCAAAGTGTGCAAACGCTTTGTTTGCATCAGCCATACGATGAGTGTCTAATTTCTTTTTGACGGCATTCCCCGTGTTGTTGACGGCGTTGATCAGTTCCTCGGCAAGCTTTTGCTGCATGGGTTTTCCTTTCACACCGCGAGCGGAAGTGATGATCCAGCGTACAGCTAAGGTCATGCGACGTTCAGGAGTGACTTCGTAGGGAACCTGGTAGTTGGCCCCACCTATACGACGGCTCCGGAGTTCCACCTTGGGACCGGCGTTTTCCATGGCGGCATCAAGCACCTCAAGGGCAGGTTTTTTGAGCTGGTCCGCTGCTTGCTTGAGGGCACCGTAGACGATACGCTCGGCAACGGTCTTCTTGCCCGCATACATCATCTTATTGATCAACTGCGCAACCAATACCGAGCTATACGTAGCATCGGGTTCGGCAACCTTTCTTTTGGTAACTTTACGTCTCATGGTTATTTGTTTTTCGCTCCGTATTTTGAGCGGCCTTGTTTACGTTTGTCTACCCCCGTAGCATCAAGACGGCCACGGACGATGTGGTACTGGACGCCTGGCAAGTCTTTGACGCGTCCGCCACGCACCATCACCACGGAGTGCTCTTGGAGATTGTGCCCTTCGCCGGGAATGTATGCCGTGATTTCCATGCCATTGGTGAGTCGTACACGTGCCACTTTGCGCAAGGCAGAGTTTGGCTTCTTGGGGGTCATGGTTTTGACAAGCAAACACACTCCGCGCTTGTAGGGCGACCAGTGATTGACGGGACGATTTTGAATAGTATTAAAACTGTACGACAAAGCTGGCGACTTGGTTTTTGTCGCACGACTTGAACGAGGCTGCTTGAGCAGTTGTCTAAAGGTTGGCATTACCTTCCTACTATAACTCTAAAAAGAAAATCAATCAAGGGCATGAGAAATTTTGAGAGAAACAAGACGAAAAATATGAAAATAAAGATGCCGTAGCGCACGAGGAAGTATTTTACCTCCACCCATCGTTCGGGAAGGAACGTGAGCAAAAGCCAGTGACCATCAAGAGGTTGGATGGGCACCAAATTGAACACCGCCAGCAATAAATTTATCTGAACAACAAAATCCAAAAAATCCCTGGCGACCGGATTGCCGGCAATACCGGGAGCAAAACGCAATACCATGCCGAATAGTACAGCAAGGAGAATATTCGAAAGCGGGCCGGCAATGGCTACTTTTGCGGGACCGTATTTCTGATCGTTGAGATTGAGGGGGTTATATGGAACGGGTTTTGCATAGCCGAACACAAAGGTGCCCAGGCTGGCTACCAAGGTCATGAGGGGCAAGAGTAACGATCCAAACAGATCGAGATGCTTGATGGGATTTAGGGTAAGGCGACCGGCATATTTTGCCGTTTGATCCCCCATACTTTGCGCCATCAATCCATGGGAAATTTCGTGTAAGATAACGGAATACAAAAAAGCTACGATCTTGAGGATAACCATAGTCCTTGTAAAATACCACAAGATACCCTATAATGCCACCACTATGGCAACACGATGTCCGCGATGCGGCAAAAAACCCATGATGGCTACCAAACGCAAGCTCTTGCGCGGCCACTATAACCCTGTCAATCGATATCGAAAATATCCGAATTTGCAGTGGGCGCTGGTCGCCGGCAAACGCACCATGATCTGCACAAGTTGTATCAAAACACTAGCAAAAACTGTCTAAAGCGAAGGCGGGCCGTCGTATAATGGTAGTACGCGAGGCTGGGGGTCTTGCAGCGGGAGTCCGATTCTCCCCGGCCCGACAAATTAGAACCCTACAAGTTCCGGTTCGTTTTCAAGCATGATGCCGGTTTTTTGGTAGACAATGTCGCGTGCTTTTTTGAAAAGAGTCAGCACGTCATCGGCGGTGGCGTTGTTGAAATTGATGATATTGATCACTTGGAGTTCTGAAAGTTTTGCACCGCCTACGGTCAAACCTTTGAGATCGCAAACTTTGTCGAGAAGATAACCGGCGGGGACTTTAACCCCCTCTGTTTCCCCCTTACCATAAGGGGGAAGGGGGGTTCGAAATCCAGGAGCACCAGCAGGAAGCTTCGCGTACTGCTCTTCCGTAATAATCGGATTCTTGAAAAAACTTCCCGCGCTCCAGTATTCGCTTGGATCCTGGCCTTTTGATTTACGAATCGCAATCACCTGATCGCGCATTTCTTGCAACGTACCCGGTTTCAATCCATATGTGGTATTCGGTTCCCCATTTTTTGAAAGCTTGAGCGTAAGTCCCAAAACCACATATCTGCCTTTTTGAACATTAAAAATACTCTTCCGGTATCCAAATTTGCATTCGTCATTGGAAATTGAAAATTGAGAATTGGAAATTGTGTCATAAACGTCTACTGACGTTATGACACTGCGTGCCTCCTGGCCGTACGCACCCACATTCTGTATTGCCAATCCTGCCACATCGCCAGGTACAAACGACAAATTCTCCGTTCCCCATAGCCCGGCGTCGACTATTCTCTGTGCGCACTCATCCCAGTTTTCTCCGGCCGCGATGCTCACCGTCTCACCGTCAATCGCAAAGCCTTTGAGCTTTGGATGGATCACCAGCCCATCAAAGCCTTTATCGCTGACAAGCATATTCGATCCCCCGCCCAAAATTAATACGGGAAGGTTTTTTTCTTGAGCAAAAGAAACTGCTTCTCGCAGTTCCTCTATGTTTTCTATTTCAGTATAAAAAGCTGCCGGGCCTCCGATGTGAAACGTCGTGAGTTCAAAAAAGGAGACCTTCGTCGATACGTGCATAGTCATGCAATTCCTTTGCAGTAAACCAGTGTTTGATTTCGCGACT
Source organism: Patescibacteria group bacterium (assembly GCA_038064915.1). Lineage (GTDB taxonomy): Bacteria > Patescibacteriota > Minisyncoccia > 2-02-FULL-40-12 > IGHO2-01-FULL-4-A > JBBTSB01. The sequence goes on from JBBTSB010000009.1 coordinate 29,281, forward strand.
CGCTTCGGCAACATCACCGGAGGCGTGGACGAGGTTGCGGATCGTGCGCTTTGCGGCATTTGCCATCAGGGGTGAGTCGCTGGAGTAATCGCCGCGGAGTGTGCCCATTTCAGCGTTTGCGGGAATCGTGGCACCCACGATCTTGCGTCCCATCTCCACCGCGTGAAGGCCCTGAAACACCATAGCTACCACGGGGCCAGATGAGAGAAAATCCACATTCCAATCATTGATGATTTCGCCAATTTTCATGGGGTCGGACGATCCCATTTGCTTGACCGGATCGATACCGTGCTTTTTAAAATTTTCGAGGGTTTTATTTCCCATGCCCTCGAGCTGTTGTTTCGTAGGAAGGTAGTGTTTATGGACGTGATCCCGTGAAGGCTGGGTCATTTTTAAAGCAACTACTTTGAAGCCTTTTGTCTCAAAACGACGGATAATCTCTCCCACTAACCCGCGCTGAAGAGCATCGGGTTTGGCGAGGATAAGGGTTAATTCTTTTCTTGGATCAGTGTTCTGTTTTGATGGCATATTGCAAACCATCGAGGGTCAGCTCGATTCGTCCATTGATATCATTCCTATAATACCGCAATCCTGGTATTTTATCAAGCCGTTCTATAACTTGAGAAGTTGGGTGCCCATAGCTATTGCGCGCTCCGACTTGGATAAATGCAGCAATTGGGCTTGTCGCATCCAGAAATGCCTGGCTGGTAGATGTCTTTGAGCCATGATGTGCAACTTTCAAAAAATCAATGTCAACGTTGTGATAATCCATAAGTATACGATCTTCAACAGTTTTTTCAACATCTGACATAAACAAAACCGTTTGCTGTTTATACGACATCCTCATGACGATGCCGCCGTTGTTTGTTTTGGAAAGTTTTTGTCCTCGGACTTGTTCTGCGGGATTGAGTACCTCAAAAACAAGATCGTCCCCAATGGACATGCGATAGCCCCGATCTACGAAGGTCTGTGGAGCTCCCTCAAGACTTGCCGTCTGCTCCCATTGTCCACAGATCGCAGTAACACACAACATGCCAGTCTCGAGAACTTGAGAAACTTCATACTGTTTGAGCACTTCGACAAGCCCCGTAAGATGATCTGCGTCCGTGTGCGTAGAAACGACAACATCAATCGTACGATCCGTGACAGGTAGCACGGCCGCAAGTTCCTGAATCACGCGCGAGCCTGGTCCCCCATCAATCAAGATTTGCGTTCCTTCTGGTGCTTGAATCAGTATGGCATCGCCCTGACCAATGTTCAGAAAATAGACGTGCAAAAGCCCGTCGGCATATGCCGGACCACGCACGATAAAAAAACTGCCGATAGCACCTAGTACTAGTACACAACATATGTACCATTCCGTTTTTCGAGACATTATAGACTAATACTAGCCCAGGGAATGCTCGCAAACCAGTGGACAACAAGGAGAATCATCTTTCCCAAGGTCCACGCAAGAAATCCAACCACAGGACCAATCAGGGGAATCCAGCTTGTCATTCCTGCAGCAAACCCAAGCAACATGAGCGCAGGTATGAGTGGCAAGATAAGAATGTTAGCCGGCAAGGAAATAAGAGAAATGGTATGAAAGTAGTAGATGATGAGGGGAAGTACAAAAAGCTGTGCTGAAATCGTCACGGCAACCACCTCTGGAAACTTTGTTTGTAGTCTCGGTGCTAGCGTGAGAATGCCAAGCGTCGCAAGCACAGAAAGCTGAAATCCAATATCAAATCGCAAGATTAAAGGATCAAACCCCACCATGATCGCCGCGGCAATCACGAGTGCATGCATGGGAGTTGGCACACGTCCCATATGCTGTGCAAAAAGGGCAAATAGTCCCATAATGGCCGCCCGGATGACCGATGCCTGAAGCCCGGTAAGAATCGTAAACACAAGGAGAATTCCAAGCACCGCCCAAAAAGCTCGACGCCGAGATATAAGTGATGCAAGCATATTCATCAATATCACTGAAATGATACTGATGTTGTAGCCGGAAATCGCCATGATATGGGAAAGTCCGGTACGTCGAAAATCCTCCACGATGTCTTTTGGGAGCTGGGACCGAGCACCCACCAAAACACCCCCGATCAAGGCACTTACCGGCTGGGGAACGGTGCGATTCACCGAAACCAAAAACCAATCACGCACGGCGTAGACAGAACGATACCGCTGTTCACGAACAACGCGGGCTTCGTCTCGATGCTGGATAAACTCCTCACGCGTTGCATGCCGCGTAAACAATGCAACACCCACCAAGAACGTCAGAGCACACCAAAAGAGAATACGAGAAGGGTGTGTCAACTCAAAAACCCAAGTTCGCGTAAAACTTTTTCAAAAGCATGGATCGCCGCAAACGCTTGATCATGTTTCAACTGATAGTTTGTCTCATGCACTAGAAGATTCCGAAGTTTGTGCGCATCCCACAAATCCTGAATGCTCGTCAGTTCTTGAGGCTTGATGAGCATAAGCCGCTCCCCCATTGTCTCTCCTACAAACCCCCGAGCTTTGAGAGCTTCATCAACAAACTTGTCAGCTTCGATGACCGAAAGTTTCCACTCCGCCTCACGCGGTGAGTTTACGTATTGCTGAATGTGTTCCCACGCTTTTGCCCACGCATCGGAACGCTCTCCCTCTCCAGCGGCATGCTCGGGAGCTTCGGTATGGTGTTCACCACCATGTTCCCCACCGGCCGCGGCATGCGCATGTTCATGGAGCATGTGTTTGCGGTGATCCCGCATGATGAAGTGTGCCTTTAAATACGCAAAGACAGCAACAAACAAAAAGATAAACGTGAGAATGAGAAAAATAATCTTCACGTTCTGTTGCCAGCCGAGGTAGTTGACTCCCCTGAAAAAATCGATGATGTTAGCGGGTAGATTGCTCATACGCAAAAGCTGTTTGAAATATTTTTTCCTCTTGAAAACGATCGGCCATGATCTGAAGGCCTATAGGTAATTTTACTCCATCTAGCTCACCAAATCCACAGGGAACGGAAATACCGCATAATCCTGCAAGGTTTGCTTGTACGGTATATACGTCTGCCAAATAAAATTGTAATGGATCTTTAAACTCCCCTATTTTAGGCGCCATCACGGGCGACGTAGGACCCACAATCACATCGTGGTCATGGAAAACCCGATCAAAATCTCGACAGATCAGCGTCCGCACTTGTTGCGCTTTTTTATAGTATGCATCGTAGTACCCGGCGGAAAGCGCAAAAGTGCCGATCATGATGCGACGCTGAACTTCTCTGCCAAAGCCCTGGCTACGAGATTTTTCGTAGACTTCAAGTAAGTTTCGTCCCTCTGCAGAATATCCATATCTAATCCCATCTAGCCGCGCAAGATTCGTAGAAACTTCCGAGGGCGTGATGATATAGTAGGTTGCGAGCGCATAATCTGTCATTGGCAAACTGACTTCGCTGATCTTGGCTCCGAGTTCCTCCAATTTCTTTATGGCGTTCTTAATAAACGTTTCTACTTGCGGATCGAGACCTTCACCGAAGAATTCTTTGGGCACGGCAACACGCAAGCCTTTGATACTTTTGCCAAGGGATGCAGTATAGTCAGGGACAGGCTTGGGAGAGGTGGTGGAATCCAAAGCATCATGACCAGAAATCATGTTCATGACTATGGCTGCATCTTCGACATTCTTGGTAACCGGCGCAACTTGGTCGAGACTGGAGGTGAGCGGAATCAGACCATGGCGCGAGACGCGGCCGTAGCTTGGCTTTACTCCCACCGTCCCAGTCCACGAAGCCGGTAAGCGCACCGAGCCACCCGTCTCACTGCCCAGTGCAAAAAGCGCCATATCGGCGGCAACTGCGGCTACCGAACCACTGGAAGATCCACCAGCAACGCGTGTGTGATCGAGAGGATTGAGTGTGGGACCATAGGCGGAATTTTCGCCAGTCGTACCCATAGCAGAATCATCCATGTTTGTCTTTCCTAGTATGCTTGAACCTGATGCTCGAATTTTTTTCACTACCGTCGCGTCATAGCTTGCTATATAATTTTCGAGAATTTTTGAGCCGCCAGTACATTTTTCTCCTTCTACCATAATCAAATCTTTTACCGCACACGGCAATCCTCCCGGCGCATTTTCAAAAATGCTCAAATACGCATTGAATTTGGGATTAAGCTCATAGGTGCGTTTCAAAAAATACTGGGTCAATTCTTCCCCAGATACCTCTTTCCTCGAAAGTATTTCCTGTGCCTTTTTTAACGTTAAACCTTTAAACATTTAAACCTTAAACTTTCTTAAATACCTCCTTTACCTTCACAAACCTTCCCTCATGTTCCGGTGCGGCTTCGACAAGATCCATCGGATTCCCATCCCACCACGGCACGGCTTCGTCTTTCCGAAAAACATCTTCAAGTCCCGTGACCTGCGCCGTCGGCTCCACGCCTTCGGTGTTCACCTCTTTGAGTTTTTCCACGTACGTCAAAATCTGCCCAAGCTCCTTGGTCATTTTTTCTTTTTGTGCATCATCAAACTCCAACCTCGCCAATTTGGCAATGTGTTCAACTTGTTCTTTGGTGATAGTAGACATTAAGTCCAATCTAGCACAAAAAAAGTTAGCATGCTATATTCGCAATACTCTGGGAGGTGGCGCAATGGAAATTCTAAGAATCTGTCCGCTTCACAATGTGGCATTTGATAAGTTCTGTTCAAAGTGCTACCTACGGGACCCCCGCTGCCCTCAGTGCGGGAGTTCCAACTTTGGAAGTGAAGACGAGGGGCTTGTGATCAAGTGGACCTGCTACGATTGCAGGCACACCTGGACCGAGCAATAGCTCCTCCCGCCCTCGCGGACGGCAGCCCTCGCGCATTGCGCTTGGAGCTCGCGTCGCGGGGGCTGTTGTTTTTATTGAATGCAATTGGATTGTAACGATCACCACACCCACCATATCCTTAGTTCTACATTCCAGACCGGCCGTGTCAGAATATAGAATCACGAAAGTTTATATTTTTTCTCAAATTTTTTATTGAGCTCGTCTCCCAACGTAGGAACAACAATCAGATGCACAGAAGAGCGGAGCATGAGAATATCAACAAGCTCACTGATTTCTTTATCGCAAACATGAGGAGTAATAAAGACACTCTGTTGCAATTTGGTACAATCCCACTCTTTGAGTTTATCACGAAAAAGCTTACGCGCATTCCTTCTTTTTTCAGGAATATCGAATATAACGATACGCCATTGGTGGTCCCATCGTTTTCCCGATGGATCAAATGAAAGCTCCTGCAGTCGATAGTAATCAATGCGCGCACTTCCCTTTTTGGTTATATGGATGCCATTTTGTTTCTGTTGTATAAATCCATCCCGCTCAAGACGCTTGAGTGCTTGATTGATTTCCCATTCCCGATAACCTGGGCTCGATCGCATCATTTTGTTGGAAAGTGAATTACGACTAAAAGAGACTTCCATGATATACATCAACTCTCCTAAAGCTAGGAAAATATTTTTCACAATATTTTGTCCTTTTCCCATATTCTATATTCTAGCACGGCCGGTTCCAAATATATAACTACGTTTTGTTCACAATAAACTCTCTTTCTCTTAGGATTTTGGCGAGGAGGTCATCATGAAAGATGATCGAGAAACCTGGCCTCGATGTCCCTATGTGGGACTACCCGGAGGTGAGTGGTGCGACGGGCACACGTCGGATGGACTCTGCCCACCGGGATGCTCCGAGCATGTCGCCAATGTTCGGGATGAGAGGGAGAAGCGCCTCCATGAGGCTCTCACTCCGGATTTTCAGTAGCTCCCGCCCTTGCGGACAGACAGCCCTCGCGCATTGCGCTTGGAGCTCGCGTCGCGAGGGCTGTCTGTTTTTATACAACAACTCACCCTAACCCTCTCTTATAGATAAGAGAGGGAATTTCTTCCCCCTTATCTATAAGGGGGATTCGAGGGGGTTACTGAACGAGTTTCAGAAATTCTCCTTCATTCAATATCTTCACCCCCAGTTTCTTTGCCTTCTCGGCTTTACTTCCCGGTTCACTGCCGACCACCACATAGCTCGTTTCTTTGGAGACCGATGACGACGCATCGCCACCGTGGGAACGGACGAGTTCTTCTGCCGCTTCTCGACTCATGCTTTCCATCGATCCCGTAAATACAAACGTCTTGCCTTTGAGTTTATTGGACTTTTGTGTAGATTCCACCGGTAAAATCGCAATATGTTTTTTTAATTTAGTAATGAGCCTGTCGTGTGCAAACCAATCAAAAATACTTTTGGCTACGACTCCCCCAATGTCTTTAATAGCGGCGAGCTCTTCGAGCGAAGCCGACCCGAGCTTCTCGAGGGTTCCGAATTTTCGCGCGAGATCGACAGCTGTTTCTGATCCCACATGCGGAATTCCCAATCCATAAATAAAGCGATCCAGGGCTATTTTTTTGTGAGACTGAATTGAAGCAACTGCGTTTTCTGCCGATTTGTCGGCAAAGCGATCGAGGTTGAAAAAATCTTCTTTGGTGAGCGTAAACAAATCCGCTGCGTCGCGCACGAGTCCAGCATCCATCAGCGCGTCTATGATCTTTGGCCCGATGCCGTCCATGTCAAACGCGCCTTTGGAAATAAAATGATACATGCCTTCACGTTTGATGGCGGGGCAATTTTTGTTGACGCATTTATACGCAACCTCCCCTTCAACACGCTTGATTGTTTCATTGCACGCAGGACACTTCCTGGGAAATTGAAAATTCTTTTCCTTGCCCGTGCGCAGTTCGGTGATGGCTTTTTTGATATCAGGAATAACATCCCCTGCACGGCCGACAACAACCGTGTCACCGATTTTGACATCAAGACGTTTTATTTCATCTTCGTTGTGAAGCGTCGCGCGGGAAACCGTCGTGCCGCCGATTTCCACAGGCTCCAGTACTGCGACGGGGGTAAGCGTTCCCGTGCGGCCGACGCTGACAATGATGTCGTTGAGCTTGGTCGTCGCCTCTCGCGGTGAAAATTTGTACGCGATCGCGCCCCGCGGCGTCTTGCCGATGACGCCCAGCTTGCGGAACATCGCCTCATCATTGATTTGCACGACAATTCCGTCTATTTCGTAGTTCAGTGATTCGCGATGTTTCTCCCAGTAATCCCGAAATTCCTGTACTTCCTTGAGATCTTTGCAAAATTTATTGTGCGGATTTGTTTTAAAGCCCAGATCATGCAAAATCCTGTGCTCGTCTTCATGCGTCTTTTGTCCCAGATCCGTAATGAGCGAATATGCGTATGAATCCATCTTGCGTGAAGCGGTTATTTTTGGATCAAGCTGACGAATGGAGCCAGCGGCAAGATTGCGTGGATTTGCATACCCTTCTGCTTTAAATTCTTCAAATTCTTTTTTAGTAATAAAAACTTCGCCCCTGAGCACAATCTCCTCCTCATGGTCAATGGTCAATGGTACAGCGTCAATGGTTCTGAGATTTTGAGTCACATTTTCGCCTACGGTACCATCTCCCCTTGTTGCTCCTATTTTTAATATCCCTTTTTCATAGACTAATTCAATCGCAAGACCATCCAACTTCAGCTCACAGTAGTATCCCGAATCCCCCGCCTTGGGGTCGATGCGCCTAATACGTTCAAGCCATTCGCCCAAATCGTCCTCATTAAATGCATCTAAAAGCGAGAGCATGCGAGTTGGATGCGTGAATTTTTCAAACTTATCAAGTGGGGTGCCACCCACGCGTTGCGTTGGCGAGTCAGGTGTGACAAGCTTCGGAAACTGCGTTTCCAAGTCAAAAAGCTCTTTTTTGAGGCTATCTTCAACGCTTTCTTCTACGAGTGGTTTGTCCAAAACCAGCCGGTGGTAGCGGTATTTATTGATAAGATCGCGAAGCTTTTTTATTCGTAAATTTGGATCCATTCGTAGATTGGGATGTTCTAGAATGATATCTCAAAAGCTCGCGTTACGCCACGGTAGGTCCCCGTCGCTTTCACCGGAGAAACGGAACAATCCGTTATCGTAAACGTACTTCCGTTGGTCATCGTTGGCGATGGAACCGGTTCGATTCGGTTTGAATAGAGACACCATTCTAGGGCACTTTCTGCCGCATATGCCGCAGTTACCGAATTTTTTGCTTCCGCGGCAATGCGAATTTTCGGAATGAAAATAGCAGACAACGACAGCGCAATGGAAAGAATAACCGCCACAAGCAGAATACTTACCACCAAAGCAAACCCGGATTGTGTGTTGGATTTAATCATTGATACTGCGCGGTGAAACACTGGTTTGAATGTCGATCAGCGATTGCTGTTTTGTTTTTTTACTCCGCATACTCGCCAGCATGGTGATGCGCGTCTGCCGGCCATCACCGGGCTGTGAGCCGGAAATACAAAAGTTCAGTTTCGTAAATGCAACGGTGCTGGAAGTGATCGCCACGCCATTGCGGTGAATATCGGTACCCGACAACGTGTACGTAATGGCGCCCAGATCCGGATGGAGAACTGAAAGGGATAACTCCGGCAAGTTCGTGCAATCGGAGTCTGAGACGGAAGGACTAACTTGCGAAACACGAAGTTCTTTAATCATCGTTTCAAGAACGAATGCCGCATTCTCTTCCGTTTGTTGAAGATTAAAAGCGCGTCGTTGCAGATCCAAACCGTAGACAAAGGCAGAGCCCACAATGATCATGATCAAGCCAAAAAGAGACATGGCCACGAGAAGTTCCACTAGGGTAAAACCCTTAGTACCAGTTGTAGAGATGTTCTTCTGCATTGACTTGTTTTGTACCGGTCCTTTCTCTCCAGGATACTTGTACCATTACCACGATTTCTGCCGTCGGACTGGCGCCAACTTTTCGAATGTTGACCGATCTGCTAAACACCGTCCCTACACCGGCGCTATCGTGGCTGTACAGTTGCTGGCTATCATGAAACAGCTTTGGATCGCACGAACCTGCTAGTTCAGTTGAATTCCACTGCACGCAGTACGTTCCATCCGGTACAGGACCTCCCGCATTGCCAAAAGATCCAAATTCATTGCCTGCAAACCAATCCGTATCACGCAAGTTTCGAACCAACTCCATTCCTTCCTGGGTCAGACTACTGGCAATAAAGCTATTTTTGATGAAATTTGCGTTGCTTGTGTTGAATGAAATCAGAGCAAAAGCTCCGGCAAGTGCCACGCTCAATACAAAAAGAGCGACGAGTGTTTCTATCAAGGTAAATCCTGATGTTCGCTGATGCATGTCAGTTGGTCGTGTCAATTTTACCGGAAGTATACACCGATATTTTTGTTCCCGTCCCAGATCCTGCACCCTGTTGGAGAACAATCTCGATCACGGAAGGTGGCTGCGACGAGGAAGAACTCCCCCCGATGTACGTCGTTGGGTGGGGAGGAGCAAAAAAGATATCAAAAAAGCTACTCTTAATCATAAGACGGGTATTGCTCAACTGTTTCTGTTCTATAATACGGTCGCCAGCGGCGTTGTACAAACCGGTGTCGCAGGGTGTTGCGTAGGGTCGTGCAAATAATAGATAGGTCCGAACATCAACATAATGAACACCGAATCCGCAGGTGGGAAGTCCCTGGTATGAACTCCCCGCAAGAGCCATGGACTGCATACGCCTGATATCAGCGCTGACAATATTTGCGGATTGATTGCGCGCCGTGGCATTGGAGGAAGAAGAGCGAAAATTATACACCAAAATACCTGAAAACGAAGCGATGATCGCCATAACTATAAGCAACTCAATCAGATTAAAACCGCGAGAGTATTTCATGAATCGGCGCTTGCAGTGACGCAACGAGAACTGCTCCAAATGCAAGCAACGTGCCAAAGGGAAGCTGTGTTTTCATGGTCGCCTTCTTTAATACTAGCAAAATAGACCCCAAAAGTCCCCCCACAATAACTGCAACATAAAAAACAACCAACGCATCGGGAAAGCCAAACAACAGTCCCAAAACACCTGCCAGTTTCACATCTCCAAAACCGATCCATCGTCCCCGAGAAAAAAACCAAAGAAGAAAGAAGAAAAGCGCAGCCGCGAAAGCAAAAATAACAGCATCCCATGATCGATGATTCACCAGTGCAAGAAGCACAATCGGTACCAAAAGCATGTCGGGAATAAGAAAATGCTGCAGATCAATTACAGAGATTACGAGAAGCAATGCAATCGCTGCAAGCATAAGCGGCTGTTGCCACAAAAGAACAAAAAGCAGTCCCGAAATCAATTCGATCAGCGGATACTGCAACGAAATTCGCTCCGAACAGTAGCGGCAATGGCCACGAAGTAAGACAAAACTCACCAATGGAACAAGATCGTACCAAACAAGCCGGTGACCGCAGTACGGGCAATGCGAACGTCCCGCAAAGAAACCTTCGCCATGCGGGATTCGATATATGAGCACATTTAAGAAGCTGCCAACGATGAGCCCGAAAGCGAAGTAAACAGCAAGCACGCCTATTTTATACCAAGATCAAAGAGAAAATCTGGGCTATCTGCGCCGGACTCAGCACCCGTCCATTCTGAACCGGTAAAATCAGCATCCCCACCAAGCAAAGCGGCATTTTTATTTTCGAGTTTCGCAACAATTTGGTACTTGGTCTTTCCCGAGTCAACGTGGTACTTGTAGTCTACGTTTGTTGAGGGATCTTTCGGCGCTGCCCCTGACTGGAAGAATTTACCCATGTCTGGATCACCGAGAGTTGCGGGGTATACTCCATTTTCATCATAATATTCTTCCACGGCAGTACGAATTTGACTCACATCGGTTCCCCGTCTCGTGTCACGCGCTTTTCCACGAGCAGTATTGAGCTGTAGCAAGAGCAACGTCGCCAAGATGCCGATGATAGCGATAACGACCAAGAGTTCAACGAGAGTAAAACCTCGAGAAAAAGTGAGTTTTTTCATAGTGATTGTATTATACCGCAAGCAAAGCTCTCTGCAATACCAGTTACCCACACCTACACGGCGTTGATGAGGCTGTAGATCGGCAGTAGCACGGCGGCAACAAGTCCCCCGACACCGATACCAAGAAGAAGTATCAAGAGCGGCTCGATGAGCTGGGAAAGGTTGGCGACGTCATTTTCCGCTTCCGTTTTATAGAACTTGAGGATATGTTGCAGCATAAAATCTGTGCGACCAGTCCGTTCCCCCGTGGAGATCATAGAACTTACCAACGAGGGAAATTCAGGGTGCTGCTGAAGCATAGCAGAAAGTGTTCCCCCGCTCTGAATGCTTGTTCGAGCTTCCATAAGTATTTTCTTGTAAACCTCATTGCCCACGACGTTTGCCGTAATTTCTACACCTTCCAAAATCGGTACTCCAGCATGGATCAGCGTGGAAAGCGTTTCGGCAATACGGGCAATGTATAGGTCACGTATAATCTTCCCAAACTTTGGAATATGAATTTTAAAGCGATCAAATGCCTGTCGTCCCTGTTCCGTACGCACATAGGAAATCCCTCCGGCACAAGCAAGGAGAAAACCAACCACCAGCAAAAATATATACTTGGTAAAAAAATCGGTCGTACCGATCAGGATACGTGTAGGAAGAGGAAGTTCCGTCACGCCGGAATCTCTGATGATCGTCAACAGTTGTGGTATGACGGTTGTCATCATAACAATCGAAACCACCACAAGAGAAAGTAATACAAAGGCTGGATAAAACATGGCACCCCGAATTTTTGAATTCAAGGATGCGGTTCGCTCAAGATAATCCGCAAGGTAGCTCAACGTTTCTTGCATCTTGCCAGCAACTTCGCCAACGTGAATCATGCTCGTAAAAAAATTGTCGAACACGCGCTCGTGCTCGGCGAACGCCGTGGAAAGTGAGGCCCCGCCTTCGATATTGCCAATCACAACACCAATAATTTTTCGAAAAGAATTTCGTTCCGTTTGCTTGTAGAGTATGTTCAAACCTTCTAGCAGTGGAACATCGGCTTCGATCAGCGTAGCAAGTTGTCGAGTGAAGACAATGAGATCTTTCCGCGATGGTCGATTGAAAAATGAAAAAAGATCAGCCTGAAAAATACCCCGTTCCATTGTACGAACTGAGAGAACAAGCAATTCTTTCTGCTGAAGCGACGTCACCGCCTGATCTTCCGACGGCGCATCAATCGTCCCTTCAACGACCTTCCCAGTCGTATCGCGTGCTTGGTAATAAAAATCCATCCCGTTAGAAGCCCCAAATTATTGTGATATTCGACATAGCGTGGTTGATAGCCCGTTAGGGTAGCTTCTAACGGGATCCATACCTTATTTCAAAAGCGTCTGAAGCGAGGTGATGTTGGGAGAATAGAACTTTGCTTGCTCCAACGAAATCAATTTGTTGCGTACCAATAAAGCGAGTGATTGGTTGAGCGATATCATTCCAGCTTGTGCGCCGGTTTCAATGGCAAGATTGAGCTGTTCAATTTTGCTTTCCCGAATAAGATTTCGTACGGCCGTACTAGCGATCATGACCTCTACCGCCGGTATGAGCCCCCCTCGCATGCCGGGTATCAAACGTTGTGAGATGACACCGGAAAGCGAATTTGCGAGCTGGCTAACGATTTGGCGCTGTTGGTTGGGTGGAAAAATATCAATGATGCGCTCTATGGTTTGAGCGGCATCATTGGTATGGATGGACCCCAGTACCAAATGTCCTGTTTCTGCGGCCGTCACTGCCGCACTGATGGTATCGTAGTCTCGCAATTCCCCTACCATAATGACATTGGCATTTTCGCGAAACGTGGAACGCAAAGCGCCGGCAAACGTCAGCGTGTCGCTTCCCACTTCGCGCTGATCGATGATACTTCTCTCAGGGTTAAAAATGTACTCTATCGGATCTTCAATGGTGATAATCTTTTCAGTGCGCTCCATATTGATCGCCTGGATAATTGCCGCACATGTTGTTGATTTACCATGGCCTGTGGGTCCGGCCACCAGAACAAATCCTTGGGAAAGCTTGGTAAAAATTTTGATTTGGTCCGGCAAATGCAAGTCCGCGATACTGCGAATTTCGTTGCTGACGTACCGAAGAACCGCCGCTTGATTTCCACGCGTTTCATAAATATTGACACGAAATCGAAGATCTTGGCCAAGCTGGTAGCTAAAATCAGCCTCCAGTGTTTTTTCAAATCTTGCTTTGCGATCTTTGCCCAGAAGAGCCGCCACCATTCCTTCAATATCCGTCTTACTCAAGATTTTTTGATCCGACAGCGGTACCAAAGCGCCATCGATACGGAGGGTTGGATAGTACCCCGGCGATAAGTGAATGTCCGACGCGCCCTTCTGCACGCCGGTGGTCAACAGATCATCAAGTTGTGATTGGTAATTTTCAGCCACGTTGTGTTTATTTTACCACCTTATCTCATATGAAAGAAACTTTTGTTACCAACATATTGACTATTTATATAAAACATGCTATTATTATTTTCGGCCAAAAGACATCCAACCGGCCAGGAGGTAACGGTCCGAGCAAGCCCGCGCGAATGGGACGTCTGGGACACGGTGACCGACAGGAAGGTCACCATTCTGAGGATGACAGCTCGAGAATTTATTCTGTCGTCCGCAAAATAAAAACCATCAGCCACCGCTGATGGTTTTTATTATGTTACCGTTTCTTCATCCCCTGCTTGGGCGACTTGCAACAACTCTTCCATGGAGGTGATTCCTTTTAATACTTTCAATATACCATCCTGATACATGGTGACCATACCTTGGCGCTTGGCTTCGTCGCGGAGTTTTTCTTCGGAGAGATCGGTGAGAATGATACGTTCCAGCTCATCGGTCATTTCTAACGTTTCCAAAATAGCCACACGACCGTGGTATGCCCGATTGTTGCATTCTTTGCATCCCGGACCTGCCCGACAGATTTTGAATGGCGGTTTTGCCTTTACGGCATCCGTAATCATTTTTGTTTCACTCGGCGTTGCGTCTACAGGCACCTTGCACGAGTCACAAAGTTTGCGGAGCAAACGCTGTGCGGCGGCAAGATTGAGTGAGGGCGCGATCAGATACTTTTCAACTCCCATATCCACGAGGCGCGGAATCACACCGATCGTATTGTTGGTATGAAGCGTCGAAAGCACGACGTGTCCAGTCAACGACGCCTGCGTGGCCAGGGTGGCGGTTTCTTTATCGCGTATTTCCCCCACCATAATAACATCCGGATCTTGGCGAAGGATGTGGCGAAGTCCACTCGCAAAAGAATAGCCAATCTCTTCATGAATCTGCGACTGATTGACGCCATCAATATAGTGTTCAATGGGATCCTCAAGGGTTACGATATTGACCTGATCCTTGTTCATTTGGCGCATAATGGCGGCCAGAGTGGTGGACTTTCCCGAACCCGTAGGTCCTGTTATAAGGATGGATCCAAACGGTTTGTCAATATTGCGATTCAAAATTTCAATGGTTTTATCCTCAAAACCAAGATCTGCAAGCGTCAAATCCCCCACAAGCGGATCGAGAATGCGAAGTACAATCTTCTCGCCGTGATGCGTGGGAAACGTGGAAACACGAAAATCCACCGTGCGATCCTGTAACTTCGTGGAAAACCTGCCATCCTGCGCGAGACGCGATTCATCGATTTTTAGTTCAGCCAAAATTTTAATGCGTGTGACAAGCGCGGAGAGAAGGTTTCCGGGAAGTGAGAGCGCTGTCTGCAACTCGCCATCCACACGAAATCTCAATCGAATCGAATCTTGAAATGGCTCGATGTGAATATCCGATGCGCGTGTATCCACTGCGTGCTTTATGGTAGCCGCTACCACCTTGGTAATCGGCGCTTCAGCGGTAAGCTCCGTGAGTTCAATTTCTTTTTCAGAAATCTTCAACTCTTTCTGAGACACATCTTCTGAAATAGACTCGAGAGCCTTGCCCACTTCTGACGTGAGGGATAGAAAATTTCCGCTCAACATTCGAAAGTCTTGGTAGGAAATGAGGTACTTCTCGAGGGTCAGATTTTCTTCAGAAGAGATAAACTTCAGCGCTTGAAGGGCATCGATGTTTTCAGGATCAACGAGAACAACTTTGAGAAGACCTCCTTCACGGGAAAAAGGAAGAATACGATAGAACTTTACGGTAGCATCAGAAACTTTTTCAGAAAGTTTCGTATCTATTTCGACTTCAGAAGCTCGAATGATGGGCAGTTTGTAAATCTGCGCTTTGATTGCCACGAGATCTTCGTCGCTGATAATTCCCCTTTTAATCAACAACTCCCCGAAATCGTGTTCACCGGAAGCCATGTCGGGCTCAAGTTGCGCAATAAGTTCCTGCGTTATTATGTTACGCTCGATCAATTCATCAACCAGGAGCTGGGGTGCTTTGAGGATCATTAAAATGGAGCAAAAGGATCCTGCTTCCCCGTCAAGCCGGGTTGGACAGGATATTCGCCAATGGTCTTTAACGACGTGAATACATTGCTTGAAAAAAGCGCAAAATCAAAATGCAAATCTTTAAATTTGAGGAATGACGAATCTTGCAGGGCAGGAGAAATAGGAACCTCAAATGACTCATCACGAACAACCTGTACATAGTAAAAATATCCCGCTACCAAACCAAGGACAACGATTAGGATAAGGATGAATGTACTGACGTGATGTGGTGTGGTTGATGACATGTTATTTGAGACTATAAGCATTCCCCTGAATCATGATCGTAAGACGGTTACTAAATCCCCCTGACACTTCTTGTTCTGTGATGTCAATCTTGGTTATGTCGTAGAGCCTCAAACTTCGTTCAAGGGTATCAAGGAATGCAAGGAACGATGGATAGTTCCCGGAAAGCTCTGCTTTTAAAGGAATTACTTGATAGTCCCCCTTACCCTTTTGCGCCTCTCCAATACCCAAGGAGGAAAGTTCCATTCCATGATCCCTCGCCGCGGCCTGGAAACTCTCCGTCAAATAATCATATTGTTTCTGCTTGGGCAACGCGAGAAGCACCCGTGCAATAGTCGATTCATTGGCAGTATATTGATTTCCAAGATCCACGACACTGCGCTGGGCAATTTTCGTATCCTGCAAGAGTGTCTCCCGAGCCTCACGTGACGCCCAAGCTCCACGAAGTTCTCGATATTGAGGCAAGCCAAAGGCAAAGAACAAGACACCTTCAATCGCAAACAGTATTGCTGTGATCAACCGTTTATTCATGGGAAGCTTTTTTGAGTAAAAAATGATTAGGCTGAAAAACGAGTTTCATGGTAAATTCCACCCGTCCGTTTCCCGCAAGACCAACCTTATCCAGTGTAACATCACTCATAACATCACTCCGATAGAACGAAGCGATTTGCTTGGCTACGGTACTGTAGCTATCAGCAACTGCGTGGAATACGTAGGTTCGTTTTGTGGCGTCTGCAGAAAGAGACAGGAACGTCACCCTTGGTTCTATGAGTTTTTGAACCTCTCGAAGCCCGTTGACCCATACGGTGTGTGATGAAAGTAGCGTCTCTGTTGCATGTACCTGTCGTTCGAAATTGAGAAGCTTTTCTTCTTGGTTTTTATCTCGTCTAGCATGGATATCTGCAAGTTGATCGTCTATTCTTTCAATGGAAGATATTGTTTTGTTCGTCATGAGTTGCAACACTCCCCACACCACAACCAGCACCACAAAAACCACGAGGGCGATGGATAACGATGTATTCTCACCCAAGAAACTTCCAAGTCTAAAACCTTTTTTGCGTGTAGGGAGAAGTTGTAAATCGCCGTTATTCATATGTCACGCATAGCCAGACCAATAGATACTACGAACGTAGAATTCAACTCGGTGCGAAGAGACTCCAGCTCTGGTGGTAGTATAACACGGGCAAGAGAATTGCCTGAAGATACCGGTCTCCCCAGTTTCTCTGAAAAGTATTCGATAAAACTGGGCATGTTTGCCAACCCGCCTACGACCAAAATTTTTGTAATCTTCGTTTTACGCTGATCTTCATAGTTATGAATGGTTTTATTGGCCTCAAACGCCATCATGTCCACCAGAGAACTCATGGCCTGCCGAATAATATTATCGTCACCACTGCGAATACCAAAGTTGCGCTTAAGCTCTTCCGCTCGCCGCAAGTTGACGCCCAGTGCACGTGAGATCGATTTCGTAATTGCAAACCCTCCTACTTCATAGTCGTGGCTCGCACGCTGAAATCCATTCTCAACCACAAGAATGGAGGTACTTCTTCCGCCGATGTTAATGATCGCTATGGGGCTCAAATCATTGCCGACGAGCGCTCGAGTAAGAGCAAAATTTTCCAGCTCCAACGCTTTTAGATTCAGCCCCGCGTCTTTCATGATGGTCTGGTAGCGGGAAACCTCCTCTTTGGGAACGGCAACGAGAAAAACTTCAATGTTGGGCTGACTTTTGGGATCTTGGGAGACAATTCCGGGTCGTTGGTCTTTGCGAACATTGACAATGGCCCAATCAAGCTGGACTTCTGAAAGCGGGATGGGAATGTATTTTCGAGCTTCAAACGGGATTGCTTTGGCCACCTCATCTTCAGAAAGGTACGGCATGGTGATGGTGGTGGAAAATGTAGGAAACGATGGAATAGAGGCAATGACATCGCGGCTTTTCATGTGTGCTTTTTGCAAAACTTCCTGGATGCCGCTGACAAGATCTTTGTTGGAAAGTTTTACGACATTGAGCGCCGATTCATCAGGTTCTATTTCAAATGTTCCATAGTTAGTGAGATTGAAACGGTTTGATTCTTTGGCAAGTTCAACAACCTTGATCGAGGCAGTACCGATATCAATACCAAGCCGGCCTTTTTTGTCGAAGCTAAAAAATGCCATGCAAATAGTATATCATGAAAGGAAGATGCAGAAATCAACATTCTTGGATCTTCTCTTTCCCCGATCCTGTTTGTATTGCAAGACACTCCTCCCCACGAGCGAACCCAACACTTATTTATGTTCGTCATGCCGCGGATTCATACCCTGGAATACGGTATCACGCTGTGCATTTTGCCCGCGCGCAGTAACATTATGGAAAACATGCGAGAAATGCCGACCGGATCATAGCCTTGATCGCCTCCTTGTTGCCACCGATTACCGAGACCCCGTGGTAGAGCGTATGGTAAAAGCTCTAAAATATCGGTTTGTTCAAGTTGTAGCCAGTGACATTGGTGCCATCATGGCAACGTATTTTGAACAACGGGCGAGTTTAATAGGTCTTGATCCAAAAAACTTGACTATCTCCTCCGTTCCCCTTCATCCGCGCCGCCTGCGCTGGCGAGGGTTTAATCAGGCTAAGCTCATCGCAAACGCCATTGGCAAAGAACTTGGCCTCTCCGTCCGCCATGATCTTCTCAAGCGCACGGTATACAAATCACCTCAAGCTGACATTGAAGATCGAGTGGAAAGGATCAAAAACGCAGAAAATATCTTTGCGGTCGGTCCGCTCGTAGCGGTCCGACCGCTTACTCGGACCGTACTTCTGGTAGACGATGTCGCCACCACTGCTTCTACGCTCAACAACGCCGCCCGCGTCTTGAAGGACGCGGGGGCAAAAAACGTCATTGGGTTTGTTTTCGCGAGAGGCTAGTCCAATAGCGTCTTTGCGATCTTGTTGAGTTCCTCTAAATTTGCAAATTTAATTTCAATCCGGCCGCCGGTCAGACCAGGCTTGATGGCGACCGAGGTACCGAGGGTACGCGTGAGATTGGATTGTAACTCCACGAATCTGGGGTGCACCGCACTGGGGTCTTTGCGCGTTCCATGCACCATTTGCGCGGTACGCTCCAGGTCTTTAGAACCAACACTGCCGGCCAAAAGCTGTTTAAACATCGTTTGCTGGTGATCGGCGTCTTTAAAAGCTAGTAGAGCTCGCGCATGGGTACGCTCGATTTTTCCCGAACGAATCGCCTCCTTGATGTTCGCGGGAAGATTCATGACACGAATCGTATTGGCGACGGCCTCGCGGCTCTTGCCGACTTTTTGAGCAATCTGTTCCTGGGTGAGATCAAATTCATTCGCAAGCCGGTCATAGGCCTCCGCTTCTTCGAGCACATTGAGGTCTTTGCGCTGGATATTTTCCACGAGCGCAACCTCAAGTTTCATGCGACTTTCTTCAAAATCATCGCGTACGATCACTGGCACATGGGGAAGGCCGGCCATCTTTGCCGCGCGCCAACGACGTTCGCCAGCTACAATTTCATACTCCACCTCGCGCCCTCGATCCGTATCGGTCGCAATACGCGTGACTACCAGCGGCTGGAGAATACCAAACTTTTTTATTGATGACGCGAGCTCGCCCAGTGCATCAAGATCAAAGTCCTGGCGAGGCTGATTGGCGTTTGGTCGAATGCTGTTGATTTCCACATTGTAGATGTTTTCACCTTTTGTTTGGGCAACCACCGCTGTCGCCCTTTTAGAGGGAATCAGCGAGGCAAGTCCGCGTCCAAGACTGGATAGTTTTTTCATAGTGTTAATTGTAATATTTCTTCGGCAAGCTGTCGATATGCTTGTGCACCTTTGGAATTTGGATCAAATTGGAAGATGGTTTTCCCGTGGCTTGGCGCGGCGGCTAGCGAAATGGATCGTGGAATCATGGTCTGGAAGACGCGGCCGGGAAAGTTTTTTCTCACTTCATCCGCTACCTGCTGGGAAAGCATGTTGCGTTTATCGTACATCGTCAACAATACGCCATAAATCTGCAGGTTAGTATTGAGCGATGTCCGTACCAAATCAATCGTATTGAGAAGCTGGCTCAAGCCCTCCAGCGCATAGTATTCACACTGCACAGGTATAATCACGCCATCAGAGGCGGCAAGACTATTGATGGGCAGCATGCCGAGACTTGGTGAGCTGTCGATGATGATGTAGTCGTAGTTGGTGCGGATTTTGTTGAGGACGTTTTTGAGCCAAAACTCACGCTCTTCTACGTTTACCAATTCAACGTTCGCGCCCGCGAGACTCGGAGCGGCAGGCAACAGGTCAAAGCCCAACAGTTGTGTCTTCCGAATGATTGCCTCCGGTTCATAGTCTCCCACGAGCGTGTGGTAAAGATTGAGGTGATCATCTTTGAGATACACACCCAAGCCCGTCGTCGCATTTGCCTGCGGATCCGTATCCACGACGAGAATGTATTTCCCGAGTGCCGCAAGATAGGCACCGAGATTGGTTGCCGTCGTCGTCTTCCCCACTCCGCCTTTTGCGTTTACGACTGAGATGATGCGAGCCATGGTAGCTTCATCATACCCTGGAAATTTTGAGTTTACAATGGTATAAATAAAGATCGCCCGAGTGGCGGAATTGGCTATACGCGCACGACTCAAAATCGTGTGACCGCAAGGTCGTGTGGGTTCGACTCCCACCTCGGGCACTTTATGGCAAAGCAAAAGTTGCCTTTCAAAAATTTTGATTGGACTGCCCACTTAGCTTATGCGGTCGGATTGCTAACCACTGACGGAAATCTTTCGCCGGATGGACGACACATTCATTTTCGATCAAATGATATTGATCTCATCGAAACATTCAAAGACTGTCTGAACATAAAAAATAAAGCTGGTGTTTCTTTCAATAAAGGGCTCCTGAAAAATCCGTCCTATAAAGTTCAATTTGGAAACGTGCAACTTTATCGATGGCTTCAAACGATCGGGTTACAACCAAATAAAACTTACACAATCGCTGAAGTAAAAGTTCCCGATGAATACTTTAGAGATTTCCTACGAGGACATCTTGATGGTGATGGTTCAGTTATTTTTTACCAAGACAATTACAATTTCTACAAGGGAAGAAATTATTCTAACTCCCGATTATACGTCTATTTCATTTCGGCGAGCGAAAAACATATCAGATGGCTCCATGCCAAGGTTACGACACTGGCAGGAATAAAAACTGCGTTGATTAAAAATGCTCCACAAGACAAAAACCGTGTTCCCATGTGGGTAATCAAGATTGCTAAAAAATCCTCTCTTAAATTACTACCTTGGATTTACTATCAAGATGCACTACCAACGTTAGCACGCAAAAGAGCAACGGCAATGCAAGGGATCAATGCTATTGCGCAGGAAAAGAGAAAAACTTACAATAAGATTGTCGCTACATAATTGAGTCTTTCCCTCGGCACTGTAATTATGAAAATCACTTATGACAAGGAGGCAGACGCAGCAATGATCTACCTGCAGGAAATCAAGCAAGGTGGTACAGCCTGGACTTACCCCTGCGATCCCACGGAAATAAAAGGAATGATCAACTTAGATTTTGACAAAGATAATCGATTGATCGGGATTGAGGTTTTGGATGCTAGTAAACGCTTGCCCAAAGAGTTACTAGATTCGGCCGAACGAATTGACAAGTCAGGCTGAAGACATCAATTTCACCACATTCTCAAGCGCTACCGCACAGACGAGCGGTCCCACCCCACCGGGAACAGGCGTAATGAGCGAGGCTTTTTTGCTGACGTTCTCAAAGTCCACATCACCAGAAATCTTGCCCTCCGCACGACCATATCCAAAATCCATCACGATCGCCCCTTCTTTCACCATGTCGGCTTTGATCATGCCAACATTGCCAGTTCCGGTAATGAGAATATCTGCTTGGCAACACAGTTCTGCCTGGTTGGCATCGCCGCGACTGATGACCGTGACACTTGCTTTCATACTAGCAAGCATGTGTGCGGCCGGTCGGCCCACAAGCAATCCGTAGCCAAAAACCGCAACTCGCTTCCCTTCAACATCAATTTTGTGATAATCGAGGATTGCTTTTACCGCGGCCGGACAGGGCGGCATCACTGATGATCTTCCAACAAAAAACGCCCCTTGGGCTTTTTGTGAAAGTACATCAGGATCTTTTTCTAGAGGAATTGCATTAAGCACCGCCTGCTGGTTGATATGCTTAGGAAGTGGCAATTCGAGAATGATACCTGAAACTTTTTTCTGTTTTGCAATCTTTACAATTTCGGCTCTCAACTTTTTCGTAGTGATATCTGAAGAAAATTCGTACCATTTGTATTCAAAGCCGGCCTTCTTGGCCATCTCTTCTTTGATTTCCAAAAAACGTCGCATCTCTTCCTGCGCGCCAACCAACACCGCCGCCACTAGCGGTTTAGTCTTGAGCTTAGCCACTTCCCCAGCCACCCGCTCCATGATTTCCGCCGCAATTTTTTTACCGTCGATGATCACTTCTTTTTTGGTGTTAGCTCAATTTCTTCCTTGAGTAAATCAAACTTTACGACAAAAAGATCAAAAAAGCCACGCTGACCAAGAACTCCAAAGGATCTTTTGCCCAAATGATAAGAAAAAGCAACTTGGGTTTTGTATTTCCAACCACCAATGAGAAGCGTAACTTCGTGGATAAAAGCATCAGCCGCACTTGATTCTTGTATTCCTCGAAAGTTTAATTTTCTTCCTTTGGATATGTCCAAATTCAAGGCCTCCCCTATTCCGGCATCAAAAATACAAAAATCTGCTCCCGAATCGATAAGTGCGTCGTATTCGAAAGGCTCACCGCCAACAGTTAATCCAATGGGGATAACGGGTTTCAGAATGGCATCACCAAAAAAATCTGATTGTTCTGAAAGATGAAATTTGAGATATTCAAATTTCATGAAAATTAAAACGCTCCCCCAATATAGGGAACAATCTCTGTGGGCACTCTAAATAGAATAGGGCTGGGTAAACCTTTTTTTCGAGCTTCTTGTAAAACCTCTTTGGCTGTTTCGCCGCTCGCCACAACGGTCTTTTGATCTCTTTTCATAGCGACCCAAAGCCCCTTATATTTCTCAAAATTTTCACTCCAATCGATTGCTGCCATGATGATATGATATCAAAAAGCAATAATGGCGTCAAAGCAACTCCGCCGCTATTTTTTTGCCGTCGATGATCACTATTTTTTCTTCGTCAGCACCTCGTGAATCTTGTGCGCAAGTTTGATCATGTCTTTTTCTTTCATGCCGCGCGTGGTTGCTGCTGGGGTACCCAGACGTATGCCGTTGGGATTCCAGGGTTTTGCGGGATCATGGGGAATGGTGTTTTTGTTGACCACGAGGCCATGCTTTTCGAGCAAATTTGCCGCATCCCCTCCCGTGATGCCCTGCGGGCGCAGATCTACCAACATGAGATGATTGTCGGTACCACCAGAGACAATCGTATAGCCAAGTTTTTTGAGCTCGCCGGCAAGGGCCTTGGCATTTTTGACAATCTGTTTTGCGTAGGCTTTGAAACTCGGCTTGAGTGCTTCTTCGAGTGCCACGCCAATTCCTGCAATCGTATGAAGGTGCGGACCCCCCTGCATGCCGGGGAATAGCGCCTTATTGATGGCGTCGATGAGCTCGGCACGCGCGATGATAATGGCGCCACGCGGACCACGAAGCGTCTTGTGAGTCGTAAACGTCACAATATCCGCATACGGAAAGGGGCTCGGATGAGCGCCGCCTACAATGAGTCCGGCAATGTGCGAAACATCCGCCATGAGTCTGGCTCCCACCGCATCGGCTATTTCACGAAACTTTTTGAAATCCACGGTTCTCGGGTAGGCCGTAAATCCACATACAATCAGCTTGGGCTGAAATTCCTTTGCCGTAGCCATGATGGCATCATAGTCGAGGTAACCGTCTTCTTTTACGCCATAGTGTTTGAACTGAAAGAGCTTGCTCGTAAGACTCACCGGACTACCATGTGTGAGATGACCGCCTTCTGAAAGTGACATCGCAAGGATCTTGTCCCCCATCTGCAGTGTGCCCGTGTAGACGGCGAGATTTGCAGGACTGCCAGAGTGAGACTGTACATTTGCCGCCCATTCTTTGGGATTGAGTTTGAAAGCTTTTAGCGCGAGACGACGCGCTTCATCTTCAACATGATCGACGATACTATTGCCGTTGTAGTAGCGCTTGTGGGGATAACCCTCGGCATATTTGTTCATCAGCTCCGAGCCCACCGCAGCCATGACCGCTTTTGATGCGTAGTTTTCGGAAGGGATGAGTGAGAGCGACTTTTTCTGGCGCGCAACCTCTTTTTTTATTAAATCTTTGATCATAGTTTTAGAATTGTTTCTAGTTGTTTTGGTTTTACGGGGCCGATGCGGACGATTTTTGGCTTGACGGACGAGTAGTCGATGATGGTAGACGCGAGTGAGGGTTGGAGATTACCTACATCGAGCATCAAATCAGGTTGCCACATGCGAGGTTTAAAATCTTCGATGACCGCATTACTATTCCACGCTGCAGTGTCTTCTCCTGCCATATTAGCAGAAGTTGAGATCAAAGGATAGCCAAACTTTGCCATGAGCTTGTCCGTGAGCTCAAAGTCCGGAATACGAAGCCCTACGTTTGGTTCGCCTGCAGTCACAATGGAAGGAATAACATCACGCTTGGGCAAAATCACCGTGATCGCTCCAGGCCAAAGCTGTTCCAGAATCGGCTCGAGTTTTGGAGGCACAAAGGCGAGTTCTTTGATCCATTGCATATTGCGAGCAATCACCGAGAGCGGTTTTTCAAGCGGCCGGTCTTTTATTCTGTAGATAGTCTCAACAGCTTTAAAATCCGTAGCATTGCAACCGATGCCATAGATCGTATCGGTGGGATAGATCACCGTTCCGCCCTCTTTGAGGACTTTTACAGCCTCTCGAATGGCGTCAGTGTAATCAGCCCCGACGCTCCGGTCGGGGTTAAGTAATAAGTTTACTTTTATTATCTTCATATTTTCGCAGTATTTCTGCCTCCGATGACCCCAAATGAAACGCTAGCATATTATCATTGTAAACCAAATGCCCGCCGGGGCGGATGACGTTTGCCTTTGATTCGATACGGTGGCGCTGGTAACGGGCGGACCATGCCTCCAGTTTCGTTCCTATGAAAATCTCACAGAGCCATTGCAAAGCAAACGAAAGACCTTGGGGAACGATTTTATTTTCTGGCATATTCCAAACAGATGCATAATCACGAACCCAAGTATTTGCCTCACGGAACTTTTTCAAGTCGTCTCTATCCACGGCAATCAGTGGTACCAAATTCGCATACAAGTGCGCCGTGTACATACTATGAAACGGGATGTGCAAAGACTGGTCAGTAACAAAGTGATTGGGGCAGATTTTGTCCGGCGCCACGCGATCCTCATGGCGACGTGCCTTACCTAGTACTATCAAAAGCCCCATGACCAACAAGCGAACCGTCCAAATATGTCCGTGCTTGGCAACGACGATGACATCCAGGTCGCTAAGCTCGTCGGCGTTTTCCATGGAAAGGGATCCGGATACAAACACTACTCGCGCAAATGGCACAAAACGCAACCACCACGCGACGCGACGGGCAATTTGCCACTTTCTACGCGAAATGCGCTGACGTTCCTTGCGAAGCGGTACAAGGTATTCTCTATCAAAGAGGTAGTAGTATCCATCCCGCTCACTCACGAGGTCGGACCTCAAAGAAGTCCCGAGGTCCGACATCAGGAAAGGTCGGTCAAGGACATCATAGTAAGCCAGTTGTTTGAGCACATTCTGCATACACGCACCATAGCGCATATCTCGACATTTTTGAAGGAAAGGTATAGCCTAAGCGTAAGGAGGCCACCATGGAACTTCCCAGGTGTCCCAAGTGCGGCGCACCGCTCGATGTAACCATCATCGAGCGCAGTTGTGGGTGTTGTCGGGATCAAAACGGGATCATCTACTCGTGCTGGGTGCACGGGGAGATCGAGCGCATCCCGCTCCCACAGCACCAGCGGCAAAGTACCGCCGCGTGACCCGCCCTCGCTCCCCCCGGGCTGCAGTTCAATCGCAGCCCGGGGACAGGAAAATGATCAATCAATTACCAGACAACATTCCCCGCACTCCCGGGGTATATTTTTTTAAAAACGCCAAGGGCGCCATCGTTTATATTGGCAAAGCGCTCAACCTCCGCAACCGCCTCCGTCAACATCCGATGTTGACACGAGCGGATAAGCTCGAATGGCAGGAGGTTGGTTCCGAAATCGAAGCACTCATTCTTGAATCGCAGTGGATCAAGCGCTACAAACCCTACTATAATATCTCTCTTCGAGACGATAAAAATTATGTTTATGTACAATTCACGGATGAAGAGTTTCCAAAAGTTTTTGTTACACATAGAAATGGAATAGGCCCTTTCACCAGTTCCACGGAGTTGCGTGCCGCACTAAAAGCCATCCGCAAACTCATCCCCTACTGTACGTGTAAGCAAAAACATAACCGACCCTGTTTAAATGCGCACATAGGCAAATGCATCGGCGACTGCTGTCTGAAAAACCCCAAACCCGTCTACAAGCAATACCAAAAAAATATCAAATTAATCAAAGACATTTTTTCTGGAAAAAAGAAAGCATTAAAGTCATTCCCACGAGTTTTTGAAAATATCCGCGTGATTAAAGAAATTGCTGGACGTGAATCGGCCGTCGTAGAATTAGAAAACACATTTAAATTAAAAAATATAAAAAGGATAGAGGGGTACGATATCTCAAATGTCCAGGGTAAATTTGCTACCGGCTCGATGGTGGTCTTTGAAAACGGATATCCAAACAAATCTGAATATAGAAAATTTAAGATCAACCCGACCGCGTCCGCCGAAGCCTTGGCGAAGGCGGATGATACTAAGATGCTTGACGAAATGCTTGCCCGAAGATTTTCTCACCATGATTGGCCACGGCCAGATGTCATTTTGATCGATGGCGGCATCGCGCAGTTTAATATCGCCCAAAAGTATTTTTCACCTGTCTTGAGCATCGCCAAAGGCAAACAAGAAATTTTCTCAAGTACGCTCCCTGAGCCATTGGCTATTAGCTATTTGCCATCAGCCGTAGCTCACCTCCTCCAGCACATCGACGCTGAAGCCCACCGTTTTGCCATCACGTACTATAGAAAATTGCATAAAAAGACTCTTTCTGGTAGTATGAAAACACATGTTTAAGATCATTCGCGTTCTCGTAGGAACCGGTTTAGGTCTCTTTATTGCAGATTATCTGGGTTTTTTGAGTATCAACGGCATCAATTACCTTTGGGCCACACTCGTTGTGGTGGCGGCAGTGTTCGTCGTGAGAGGCTTTCATTTTTAACCTATGACCCCCATTACCATTGCACAAACCGTGTTGGGCGCGCTCTTAATAATCGCTATTTTACTGCAACAGCGCGGTTCCGGTCTTTCGGGAACCTTTGGAGGAGAAAGTTCTACGTATTCAACGCGCCGCGGCGCCGAAAAGATTATTTTTACGGCAACCATTATTTTGGCAATTCTTTTCATCGGTGTGTCAGTGGTTCGTTTGCTCGTCTAAATGTCACCTGATTTTAAACAACTCGATAACTTTTTTACTAATTCTCCACAAAAGAACGGGCGCCAGCCCGCCTCCCCTAGCAAGCGCTTCCTGCCTACCAAGGAACAGTTTTATTATCTACCACGTGTTCTCTCTCCCCGTGAACGATACATCATCACCGCACTCGTCATAGTCGCGCTTGCATCTCTGATTGCCATTCCAATCAGCGCTTACTACCATGGTACCGTGGAGGGACCCCAATACGGCGGTTCCTGGTCCGAAGGTATGATTGGAACACCCCAGCATATCAATCCCCTCTTGCTTCAAGCCAACGATGTGGACAGCGATCTGGTCAATCTCATGTATGCGGGACTGCTCCGCTACGATGGAAACGGCAACTTGGTACCCGACCTGGCTGAATCCTACACGATTTCAGACAATGGCCTTGAGTATTCCTTCAAACTAAAAGAAAACTTGCGCTGGCACGATGGACGGCCACTTACGGTCGACGATGTTTTGTTCACGATACTCACGGCCCAAAACAGCGACTATGGAAGCACTCAGCGTATAAACTGGCAGGGAGTGGATGTTTCGAAACGAGAAGATCGTATCGTGGTGTTTACCCTAAAAAACCGATATGCGCAATTCATCGACAATGCCACGCTTAGTATTCTTCCGAAACACATTTGGGAAAATGTTAAGCCTGCAAACTTTGCTTCGTCCGAACACAACCTCAAGCCTATTGGTTCCGGGCCGTACAAATTTTCAAAACTTCGTCGCGATACCCTAGGTACCGTTCGCTCCATTACCCTTGTGTCGTTTGATCAGTACGCTGGCGGGAAACCTTTTATTGATCAGATTGATCTCTCATTTTATGAATCGGAACAAAAAGCTATTGATGCATACAACGGCGGCGAGGTTGGGGGGTTGAGTTTTGTTTCCGCCCAGCGCCTACAAGATCTCAAGTCCACACGCGGCATCACCATCCACCAGCTTCGCCTTCCCCGCTACTTCGCCGTATTTTTTAATCAAAATAAAAGCAAGGTCCTTTCTGATAAAAACGCTCGCTTGGCACTCAATCATGCCACAAACAAGGCGGCATTGGTGGAAAAACTTTTGGCCGACAAAGCAACGGTCGTGCATAGCCCCTTACTTCCCGGCATTATCGACATACCAGAAGCGACGGCAACATATCCCTACGACCTGGATAAAGCAAAAAAACTCCTTCAAAACGTGAAGGAACCGCTCGATATTGAAATCACAACATCAAGCTGGCCCGAGCTTGCGGCGGTTGCCGAAGAACTAAAAACTCAATGGGAAGTCGCGGGGTTTCGGGTGACCATTCGCATGCTTTCCGTTCCCGAAGTACAGCAGGCAATCAAGGATCGAGACTATGCATCGCTTCTGTTTGGTGAGGTTCTCGGCTTGAACCCCGATCCTTTTAGTTTTTGGCACTCTTCACAAAAACGCGATCCGGGATTAAACCTGGCACTGTATGACAACCGCGACGCTGACAAGATTTTGGAAGATGCACGCCAAGTCATGGATGACAATCAACGTCGTGAGCAGTACAACCGACTTCAAAATATCATCAATGGAGACGTTCCCATCGTCATGCTCTATAGCCCGGACTATTTGTATATCCAACCAAACGATATCAAAAACAACACCGCAAGTATTATTGCTGTCCCCGCGTATCGATTTGACACGGTGCATGAGTGGTACATTGACACGCAGCGAAAGAAAGAGTAAGATGTTTATACCAATATTGATCTCTTGTATGCAAAATTGCAGGTGTGGCGAAACTGGCAACCGCGCTAGCTTCAGGAGCTAGTGGGGGCAACCCCTTGGAGGTTCGAGTCCTCTCACCTGCACATGGAACAAAAAATAACTCTTTCTCCTCCCAAAAAGAGGAGAGCGCCCCGATATCGGGATGGCCAGCGCAATGGCCCCAAAAAGCGCGTTTTGACGCCCCTGCATCGTCCAGAACGCGAAGTGCACGCCGATCATATGCAGCAGGATTCACTCAAAGTCACCCACCTTGGGGGCTTGGGAGAGATCGGTCGCAACATGCAGGTACTGGAATATAAGGACGACATCATGTTGATTGATGCGGGTTTTGGCTTTCCGGAAGACGATCAACCGGGCATCGATTACAACCTGCCCAACGTCAGCTACCTCGCCGACAAAGTCAATCGTATCCGCGGACTTATCATCACCCATGGACACTATGACCACATCGGAGCACTCCCCTACGTCATTGAAAAACTGGGAAATCCCCCTATCTACTGTTCCCGTCTCACCTGGGGCATCGTCATGAAGCGCCACCAAGAATTCCCTCACTTGCCCGCGATGGATATCACCATCATGGATGATCGGGATGTCATCCAGCTGGGAACGCACTTTAGAGTCGAATTCGTCCACGTCAACCACAACATTCCCGAGGACCTAGCGCTTCATATCACCACCCCCGCGGGGACGGTGTTTCATACTTCGGACTTCAAGTTTGACCCTGAACCGCTCAATGAAAAACCCACCGATATCGAATACCTCAAAAAACTCGGTGATCAGGGTGTCACGCTCTTGCTTTCCGACTCTACGGGAGCTGAAAAAGCCGGATCTTCCGTATCGGAAGCAAGCATCAACGCGAACATCGAAGGAATTTTTAAAGAATCTCAAGGGCGTATTATTACTGCCACCTATTCGTCGCTCATCAACCGTATTCAACAGCTCATTACGCTTTCCGAAAAATATAACCGTAAAGTTGCTATCGATGGCTACAGCATGAAGAGCAACGTGGAGATTCTCAAGGAGCTACAACAGCTTCGCATCAAAAAGGATACCCAGATCGATATCTCGCAAGTGGATGACTTTCCCGATCGCAACGTGACCATCATTGGCACGGGAGCACAGGGTGAAGAGCGTGCTGTCATGATGCGCATCGCAACCGGCGAACACAGATTTGTACGGGTGAAGCCTACCGACAGCATTATCTTCTCTTCTTCTGTGGTACCTGGCAACGAACGCACCGTCCAGCGACTCCGAGACATGATGTATCGCATGGGAGCAAACGTCTACCACTATCAGATGATGGACATCCACGCCGGCGGTCATGCATTGCAAGACGATCTCAAGCGCATGATTTTGTACATGCGTCCCAAGTACTTCCTGCCAAATCACGGATACTATTCCATGATGGTAACGCATGCAAAACTTGCACAGGAAGTCGGAATTCCGAAGGAAAACTGCATCCTGCCAGACAACGGAAACATCATCCACATCACTGAAGATGCCTGGTGGTTTGATAAAAAATCCGCCATCGTAGACAACGTCATGGTAGACGGTCTTGGTGTAGGTGATGTCGGTAATGTCGTCATTCGCGACCGTCAGGTCCTAGCGGAAGATGGTATGTTTGTCATCGTCACACTGATTGATTCCAAAACCGGCCAGGTACGCGGAAGTCCCGACATCATTTCCAGAGGATTTGTGTACCTCAAAGAAAATAAAGAGATGCTCATTCAGGTTCGCAAAAAAATCCGCCACCTCGTAGAAAAACACGGCACGCGTCCCATCAACTGGACTGACCTCAAAGATGTTATTCGTGAAGAAGTCGGCCTCTTCCTTTTCCAGAAAACCGAACGCCGCCCCATGATTTTGCCGGTGGTGATTGAGGTGTAACCCATGCAACAATCTTGGTTTTTCTACGCACTCTTTGCCATGATCTGTTTTGGTGTTGGCGGAGCATTGATGAAAATGCCTGCCGCGCGCCAGCAGAACCGTTTTGTGATGGCCTTTTGGTCGGTGGGATTTCCATTCGTGCTCTCGCTATTGGTGTTTTGGAAACACCTCCCCTCCACCACATCACGATTACTCTGGATTGCGCTGCTCTGGGGGCTATTCTTCTCAGTTGCGCGCATCTTATACATAGAAAGCTATCACTACGCGGATACCAACGTGGTCACTCCCATGACCAGCAGCATGGGCATTCTTCTTACGTTTGCTAGCGGATTATTTCTGTTTCACGATCGTCTTTCGCTCTTGGAGTTTTTGGGCCTTGTTACCGCCTTTTCAGCCGTTGCTTTATTTGCATTTGAAAACAAAGGTCATCAAAGTCTCAAAAAATTGATCTATGTTTTGATCATCTTATCTCTGTGTTCCGTCACCTACAAAATATTTCAGAAAATGGGAGTGGACTCCGGCGACATCTATGTATTTCAAATCTGGCAGTTCCTCTTTGCTTCGTTGTTTCTATTTCTTTTGTTTGCCTTGCGCCATAAAGATGAGATACGACAGTGGCACATTCACCTTTCCGGCCCAGGCATTATGAGCGGTTGTATGATGGGGCTTTTGTCCTTTGCTGGTGGAATCGCCTACAATATCGCGCTTACGCGAGGATCCTTTACCTTAGTAAACATCCTCATGGCAATGTACCTGCCAGTGACAATTTTTACCGGCTATCTCCTTTATCAAGAAAAGTTCACCAAACGAAAAGCATTGCTACTCGTGCTTGCATTGGCCTCCATCGTACTGATAAGATTAGGCTAACATGAATAGAATCTTTTCCGGCATCCGTCCTTCAGGCAAACTCCATCTTGGCAACTATCTGGGTGCCATCAAAAACTGGCTCGCCCTGAGCGAAGTCGAAGGGATTGATCAGGCTTTATTCGCCGTAGTAGACTTGCATGGCATTACCACGCCGTACGATCCCTCTATTTATCACAATGGCGTCATGGATGTGATTTTGGACTACATGGCAGCTGGAATAAATCCCGACAAATCGCTTTTGATTCGCCAGTCGAAAGTCCATCAGCATGCAGAACTCGCATGGCTTTTTAATACAATCACTCCGGTCAGCTGGCTCGATCGCTTACCAACATATAAAGAAAAAATCGAACAGACAGGCGGCAAATACAACCACATGGGTATACTCGACTACCCCGTCCTCATGGCGGCAGATATTTTGCTTTACAAATCAAACCTCGTTCCAGTCGGCGATGATCAAAAAGCGCACATAGATCTGACCAACGAAATCGCCAAAAAGTTTAATCACATGTTCGGCGAGATGTTTGAGCCGGTAAAAACAGTAAAAGCCGAGGGAGCAAGAATTATGTCGCTCAAGGATCCGACCAAAAAAATGTCCAAGACTGGCGATGAGGGCATCGCGCTCTCGGATGATCCGGATACCATCAATGCCAAAATAAAAAAAGCTGTCACTACACCCGAAGGCATCGCGAACCTTTCTCTAATTTACAAACTCCTGGCAAATGAAGAGCCCCAGATCGAAGAAGGAAATTATGCCGATTTCAAATCCAAGCTCGCCGACGTCGTCGTCGAATTCCTCAAACCCTTCCAATCCCGCCGCGCAAAGCTTGCCGCCGACATGGGCGAAGTAGAACGTATCTTGCAAAAATCAGAAGCAAAGGCTATGGTAATCGCACAGACCACGTTGGCGGAAGTCCGCCAAAAGATGGGTCTGTAAAGGAGGAAATAAGATGAAGCGACCTCGAAACTCGTTTCTCATCGCCCTGGGCGTGACAGTGTACGCCGCGCTCGCCTTCACCGCTAGCAATTTAGCGCTGGCACCCTTCATCTACACGGTCTTCTAGGAGGAACCGTGTACATTCCGGCTTGGATCGGAGTTCCTTTGTTGTTGGCGGTTTCAACGATGTGGGCATGGGTCCCATGGATTGAGGGCCTTATCTCTCGACAGAAGACGTCGAGTGATCACGTCTTCCCCGATGACGACGATCAGTAGCATGATCGTCAAGTTCCTGATCCCCGGCCGCGCAGGCGCGTCTCCCCGAGGCCGCCGCCCCGGGGATTCACGCTATTTAGAGACAATTGACCGACTTTTTGCAGGTGCTATAATGAACAAATCAATATGAAAAAAACGTCGAAAAAAGAAACTCAGCTTGATATGATTGCTCGTCATGTGGCGAAGATCAAGGATACCATGGCAACAAAGAGTGATTTAGCGGAAATCAGGAGTACCATGGCCACAAAGATGGAGCTTGCCGAAGTGAAACTCAATATGGTCAGCAAAGACGACCTACGAAGAACCGAGGAGCGGCTACTTGATAAACTCGATACACACAATGAAATCGAAGGTGCTCTCATCAAAGATCTCCAAACTCGAGTCAAAAAACTACAAACCCACGTTTACAAAACTCAATAATGCCCGCCGCCCCTTGGATTCACTCTGTTTATGAAGCAATGAGTGCCTGAACTTCTTTAATTTTCTCGTCCATCGTGTCTTTGGTACGAGCTTCGACGATGAGGCGAATCACGGGTTCAGTGCCGGAGGCACGGACCAAAAACCACCAATCGGGATAATCCACCCTTAAACCATCGATTTCATTGAGCGCGCCATCAGCGTATTGTGCTTTAAGCTTAGCGACAATCGGTGCAACAGAATCCGGCCAACCGGCAATTGGTGCATTGATCTCCCCTGAATATGCCCAGACATCCAATGGTGCAACAAGCTCGTCGATAGTTTTCTTTTCCTCGGATAATAATTTCAATATTTTCAAAATCCCCAATTGCGTCGATTCGCTATAGTTGAGCTCCCTAAACATGAGATGTCCAGAAGCTTCTCCCGCAAATTCCACATCGTTCTCCTTCATAACGCGCTTGATGTTGGTGTGGCCAATTTTTGATGGGATCAATTTCGTGCCTCGTGCAATGAGATAATCGGTAACTCCTCGCGATGCTCGCAAATCGGCAATGACTTCTTTCATATTTTGTGCCAAAAGACCTTCAAATAAATCAGCGCGGATTTGTTTGTTTTGTGAGTTGTATATCATGAGGCGATCACCGTCAGGATCAAAGGCAAATTTTACATCGTACCCGACATTCACTGACATAATTCCAAGTTTATCAAAAATAACACCAAGTTCTTTTCTGATCATTGGCGCAGCTTCAACCGCGACCTTCAAATCTACCTCCCCTTTGAAAAGTCCCGAATATTTGATGATGTGCTCCGCATGATCATTGAGGACATTTATCGGCGCAATGTTTCCGATTGTTTCGGCAAAAATCGGTTCTCCACGAATGATTTCTGCCAATTCCAATAATCCCGACTCCTTGCCCAATACCATAGCGTCCTTTTTGCAAATTTTGAAACCATTAAACGCCTCGCCCATATGTGATGCGGTTATCATGATACCAGCAGGTGCGGAGCCGGAAATAACTGCATAATAAAAAAACGGCGTGCTGGATTCACCTATGTCAACGACATCACACCCCGCGCCGGTAATTCCACGAATAATCGCCTCTCGGAGTGGCAAAGCCGAGGGGCGCATGTCACGTGCAAGAATGAGCTTTTTTGCATCAAAATACGTTACCAACGCACCTCCGAGACGTTCCGCAAATTCATCATCAAAGTCTTTGTTGTATTCACCGCGGATATCGTAAGCGCGAAGAATTCCTGGATTAAATTTCATAAACTTGATACAGTTGTTGGGTTATGATTTCTCTCAAAAAGATCAAAAAAGTTCATATGATCGGGATCAAAGGCACAGGGATGTCGGCGCTTGCGCTCGCACTTCGAAGCTTGGGAATCCAGGTCAGCGGATCGGATGCAAAGGACTCTTTTATGCTTCTCGATCAGCCACGCTTCACGCGAGCCGGAATTAAAATAAATCACGATTTCAGTGCCGAGCATGTTACTTCTAAACTCAGCGCTGTCATCGTATCCAGTTCGCATCTTACCAAAAATCCTGAAGTAAATAAAGCCCGCAAGCTCAAGATCCAAATTTTGGAGTACAAAGATGTGATCGGCATACTTTCGGAAGAATTTAGATCAATCGCTGTCACTGGCTCGCACGGCAAGACCACGACGACCAACATGCTCGCACATGTGCTCCGTCCAGTGCTTGCTATCGCAGGACCGACCAGTCCACAAGTCTTGGATGAAATGAAACCAGGCAGTATGTTCGTCTTCGAGGCCGACGAATATCAAAACAAACTAAAATCCTACTCCCCTTTCGGTGTCATCCTCACTAACGTCGAACTTGACCATCCTGATTATTTTAAGTCCCAAGCTCAATACGAGCGCGTCTTCTCGCAATTCGTGCAACGTATACCGTCAGAGGGGTTTTTAGTTTATTGTCATGATGACGAGGCTGCCCGACACATTGCTACAAAAGCAAAGTGTAAAAAACTCGGTTATGGCTTCTCTGAAGGCTCCACCTACCTCATCCGCGCCGTAGAAAATCCCACCAACGGTGCTCCGTTCGCTTTGCATAATCACGCGACACCAGTCGGTATTTTCCGTACGGCACTTTTGGGACGACACAATATTCTCAACGCTGCGGCGGTAGTCCTTGCCGCTCGAGAGCTTGGTGTTGATGATGAAAAAATAAAAGGAGCTCTCATGAGCTTTCGCGGTTCGCCCCGCCGCCTACAAAAAGTTTCCACCAACCCCCTCGTCTTTGATGACTACGGCCATCACCCCACGGAAATCAAAGCGACCATCAAAGCACTCCGTGATACGTATCCCGACAAAAAAATCATCACCGTTTTTCATCCGCACACCTTCACCCGCACCAAAAAATTCCTCAAAGAATTTGGCGATTCATTTGCCGACTCTGATCATACGATTGTGCTTGAAATCTGGGGCTCGGCTCGCGAGACCCACGGAACCGTGAGTTCTCGTGACGTTGTCGCCGAAATCGAAAAACATAAAGGACGAGCCGAGTATGCGGCCACGTTTGAAGATGCTGCAAAATTATTGAAAGGCAAGCTTGGCGATGATACGCTATTACTAACCATCGGCGCAGGAGATATTTGGAAACTACACCCCTATGTTATCAATCGGAATAGTCGGGCTTCCTAATGTCGGCAAGTCGACATTATTCAAGGCACTGACCAAAAAACAAATCGATATTCAAAACTACCCGTTTACCACGATTGATCCCAACGTGGGTGTTGTCGCCGTGCCGGATGAACGACTGACCAAGCTTGCAGAGCTATCTCACTCCAAAAAAATCATTCCCACGGCGATCGAATTCATAGATATTGCTGGACTGGTAAAGGGCGCATCGCAGGGAGAGGGTTTGGGAAATAAATTTCTTGCCAATATCCGTGAAGTGGACGCGATTGCGCATGTGGTACGAGTCTTTGATGACAAAGATATCACTCACGTCCACAATCGAGTAGATCCGTCAGACGATATAGAAATCATAAAAACTGAACTTGAACTTGCCGATTT
Organism: Patescibacteria group bacterium; assembly: GCA_038064915.1. Lineage (GTDB taxonomy): Bacteria > Patescibacteriota > Minisyncoccia > 2-02-FULL-40-12 > IGHO2-01-FULL-4-A > JBBTSB01. Next base: position 65,605 of record JBBTSB010000009.1, read on the forward strand.
GGAATCAAAACAAAAACGGGAAGGTAAAAATAAAGATAAAGACTTACCGCCTCTTAGCTTGCTCACTGATAAAAAAGTTATCTACGTGTTTAACGTCTCCGAAGCGCAGATTAAGACTGACTGGAAGCCGCCTGTTGATGGAGTAGTTTTATCGAGTACGTTTGAGTTACTCCTTTCCGAGGCAACGCCCGAGGAACAGAAAATGTATCTTGAAGATGTCGGCATTAAGCAATCAGGACTTGATGAATTAATTACCAAAGCGTATAAAACTCTGGGGCTATTAACTTTTCTGACAACCGGCGAAGACGAGACCCGCGCCTGGACAGCGCATGTGGGCGATCTGATCCCCCGCGCAAGCCGTGCTATTCACACCGACTTTGAGCAAAAATTTATCCGCGCCGAAGTCATCAACTGGAAAACGCTCCTCGAAGTTGGAGGTTGGTCTAAAGCAAAAGAAACCGGGAAACTCAAACTCGTCGGCAAAGACTACACTATCCAAGAAGGAGATGTGGTAGAGATCAAAATTTAAATCTTTCCTACTGATCCGAAGAGTTCCAGTTTCTTTTTGACGAGGGCTTTTGCGGCGTCAAAGGCCGGCTGGATAAATTTGTGCGGTGTCGTAGACTCATCGTCTTTGGCGAGTTCTTTTTCGAGGGCATCGTGGTAGGCAATGCGGAGCTCGGTATTGATATGGATATTGCAAATGCCATGTTTGATGGATTCTTTGATATCCTCATCAGACAATCCCGAAGCACCGTGAAGAACAAGGGGTGTTTCGGGTATCGCCGCGGAGATGTCTTTAAGCACATCAAAATTTAATTGTTCCTTTTGGTCAGTGACAATGCCATGAATATTCCCAAACGCGATCGCCAGACGATGAATTCCGGTGCGCTCCACAAACTCCTGTGCCTGTCGTGGATTGGTGTAGTCATCCACCGTAATTTCCACCTTTTTCTGCACTTCCGAGTCCCCGCGCAAATACCCAAGCTCCCCTTCCACCATCATGTCGGGGTCTATCGTGCGAGCATACTCGACGACCTTCTTTGTCAACGCAACATTTTCTTCAAACGGCAGTTTTGACGCATCTATGAGTACCGTGTCATAACCCTCCTCGATACATGGACTCACAGACTCCCACGTTTTGTGATGGTCTGCATTAAGGAACACCGGATAGCCTAAATCTTGCCAGGATCGCACGAGCGCGATTGCTTGCTCAAGGCCGATAAATTTCTCCTCACCTTCGGATGTCGCTACCATCACAGGGCTTTTGAGTTCCGCCGCCGCTTCAACAATAGCTTTGAGCTGATCAGCAGTACTAAAATTAAAGTGCCCGATCGCCCACTTTTCTTGCTTCGCTTTTTGGAAGTATTCTTTGATGATCATAACGTGATAAATCCATTGATGATGTTTTTCTCAATCTCTGTTTCGAGCCTACCACGTCCGATGTACTCGATAAAGAGTTTGTTCCACAAAGCTTCCTCCTGGTGATAGAGGTACTTGGATTCGCCTTTTTTGACCACGGACATAATCAAATCGATAAGGTCAAAACTAATGAGCTCTTCCTTGCCATCAAGTGTCGGGAAAAAATCTCCCACAAAATCAAGCCCCTGCCAATAGCCAAGTGTATGTCCTGCGGCATCTCCATGCATAGCAAGACGCCCCAAATCCCCTTCGGCCTTGTACCAGTGTTCGGCTTCAGGATTTACGTGCGGCTCGAGCAAACGAAAATCATTTTCATCATCCTTTGCCAAATATCGCTGGACAATGCGGAAACTTCCTTCCGGCGCTGGCCCTTCCGGAACATCGCCACGAAGCATTGATTGCAGTTTCGGTACGAAGTCAGATTCCTGCGAATACTGCCGAATCAGCTTTGTATAAAATGGCACTTCGTTTAAATAATGCAACAAGAGCATAAACATACGCGCAGTCTCGCCAGGGATATCGATTTTGATCGGCACAATGAAAATAATGCCAAGTTCTTTTAGGTGGCTCACGTTGTGGTGTTTCTTTTTCATAAACTTGTCCGCAACATCAAGCCATTCTTCCTCAAGCACCTTCAACTCAACATCACGTTCTTCAAAATCATCTGCCGTTAGATCCGCATAGCCTTTGTCAAAAAACACATGCATCCATTTCTCATCCTGCGCGAACCGCAATGAGGCAAACACTGATGAAAAGCCTTGCTTCTCCACAAGCTCAGCAACCGTTTTGTATCCAAAATGATCGAGGAGATTTTGTGGAGGGAATTTTTCCAGCATTGCCACTGCTCGTTCTTGCTTCACAAAAAAACCTTTCTGTGGTTTTGCCAATTCAATGGCCGTCTGGCAAAGCTTTCCACATACATGAGACATTTTGGAAAGATCTGGCTTGTCAAGAAACTGATAAAGATGCTCATCCAAGTGCGTCAAACGCTTGATGAGAATACTATACACTTCCTCGGCCGTGGCTTTTTGACGATCCAAACCAAGTTCTTCTAGTGTGCGGCGAACCAAAATCTCATTTTCTTCCATCAAATTCTCGATCACTTCTTTTTTGCCAGTCAGCTTTTCCATCTTCGCTGCAAAGTCCACCAGCATCTCCGGCTTGGTACGAAAAATCTTCGCGAGTTTGATGTATGAGTCGTGCATGTTGCTACCCTATCAGATTTTTTTTACTTCCACCAGAGGCCAGGGACCCCAATCGCCCGACTTCAAGATGCCGGCTTTGGAGCCAAACTTCGTGACCACGGAGCTTGCGTTGGCGGTGCCAAATTGGATCGCTTTTTCTATACTTCCACTACGGATATACTCCGAAACAAAGCCGGATCCATAGGCATCTCCTGCTCCGGTGCGCTCAACAACAGGAGAATCAGGAATCCCCGCAGTGTAGGTTGTATCTTTGTCGTACACTGTGACTCCCCTCGGTCCATCACTGATAGACAAAATGCCTTTTACGTATGGCCGCAAATCAGGCGCAAGTCCCTCCGCCTCTTCTTTATTCATAAGCAGGATGTCCATGTGCGCAAATAGCGGCTTGAGCTTCTCTAGTCCATGCTCAAGCTCCTTGCCACCAGGGTTACACGCGATTTTCATACTGTTCTTCATGGCATGCTGAACTAATTTTTCAAACAAGTCATAATGTCCACCTAGCGAATCCAGGAAGAGCCACTTCGATTGCAGTTTTGAAAAATCCAGCTCGCTTGCATTGAAGTGCTGTCCCTCGCCCTTGTACGATAAAATCGTGCGCTCGGCATCGGGTCTTACCATGATGACCGAGTAGGCCGTCATGTCATCGTGATGCTTTTCAAACATACTCACATCGATGCCCTCGCCCTCAAGCTCACGCAGTACTTCGGCACCGTTCGCATCATCGCCGATCACACCGATACAGGCCGTTTTGAGTCCCTGGCGCGCAAATGTCACGGCGTAGTTGGTTCCTCCCCCACCGGTCACCAAAACTAATTTCTTGATTTCTACTTTTGATCCAGCCTTTGCGTGTTCAAAGGCGTCACTCTGCATGAGCACATCCCTAGTCGCTGATCCGATGGAAATAATATCAAACATGGAATTGGTCTATTCTGCTTCCTATTACGGACTCATTGACTCCCGCTTCTTCCAGTATACCAATATTTTCCGGAGAAATCCCGCCATCGGCGACTATCTGCATGTCGGGATAGTAAAAATGGAAGTCTTTGATTTTCTCAACCACTTCTGGCAAAAACATACCGCCATAGAAACCAGGTTCAACCGTCATAAAATGCACAAAGTCCACAAGATTTACCCAAGGCTCAATTGTCTTCCACTCCGTTTTCGGATTCAGCGCAATCCCAACCTCGCATTCAATCATATCAATCACTTCCTGGTGTTTCTGTGTAGCCTCCACATGAAATGTTATGGAAGTTGCTACATCGGCCCACTTCACGAGGTGGTTTTCGGGCTTTGAGACCATCAAGTGCACACGAAAATCCAGGCTTGTCTCCAATTCTCCCAACGTATCTATAGTAGTATTTGGCACAAAAATCCCATCAGCGATATCCAAGTGTGCTCGCTCAAAGTGCGGCTCCAGTTGTCGTACCTTCTCTGCCAGCTCTTCTTTTGTTTTCACCAAAATCGACGGAAGGATGTCCATGTTATTTCACGAGATTTGGTGGTGTCCGTCCTTCAAGAGCTTCGATGATGTTGGTGGCGGCGACAATGGCCATATTGGTGCGTGCCTCGAGTGTTGCCGAAGCAATATGCGGAGTCATGACGACATTGTCGAGGAAAAACAATTCCGAAGACATCAGCGGCTCAGTTTCAAAGACGTCCAAAGCCGCACCGGCAATTGTTTTTGCTTTCAATGCCTCGATGAGTGCCGCTTCATCAATCACCGGGCCGCGAGAGGTATTGACGAGATACGCGGTGGGCTTCATTTTTGCTAAACGGTCAGCATTGATCATGTGACGCGTGGAATCCAGGAGAGGCACGTGAATAGAAACAATATCGCATTGCGGAAGAAATACATCAGGATCGTCGTTGGGTCCGCAGGTAATTGCTTTCATACCAAACGCACCCGCCATCTCCGCAACACGAGATCCAATTCTGCCCGGACCCAGAATGCCCAAGGTTTTTCCTTTCAGTTCCATGCCCAGCATGAAATCCCACGCCCAGGATTCTTTCCATTCGCCTGTGCGAATATGCTGATCAGCTTCAGGTATGCGACGTGCAATAGAAAGTACAAGCGCAATAGCATGTTCCGCTACTGCTTCGGTAAGTACATCAGGAGTGTTTGTAATTAAAATATTATGTGCTTTTGCCGCATCAAGATCGATATTATTGTATCCCACTGCGTAATTGGCGATGATCTTGAGTGTTGCCGGCGCTGTGTCAAAAAAAGCCTTGTCGAGTTTATCCGGAAGACCTGAAAGCATAGCGTCCGCCTCGGTAATACTGTCCACGATTTCAAAACCCTTGTTTTTCAGTATTTCGATTCCCACCTCCGGGATTGGTCGTGCAAGAAATACTTTACCCATGGATGACTTTGCCAGTTTCTTCAATTTGCTCAATTTCTTTGATGCGACGAACGTGGCGCTCCTCAAAAGTAAACTTCGTTTCCAGCCATAGCTTGATTGCCTCTTTTGCTTCACCTTCGGTAATATAGGTCGCAGAAAGTGAGAGAACGTTGGTGTGGTTGTGCTCCTTTGCTAGCTTGATCATATCAAGCAACTTGCCATAGTAAAGTGCCGCACGGACATGTTTGTACTTGTTTGCCACAATCGCCTCACCTTGGCCCGTGTGTCCCAAAACAATACCAAATGAATTATCCGGATCGGCTGAAACTTTTTTACCAACACGATGGACAAAATCCGGGTAGTCGTCCTTGGGATCGTACTCAAGTGCCCCGCAATCCTCAAAGTCATAGTTCCACTCTTTCAGCCACAGCTTAATTTTTTCCTTCAGTTCAAATCCACGATGATCAGTACCTAAGTAAATCATAGTCTATTGAGATAGCTCACCGCTGACAGCAGTGCCGTGACTCCCTGCCCTGCTGCGATTGGGTTTTGCTTATATTGCATATTAGTGACATCACCTGCGGCATACAATCCAGGAATATTGGTCTCGCAACTTTGATTGATAACAATCTCACCAAAATTGTTTTTTTCTACGCCCTCGGGCGCCATGGCCGAATTGGCGATCATGCCAATGTGGACAAAAATCCCATCCACCGTTATTTCTCTATCATTATACCGCAAACCGGTAACAAATTCATTACCAATGATCTCTTTGGTCAAGGCTGAATATATGATCTCAACATTTGGCTTATTCTGCAAGTTATCAATCAACACAGCATCACCCTTGAACTGTGGGTTCTTGTTGATCACGTACACTTTTTTACACAAATCAGCCAACATCAAAGCGGATTCCAGCGCTGAATTTCCACCCCCAATGGTTGCCACGACTTTACCAGCAAAAATGGGACCGTCGCACGTCGTGCAGTAGCTCACGCCTTTGTTCCGAAATTCTTTCTCACCGGGAATATTGAGCTCCCGCGGATGCGCACCGGTGGCGATGATGACTGTTTTTGTTTCATAACCGTCCACCAAAAAAGACCCATTCTTCTTCTCGATCTTTTTTATCTCAATGTCCTCATCGATCGAGACTCCTAGAAACTCTAAATGCTCGCGGAATTTTTGAGCGAGCTCAATGCCATTGGTTTCCGGAATGCCCGGCCAGTTGCCGATTTCCCCGGATGTAGCAAGCTCACCATTGAAATCCTTGGTAACAACTTTAAAATTCAGCCCTCGCCGAGCGGCATAAATAGCGGCGGCAGTACCGGCGGTAGAACCGCCGATGATTACAAGGTCGTACATAGTAAATGACTAATAATTAATTACTAATGATTAATCAATAACCAAATGGCTCAATGGTCATTAATTTTATTTTCCCGGCTTGATTTAATAATCTTAGCAAAGATCAAATTCAACTCTTTTGCTTCCTGCCATAACTTTCGAGCTGATTCTTTGCTCTCGGGAACAGAAGCGCCAATCATATGAAACCAATACATGCTTTCACGAACCTCTTTCTTGCAAATCCCGATTTTGTGGACAAAATCTTTCTTCGATTCCGCATTATTGGCCTCACAATAGTTTGCGCCAACGCTGGTACCAGATCGGACCAGCTGACTGATCAACGGTCTGGTGATACTATTTTCGGCTATTTTCCTGCAAAAATCAAGGACCATGATACCAAACTTTGCGGTACGTTCTTCGAGGTCAAATTTCTTATCGGTCATAGCTGAAATTGGTCAACGATTTTTTGAGCAACCTCATTGGGTTGTAACAAATTGGTATCCAACGTCAAGCTATCCGTATGCTGCACTTTTGCAAATAAATTAAACTTGTCCATAAGTTCCTTGAGTTTTTCTTGGGTCTTTACTTTGTGGAATTTTTCTCTGCTTGGTTCATTCACACGCTTCATCAATACCTCTTCGGGTGCTATGAGCTGCACAAAGTATATCGTTCCCCGGTTGCGTTTGATAATATCGGTCAGTGAATCAATCCAAGGCTGGTCACTAATATCATAGACGTAGGTAAATATGACACCAGGAATCTCTGCTTTCGCAGCTGTATCGATGATATCTTCTCGAATCCTATTGACCAAAGGCGCACGAGCAGGATGTCCCCACTCAAAAAAGATGCCAATCATATCACTGATAATATGATTGTGAAAGTTTTTGTAGCCAGTGAGTTTCTCAAGCTCATTTGCTACCGTAAGCTTTCCAACAGCAGGTGGTCCATATAGAAAGATGAGATTCATTTGCTCATTGATTAGTCATTAGTAATTCGTTATTAGTCATTTTCTATGTTCTATTGTATCATGATTTGTATGCGAAAACATCTTGCGCTGATTGTCATTTTACTGGCTAGTATCGCTGTCCATTTTGCATTTTTCGGACATCCCCGACAAACCGTTTTTGATGAAGTCCACTTTGGCAAATTTGTTTCCGGTTACTTCACGCACGAGTATTTTTTTGACATCCATCCCCCGCTGGGCAAGCTGATCATTTCCGGAGCAGCAAAGATGGCGGGGTTTGAGCCGGGCTTTAGTTTTGGACAAATTGGCGAGCAGTTTCCCAATGCAACGTACAAGGCGATGCGGCTACTTCCCAGCATCGCTGGCACATTGCTTCCTGTAGTGATTTTCTTACTGCTCCTTGAGCTGAAGTTTTCGAAAGGCGCTGCCATGACTGCCGGTTTGCTCATCGCTTTTGATAATGCTCTTCTGGTGCAATCCCGTTTTATGCTTCTGGACTCGTTTTTGTTGCTCTTGGGATTTCTCTCATGGTGGTTGTATGCAAAATTCCGCAATTCTCCCACTACTCACTATTCACTATTCACTTCTGCTGCCATCTTTGCCGGCGCCGCAGCATCAGTAAAGTGGACGGGGATAACGTTTCTTGCGGTAATCGGCATTCTTGAGCTTATTCGTGTCATTCGAGAGCGAACTCGTTTTCTATCACTAGTGGTTTTGATTTTTGTGCCATTTTTGGTCTACTACGCACTATTCACTATCCACTTCTCCCTCCTATCACAGCCAGGTCCCGGTGATGCGTTCATGTCGCAGGATTTTCGCGACGGAAAACTCTCTTCGTTCGAAAAATTTAATGAACTCAATAGCGAGATGTACCGGGCTAACGCACGATTGACGGCGACCCATCCCTACTCGAGCAAGTGGTACCAATGGCCATTCATGGTAAAGGGTATTTACTATTGGAACTCCGCCAATGAAAAAATTTATCTTTTGGGAAATCCCATTATTTGGTGGGCTTCGACGTTTGGCATTTTATATATCCTTATCAACAGCGTTACTGCGAGAAATACGATGTATTGGCTTTTGAGCGGTGCCTATCTGCTGAATATACTTCCATTCATCGGAATAGATAGGGCAATGTTCCTCTATCACTACTTTACAGGACTCATCATCGCTATTATTGCCCTTGTGTATTTTGTCGATTCATTGAAAAACCGCAATAAAATCTTTGCGGTTTTGCTGGCGGCAAGTTTTGTGGTTTTCCTCTACTTCGCTCCCCTCTCATATGGACTACAACTTTCTGAAAAAGCCTTCCAGCATCGGATGTGGTTGGAGAGTTGGAAGTAAAAAGCCAGGGAGAGTCAAGGCGCTTACGACTCTCCCTCTTCACCCAGAGAACAGGTGAATTCCGCCAGGGCTTTGAGGCCCTCGTCTCGCGTCTTGGCCTTGATGATCTTGACGAGTTGCGAAGGCTTGGGAATTACTCGGCGCACTTTCCAGGTGTGCCGAAACTGACCCTGACGGTAATCCACGCGATAGCGCTGATCGTTTAGCTCAAAAATCCAGCGCACCGCGGTTAGTACCGTGAGGAGATCAGGCATGGCCTCCCTCCTTACTCTCCTTATAGCACAATATCGCGGACTTTCAAATAGAGTTCTTCGGCGGCTTTCCAGTCAAAATTTTTCCAGAAGGCTTCGATATACGCTTTGCGATCTGATCCAAAATCAATAAAATACGCGTGTTCATACACATCGAGCACGATGATGGGAATACATCCCCACACCCCGCCCTGGTTGTGGCTATCGGCATTGTACTGCATGAGCTTTGCTTTTTTGGTATCCCATGCAAGAATTGCCCATCCACGAGCTGCCATCCCACATTCACTCATATATTTGACGCCATCTTCGAAGCTGCCAAATTTTTCTTCAAGAGCTTTCGCCAGTTCGGGCGCATCCTCTGTTTTTCCTTCTCCACTGATATTCTCAAAATACCACTCGTGGAGATAGACACCGTTGGTTGCAAAGGTCTCTTCAGTTTTTAAAGCTCGCAACTCACTGAAAGTAGCATTCCCTTCTGCTTTTCCTGATTTTCTCAACTCTCCAAGCTTATTTCCTATCTCTTCAGACTTTTTTACATACCCTGCATAGAGCTTATCACGATGGATTGCCATCGTTTTTTCAGAAATTCCAATCATAGTCCTAGTAAATTACTAATTTTTGGTTTATCAAAACCTATCACAATCTTGCCGTCAATTTCGATAACAGGGACGCCAAACTGATGCGATTTGTCGAGCATCTCCTGCCTGCGGTGAATATCCCGCGCCACGTCGTACTCGTTGTACTGGATGTTGTTCTTTGCAAAATACTCCTTTGCCATCTTGCAGTATGCGCAGCTGGGAGTCGTAAAAATAGATACGGTGTGTGCCATAGGACTTTCATTATACCAAAATAAAAATCCCCCACAAGGGGGATTTTTATTTGAGTTAGAAGCCTCCTCGGCCTCCGCCTCCGAAACCACCACCACGAGGAGCGCGAGGCTCCATCGGACGTGCTTCGTTCACGACGATGTTTCGTCCGCCCATGTCTTGGCCGTTGAACATCTCGATCGCTTTCATAGCTTCTTCCTTGGTCGCCATTTCGACGAACCCGAAGCCCTTGGAGCGACCCGACATTTTGTCGATGATGACGTGTGCTGAAGTCACATTTCCCGCTGCGGAGAAATGATCCTTGAGCTGGTCATCGGTCGTGCTGTAGGGAAGGCTGCCGACGTAGAGTCGGGTGCCGTTGCCCTGTGTTGCATTATCCATGCGTGCACTTTGTTAAAAGTTCTACTATCTGTAGGAGGACCTTCTCGTAGTGCACGCCTCGGATAAACCTAACGCTTGCTCAAACTGAGAACACCTACAATGTCATCTATTATACTCTCATCATCAAGAATGTCAAGATCGGTGATAAATTCCTCGTCCAGCATAGCAAGTTCTTCCTCCATCACCGCTACTTCTCCAGATTCCTCTACCTCGATTTGCACATATTCTGCTTCTGGTATAGCTGGAGAGACAACAAAAAATGCAACGATGGCCACTACAGGAACAAAAGCCAACCACGGCCAACGCACCCTTTTTTCAGGAAGATTTTCAACGATATTCTTCACCGCTCCCCATGGAGGTTTGATGGATTGTGCCTCTTGGTGAAGTGCCTGTTCCAGTTGTTTATCTTGGTAGTCCATGGCGTAGTGCTTTTAATCCTCGTGATTGCAGTTGACGTACGGCCTCTTCGGTTTTCCCCATCAACTGCGCAATTTCTTGGTTTGAACAATCATTGATGTATCTCAGGGTCAATACCTCACATTGATCATCGCTAAGCTTTTGAAGCGCATCTCGTACCATCGTGCCGTCATAGCGGATGGAAATGAGTTGTGCTATATCGGGGCCTGGATCGGTGATTTCATGTCCATCTTCCATGATGATTTCCCGCTTTTTTCTTCGATAATCAATAACCGAATTTCGAGCAATCGTATAGAAAAACGAAAGCGGATTTTTGCCCCGATTGCGAAATTTCGCAAGTGCTTTATAGGCTTTTAAAAAAACGGTTTGAAGGAGATCTTCCACGTCTTCTCTCCGACGGACACGAAAATAAATATACCGATATAGTGGCGTAGCATACTGCTCATACAAGAGCGAAAAGGCATTCTCATCTCCTTTTCTGGCCTCATCCATGAGCTTCACCGCGTCAATTGTGGAATCCATCTCGTTCATAAGGTTTAACGATTCTATCAGGCTTATGTGACGAGATCAAACTTGGCGGTGAGGGTGAGATTCGAACTCACGATACGGTTTCCCGTATGACAGTTTTCAAGACTGTTGCCTTAAACCACTCGGCCACCTCACCAAGTCCATCATCCTAGCATTTTTTAGGCGCGAACAAAACCCCCAGGTGGGGGTTTTGTGCTAACACTCAAAGTATGTGTGTTACCGGGTCACGCTGATCGAAGCGAGATCGGCAAGCGGAGCATCTACGAAGATACGGTTATTGGCAAGTTTCTGAACCCAGTATCCCGTGCCGCTTGCAGCACATCCCGTGGGACAGTCAGGATCAACAGGCATTTCACCGATATAGATGGCATTGTCAGTAAGATCTGAAAGGTCAACAAGTCCAGTACAGCTAGCGGCACCAGTCGCACAAATTTCAGTTTTTGTCGTGGTGATCGATGTAGGAAGCTTTCCTTTATTGTCTACCGTGTACTGTCCGATAGCGTTGAGGATAGCATTTATATTGCTCGACCTTGCCGTATCATTGGCTTGGGAAAACTGACGAGCCGGGTTAATGGCTATCATTACCACCGCCGCCAAAATAGCGATGATACCGATGACGATGAGGAGTTCAATAAGAGTGAATCCTCGCTGACCAAAAAACTTTTTCATAGAAAGAGTTTGTTAAATTTACTATTAAAGTGATTATACCACGTCTACAGGTGTGGAAAGGCCGATCTGTGGACAAGTATATCCTCCTCTGGATACCACCGGGTGCGAAGTTCACCAGCTAAATAAAAAGAACCGGTCACTAAAACCAGGTCATTCGACCTGGCTGCCGCTAACGCGGCATCCAAAGCTTGCCCAGAATCCGTATATCCCCCCAAGTTCATGCATTTTCGTTCCGCGTTCTGAAATCTTGTGGGATACACAACATCCGCCGGAATTTCCTCTATAATTTCCCTTTCTTTATTTGCCGCAAGCGCTACTACAAGATGTAATTTGTCAAAGGTCAATTGTTTTAGTTTTTCGGCGGTATATCTAAACTTCGCCCTATTGTGAGCCCCGTCTATGATAACTATCGGCTTTTCCTGCACTATTTCAAATCTTGCCGGAAGTTTTACTTCTTCGGCTCTGAACCCCATCGCCTCTACCAATTCTTTATTCCCGCCTTTTATATAATTAAATTCCGGCCCTTGTTCCTTGCAAATATCTTCCATGATCTTTCGTAGCCTAGGCCGTGCCTCGGTAGTAAAAAACTTACTGCCTCGCTTTATTATCCCAGCTTTATCTCCCGCAATCTTAGTAAGCGTCTTTCCCAAAATATGCATGTGATCGTAGTCGATGTTCGTAATCGCACTGATTTCCGGTGCAGGAATTACATTCGTTGCATCATATCTTCCCCCACAGCCCACTTCTAATACGACATACTCGCACTGCATTTTTTTGAAGTAAATCAAAGCGATCGCCAAAAATCGCTCAAAATAACTCGGCCCACCCCAAGGACACTTTGCAAACGCCTCATCTATTTTTGGTTTCAAGTCTTCAACAATCTGTGCAAATTCAAGAGGATCAATATATAAATCTCCTACCTGGATTTTTTCTATAGAAGTTGTGACAAACGGCGAAGTAAATAGGCCAGTCTTGTGACCGGAAGTGTGTAGTGAGTAGTGGATAGTGGAAGCGACCGTCCCCTTTCCTGCCGTGCCCGTAATATGAATATACTTAAAGCCTCGCTCTGGATTCCCCAGCAAATCCAAAAACCACTGCATGCGCTTAATATAGATCGAAGGATCATGAGTCTTTCCACTCATGTAGTTGGGCCCGCTCTGGATATTCACGAGCCCCTCGAGATATTTGACGGCGTTGTAATATCGCGAAAAATCGGACATGGGGAGAGGATATCATACTAAACAACTCCCTCCAACTTCAACAACCCCCTCGATCCCCCTTATAGATAAGGGGGAAGAAATTTCTGCTCCCTCTCTTATCTATAAGAGAGGGTTGGGGTGAGATAGTGCGTATTTCTGATTCACGAGTGGCAAGACTCTCGGCACCTTTTTCGCCACGAGTGCCAACACATTGTTCATGACAAGATACGAGACGGCGATACCGAGAGCAAAAATCGCTCGCTCTTTTATGACTATAGGAATAAGACCAGACCAGACGGAAGCCGGCAAGGGATTAAAGATCGCCCAGAGTGCGCCTCCCACGGCATGGGCGGTAAAGGTCGCGCCAAGCGCACGGGCGAGAAGCCAACGATCCTGCAGAAAGTACGCGACAATAGGGATCAACCAAAGCAAAGCGAAGTACCAGGCTTGACGGCTTTCCGGCATGATCAAAAAAGCTATTATTGCCGCAACCGGAACGATGACATTGAAGAGGCTTTTGCGGGAAAAATACAAGGCGGCTGCAAGTGGAGTGATGAGACGAATAGCCATTACCGCATCAAACGAACTTACGCCTTTTACAGCAAGGTTAATCAATTCCATTCCCGCGACAGCCACGACTCCCCAGAGCGATCCCAAAAATCCCGTGGCTATTGGCGCAAACAGATCAAAAAGCGTAAACGCCGACCGTGAACCTTCTAGCTTTGCGACCGGAACCTGCAATGCTACAAAACCGAGAACCGCAAACAATACGATGAACAGAATTTTTTGTTTATTTGACACGGTAGTGCAGGAGGAGTGTTCCTTGCGGGTTCAATCGCTCCACGTTTATTAGCTCCAACTCTACCTCAAGCGGTATGTCTTGCGCAAGAGGCAACCCTTTTCCAAAGATTTTGGGCTCTATTGTCAAATATATTTCGTTTATTAATTTTCTTTTAAAAAACTCCGCATTCAGTTCACTTCCCCCTACGAGCAGTGCCTCCTCCACATCATCAGGAAGTGCAAAGCCAGTCTCGCGTGACATGACGATGCGCCGGATACCATCGCCGCTTGGTTTTCCGGCAGCTTCCCATGTTTTTCTACCAACAATAATAGTTCCAATTTTCTTTTTGAGATCATGAAAGAACCCTTGGTCCTCCACCGACGCCCAAAGATTCGGGCTTAGGTCCGCTTTCGTTGATTTCCCGTCCAGACTCAAAACCATGGCGAGAATAATCTTCATGCGTCTTGAAATTGCAAGTCGTGCAATAGCTGATACGTCGGGCTTTTCTTCATAAGTTCCGCATGCGTTCCCATCGCTTCGATCGTGCCTTGTTTGAATACCAAAATCAAGTCTGCGTGGATCACCGTGGACAGACGGTGCGCGATGATAAATGATGTACGATTTTTTATGAGATCTTTCGTGGCTTTTTGAATAAGGCGCTCGCTTTCGCTATCCAGATGACTCGTCGCTTCGTCGAGAATGAGAATACGCGGATCCCGCAAGACCGCGCGCGCAATACCGATGCGCTGACGCTCACCGCCCGACAATTTGATCCCACGCTCCCCCACCACGGTGTCATAGCCATGCTCAAGCTTCATAATGAAGTCATGCGCGAGTGCGGTCTTTGCGGCTCGAATAAGTTCAGCATCGGGCACCTGAGGCCTTCCATAAGCAATATTTTCTCGAATCGTACGAGAAAATAAATCCACTTCCTGCGGCACTACGGCCATCTGCGAACGAAGGCTGTCCTGTGTCACGTCGCGCAAATCATAGTCATCGATCAAAATCGCACCTTCCGTGGGATCAAAGGAGCGCAAGAGTAAATTTATAAACGTCGTCTTCCCCGAACCGGAGCGACCCACGAGCGCCACCGTAGTACCGGCGGGAATACGGAGGCGAATGTTTCGTAATGCACGGTGCTTTTTTCCAGATCCTTGATAGGAAAACGACATGTCCTGAAAATCAATATGCTGCGCAAACGGAGGCAACGCAACCGCGTGCGGTTTATCGACGACGCTAACAGGCTCGTCGAGTATTTCAAACATCTTCTCAGAGCGTCCAAGATTTCGTCGCATGCGAGGCAACACATTGGAAAGCTGGGCCAAGGGGCTGTACGCCATATTTTGAAGCGTGATATAGAGGACAAATTCACCGATCGTTGCGGATCCGCGCACCACCAAAAACCCGGCTAGGATGATTACCGCAATACGCCCCGTGGTGCCAATAGCGGTTTGAATATTTTCCATGATTGCCCACAGATGTTCGGCTTCATATTGGATTTGACGCGCTTTGTTGCGAAGTTTGCGCTGCGTTTCGATTTCCACTTGCTCTTGAGCAAACTTTTTCACGGTCAACACATTGCCGGCAACGTCGTATTCCTCTTTGTTGACGGCGTCGAACTGTTCATTTACGCGTCGTTCGATTTCATAAATGCGTTGGGTGAGTTTGCGCACCGCAAAAATATATATGGGTAAGGGAATAAACACGACGGCACCGATAAGTGGGTTTTTGTATATCAACACAGCAAAAACAGCAAGGAAGACGGTCAAAGGTGGCAACAAATTATGGCCAATGATGTCATTAAGCACTGCATACATACCCACTCCTCCACGATCGATGCGACCGATAATCTGGCCACTCGATACTCCATGATGAAAAAGTGAATGGAGTCGAAGGTATTTTTCATAGGTGCGATAGCGTAGTTGATCCTCTACTGTCGTAACGAGCTTGAACAGTCGATAGTCATAGAGTGATTTTAAAAAGCGAGCCAGCACAGTCGCAACCAAAATCCCGACTGCAGACCAAAGCAAAACTGATATCGGTGCAATACCACCTCCCGTAAAGAATGCAATGAGCCGATCAATAAGTTTTTGAGAAATGAAAGGGACGGTGATATCAAACGCCGAGGACAGCAAAACAAGAAACAAAAGTGCCACGACAACTCTTTTGTAGTCTTTTAAGAGCGCTAGTACACGCCGTGTGGTAGATTTTTTTATTTCGGTTCCAGTTCGAGACATACGGAATTTATACAAAATCTTTGTTTGCCGTTAGGTCCGTCATTGAATACATGGCCGAGATGGGCTCCACAATTTTTACATTTTACTTCTGTGCGATCATTGTCAGGAATTAATTCTATGTGCTCGAAATTTTCGGGTTCTGTAAAACTCGGCCAGCCCGTGCCGGAATCAAACTTGGTATCCGATGAAAACAAAACATTTCCGCAGTTTGAGCACTTATACATGCCATCAGCGTGCTCGTTTACGTACTTCCCCGAAAACGGCGCCTCCGTCCCCTTTTCGAACATTATTTGTTTTTGTTCGTCCGTAAGGGTATCTTTGATCATAGAGTAATCATAAGTCACCTCCACCATGATTTCAATTCCTCCTCCTGCGATCGTTGAAAATTACGTCCACACCGGGAACACGGATTTTGATGGGTTTTATGACAACGTAAGAAACATCATGACGCAAAATATTCGGCATTGCCAAATGGCAAAGGGCTACCGAAGTCCCGACACCGACAATCTCTGGCTTCGCGATCATGTGTATCAAATGCAGGGGTTCAAGTACTGGGAGGAGGATATGACGAGCCTCGTGGAGTTTTTCTTGCGGGATCAGACTGCCAGCGGAAGTCTCAATGATCTTGAGTGTCCCGGCGGACGTATCGGGACAGAATCTGACGTGGAGTACTGGGGAGTGTTGGGCGCGTTCACGGCCTGGCAAGCAACCGGAAATGATGCGTGGCTGGAAAGTGTGCGTGAAAATCTCGAGCAGGCGCTTCACTACTCTACGACCGACAAATATCGCTGGGATAAAACACATGGTCTGGTCAAACGACCGTTCACTATCGACACGTGGGACTTTCAGTGGGGCGACGGAAGTCCGGAGATCAATGACAATACGCGCTTCGGCATCATGTCGGGAGACAATTCAGGGCTGTATCTAGCAGCGCGTTTTTTGGGACAGCATGCTTTGGCACAAAGCATCAAAACGAAAGCCAACGCTCTTCTTTGGAATAACGCTCGCGGCTACTATCGAAGTTTTTTTCATCTTGAGCCACCCACTCCCCCGGTAGATATCAATGAAGATGCAATGTTGAGCTTCAGCAATATCTTGAATGTGAACCGAGGAGATTTTGTGGATCAGAAAAAAGCAGAGCGTATCATCCAGGAATATATTCGTCGTGGAAAGTGGTACAGTATCAATCCGGATTATGGTGATGGGAAATTTGGCACTGCTGCACAGAAAAGTGGTGAATACGTAAACGGTGGCATCTTTCCTTTCATAGGCGGAGAATTGGCAAAGGCGGAGCTGACTCGAGGTTATGAAAATGAAGGCGTAAAAGAACTGAAAAAATATATCGAGCTGCTCAAAAAAGATAACAACAAGACCTATCTGTGGTATTGGCCCGATGGGAAGCCGGGCATCTATCAAGATACAATTCCAACCGACGGCTGGGGCAGTAGTGCATTTTTATCGGCATTTATAGAAGGGCTGGTAGGGATACGAGATCTCGATCGCGCTTTCAACGTAGTGGAACTTGCGCCTCGCTGGCCGGCTGCCGGTATCAGCCACGCCGATGTTCGTATTGGATACGGCGCAGGTGATGCGTATATCGCCTACACCTATACCGTCGAAAAGAACACAATCAAGATGGAGGTGGAAGGATCAGGATCTACCGTGCGGGCACATATTCTCCTCCCCGAAGAAACAGAGTCATATCAAATCCACGTGAACGGACAACCACGACCCTACACGACAAGCCGCGTTCGAGAAAGTAGATATGCTGATTTTTCATTCTCTCTACCAAAAACCGCGAGCATAACCCCTCGAGCTATTACGCCTTTTGCCTTTGATGATGACAAATTTCATCCCCTGCTTCGTGCCGCTGGTCGGCAAGAGGTTTTTTACATCACCGATGAAGGAACGAAGATGCATATACAAAACGAACAGGCGTTTGCGGTGGCAGGATTTGATTTCAAACAGGTCTGGATTGTATCGCCCGACAGGCTTGACTCCATCGAAACGGACTCCCAGACATTTGATCCCGCACTGGCAAAACCAAAAGCAACCCGTAACATTTTGCTTATTTTGGGTATTATACTACTATTCTGCTATGCAATTTTCACGAGAATCCCTAGAAAAACTGTGGGATGAGACAACACCAAAACTCTTTGGCTATCTTGTAAACACTCTCCACGACAAGGCGCTTGCAGAAGATATTTTTCAGAGTACCTGGACAAAAACTCTGGATGCGCTTCCCCTCTATCAGGATCGGGGTATTCCTTTTAGTGCGTGGCTGTTTGCGATCGCTCGAAATGAATGCAAGCTGTATTGGCGAAAAGGAAATCACGAAGTAGTTTTTGATGCACAGGAACACGATGTGGCTACAGAGCCTGCGGGACAAGACTCGTTGCTCGCTGAACAAATTATGAGTCGACTTCCCGAAGACGATCGTGAACTTCTGCGTCTCCGCTACATCGCCGATCTCCCCATGAATGACATCGCAAAAATTTTACAAACTAACTCCGTTGCTGTGCGCGTTCGGATCCACCGCGCACTGAAACGGGCACATCAACATGTCTAATATCAATAATCTACTCACCAATTGGGGTAAATCCCAACGCCAAGCTCCGCACAATAACGAAGTGCTTAAAAATGCAATTTTACAACAAGCACCCGAACTGAGCGGTTCAACCGCTCAACGACGCTTGCCATGGCTCTCATTTGCACTCGCTGGATTTGCAGTTTTGGTTCTTATCTTTCAGCCCGTCTTTGAGGAGCCGGAAGCGACCATGCTTGCGGTCCGTACACAAAAATCTGCGAACGAAAGTGTTGCAAAACCTCAATACGACCGAAGTTTATCTTATCCTGCCTATACCAACGAGATTCCTATTACTGATGATCGTGAGTTTCTCAAAATGAACTACCGAACGGATATCCGTACGAGAAATGTGAGTGAGATGAGTCGGCGTATACAAACGATCATCCATGGACATGATGGACGTATTGACTCACTGCAGGTTTCTCCGAAGAACGCCCAAATACAATTTGCCATTCCTGCTAACAAGTTTGAAGTATTTCGATCTGAAATTGAATCACTAACCAAAGGAAAACTCATTTCGGTAAACATCAACGCACAGAACTTGCTGACCCAAAAACAGCAGATTGAGAGTCAACCACAAACCTATGAACGTGACGCGATCGATCGAACATTTATGGGTAACATTGCCACGGTGAACGGCACAATCAATCTCCGATTCGTCAGTATCTGGGAAGTCCTGGAGCTCTATGTGGGTCCGTATTGGTTGCCGATACTTCTGGGTATAGCAGCAGTTCTGACCTATCTCAACCGAGCTCGAACTTCTCGTATAGTATTGCCTGTCTAGGTACGCCAAGACTCGTGAGCATTTCGATCACCGCTTTCATCATAGGGGGTGGACCGCACAAGTACACAAAACGCCGTGCCACATCCGGCACGGCAGATTTGATGATTTCCGGCGTGAGACGGTCAGTAAAATAATCTACCTTACCGATGACATCGAGTTCGTCTTTCAGCGCAAAATCCTGATCACTCCGCGCAGTGTAGATAAATTTCGCATCATGGAATTTTTCAAAAAGGGCACGAAGTGGAGTCACACCGATCCCGCCGGCAATAAATAGCACGGGCTTATTCCCCGCCCGATCGATCATAAAACGTCCCAGCGGCCCCTCTATCAATACTCGTGTACCAATGGGGAGATTGGGAAGTTTGGAAGTATAATCCCCGACTGCCTTGGGTGTGATTCGCAGCGGCAGACCACTTACTGTGAATGGATGAGCCTCATACCAGAAATCAGGTGCCAAAAATCGTACGATGATAAATTGTCCAGGTTGCACGTTGAGGTTGCCAGAAATATATATCGAAATGACGTCGTGCGTCTCGCGCTCTATCTTTGTAACTCGACATTGTTGGCGTAGAGAAATAATAGTAGGTTTTGCAAATCGATAGTAAAGTACACTAGCCAAGACAAAATAAAATAACGCTTGCCAATAGAGCCGCACGGATGGGTTTTGCAAATCAGACCCGTTGAAAAGCTGATGCCAGAACACCAAAAGAATTGCTCCGTAGAGTAAAAAATGAATCAGATACCATACCTGATACGGCAATCGCCTACGCACGACGGAAAACGAGATCGGCACGATGATCAAAAACATTCCGTATCCTATCAATGCAAAAGTAATGCCACGCAAGGAAAGAATGAGCGGGAGACTTCCGTAGCCAATGAGCATGAGTATCGGATGTACACCAAGCAAACCCCAAGCGACAAGGCCGTTTTTGTGATGGAGTCGGGAAAGCACGTCGTGTCCCCAGACTTTCTCAATCCACTCGATTCGCCCGATGAGGAACAACTGCCAGAGAATCAGATAGAATGCCAAAAGGCCGAACAGTCTGCCGATTGATACAAAAAGATTTGAGTGATCACCATTCACCCAAATCACAACAATGGCAATGAGATTACCGAGAAAAAGGAATGGAGCGAGTATACGCATAGATCCATTTCATACCTATTTTTTCTTGTCCGAATTCTGCAGTTTTTCACGCAATTCTTTAATCCTTTTCAAAAGCTCCTCTCGGGAAAGAGTTTTTGGAATTGTTGCATCCTTTGGCACCTCTTTTTCCAGATTTTCGCCCGACTGCCAATCCTTTGCACTACCAGGCCGTACTGGACGGATATATTCTTTTTCAGCTGATTCGGGTGATCTTTTCATTCCCCTACCCTAGCCTATTTGGCCACTTGGCGTCCAGTCCCCACATCCGGCCGGCGCGAAGGCCGGCAAGAAGCAATAGTGCAAACAGGTAGATAATGTGTTCGTCTACGATATATGAGTGCGTATTGGGATACGGAAAATCGAGAATTGGGAAATAGTACAAAAGCATCAGCACCGCTCCCAGGACTCCCGAGAGTCTAACACCGAGACCAAGGATCAAAGAAAGCCCAATCAGTGTCAATCCCCACTCGTTGACGAGGTTAGTGAGAGGCAATATTCCTGGACTGGCGAACCAGTGAAACAGACCCGTAAAAGTCTTGGCTCCCTGGAGATATCCGGCTGCCGACCACTCCGGATTCAATACCTTTGTAATCCCCGCGTAGAAAAACAACCACCCCGTCGACACTCGCAACAGAAATATAAAAAGTTTTGTATTCATACTATTTATTATAATACTCTTTTGCGAAGCAATAAAGCGTTGATAGCCACAATAACAGTGGATAACGACATGAGAATTGCGGCTACGGCCGGAACGAGGATTACACCTTTCCATGCCAGTGCGCCAGCGGCAAGAGGCAGAGCTACAATGTTGTATCCTGCCGCCCACCAGAGGTTTTGGATCATCTTTGAGTATGTCAGGCGCGAGAGGTGAATGATTTTAGCAATATCTCGTGGATCAGAGCGCATCAAGATGATGCCCGCAGACTCAATCGCCACATTCGTGCCCGCCCCAATGGCAATGCCGACATCGGCTTGAGTGAGTGCCGGCGCATCGTTAATACCGTCGCCCACGAAAGCAATGCTTTTGTGGGAATTTTCAATTTTCAATTTCCAATTTTCAATAATTTTCGACTTATCTCCTGGCATAACTCGGGCGAAATATTCATCGATACCAAGTTCGTCGCTCACTTTTTTTGCCACTTCTTCAGAATCGCCAGTAATCATGGCGAGTTTCAATCCCATTTCCTTGAGCTTCGCAAGCGCTTCCTTTGCTTCCGGACGAACCTTGTCTGCGACTTGTATCGTACCAACTTTCTTCCCATCCATCTCTACTATAATATCCGCCCCTCCGCGATGACCCACGAAAACTATCTTTCCATTCACTTCTGCTTCTCCGCCAACTCCGGGAATGCGTTTAAAGTTTTTTGATTCCTTGATTGTTAGATTACGCTTTTTTGCTTCAGCAACAATCCCAAGAGCAATCGGATGCTCGGAATGTGCATCCACTGATGCGGCAAGCGCGAGCGCTTCATCGGAAGAAAATGACGTGACGCCAAAGGTGCCCTCTGTAAGTGTGCCGGTCTTATCAAACAAAACGACATCAATATTTCGCGCCGCTTCGAGTGCCAGGCGTTGCTTTACGAGAAATCCGTTCCGCGCCGCCATCGTCGTGGAAATAGATGCAACAAGTGGAACGGCCAAGCCAAGTGCATGAGGACAGGCAATGACAAGCACTGCTACGACAAACGACATTACAGTCGCCACCGTGGCACCTGCACTTGCCCAGGCAATCGCAGTGATGATAGCGGCGAGCACGGCAATGACAGTGAGGTAGAGTGCGGCTTTGTCGGAGAGCATCTGCAAGCGCGACTTACTTGCCTGTGCTTCGCGGACTAATCGCATGACACCGGCCAAAAACGTACGCTCCCCCACTTCGGTCACTTTCATCCTGAAGGCACCATCTCCATTGATCGTTCCTGCAATGACGTTTGATCCGGTGGATTTTGCTACAGGAGCAGACTCACCAGTGATCATCGCTTCGTTTACCTCTGACTCGCCCTCGACAACAACGCCATCAGCAGGGACTCGGCCGCCAGGTTTTACGGTGACTATATCGCCCACGTTTACCTTTTCATCGGGCATTAACTTCGAAAGTTCCTTGAGGGCACCTTGCGCCCCACTCACCGCTCGCATTTCAATCCAGTGGCCCAGGAGCATAATAGTAATGAGTGTGGTTAGTTCCCAGTAAAGAGGCATCTCTCCCGACCCACTCCAGGTGACGTAAACGCTATAGCTATATGCCGAAATAACAGCCAAGGCGATGAGTGTCATCATGCCTGGCAATTTTGCCCTGATCTCACGATATGCGCTTGCCAAAAACACCCAGCCGGCATACCAAAAGACCACTGATCCCAGCAAAGCTGTGATCAAAATTTCCAATTTCCAATTTCCAATTTCCAATGAAAGGAAGCCAAAATCAAAAAAGTGCGTCAAAACAATCGGCACAGTCAACACCAAACTAATCCAGAATTTCTTCAAAAAATCCTCCGTGTGGTGCCACTCGTGTTTATTGTGATTTTGGTGTTTGTGATTTGTTTCGGATTTAGGATTTAGTGCTTCGGATTTGGCCTTGACAAGGCTCATTCCGCATTCCGGGCACATTCCCGGCTTGTCTTGTTTAATATTCGGATGCATCGGGCAGATGTAGGTCATGGTAGTTTAGATAATATTTTCTTCTTCATCTTGGCCACCTGCTGCTCGTTGAAGTCGAGTTCCGGCACGCGGTGGGTTTGATTGAGGAGTATGTGAAATTCTTTATCATGCGTTTCTAATTTACATTCCTTCACGAGCTCTGCATACGCCTTCCAGTCGCACTCCGGAGAAAATGCCAAACTTAAGATATCCAGTTCATCTTTTCGTCCTTTTGCGCTCCCGCGCCTTTCAAGCCAGGCATGCAGTTTGAGCAGGAGAAGTAATTCCAATGGCGGTACCAGGAAACCTTCCCGGTCTTGAGCGCGCCGGACAATTGTCTCGGCCGGAATGCCAAGCTCGGAATAGTGCGCCACGTACACGTCAACATCGAACTCGCCGGTCTTGATTTCGTACTTTTTCAGGCGATCGTTTTTGCGAACTTCATACGTTTCCCCCAATCGTCCCAGCTCGCCATATTCAACGATAATGTCGATATCCTTTGATTTCAGCGATCGTGTGTAGAGGAAAACTGCCCAGCCGCCAATGAGAACAAAACGATATTGCGCCCGCAATGTTTGCAGAAACTGGAAACTTTTTTCGGTAATGATGTTGTGATAAAACTCCGGCATAGGTTTAAGTAAATAATTTCGTTTTGAGGGCGTTTAAAAACTCCTTGGCATACCACTCTTTGGCATTCCACAGGTCGGCGAAAGTCTGGACATCCGGACTCGTCGAACCAAAATCGCGCAGGGTCTGATCAGCTTTGAGAACAATGACATTAGCGTATCCTTCCTGCGGAGGAAATCGCTGCCGTATCTCCTCGGTGCCAGCGTACACATATACTTTGTCATAATCGGCCGGGGCATCGCCATATTTCAAACGGTATGCGCTGTAGCAGGCAAACACGGCCTCCGACGGCATCATGCCTTCGATTTCGCGCGGTGATAGATCCGTGTGTGTGGTGTAGAGCGTTTCTTTCTCAAGATTCCTTTCCGTTGCCCAGAGGTAAAGAAGTTTTTCCCCGTCAACGACGGTAAAGTTTCTGCCATCAACACGGATAGCACCGGATTGCCGCGGGAGTTTCAGGGCATTGAAAACGGTACTTAAAGAAATCCCAAACGTTTGGGCGAGGTCCTTTTGAGTAAGGGTAGTATTCTTTTTTGTTAGCGCCTGGTGCAAAATCTCGCGCCAGACTATCTCTTTTTTGGTCATATTTCGCTATGTTTCGATTTTATACCCTATAAATATACGTCTTTTCTATACTATTCGAAACAGGGATATTTGTCAACCTTTCACTACTTCACTCTCCACTGCGTGTTGGATGATTTTCAGGTTGCAGGTGTGGTGTTCTTTGCACCAGGCTTCGCACTTTTCGGCCCATTGTTTTTCGGCGTACTGCATCCCGCAATCTCCGCAGGAGTGGGTTGCGTGGTCATCAACATTGCAGGTTTCACACATGGTGTTTTTGTTAATAATTAATACCAACTTTCATACCAGCTCCGCATCTGATCGATCTCGCGGGTTTGGGCAGAGATGATATCGGCACCAAGCTTTTTCATTTCGGGACGCTCGGTGGAACCAATCAGCATGGAAGCCATCATCACGGCCATTTGGTGATGTGGGATCATTTCACGAATAAAGTCGCGATCAAAGTCCGTTGACGTTTCAAGATTAGAGAAATCAGCATCTCCAGACATCATACCCCCATGCATCTGGCCATGACCCATCATGCCTGTGTTTGTTGCTGGGACTTCCTGACCATACCAGTCCCGGTACCACTCGCGCATCTGATTGTTCTCTGTGGTCTGTGCTTCGATGATCGCGCTTGCGAGGTTTTTGATCTCCGGTCGCTTCGCGCGCGTCAACGCAAGCTCTGCCATGGTGATGGCATCATCATGGTGCGGAATCATCTGCTCTATAAAGTGGCGATCAATGCTATTCATATTGCTTGACCCCATCATGCCATTCCATGAGTCCGATCGAATCCCCTCCCATACAAAACCCCCTATGATTACTCCCACAATCAGCGCAATAATAATTTGTTTGTTCATGGAATGTAAATTATTAAATGACCTCTCCATGCTTTTCAAGCATCATATGATGGATTGCTCCTATCTGACCCCAGATTGCGATAAGGAATAGGACGCCGGAACAAAGCAAGGCGTCTATTTTTGTTATACCAAATACGAGATTATCTCCTCCGCCAAAAACTGCACCTAGAAATGTAATGACTCCGATGGTACCTACGATGACACTGGCAACATGCATTAATTTTGATGGTTTCATATTTTGTGAATTAGTTAATCGATTAACCTAACCGACGTATTTTTCAGGATTATTGTCAAAATGCTCTTTACAAGATGCCGAACAAAAGTAGTATGTTTCTCCTTTATAGTCACTTGCATGCTTGGCCTCCGCAGGATCAATTTCCATCCCGCAGACTGGATCAATTTTTTTCATTCTTTTATGACGTTATAGAGCGAGGCAAATAGCCACACAGCTACAAGCGCGATAATATTCCAGATCACCAATCCCGAAATAAACGTTCCGAATCCCATTACATTTTGTCCCATGTTGATATCGGTGTGCAACGACCAACGCATGAATCCTTCTCGGATACCGCCAAACATCGCCACGCCCACATAGCAAACGACGTACACAATACTCATCCATGCGACGCTCACTTTTAGCAAACGTTTTGTGTTTATCATAACAGTTTGATTTATTTTTTCTTTGAAAGCTTGTACAACTTCAAAATTTCCCCTATCGCCTTTTCGTGCTTCCCGCCGCGCATTTGCTCGACCACATGGGAAGACAGATGCCCTTCAAGCACCGCATCTTCCACGCCGGAAAGCGCAGACTTTACCGCAAGCGATTGGGTAATCACATCAACACAGTAGGCATCATCCTGTACCATCTTCTGCAGTCCCCGCACCTGTCCCTCGATAATCTTGAGTCGCCTAATAAGTCTTGGTTTGTTGTGAGTATGTGTCATATGCTCCAGTATACCCCCTAGGGGTATACACCGTCAAGAGTGCCTGCAGTCGGCATGTATTCCCATGCTTGAGCAATCCCTCATACGATGCTCTGTTTGTTTCATTAATCCTCTTAAAAATTCTCCGTTTCGTCCCCGTCCGTAGCACCCGATGATCCATAAAATGCACCCAACCAAGAAAATCTACGCCCGAGGCGACCGTTTTGATGAAGCATTTGTCAGGATGAAGCTGGAGCTTGAGATTGTTTTGAAGAAAATCTCTCATCTGTGCCAATTGTACATTTAGGACCGGCCGGTCTAGATTGAGCAACACAAAGTCATCGGCATAACGGATATAATACTTGATCATTAACTTGTGTTTTACATACTTATCAAACTCGTTCATGTAGATATTCACTAAGAGCTGGGAAGTGAGATTACCGAGGGGAAGGCCAGGAGTATGGCTGTCGATGACTTGTCCCAAAAGCCAATGTGATTCCGTATCTTCCATATGGCGGATAAGAATGCACTTCAAGATTTCGTGGTCGATATTGGCAAAGAACTTTCTGATATCACACTTGAGAACCCAGGCGGTTTTGGTGTGGTTTTTTGAGACTTGGTAGGAAAACTGGCGGAATCTATTGAGTGCTCTGTGCGTCCCCTTGCCTACTTGGCAAGAGAAGGAGTCAGCGATGAATTTTTTAGAGAAATACGGATACAAGATGCGGTATATAGCGTGATGCAATAGTCTATCACGTACCGTTGCTTTATGGATATCCCGAGGCTTGGGGTCGTTTATTTTGAAGGCTTGATATTTGCCGTGGACGTAGGTATGATCTTTGAGGTCGTGGTGAAGAGCGAGAATATTGCCTGCAAGATTCATGGAAAATTCCCGAATATCTTTTTTGTGTTTCTTGCCCTGCACAAACTCCTCCCACGCGAAAAAGAGATTTTCAACGCTGATTATATCTTGAAACGTATGACTGAATCCGGATTTCATAACCATATAAGCCCCCTGTATCCTCTTTGTAGTCTTCTGCAGATTTGAGAAAATGA
>JBBTSB010000010.1:0-97800 GCA_038064915.1 Patescibacteria group bacterium
TGTTGGCTTAGAAGCAGCCATCATTTAAAAAGTGCGTAACAGCTTACTACTCGATGTGCCGCAAGGCATAAGGAACGTGGCGCCGAAAATTCAACGGGGCTTAAGCATAGTACCGATTCTGTGGGTTATGAAAGTGTTTACACTTTCATTAACGGTAGGGGAGCATTCCAAGCTTCCGCCGACAGGCGGATGTAGCTGTGAAGGCGTGTTGTGAAGCACGCTGGAGCGCTTGGAAGAGAGAATGTTGGAATGAGTAACCGCAAGTCAGGTGAAAGCCCTGACCGCCGAAAGCCTAAGGTTTCCTCCGCAATGTCAATCATCGGAGGGTTAGCCGTTCCTAAGGATAACTGTGCTTTCGGGCATGGGACGCCGATGGACAGCAGGTTAATATTCCTGCGCTTGTATGGTGGTTGAAGGAAGGACGGAGTGTAGTATGTCAGGCTCATTATTGGATTTGAGTCCTGGGCGTGAGGACGTGGTGTTGGCAAATCCGCACCGCTGCTTTTAATAGCAATTCCAAGCGTCACGGCAAGGCCGCAAGGCTGGAGCTGGCAAAGCACGCTTCCAAGAAAAATTCCTACGATTACCACTATGCAATACGTACCTAAAACCGAAACAGGTGGGCTGGTATCAATGTACTAAGGCGAACGGGTGATTATTGGTTAAGGAACTCGGCAAAAAAGTGGCCGTACCTTCGGTATAAGGCCTGCCCTTCGCAAGAAGGGCTGCAACTAACGACCCCTGGCGACTGTTTATCAAAAACACAACTCCGTGCTAACTCGAAAGAGGATGTATACGGGGTGACGCTTGTCCGGTGCCGGAACGTTAACGGTTGAAGTGGTAGGTCGCAAGATTTACTGCGGAAGCCCGAAGCGCCGGTGAACGACGGCGATAACTATAGGTGACGATTGTAGTTAAAAAATTCGACTATATGCTGGGAAACCCGTGCATATCTCAGTACTTGAAAAAGTAACAATCTGAGATCGATACGGACAATCAGCAGGAAAGACCCGCTACTTACATAAGTAATGAAAATGAAAAGAGGCAGGTCGCGCTCGCGCACGACCCGCCCCCAGAGTGTCCCTAACTCATCGCACCTGCCGTGGCAGGAATTCGAGGCAGATGAAGAGCCCCGGTACGAGGAGTCCGAAGACGAGAAGAACGAGGAGGAACTCGAAAGTGTCCATGTGGCCTCCAGGTACGTTATGTACCAAATTCATTATTTGTGCAAGTAGCGGGAATCCTCAGAGACTAATACGTCGAACCCATCACTACGCCAGTGATGGGATGATAGAGTCCGATCTCATGGGCGACCATGAGGCTGTCATTGACACTTACGTTGATGGCTAATAAAGAGTATGAATCGTCCAAAGGTAGCGAAATTCCTAAATAACGACTGGGACTATAGGGAGTGATCCCTATAGCAAACTTGGCTATATGCGGGAAACTCCGGTTGTATCTGGGGCTACTCAATGAGATAATTATCTTAATGAGTAATAATGTCTCCAGTGACTTTGATGAAAATCAAAGGCCGGACAATCCGCAGGAAATGTTGAAAAGCAATTACTATTTTTCTGGCCTCATGGCTGGAGAAATGTCGTGCTCAATTATCAAAGCGACAAATTTCAATCCGCGCGGCTATTACTACGCGATTGACCTGACCGTAACGAATGCAGACACAAATCTGCTTAGTGAGGTCAACCATGTAGTGATGCAGGATCGAGGTGTTATCACTCCGGTCAAAGGCGCATACAATTTGTCGGCTCGAGGAAAAGAGAGAGTAAAGATAGCTCTCGATTTCCTCGAACACTATCCAGTTCTCGTGGGCGATCTTGCGATAAATCGCATCGCGCTCTTGAAAACAGCTCTGGTGTATCTTACTGATCATCGGACGCATAGTTTTCAGGAAGAGAAAACGAGAACCATGGATGAACTGCGAAGGAAATTCCGAGATATCAAAGAACGTGGGATTGTAGATCAATCATACGATCTCCAATCAAGCGATCCAGAATCTCTTGGACACTTCTTCGCAGGGGTAATCGATGGTGAAGGTTCGTTCGGTACTAAGTCCTCGGGACGGTACCAGCAACCATTCTTCGCGATTGCCATGAAAGATAAAAAGATAATTGAGTCACTAAGAGACTTTGTAGGTCATGGAAATGTAAGGTTGAGAAAAGATGGGGTCTACCATCTTGAGATCAATCATAAGGATATCTTGAGACGTATCAGTGATATGTTTCTGAGACGATATCCCCTGCGCCATGAGCGACAACGAAAACGATTGCAAACACTTCAACAGCTCCTCAACGACTACACGCCAAGGTCTCTGAATCTAGTGGTTCAGAGAACATGATATAGTCTGAACTGCATGGCGACATGCAGAGCCTAGCTCGCGCTAGGCCGCTCCAAAATTTTGGAGTCATAACCCACTCGGGTTAGAAGTAACAGTTTTGTGTCTGGTCAGACAAGTCTCGAGGAAGTACTCGAGAGAACTTGCCACATATCGCAGTAATGAGATATGAAAATTCGGCTAATAACGGTGAAGTCCGCCTTCGGCGGACAATACCGTGGGAAGTCCTAATGGACCCCGTATCGACTTTTAGCGAAAGCTAAGGATGGAAGTTTTTCAACTTCCATAAGATGCCGACCGTTTCCGATTTTTTTATCGGAACAGAAGATATAGTCAGTGCCCGTAGTAATACGGGAAATGAACACGAAGTTCAGACGCGCATGAATAGCGGAACGACTGGGGGACTGTCTCAACCAATAGCCCGGTGAAAATGCAATGTCAGTAAAGATGCTGACTACCCGCACCAAGACGGAAAGACCCCGGAAGCTTCACTATAGCTTGGTATTGGGTTACGAGTTTTACTGCGTAGCGTAGTGGGTAGGATTTGAAGCGTCACTCTCGGGTGACGTGGATCCGACGATGAAACACCCATCTGTGAAATTTGTAATTCTAACTGATGAGGCCCTAGAAAGGCTTAAGCTATATCGAAGACTCTCCGTGGAGAGTTGTTTGATTTGTCTAAATTTAGAGGAAATCCGCTTATGCCTTGCTAGGGCTTCATCAAGACAGTGCCTGGTGGGTAGTTTAAGTGGGGCGCTTGCCTTAAGGCGGTGTGAACCGTTACACCGCGTGGGGCGGTCTCGCAGTAATGTGAGACGCAAATTCGGCTGTATGCTGGAACCACTGTTCCTTCAATGGATGCAGTGTTGAATCTACCTTCGTCGAGAGGGTGAAAATGGTTCAACGCAGTCAACCAGCAGGGAAGTCTTCAATGACCCCTCAACGACTATACGCCGAATCTCCTGAAGGTCAGGAGAATGATATAGTCTGAACTTGTAGGCGACTACAAGGATCTCGAAAGAGATCACCTAATCCCAATGAGATCAAATGAAATTGAGAGATATAAAAAAACTCTCTTATTGTCCGATCTCCAGCGAGAAGTTCTTATCGGAACACTCCTGGGTGATGGACACCTTGAAACTCAAAATCGGGGGCGAACATATCGTCTGAAAATCGAGCATATTGCCTGGCAAAAAGAGTATACCGACTGGCTGTATCAAATTTTTCAGGAGTGGGTACTAACCTCTCCTCAAGAAAAGATACAAATCATCGAGAATTTGCCAAGGAAAAAGTATTGGTTTTCAACGATCAGCCATGGAGCATTCAGGTTTTACGCTCAGCAATTCTATAAGGAAAAGCGTAAAGTTCTGCCAAAGCTTATGCAAAAATGGCTTTCGCCGCTCGTGATGGCAGTATGGTTTATGGATGATGGCTCGATCAAATCGAAGCATCATCGAGCATTGATTCTCAACAGTCAGTGCTTTACGAAGGAAGAAAATCTCAAACTGATCGAGACGATCCAGAAAAAATTTGGAATCACGATGAGCTTGCGACCTCAACGAAATTTATACCAGCTTTACATCGGTAAAGATTCGGTACAAAAATTCGTTGACTTAATTCAACCATACGTTTTGCCATCAATGCGATATAAACTGGGAAAGTTAGGGAACACAATTGCCTAAAAGGTAACGGAGGCGTTCATTAAGGTTGGCTAGCTCCGGATGGAAATCGGGGCGATAGTGTAAAGGCACAAGCCAGCTTAACTGCAAGACAAATAAGTCGCGCAGGTGCGAAAGCAGGACTTAGTGATCCGACCCTTGCTCGTAGGAGCGGGGAAGCTCATCAGACAAAAGCTACTCCGGGGATAACAGGCTGGTACTACCCGAGCGTCCATAGCGACGGTAGTGTTCGGCACCTCGATCATCGAACCGAAAGTCGAGGAAATAAACCGACTCATAACGGTGGAGTCCGGTGCATATAATTGATAAGATATAAGCATGGATAACATCGTGGGAAGTCGGATTGGAACATCAAAATTCGAGACCAAAAGTTGGCGTTTGAAGAAAGCAAACCTTCAATTAACGAGTATTCAAAGCTCACTCATTGTTGGCTCCTTACTGGGAGATGGAACGATGAGAATTGGAGATGGTGCTGTGAATGCCAATTTCAAAGTAGAACATGGTCTTGAACAAAAAGAATTAGTATTTTGGAAGTACGAAATTCTGAAGCCATGGGTTTTTACTGAACCAAAGATTAGTTATCGATATGATCAAAATGGCAAGAAATATAAAAAATCCTGGTGGTTCAGAACGATACGACATCCAATCTTAACTAACATTCAAAAGGCATTTTATCCAAAAGGCAAGAAGATTATTCCCAATGATCTTCCACGCTTTTTCAATGAATTTGCCCTTGCATGTTGGATTATGGATGACGGATCATATTCGAATTCCAAAGTTGATATAAGTACGTATTCGTTTACGTTGTCCGAAGTTGAGCGGCTGCTCAACATGCTCGCGAATAAATTTTCTCTCGAAGGGAGTTATTATCGAGATCGTGATAAAGGATATCGAATGTACTTTCGTAAAAGCGAAACCATAAAAATGGTTGAGCTCATCGAACCTCATGTGATTCCATCAATGAGGTATAAAATAGGTTTCCAATCTTGACCCCGTAACGACTTCTCACTATACGTGAGGGATACAACAATGTAACCGAGTTGTATAAAACGTCGGACTCTCAAATGAGAGTAAGGTATAGTCTACACTATTAGTAATAATAGATTCATGTGGTCGGCTCGCCCTATCCTGGTGGTGGAGAAGCTACCAAGGGTTTGGCTGTTCGCCAATTAAAAGGGTACGCGAGCTGGGTTCAAACCGTATTGACCGTTACATAAAAATGTGTTGTGGTTAGTACCGTTTGAACCCAGAGGAATGACATAAAAGCGGCGGCAATTATGAGCAATCATAATTGAAAACCAACTCATATCGGTGGATATCTAGACATGGATAATTAACCTGTCATATGTTAGATTAATACCGAGGGAAGTTGTGTATGAAATCTTTATCGTCAATTAAAAGAGCTTATCTTGCTGGTTTCCTGGATGGAGATGGCAGTATCTATGTGCGCTTGAAACCTAATACCGATTATCGGTATGGATTCCAAGTAGCACCAGCTGTGATCTTATTTCAGTCAGCTCAAGATCGAATTCAATTCGAAGAACTTTGTTCACTTATTAATCTGGGATACATCCGAGAACGCAATGATGGCATTCTCGAGTATACGATCAATAAGATGGATAATATTCGAAAGTTTTTATCTCTTGTTGAGCCATTTGTAATCTTGAAGAAGAAACAAGTCGCTCTTATGAAGAAAATTCTTGAGGTAAAAGCGAAGGTCAAGCAAAAAAGCGACTTCAAAGCTCTAATGAAATTAATTGACACGTTTCGAGATCTAAACTACTCGAAAAAAAGAAAGGTCCGTACATTAACCCCGTAGAGACTGTGTATGAGAGTGCACGATCCGCCCAAGGCGGATAAAACGTTGGGTCCCGATATAAGATCGGGATAAGGTATAGTCCAATTGAAATTACGTTCAATAGCGCGAGACAGGTTGGTCCTTATCTGGTGTGGGCGTTGAAGTTTGAGGAGGGTTGTCCCTAGTACGAGAGGACCGGGATGAACGAACCTCTGGTCTACCAATTGTTTTGCCAAAAGCAGCGTTGGGTAGCTATGTTCGGTTCCGATAAGCGCTGAAAGCATATAAGCGCGAAACGGGCTCCAAGATTAGACTTCGTAGATCCGTGGGAGACTACCACGTTGATAGGGCGCAGGTGTACGCACCGTAAGGTGTTTAGCCGAGCGCTACTAATAGATCGTCATTACATTATATTTCTTACAAGATTTAGTTTCTCATTTTCACCAAGGTCGCACTGTAAAAGCGAAGTTTGTTGCTAGTGTAAGGTAGCTATACTGGAAATGCTCCACCTCTTCCCATTCCGAACAGAGAAGTGAAATTTTCCAAGGCCCATGATAGTATTCCGCCTAGCGGGATGCGAAAGTAGGTAGCTGCCCTACACTGTTTGCAAACTTCGCTTTTTTGTTTACTTTTTTGTATACTGAAGACATGCTTCCCGGACTTCGCGCCATCAAACGGTTCCTCATAGTTTTCATAGCGCTCGGTATTGTGCTGATTGCGATTCTTTACGGTGGCCGTTTATTTCAAAAGCCCGTCATCTCTCCCACGCCCGATCCTTTGGCAGGGATCCAGCCGATAAAGATACTTTCTACCGACCTCTTTCGTATCGCCGACCGCGACTATGATGTCTTGTTTCGTGTCCAAAATCCAAACCAAACCTACGGTTCGGGTGATGTGCAGTACAAACTCGTGAGCGAGGGGGCCGAGATCTATGAAGGCTCTTTTTACATTCTTCCCGGACAGACGAAGTATATGGTCATCAGTCCTGTGAAATCAGAGCGGATTATTGAGAAAGTTGAAATGCACATTGACAGCGTAGATTGGCGGGAGCTTGATACCCTGGCGCTTGAAGGCGTGAGTTTTGTCGTTACCAACACTTCCTATGGTAAAACATCACAAGAGGGCCTTTTTGCACGTCTCCGTGGCTTTGTAGCCAACAATTCAGATTTTGATGTTAACCGCGCGGATGTGGCTATTATCCTTTTTGATGAAAAAGATCGTCCACTGGCGATCAATCGTACGGAACTCTATACCTTCCTTGCCCATACTACGAGAGGATTTGAAACCTCATGGTTTCATACCTTTCCTGGTGAAGTTGCTCGTACCTACATTGAAGTCAACGCGAATCTCTTTGAACAGGCGAGTTTCATACGAACCTACGGAGGCCAGGAACGGTTCCAGACATACTAGCTTCGCATGCGGATGTTCTGGATTAGTCCCAATCCTGCCATTAGCGTGACTAAGTGGCTTCCCCCATGGCTCAAGAAGGGGAAGGGAATTCCCGTGATGGGAAGCAAGCCCAGATTCATGCCGCCATTGACCAGAACGTGGGTAAAAATAATCGTGAGAAAACCGAGCGTATAGAGTTTTGCAAAATTATTATTTGCCATACGTGCAACTGAACCGATGCGTGCCATCAACCCGAGGAGTAAAGCTAATAGCACGACAATACCGACAAAACCAAACTTTTGAGCAAACGTCGCAAACGTAAAGTCCGTATAGGGTTCAGGAACCAGTACGGGGAGGTTGTCACGGTGTGTGAAGTACGTACCGGTCCACCCTCCGGAGCCAAGTGTGATGCGGGATTGAATTGTATGGTACCCGCTTCCCCGTGCGTCATGATAGGGATTTGCAAATGATACAATCCGAGCCTTCTGATAGGGTTTGAGCAATACTAGCCAGCTCAAGCTTGCCGCGACAACGCCAAGCATGAGAATCGCTAGCAAATGTCTGCGTTTGATACCAGCAAACAACAACATGGATCCCCATAGGGCAAGGTATACAATCACCGATCCCAAATCAGGCTGGAGCAATGTCATCACCAGGGGGATAGCGAGGTAGGCCCCCGAGATGACGATGTGATAGACGCGATAGATTTCGACGTGTTTTTGAGAAAAGTATTTTGCGAACAAAATGAGCAGTGCCAGCTTGGCAAACTCCGATGGCTCAAATTGAAATCCAAAAAATTCGAGCCATGCACTTGAACCTCTGATCTCCCGCGATGCAAGGGTAAAACCAAGCAACGTCACGGCGAGGGCATAGAGAATGACTGAGGGAAGAGAGTAATTTTTAAATATTCTATAATCAAAGAAACTTGCTAGCACCATGACCATAAATCCGGCGCCAACAAACAATGCATGGCGCACCAGTATCGTGTGTGCCTCTGGCCCCATGGCGTAAAACGTAGCAAGCCCCAAACCCAAAATCGCCAGGACAATTCCCGTCAAAATCCAATCAAATTTGCGTAAAAAAACAGGCAGAGCCATGGGAATTACTGTTCCTCTGGCAATGTCATCGTCGCATTATCGACATTAAATCCCGTACCGGCAGGAATGAGGCGGCCGATGATGACGTTTTCTTTGAGTCCACGGAGTTTGTCCTCTTTGCCGGAAGTTGCAGCATCGATCAGCACACGTGCGGTTTCCTGGAACGATGCCGCAGACAGGAAGCTGTCGGTAGAGAGCGAGACTTTGGTGATGCCAAGCAACAACTGTTCGTATGTCGCGAGCTTACCATTTTTTTCTTTAATGGGCACATTAGCTTCCAGGATTGTGCGCTTTTCTACCACATCGCCAGGCAGCAAATCGGTATCTCCGGCATCTGCTACACGAACGCGCGAGAACATTTGCTTGATAATCAGTTCAATATGCTTTTCATTAATACCTTCACCCGTGGCATAGTACACGCTTTGTACTTCACGAACAATGTAGCGGGTAACCACTGGAATGCTGTTGGAAATCCGGAAAAGCTCCTTGAGATCAACGTGGCCGTCAGAAAGTTGCTGGCCAGCGGTGACCAGGTCCCCGGCACTTACCATCGCATTGCCGCCCGGAAGGCTCAAGTATTCACGTTCTTCGCCTTTATCGGAAACGATTTTGATCAAATATTGGTTTCCTTTTTGTTCCACGCCAAGGACCTTACCGTCAACTTCAGAGACATCTGCTTTGGCCGACGGCGGACGAACTTCAAAAATTTCTTCGACGCGCGGCAATCCCATGGTGATATCGCCCACACTTGCCA
The DNA here is from genome assembly GCA_038064915.1 of Patescibacteria group bacterium. Taxonomy (GTDB): domain Bacteria; phylum Patescibacteriota; class Minisyncoccia; order 2-02-FULL-40-12; family IGHO2-01-FULL-4-A; genus JBBTSB01. The sequence goes on from JBBTSB010000010.1 coordinate 9,068, forward strand.
CACCTCCCGTGTGGAAGGTACGCATGGTAAGCTGTGTTCCCGGCTCTCCGATAGCCTGGGCTGTGACGATACCCACTGCCTCACCCAATTCCACTGGGCGGTTCAGCGAGAGGTCATAGCCATAGCAAATACTGCAAAGGCCATTGACTGCCTTGCACGTGATGGGCGATCGAACTTTGAGCGTCTGGGGGTTTGCTTTGTCGATGAGCGCCGCGATGGATTTGTCAACAACGGAACCTTTTTTTGCTGCACCGGCGATTTCCTCCATGATAGTGCGCCCAATAACACGTTTGCCAATGGATTCACCCGTGATAGCATTGTCTGCTGCGTAAATAGTGTAGCCTTCTTTGTCTTTACAATCTTTTTCCTGAATCACGATATCCTGTGCCACATCTACGAGGCGGCGCGTGAGATAACCAGCACTGGCAGTACGCAAAGCCGTATCTACTAATCCTTTGCGAGCTCCGTGCGTTGAGATAAAGTATTCGAGTACATTCAATCCTTCTTTAAAAGAGCTTTTTACGGGAAGTTCAATAACCTGGCCATCGGGGCGGACCATCAGACCACGCATACCGGCAAGCTGGTTAACTGTGCCCCAATTTCCGCGGGCCTTGGATTCCACCATCATGTGGATGGAGCTGGTATCGTCGAACTGTTCTTTTACCATTTTTTCCAGTTTTGACTTAGTGACTGCCCATACCTCGATCGCTTTTGAGCGCCGCTCGTATTCAGTCAACAGCCCTTGCTCATACAACGAAGTGTTTTCTTGAATTATTTTTTCTGCTTCCTTCATAAGATTTCCTTTGGCTTGAGGAATTTTCAAATCATCCATGCCCCAGGAAACGCCAGAAAGCGTTGCGTAGTGGAATCCTTGACTCTTAATGGTGTCCAAATACAACACCGTGCGCTCTTCGCCGTACCGTTCGAGGATGTCAGCCTCAATGTTGCGCAAATCGGTTTGGTTGAGTGTTCTGTTCACAAATGCATAATCATCGGGGAGGGCCCGGTTGAATAAGATTCTTCCCACCGATGTTTCAATGACGCCCTGCGTGCGTACACTCATAAGCACGCGGATTTTTGCACGCAAATTCACCAGCCCATGGTCATAGGCGAGCAGGGCCTCTGATCCTGAAGAAAACACTTTTCCTTCTCCCATGGCACCGGGTGCAAAACTCGTCATATAGTAACAGCCGAACGTAATGTCTTTCGTGGCGATTGCTACAGGTTCACCGGTGGCGGGCTTTAAAATACCATGTGTGGAGAGCATGAGTTCGCGCGCCTCCTTTTGTGCTTCATCAGTCAGTGGCAAGTGGACGGCCATTTGGTCTCCGTCGAAGTCGGCATTAAATGCGCGTGTCGGCATTGGGGGAATTTTGATAGCTTTTCCTTCTATGAGTTTTGGAGTAAATGCCTGGATGGAAAGGCGATGGAGGGTTGGTGCACGGTTGAGCAGTACCAGTTTGTTTTGAATAGACTGCTCAAGCGCCTCCCAGACTTCCGGGACTTCTTGTTCAATGAGATGGTTGGCAGAACGTATATTGTGCGCAAATCCGTTGGTAATAAGACGGTTGATAATAAATGGCTTAAACAGTTCCAGTGCCATGTACTTTGGCAGACCACACTCACCCATATGCAACTGGGGTCCAATAACAATTACCGATCGTCCCGAGTAGTCAACGCGCTTGCCCAAGAGGTTTTGACGGAAACGCCCCTGCTTTCCCTTCAACATATCGGCGAGAGATTTGAGGGCGCGTTTTTGTCCCGTTGAAGCAGAAACGAGCGTTTGGCCACGACGCATGGCATTGTCAATCAACGCATCAACAGCTTCTTGAAGCATGCGTTTTTCATTTTTCGTGATGACCTCCGGTGCTTTTAGCTCTACCAAATGCTTGAGGCGGTTATTGCGGTTGATGACGCGCCGGTACAAATCATTGAGGTCGGACGTAGCAAATCGTCCACCATCCAACGGCACCATGGGGCGAAGGAGCGGGGGGATAACCGGTAGCACCGTCATGATAACCCATTCCGGGCGGATGCCGGCGTTTAACATGCCTTTTAAGAGTTTGATGCGCCGTACGATTTTTTTCTGGATGACAGGATTGTCGACATCTTTCATTTGATTTTCACTTTTCGCAATTTCTGTCTCCAAGTTCATGTCTTCCAGCAGTTTACGGATCACCTCTGCGCCGATGCCGGCCTCAAAAACCTCACCGTACTTGAGCGATAGGTTGCGGAAATCGAGTTCCGAGAGAACCTGGTACTTTTTGAGATTCTTCAGATTGTCCTTTTCTCGATCGCGCTGTTCTTGGATTTTTGCCTGTTCAATGTCGCGCGGTTCATTTTTCATCAATGCGCGAAACTCCGATTCCATTTTCTTCATCGCCTCCGTTTTCAATTCTTCGTTTACCGAGGTGATGATGTATGCGGCAAAGTAGATTACGCGCTCCAAATCGGGCAGCGAAATATCGAGCATTGTGGCGATGCGGGAGGGGATGCCACGCAAAAACCAAATATGCGCAACCGGAGCGGCAAGCGTAATATGTCCCATCCGCTCCCGGCGGACTATCGAGCGAGTAACTTCTACACCACAGCGGTCGCAGACGATACCCTTGTACCGAATGCGGCGGTATTTTCCGCAGTAGCACTCCCAGTCCTTGGTGGGACCGAAAATCGCTTCGGAAAACAATCCGTCCTTTTCCGGCTTTTGCGTACGATAGTTGATGGTTTCTGCTTTGGTAACTTCACCATAGGACCATTCAAGGATTTCCTCCGGCGACGCCAACTTCAATTTTAATGTTGCAAAATTCATGATTATGGTTCGCGTAACTCTACATTTAATCCCAAGCCTTTGATTTCCGATAGCAGTACTTTAAACGATTCCGGCAGGTGAGGTGCCCTGATTTCCTCTCCATTGATGATTGATTCGTAGGTTTTGGCGCGGCCCTGAACATCGTCGGATTTGATGGTAAGCATTTCCTGAAGCGTGTGTGCGGCACCATAGCCTTCCAAGGCCCACACTTCCATTTCTCCAAAACGCTGGCCACCGAATTGTGCCTTTCCCCCCAGTGGCTGTTGAGTGATCAAACTGTACGGACCGATCGAACGCATATGGAGCTTGTCTTCAACCATGTGAGACAACTTCATAAAGTAAATAACACCAACGGTAGTTTTCTGTTCAAACATCCTGCCGGAGCGACCATCGTAGATATTCATTTTTCCGTCTTCGGGCAATCCAGCCTTCTTCAACTCCTCTTTAATAACGGCTTCCGTGGGACCGGCCATAGAAGGAATGGCGGCTTTATATCCGAGTTTTGAGGCTGCCCAGCCGAGATGGGTTTCCAAAATCTGACCGATGTTCATACGGGAAATGATACCCAATGGACTCAGAATCATATCCACGGGGCGTCCGTCAGGCAGGTAGGGCATATCTTCTTCAGGCAAAATGGTCGATATTACACCCTTGTTTCCGTGGCGACCCGCGAGCTTATCGCCTACTTGGATTTTTCGCATTTGGGCAACGGAAACCTGGATCGTCTTAATGACACCGGCGGACAGTTTATCGCCCTGATCGCGTGAGAAAATTTTCACTGCAACCACACGACCTGTTTTTCCGTGATCAAGCGTCAATGATGTATCTTTTACATCTCGAGATTTTTCACCAAAGATCGCTTTCAACAAGCGCTCCTCCGCGGTGAGGTCACTCTCACCTTTTGGAGAGATTTTTCCCACCAAAATATCTTGTGATCTGACTTCCGCACCGATTCGCACAATACCCTCTTCATCGAGGTCCTTCAGCTTTGCTTCGGAACGGTTGGGGATGTCATAGGTGGTAATTTCCGGGCCCAGCTTGGTTTCCCGAACATCAACAGAGTAATCTTCAATGTGGACGGAGGTAAAGAGATCTTCTTTGACAAGCCGTTCTGAAAGAACTACGGCATCTTCAAAGTTCGCCCCCTCCCACGACATAAAGGCGACAACCAAATTTCTCCCAAGTGCCAACTCGCCATCACGTGTGGCAGGGCCGTCTGCAAGGACGTCGCCCTTTTTCACCTTTTGTCCCATCTGAACAACAGGATGCTGGTTGATTGCTGTAAATTGATTGGACTTTGCAAATTTCAGGAGATGGTAATCGTGCTTTTCGCCGTCGTCATCTTTGATAATAATAGTGGAAGCATCTACCTTGTCCACGAAACCGCTTTCCTGCGAGATCACCATGACTCCGGAATCCCGGGCGACTTTGCCTTCCAGGCCGGTTCCGATGTAAGGAGATTCGGGAGAAATAATGGGAACTGCCTGTCTCTGCATGTTCGATCCCATTAATGCACGGTTTGCATCGTCGTTTTCCAGGAAGGGGATGAGTGAAGTGGCAACAGAGAACGGCTGTTTAGCGGAAACATCAAGGTAGGTGACATCCTTTGATCGTGCTAATCCCACCTCGCCATGAATGCGGGCGGGAAGTTGGTCTTCGATGAGGTGGTTTTTTGCGTCCACTGCAGCACCCGCAGAAGCAATCACATGAATTTCTTCTTCAGTAGCATTGAGGTAGTCAACCTGTTCGGTCACTTTTCCGTTGGTTACCTTACGATAGGGGGTTAAAATAAATCCCAGTGGCGACACTTTGGCGTATAAACTTAAATGGCCCACCAAGCCGATATTGGGTCCTTCCGGCGTTTCGATAGGGCAGATGCGACCATAATGGGATGGATGCACGTCGCGAACCTCAAAGCTTGCACGTTCGCGGGTAAGCCCACCAGGACCCAAAGCCGAGAGACGTCGCTTGTGTTCGAGTTCCGCGAGGGGATTAATCTGATCCATGAACTGCGAAAGCTGTCCGGATGAGAAAAATTCTTTGATGGCCGCCACAATGGGGCGTGAATTGATAAGCTGTCCTGGTACAATCGTATCCAGTTCCAGGGTGCTCATGCGATCTTTGATAGTGCGTTCCATGCGGGAAAAAGCGAGGCGGAGCTTGTCCTGCAAGAGCTCGCCAAGGGTCTTCACGCGTCGATTTCCCAGGTGGTCAATGTTGTCTGCCTCGGCGCCAGGAGTATTGTTTAAGCGGATGATTTCACGCAGGACGGCAAGCAAATCTTCCAATTTTAGTGTCCTGTTTAATTCATCTAAAGCATAGTCAGTTTTGAATCGTAAATTCATACGATGCCGGCCTACGCGGGAAAGGTCATACCGTGCAAAACTCATGAACATGTTTTTTACCATCTGGCGGGCATTTTCCACCGTTGCGGGGTCTCCCGGACGAATACGTTTGTATACCTCAATCAATCCCTCTTCTTCATTCGAAGAAGCATCCTGGAGGATCGTAGAAACCATGTATTTCATGTCAGGATCGGTTTCCACATCTTCAAAGGCTTTCTTAATATCTTCATCTTTACTCAAACCGAAAGCACGCAATAAGGCCGTTGCCGGGACCTTGCGTTTTCGATCGATGCGGACCGAGATCACTCCGCTTGCTTCCGTTTCAAATTCCAGCCAAGCGCCCCGGGAAGGGATGATTTTGGCACCAAAAAGCCGTTTGAAACGGCTCGATCGGGAAACGGTAAAGAAAACACCTGGTGATCGGATGAGCTGCGAGATAACCACGCGCTCAACACCATTAATGACAAACGTTCCCCGCTTCGTCATGAGAGGGATATCAGAAAGGTATACCTCTTGCTCTTCGACGTGCTTTGTCCGTCTGTTGGTGAGTGCGATCTTTACGCGCAGTGGCGCTTCATGGGTAATGTTCCGTTCTCGAGCCGCCCGTTCCGTGTATTTTGGTTCTTCGAGTTTGTAATCAACAAAGCGAAGTTCAAGCTCCTTGCCAGTCCAGTCTTCGATAGGAGAAACTTCCTTGAGGAGTTCTTTGAAGCCGACATCCCAGAACCATTTGTAGGAATCCAACTGAACCTGCACCAAATCTGGTGCTTCAAATGTCTCTGGATGATATTTTGAAAATAGTTTTCTTGACATGCGCGTCCTGTTAGAGAGCACAGGTTACGAAGCTCAATGTTATTGACACGCGCCTGTTCATGTTGTCTAGACTCTCTAACAGGACGCGCAAAAAACTAGCAAACCTCGACAAAACGAGGTAATCCAAAACCACCCTATTTAATTGCTTGAGATATCAGATACCAATCTCGTATCTCTTTATAATTAAATCAGAACAATATCATCTTATTCTCTTTCAAAAGGTTTGTCAACTGTGCTAAGCTATGAAGGTCATGAAAAGGAATAAGAAAAAGGTTCGGGAAGAAAAGAGTTCTGATAGCAATCGATTTGATTTGGGTCTCTCTCAAGAGACGAAAAACGGCATCTGGGGGGTTGCCGCACTTGGTGTCGCCTTAATTGCTATCCTGGCTTATCTGGGAAAGGCCGGAGAGGGAGGGCGATTGTTCCACATGGTCTCCGTCAAGCTTTTTGGCTGGGGTATTTTTCTCGTTCCCGTTGCTTTCGTAATGCTCGGTGTTGCATTTCTCAAGGACATTCACCGCAAAATCTACAAGAGCGCTCTTCTGGGGACCATGCTCTTTGTACTTTCATTCCTGGGCATTTTTTTCATCATGCGGGATGGAGACTTTGAAACCCGGTTGCTGCAGGGAGGCTACCTCGGGGTCGCACTGGGATATCCGCTCTTTGCAGGTGTTGGATTTATCGCTTCCCTGGTTGTTTTTGTCATTTTGATTGTCGTAGCTTTTTTGATAGCACTCAACATTCCCCTATACAAACTCGTTCCCTGGTGGAATCCCGAACGTGAGCAGGAAGTGACTGAAGGCATGGAAGAAAAGCCCACTGAACTCAAAGACAATGTAATAATAAAACAGGGGAATAAAATTGTTACTGGACAAGAAGATGAAAAGCAAAAACCAATTCCCGCACCGGTTAAGGCGCCCGTGCCGAACGGAGATGAATTTGTCATCAAACTTTCCAAGTCCGGCAAGTGGAACTTGCCTCCGATCGATCTGTTGCATTCGGACAAAGATACGCCACGCGCAGGCGACATCAATGCCAATGTCTCTATTATCAAGCGCACACTTGCGCATTTTGGTATTGACGTGGAGATGGGCGAAGTATCCATCGGTCCAACGGTGACCCAGTTTACCCTCCGCCCCGCGGTTGGCGTAAAGCTTTCCCGTATCACCGCACTTTCCAGCGATCTATCCCTAGCACTTGCCGCACATCCCATCCGCATCGAGGCACCCATTCCCGGAAAAGCCCTGGTAGGTATTGAGGTACCAAATAAAAAATCCGCCATCGTTGGTTTGCGCGATCTTATTGATACCGATGACTTTAAGAAAGGCAAAACATTTTTGCCCCTCGCAATCGGTCGCGATGTTGCCGGATATCCCGTCCTTGCCGCTCTGGAAAAAATGCCCCATATGCTGATTGCAGGTGCCACCGGTACCGGCAAATCAGTGACCATCAACAGCATCTTGCTTTCGTTGTTGTACCGCCACTCGCCCGATACCCTCAAGATGATCATGGTGGATCCCAAGCGCGTGGAGCTGTCCCTCTACAATGGTATTCCCCATCTTATCACACCGGTCATTGTGGATACCAAAAAAGTAGTCAATGCGCTTAGATGGGCGGTGCGCGAAATGGAGAAACGCTATGAGAAACTTTCCGAAAGCGGTTCGCGTGATTTGTATTCATACAACGCTAAACAGCAAAGTGCCAAGCATGACATTATGCCGTTCATCGTTATCGTCATCGATGAATTGGCTGATCTTATGTCATCGCACGGTCGTGACGTAGAGGCGGCGATTGTGCGTCTTGCGCAGATGGCCCGTGCAGTTGGCATTCATCTGATTGTTTCGACACAGCGTCCGTCTGTAGATGTCATCACTGGACTTATCAAAGCGAATATCACCTCTCGTATCGCTCTCCAGGTTGCAAGTCTCATTGATTCACGAACCATTCTCGATGCATCAGGTGCCGAGAGGTTGTTGGGACAAGGGGATATGCTGTATGTCTCTGGCGATACCAATGCAAAATTGCGCCGTGTTCAGGGAGCGCTCGTGACCGAACAGGAAGTAAAGGATGTTATTAAATTTATTAAGGATCAGGCAGAAGCGCTTGGTGACACGTCTTCGCTCCCTGCTGGAGCAACGAGCGGACAAGAGCCACTCGGCAGTGATATCGATGCAATTACAACGGGTGTGGCAGGTGATAGCGACGATGCCGGCGATGAGCTTTTTGGTGAGGCCAAAGATGTCGTTGTGCAAGCCGGCAAAGCCTCCGCGTCCCTCCTCCAACGCCGCTTGAAAGTCGGCTATGCCCGCGCCGCGCGTTTGCTTGATATTCTAGAAGAACGCGGCGTCATCGGTCCCGGCGAAGGCGCCAAGCCACGCGAAGTGTATGTGGGCAGAGACGGTGGTGCAACCAACGACATGCCACCGCAAGATGAGCCTGAAGAAATCGCTACGATGCATGTGAATCCGGATGACAAAATAGCGACGGAAGAATAGGAAATATGAATGAACAAATACCCGAAGCCCCGGAACTGATCGTTGAACATCTTTCGAGAGAGGCAGTTGAACAGAAATTAAAAAAACTCTCGAAGTTTAGAGGTAAACTTGGGATGGATAACAAGTTTGTTGATTTTACCAGGGCATTGGAAGGTAAATACGGTTCGACCGTTGTGAGGCGATGTGAATTATTGCATTTTGTGAGTGGAAGTGGTTTCGCGCCGGAATACAATATAGAGAAAGAAACTTTTTTTGATTTTGCAGGTGAAGAATCTATTGAAAAATACCTCCGCGACAACTATCCGGGCTAGTATCCCCACCTTACCTCCCCTTACCGATAAGGGGAGGCGAAAAGAAGAAAAGGATGAGTTATATCTATAACAATTCAATCTTCAAAGAGCGGCGCCGGGAGCTTCGCAATAATCAGACGGAAGCTGAAAAAATACTTTGGAAGTACATTCGCAATCGGCAAATTGAACAGTGTAGATTTCGAAGGCAATTCAGTGTCGGACCGTACATTCTGGATTTCTACTGTCCCCGCATTCGACTCGCTATTGAAATTGACGGACAACAGCATGGAAAGTCAGAATCAGTAGTGTATGATAAAGAGCGAGAGGAATTTATGAATGATCTGGATATTACGACGATTCGCTATGGGAATAACGATGTTATTCGTGATCCAAGACAAGTAGTCGAAGATATTCGCAAGCATATCAACCTCCTGTCCCCCTTAATGGTAAGGGGGACCAAGGGGGATACTGCATGACCAAAACCTGTAAAAACTGCCAAGCCTCCTTTATCATCGAGCCGGATGATTTGGTTTTTTATGAGAAGATGAAAGTTCCCTCGCCGACCTGGTGTCCGGAGTGTCGGACGCGGAGGCGGTTTGCGTGGAGAAACGAGCGATCGCTCCACAAGCGAAAATGCGACGCGCCAGGTCACAGCGAGGAGTTGATTAGTATGTATTCGCCAGGAGCAGGCCGCGTATATGACTATCAGTTTTGGTGGTCGGATGGATGGGATCCGATGGTCTATGGACGAAACTATGATCCATCAAAGTCATTCTTCAAGCAGTTCGCTGAATTAAGAAATGAGGTCCCATTACCAAACCTGTCAGTGGTCAACTCGGTCAACTCCGATTACTGTAACTGGACGGAATTTAACAAAAACTGCTATCTGGCCTTTGCGGCGGGACTAAACGAAAATGTACGTTTTGCAAATAAGGCACTTTCCTGCCTTGATTCACAGGATTTGTTGTTCGCCGGATACGACGAGCTGGGCCACGAGCTCGTAAACTGCTTCAAGTGCAATCGGCTTTTGTATAGTTTGAACTGCAGATCGTGCACGGATTCTGCATTCCTCTTTGACTGCCGTAATTGCTCGAACTGTTTCATGTGCTCGAATCTTGTGGGGAAATCATATTGCATTAATAACCAGCAATATTCCAAAGAAGAATATAAAAAGAAAATGGCAGAGGTTGATCTTGGATCACACTTAGCTGTCCAACAGCTAAGAAAGGAGTTTTTAGAGATAGTCGGTAGCGCGATTCATCGCTATGCCAATATCGTTGGCTCGAATAACTGTAGCGGGAACGATATTATTAATTCGAAAAATTGCTCAGACTGCTTTGAGATTTATGAGGAACTTGAAGATGGGCGTTTTTTAATTTCTGCCTTGAAATCAAAAGGAGTTTACGATTCAACTGGTCAGTACAAAGTTGAAAACGGTTATGAGAATGTCGACACCAACGAGAGCAACAACATCATCGCCACTATCACCACCTATACTTCCCATGATGTGCGCTACTGCATCAGCTGTCACAGCAGTAAAAATCTTTTTGGCTGTGTCGGATTGCGGAGCAAAGAATATTGCATTTTGAACAAGCAATACTCAAAAGAAGAATATGAGCAGATCACCGCAAAAATCATTGCGAGCATGGGTGATGAATACGGCAGCTTTTTCCCGATGGAGTTGAGCCCGTTTGATTATCAAGAGACTATTGCACAAGAATACTTTCCAAAAGAGATAAAGAAAACAGAACTTAGGGATTACCAAATTACCAAAAAAGCTACGGATCTTGCCGATAATATTAAAGACGTGGGCGAAGATATTCTCAAAGAAGTCATAAGGTGTGAACATGCGGCAAGTTGCAATGAACAGTGTACCACTGCATTTAAAATCATTCCTCCCGAATTGCAATTTTATCAGCGTCTCAACCTACCTCTCCCGCGCCTCTGTCCCAACTGTCGCCACTACACGCGCCTCAAACAACGCAATCCGCTCAAGCTTTGGAAACGTCAGTGCTCAAAGTGCGGTAAAGATATAGAGACCAGCTACGCTCCCGAGCGAAAAGAAAATGTGTATTGTGAGAGTTGTTATCAACGCGAAGTGATGTAACCACATCTTTCACAGTTGCGTCTTAATAAGTATGCTTACCACCATTGCAATAATTTTGGTCGTGTTGTGGCTGTTAGGTTTTGTGGGGTTCAATGCACTCGGAGGATTTATCCATATCTTGCTGGTGATTGCGATCATCATTTTCCTCATTCGCATCATCCAGGGCCGCAATCCGGTGGCATAACCCAATCTAGCCTCCCCTTTCATTAAGGGGAGGAACATAAATTAAGGATCCACGCCGAGTGGGTGTCCCGGTGGGGCTCTTTTCGTTTGCAAATCTACCTGATATATTGCATCAATGGCCGTAACATGAAGAAAGGATTATTTATTCTCGTCACCGCAATTATTGTAATAGCAATTTTTTGGGTTGGTCATCCTCTATCCGATGAAATCCTTACTCCCACCCCCGACGATCCTCGAATTCCAAAGTATGAGCGTATCGAGTACGAGGGAAATGCATTTCATGTGGTGTATGTAAATTTACAAAAGCAAGATCTCAAGATGTACTACAAAAATCCCGCTGGACAAAGGTACGGTTCGATCAGTTCGTTGCAAACCGAACTCAAAAATCAGGGAGAAAATTTGGTGTTTGCAACCAATGGCGGCATCTATGCTGAAGATTTCTCGCCCCTGGGCCTGTATATAGAGGATGCCGAACAAATCTCTAAGCTCAATACTTCAAAAGCAAGTACCGGCAATTTTTTTCTGCAACCAAACGGAGTATTTGAAATTTCCGGTGACACCCATAGCATACAAACTACAAGTGAATGGAAGGCAATGGATCGCCAGTCAGACTACGCAGTACAATCAGGACCGATGTTGGTGATTGACGGCGTCATTAACGCAAAATTTACTGCAAATTCGGAGAATAAACTTATAAGGAGCGGAGTGGGGAGTATTAGCAATTTCGAAATCGTTTTTGTCTTGAGTTCCGACCCCGTAAATTTCTATGAGTTTGCAAGTTTCTTTAAAGATCATCTAGGAGCTTCTCGGGCACTGTACCTCGATGGAACGATTTCAGATATGTATGTTGACGGGGTATACCTAGGGAATCTTCAAGGAGAGTATAGTACAATAATAGGAGTCACCATACATGAATAGCCAAACATGCCAGAATTGCAAGAATGATTTCATGATCGATCCCGAGGATTTTGATTTTTATGAAAAAATACAGGTACCGCCACCCACCTTTTGCTGGCAGTGTCGTTTTCAGCGAAGATGCGCATATAGAAATGAGCGATCACTCAAAAAAGCAAAATCGGCAAAGTCAGGCCAGTATATTTTCACGTTGTATCCACCGAGCGCGGGACTGACGCTCTACTCGCAAGAAGAGTGGTACGGCGATGACTGGGACCAGATGGCAACCGGAAGAGACTATGACTTCTCCAGGCCGTTTTTCAACCAGCTCTTTGATCTTTTTAAAGTAGCGCCCATTTTTTGCCGCAATGTCGTCCAGGTGATCAACTCCGACTACTGTGCCAACGCTTCGTATCTCAAAAACTGCTACCTCATGTTTCAGATCTCAAGTACGGAAGATAGCGCGTATGGCAATGCCGTAGATAATTCCAAAAATTGCTTCGACAACTCTCACCTTTCCAAGTGCGAACGCAACCACATGTGCTTCATGAACCTCAACTGCTACCAGTGCTTTTACTCCTCGCAAAATACCGATTGTCATGGCATGTGGTTTTCCAAAAACTGCCGCAACTCAAGCAACTGTGTGGGATGCGTGAACTTGGTAGGCAAGTCGTACTGCTTGTTCAATGAACAGTACACTAAAGAAGAGTATGCAAAGAAAGTGGCCGAGATGAAACTCAATACATGGAGTGGTTTGCAAGAACAACTCAAAAAATCCCGCGCATTTTGGCTCCAGTTTCCGAACAAATTCATGCAGGGGATGAAAAATGAAAATGTGACAGGGGAGTATTTGTTTAATTGCAAAAACGTCCACTCCAGCTACCTGGTGCGCGAGAGTCGTGACATGAAGTACGTCCAGTACCAGGCCATTCCCAAAAATGAAGACTGCTACGATATCACCATGTGGGGAGAAAACAACCAGCTCTGCTATGAAGTCATTGGTTCCGGGATGGCGAATGGTCTCAAATTCAGTACCGAGTGCTATGAAAATATTCGCGATGTGGAGTACTCCATGTCGTGTGTGTCGTGTCAGGATTGTTTTGGATGCGTGGGCTTGCGTAAGAAGCAATACTGTATTTTGAATAAGCAATATTCAAAAGAAGAATACGAAGCACTCGTGCCCAAAATCAAAAAACATATGAATGACATGCCGTACATAGATAAGGACGGTCGAGTGTACAAGTACGGTGAATTTTTTCCGATAGAACTTTCACCCTACGGAGCCAATTCTGACATCATGCAGGATCACTTTGATCTTTCAAAAGAAGAAGCACTCAAGCAGGGATACACGTGGACGGAGACGGACAAAAAAGAATACGAATCTACTATGGATGCATCACAACTTCCCGATAGTATTGATGACGTCCAAGACGAAATTACAAAAGAACTCATCGCCTGCGTAGAATGCAAAAAGGCATATCGTATTATTGAAAAGGAACTCGGCTTTTATCAGACCGAAAAACTTCCCCTCCCGCGCACGTGCCTCAACTGCCGTCACAAACACCGCATTGCTCAGCGCAACCGCACGATGCTCTACGACCGCACCTGTGCAAAATGCGGGGCTGCAATCGTGACTGCATATAGCCCTGAGCGAAAAGAAATTATATACTGTGAGTCATGTTACCAACAAGAAGTTGCATAAATTGCAAAAAAGACTTTACGATCGAACCCGATGACACGGCGTTCTATGAGTTGATGCAGGTGCCACCGCCGACGTTTTGTCCAGACTGCCGTCTTCAGCGCCGGTTGGCATTTCGGAATGACCGGTCTTTGTATAAAATCAAATGCGCTTTGTGCCGCCAAGATACGTTTTCTACAGCTCCACAAGGAGAACCTGACACCATCTACTGTCTTGAGTGTTGGAGTTCGGATTCTTGGGATGGCACGACCTATGGGCGGGAGTATGATTTTTCAAGACCGTTTTTTGAACAAATGAAGGAATTATTTCACACCGTTCCTACACGCGCCCGTTTTGCGCTTCCCGGTACGCTCACGAACTCTGACTATACCAACCTGGTGAGTTATCTCAAAAACTGCTACCTCATCTACAACTCTGACTACAACGAATACTGTATGTACGGCAGTGAGATAGAATCAAGCAAGGATTGCATCGACTGCACGATGGTGGACACGTGCGAGTCCTGCTATGGTTGTGTAAATTGCCAGAAATGTTATCGGGCATTTTTTTCGGTTGATTGTGAGGCATCGAGTGATATTTGGTTTTCAAAAAATCTTTCCGGCTGCCAAAGCTGTTTCGGCTGTATGAATTTACGCAACAAAAACTACTATATCTTCAACGAGCCCCATACAAAAGAAGACTATGCAAAAAAAGTCGAAGAATTAAAAAAGGATTTTAATCTCGAAAAGGCAAAGGAGTTTTGGCTCAAATATCCCGTCAAATACATTCACGGCCGGCAAAACACGAATGTTTCCGGCGACTATATCAATAATTCCAAGGATGTTCGCAACACCTACATTGCGAAAGAAGCTCAAAATATCAAGTACGGAATGTGGGTTTTGGTGCCGCCGGCCAAAGACTGCTGGGACTATACGGAGTGGGGAGATGGCGCGGAAAAAATTTACGAAGGCGTGACCGTCGGGAGCCATGCGAGTAATGTCATGTTCAGTCAGATGGTCATGATATCGTCATCTCATGTACAATACAGCTTGAATTCCATTAGCGTGAAAGACTGTTTTGGTTGTGTTGGCTTGAAAAGCAAACAGTACTGCATCCTCAACAAGCAATACGACAAAGAGTCCTTCGACAAGCTCAGGACACGCATCATTGCGCAAATGCGCAATGATGGTGAATACGGGGAGTTTTTCCCCATCACTATGAGTCCGTTTCCGTACAACGAAACCAATGCGCAAGAATACTTTCCTCTCACCAAAGAACAGGCGCTCGCAAAAGGGTATCGATGGAAGGATCTCGAGGAAAAAGCCTACGTGCCCACGAAGAAATGGAATGAGGCATACGGGCTGGACGATATTGTCCTCTGTAGAGCGTGGGAGGAAGATAGCAAGAAGGCCCAGGAACATAAATGCACGAAGGCATTTAAGATGACGAAACAGGAGCTCGAGTTTTATGAACGTTTTGGAATTGCATTGCCACAGTACTGTCCCAATAGCCGGTACTTCGAGCGCAGTAAATTCCGTAATCCTCTGAAGCTCTGGCATCGCAATTGCGCAAAATGCAACAAAGACATCGAAACTTCGTATTCTCCCGATCGGCCGGAGACTGTGTATTGCGAATCTTGCTATCAGCAAGAAGTGATATAATCTTTGGGTATGGGTTTTGAATTACGGCTAAGGCAAAAATCGGAGCTAGATCTTAGACTCGAACAAAAGTTTGGCGATTTTGAACGTGACCTTTGGGATACAGCAGAATTCCAGGATATTGATATCGAAAATCCCAAGAACGCTTATCATCGCGACATGCTTCAGGCAATTCTCTTGCGTTCTCCAGAAACGGGGACTTCTCTCATTGGACAAATTCTTCGCGAGCAAGAGGATTTGCGGGAGGAAGATATCGATAAGATTATCGTTGAAAGTTTTCAATTTGATGATATTGATCTTGATTTAGGGACGAAACGCAATGTTGATCGTGTGGTGCTCGTGTGTAAAGATATGAGAACGTTAACTATGACGGTAAGTATTGATAAAGCTCGCGTTGAAAATATCTATGACAGCCCAACAATGCAAGAGACAAACACTATTCAAGAAATCAAGGACCCTTTGCTCACTTGGGCGGTTCAAAAGTGGTATGGGACCACAGTCGTAAAAGATGGAAAGGGCATCCGTGCTGTTATTTGTAAAGAATATGTACCGGGGACTATTCTCAATGCGCTTACGTTAGATTTGGAAGTTGCAGAGATGGAATACGGCGAGCAATTTATTCGCCAAGTTGCCTATGCCGTTGGTAAAATGATCGCCAACGTCCGTGCAGGCTTTGATGGTATACCCATTGACTCGAATCCTTTTAATATTATTATCGATACAAAAGATGACGGTAATATAACTGCACGATACTGTGACGTTGAACGTATTCTCACGGAACCACAAGAAATGAATCGCGAGATCTCCTTGATTAAAAAGGAATTTGGAAAATATGCAGAAGAAGTGGAGCGTGGAATAAAGGAGGGCTAGCCCAAACGAAAAGGCCTCACGCGAGTGAGACCTATGGATCACCTCCTTTCAGGGGTGAAGCGGTTGTGGAACTAGTTGAAGTAGGAGAGGGCGTCTGCGAAGTTCATGCGATTCTCGCCCTTTCCGAAGTTGTCGAGGCAGCCGGCCTTTGCGAGCTCGCTTCCCCCGCCGCCGGTATTGGCGACGAAGACGGCCTTGCAGCCCCGCGCCTTGATGACCAGCACGAGATCAGAACCGTTGATGCCGCGCAGACCCTGGTCCATTAGGATGATGTCGGGGCTCATAGCCATGATGGCGTCTGCGACCCGTGCCAGTTCTGCATCCTTGGCTTCGCCTTCCAGTCCTGGGTACGCATGTTCCGTGTACTGGTGGAAGAACTGGAAATTGATGTTCGGAATTCCTACCAGCGCGAGGGCGGAACGCAGCATCTCCCGCAGGTCGTCATCGACGATGAGGACGCTGAGCTCACGAGCCAGCTCCTTGGAGGAGATGGGCTTCTTGAGCTCGAGTTCCGCGTACTTGGGACGTATGGGATCCAGCCCCAAGCCGGTGAGCTTATCGTTGAGCACTGCGATGATCTGCGGCCTCTCGATGCGATCGAACGCTCCCCTGTCGGCGAGGAGGACGAAGGTATTCGCGATGGTGAGAATCTCCTGCGCCTCCTTCTCGTCCCTGCCGTCAAGAGCATCCAAGAGCTCGGAACGAAGCTCGGCGGCGAGTGTACGTTCCCGTTCGCGCTGCTTCTCGTCGTATATGCGCGGCAGATTTCTCTGCCAGAGCGTGGGTTCGAGCGGCGGCACCGGAACGTCGCTTTTGGCGAGCACCGTGCAAAACATGGTGAACGCCTTCTCCCGGGTGTCGCCGTGGTGCTGCTCCTTGAGCAGCTTGCCCTCGCCGTCCACGATCCGGAAGAGGTCGTGGTCCAGAAAATAAGCCAGGTGGGCCGCGTAGACGAACATCCCGGTGAGCTTGAGCTTCTCGATGAACTCCATCACGATCCGCGTGTACGTGGTCATGTCGCCCTCCTTGGCGTTAGGTAGAATGGGGTTGGAAAACGAAAGCTTCGGCTTTAGCCTATGTATATTATATCATAATTATATGCTCATAGTCAAGCAGTTTTTTGGACTAAAAAATGCTACTTTTCAAAGGTGACTATTCTTCATGCAATTATTCTCGGTATCGTCGAAGGCATCACAGAATATCTGCCGATTTCGTCTACGGCGCATTTGGTGCTTGCCTCTGATGTGCTCAAGCTCACGCAGACGGAATTTTTGAAGAGTTTTGAAGTCATCATCCAATCCGGCGCGATCTTGGCGGTACTCGTTCTCTACTGGCGAAAATTTTTCGATGTTGAGCTTCTCAAGCGACTCGTCGTGGCATTTATTCCTGCAGGCATCATTGGCTACGGCCTTTACTCGCTGATTAAATCCACACTCATCGGCAACACGTCACTGACACTTTGGGTGTTAGGTGTTGGCGGGTTAGCTTTGATTTTGTTTGAGAAATACTATTTCAAAAATCGTGCATTCCAAATCACCGAGTTGTCGCAAATGAGCTATTCGACGTGTTTCAAAATCGGCATCTGTCAGGCACTCTCGGTGGTACCGGGCGTGTCACGCGCTGCGGCTACTATTGTGGGCGGTATGACACTGGGTGTGAGCAGATCGGTGATCGTGGAGTTTTCATTTTTGTTGGCTGTGCCAACACTCGTGGCCGCAACAGCACTGGATATCTTCAAAAATCCCTCCGTATTTGAGTCAGGAAATTTTGGATTACTGGCTGTGGGCTTTGTCATATCATTTATAACCGCAATTATTGCCATCACATGGCTCCTGCGCTACATCAAGGGCCATACGTTTACGGCATTTGGATGGTATCGAATCATCATTGCAATGCTGGGAGCGATCTTGCTATGATGGCTTTATGGCAAAATTTAAAAAGGACAAAGACGAGGATAAAAAAGAGACTGGAAAGACGCAAGGGGATGGCTCGAGCAAGGCCGTAGATCTTGCGATCAAAGAAATCCAAGAAAAATACGGCGAGGGGAGTGTGATGAAGCTTGGCGATGCGCGCAAAGTAGATGTTGATGTGATTCCTACCGGTTCGATTTCTATAGACTTGGCATTGGGAGTCGGAGGAATACCGAGAGGAAGAGTCACGGAAATCTATGGTCCGGAATCCAGCGGCAAAACCACGCTCTGTCTCCACCTGGTAGCTGAAATGCAGAAAAAGGGTGGCGTCTGCGCCTACGTGGATGCCGAGCATGCGCTTGATCCCGAATATGCAAAACGGATTGGGGTCAAAACCAATGATCTTTTGATATCTCAACCGGATACCGGAGAGCAGGCGCTCGAGATTGTCGAGACTCTCGTGCGCTCCGGCGGAATAGCACTAGTTGTCGTAGATTCTGTTGCGGCTTTGACTCCCCGTGCGGAAATCGAGGGTGAGATGGATCAGCAACACATGGGACTGCAGGCGCGCCTCATGAGTCATGCCTTGCGCAAACTGACCGGCATCATTTCCAAAACAAACACGACCGTGATTTTTATCAACCAGATTCGCCAGAAGATCGGCATCATGTTTGGCAACCCAGAAACGACAACCGGCGGATTGGCACTGAAATTTTATGCATCCGTGCGTATCGAAATCCGCCGTGCCGCGCAGATTCAATCAGGCGAAAAAATAGTAGGCAATCGAGTGAAGGTGAAAATCGTCAAAAACAAAGTTGCCGCACCTTTCCGCACAGCAGAGTTTGATATTATGTACAACGAAGGCATCAGCCGTGTGGGAGACCTCATCAACACGGGAGTGGCACTGGAAGTCGTCAGTAAGTCGGGCTCCTGGTACAATTACGGTGACGTGAAGCTTGGCCAAGGCACGGAAGGTGCCAAAGCATTTTTGAAAGAAAATCCCAAAGTAGAAAAAGAAATTTTGGACGCTATCAAAAAAGCCGCCGCAGTACGAGAACTCTAGAGCATAACAAGTCATACTGACGCTGGAGGTGAAATAAGAAAAAAACGACCACTTCTCGGCTGGTCGTTAGGAAAAATACCTCAGGAAGACAGTGGACGGATGCCTTCCATAGTTGTAGCCATCCCCGCAAAGCGGGGCCGTCAGCTTGGTGAAGAGCTACTGGTCCTGGGGGAGGTCGTGATCCGGCACCTCGTCGAACGAAGCCAGGTACCGGAGGCCGAAGATCTCGCGCAGGGTGTTGTAAGCTCCCAGCGCGTGACCGGCGTTGAAGGAAACCCTGGGGTCGTCGTGTACATGAAGGCGATTATCCTGCGCCTCCTTCCACGCTCGACGCGCGGCCTCCAGCATCTTCCGAAAATCCTTCTCGATTTTCATCGGACCCTCCTAATCAATATTAAAACACACATCCAAATAAAAAACAAGCCCAAAGAGGGGCTGTTTTGATTTCAAATAAGTCTACTTCTTTCTCGTCTGACCTTTTGGTGCGCAGTCGTCAGTGCTGTTCTGGTTGCGCAGTCTTTAGCGGTATATATCGAACGGGAAAACTCATGGTACCGCTATTTTCTGTTTTGCTCCCAAAGAAAATAGGAAGATCGTATCTACGGTTATTGGATCCCCAGGTTTTTGCTATTTTTCCTGTTTCGATATCGACGATTGTTTGATATCCTAGTACCGGAACAAACATCAAATATTTATAGTTAAGAAAAGAGAGTTTAGCAT
The DNA here is from genome assembly GCA_038064915.1 of Patescibacteria group bacterium. Lineage (GTDB taxonomy): Bacteria > Patescibacteriota > Minisyncoccia > 2-02-FULL-40-12 > IGHO2-01-FULL-4-A > JBBTSB01. The sequence continues at coordinate 28,903 of JBBTSB010000010.1, forward strand.
TGTACTCTCCATCAACCAGCGCTCCTTTTAGTGTAACTTGTATAGGTCCGCTTAATTTTTCTTCATTTCGAATGTATTTGAAAATATATGTGTGTTGTGCAGATTCCTGAGGATTGTTAACCCCGTGAGGATAAATAGTCCCCATTTTGGAATGGCAAAAATATTCACTGGCTTTAACTGCTAATCCAAGGCAAGGCACTGGTGTGTCGAGGAAAGATACTACGGGATTGTTTTCAAGATTACTTACTGCATAAATACCTTTTTCGTTATACGTATACAATGTATTATCTACGTCCGACCAAATAATCCTTGGGTCAGTAGAGTAAGGTTCTCCAATTTCGGGGTATAACAGATTGTCTAGTTCCTTGTAAAAAATCTTTTGCTTTTTTACGAGATCGTATATGACAAAATGGGCATACTCACTGGTTTCCCAGAGATGTAAATTCGAACACGTCGTACCTTCTTTGCAAGGCTGTATTATTTGTGCAATAAAACGCTCATCATTAGACCAAGCTATTCCTCCATCTTCTTCGCTCCCAATATATTGCGGAGTCGAAGACTTGTGCACATAGTCTGGAAGAGTGAATACCTCGTTCCCGTGGGCATCAACAATGATGACCTCATATGTCTCTGAATATGTATGGACAAATTTTTCGTAGTACGATCCTTGAGGAGAAAATCTGCCTGGATCATAATCAAAGCTTTTTAACACTCGAACGTCTTTTCCGCGAATATCACTTATAATCAATTGCGCTTTGCCATTTGATGGACAAGATGATTCCCGATAAGTTCTTTTATAACAATCGGTTAAATATATGAAGTCCCCATCAATAACTATTGGATCACTGATTTCATATGATGATTTGTGTGGAGTGTAAAAGATAATTAAGCTGATAATCGCAATCAATACAACAACAGTCACAATATAAATCGTTTTTTTAGGGGAAAAATTATGTTGCTCATCCTGAGATTGGATTATCTGATCGTTACCTTCCATAGAAAATTTCTATCACCCGTTAATATAGCATACCATAACAACCTAGGAGCACAAAAAAAGCCGTGAGGCTTTGTTTCAAAGTCTAATCAAATAAGTCTACTTCTTTCTCGTTTGCGCTCTCGTGTAGGGCATAAGTGCCATGAAGCGGGCGAGTTTTACGGCTTGCGCGATTTGACGCTGATGCTTTTTGCACATCTCGGTGCGGGATGACGAGGAAATCTTGAACATGCCCGAAACAAATTTGCGGAGGACATCCGTTTGTTTGTAGTCAACGTAAGTTATTTTTTCCTGACAGGCGGGACAAGGCATAATATTAATTTAAAATGTAAATATCAAAAATCAAAATGGGATGTCCTTCAGATCGATCTCGGCTTCTTCTACTCCTTCTTCTTTGCCGAGAGGATTAATAGGGGCGTTCTCTTCAATAACAGGTATATCTTCAACCTCGGGAGCGGGCTTGCCCGCCGAAGCTGTAGCGGAGGCGGGCGCAGAGGCAAAGTTACCCGATTTTGGTCCCAACTGCAAGCCTTCTGCTACTATTTCTGTACGATAGCGTTTTACGCCGTCATTACCTTGCCACGAGCGGGTTTGCAGTCTACCCTCAAACATGGCGAGTTGACCTTTCTTTAGATACTTGCTGGCAACGTCGGCAAGTCCGGCCCAAGCGACGATCGTATGAAACTCCACCTGTTCTTGTTTCTGACCGCTTGTACGATCATTCCACACCCGATTGGTTGCAACACGGATGGTAGCGACTTGCTGACCGCTTGGAGTCGTACGTGTTTCCGGATCTGCCGTCAATCTGCCGACGATGAAGACTTTGTTTAAATTCATTATATTTTTTCCAAAACATCCTCCAGCTTCTTTTCCATTTGTTTTTCTTCCGCTGGACTGGCTTTTTCTATGGGCTTTGGTGTCGGTGTCACATGCGTGCGAATTTTGCGTGATCGCTGTTCACCAAACGTGCGAAGCTCTTTTCCTTCGGGCTTGTGAATGATCAAGAATCGCAGTATACCTTCTTGGAGTTTGAGCTGTGCATTTACCCCGGCGAGCATGTCTGCTGGGCCGCTAAAATCCATGACTCCCATATATGCTTCGTGATGGCGAGTGATTGGATAGGAGAGGTGGACCTTTTTTGGATCGCGAGAGGTGCTTACCGTACCGCCGTTTTGCGTGATTAAAGACTCCACATCTTGCATGTGGGTTTTGATCTTTGCTTCCTCAAGGTCGGGTTTCATGTGGTATGCCAGTTCGTACATCCCGTTTACTCTAGCATGGTAGTTGCGCTTTTTCAAGTGGTTTGCTATACCTCATGCATGGACTTCACAAAATTAAAAGAGATAGCAAAGCGCCTAGGTGGTATTCTCGTGATGGACGGCAATGAGCCGGAGTTTGTCGTTATGTCGTATGACCGTTTCAATGCCCTTGAAGCTGTTCCCCAATCGGTGCCGGTATCGCAAGCAGTTCCCGAAGATGAACAGCTCATCGACGCTCTCAACAAGGAAATCTTGGCGCTCAAAGAGGAAATTCGCCAAAAGGAAGTTTCCGAAGCGGAGATGGTGTAGTCTCGTTTGACTTCCTTTTTTTTTCTGCTATACTTCCCTTACTAAATAGTTAACCTACAGCCTAGGGTATCTCGGCTGTATTTTCAGTGTCATGGCAGGAAAATTTGAACGAACAAAGCCGCACCTCAACGTCGGCACCATCGGTCACGTTGACCATGGAAAGACAACGCTCACCGCGGCGATTTTGCACTCGCTGAATTTGCTCGGTGAAGGATACAAAGCACGGGTCGAAAAAGTAGACCAAATCGACAATGCTCCCGAAGAAAAAGCCCGTGGTATTACCATTGCTTTGCACCACTCTGAGTACGAGACACCGAAGCGTCACTACGCGCACATAGATGCTCCCGGTCACGCTGACTACATCAAGAACATGATTACCGGTGCCGCCCAGATGGATGGCGCCGTACTCGTAGTTTCTGCTCCTGACGGTCCGATGCCTCAGACTCGTGAACACATCTTGCTTGCCCGCCAGGTCGGCGTTCCTGCGATTATTGTGTTTATGAACAAGATGGACATGGTAGAAGATCCTGAACTTGCCGATCTCGTAGAGGCGGAAATTCGGGAACTCTTAAACAAGTATCAATATCCCGGCGATAAGACCAAAATCATTCGCGGTTCAGCAATAAAAGCGCTTGAAGCTACGTCAAAAGACGATCCTGCGCTTGCTCCTTTAAAAGAACTGGCTGAAGCACTCGACAATGAAATTCCCGATCCTGTCCGTGAAACTGACAAACCGTTCCTCATGCCCGTCGAAGACGTCTTCTCTATTGAAGGCCGCGGTACGGTGGTTACGGGAAGAATCGAGCGCGGTACGGTGAAAGTGAACGAAGAAATCGAAATCGTCGGTATCAAGGCAACCGCCAAAACCGTCATCACCGGAATCGAAATGTTCAACAAGCAACTCGATGAAGGAATGGCCGGCGACAATGCTGGACTCCTCCTTCGCGGACTCAAGAAAGAAGATGTTGCTCGCGGACAGGTACTTGCCAAGCCCGGCAGTATCACCCCGCACACTGAATTTGAATCCGAAGTGTATATTCTCTCCAAGGAAGAGGGTGGACGACATACCCCATTCTTTAAAGGCTACAAGCCGCAGTTCTATTTCCGAACTACGGACGTCACGGGAGAGGTGACCCTACCCGAGGGAACTGAAATGGTTATGCCTGGGGACACCGTCACCTTTAAAGTAAAACTCATCGCTCCGATTGCCATGCAGGAGAAACAGCGCTTCGCCATTCGCGAAGGCGGCAAGACGGTAGGAGCCGGCGTCGTAACGAAAGTAATCGCATAGCCATGGCAGCCAAAGCACCCCGAAAATCCGAGGCATCACAGAGAATCAGAATCAAGCTGAAGGCTTACGACAATAAGATTATCGACAAATCGGCAAAGCAGATCGTAGAGACGATCGAACGCAATGGGGGCAGGGTCATTGGCCCTGTCCCTTTGCCGACCGAAATTCACAAGTATACGGTGAATCGTTCTTCGTTTATCGATAAAAATTCACGCGAACAATTTGAAATGCGAGTCCATAAGCGGCTTATTGATATCCCGAGTCACAGCTCGAAGATCATTGATTCGCTTATGAACTTGAATCTGCCTGCAGGGGTGGATATCGAGCTCAAAATGTAAGTATGGCATTTATTATTGGACAAAAAATCGGGATGACCCGAGTATTTAACGACGACGGCATCGTAACTCCCGTTACGGTGGTTCAAACTGGCCCGATGAAGGCAATCCAAGATCGTGGCCATGCTATTCAGTTTAGTTATCAAGCCGGAAAGAAGACAAAGAAAAAAGAAATAAAGACAGTAGCAACGGTGGGCGACGAAATCACCATTGGTGACTTTAAAACAGGTGACCAAGTGAAAGTCACGGGAATTTCCAAAGCAAAAGGATTTCAAGGTGCGGTGAAACGCCACGGATTTCACGGAATGCCCGCAAGCCACGGCCACCACCATGTGATGCGTCACGTGGGTTCCATCGGTCAGCGCTTTCCCCAGCATACCCTGAAGGGTCTTCGCATGGCTGGACGCATGGGCGGTCGCACGACCACAACGCGTGGACTCAAGGTGGTGAGCGTTGATACGGAAAAAAATATTCTCGCGCTGAAAGGTGCGGTTCCCGGCAAGCGTGGATCATGGCTCGCCATTCAAACACTATGAACATAAAACTCCACAACCAAATGGGCGAGGAAATTGGTACCGTGGAGTTGCCCGCGGCGTTGTTTGAGGTTGCCATGAACGCAGACGTGCTCCATCAGGTTGTCCAAGCACAGCTTGCCAATGCTCGTCATCCGATCGCTCATACCAAGGGACGCGGTGAAGTTCGCGGTGGTGGCAAGAAACCCTGGCGCCAAAAAGGAACCGGTCGCGCTCGACATGCATCTATCCGGTCTCCTATTTGGAAGGGTGGAGGCGTAGCATTCGGTCCGACCAAAGAGCGCAACTTTGCTCGCAAGATGAATAAAAAAACCGTTCGCAAAGCGCTTGCTATGGTGCTTTCTGCAAAGGTAAGTGATGGTGAGTTGCTCGTTCTCGATCGCATTGCATTTCCGGAGGCGAAAACAAAACAGGCGATTGCCATGTTCAAAAAATTCATTAAGCCCCGTGACTCTATCCTTGTTGTCACACCGGAGAAGGATCGTCTCGTAGAACGTACGATACGCAATATACCGAAAACGCATGTATCGGCAGCAGACAGTTTGAACGTACGCGATGTGTTGCAGGCAAAGTATCTCATGCTTACCCAGGAATCAATTCCCGTAATTTCAAAAACATATGGCATGGTTTAAAAAAGATACAAAAGAAAAAAAGGAACCTCTCGATGAGCAAGAAGCCGCTCCGGCAGTTGCCGCACCGAAGGCGGGAGATTCACGATCCTATACGGTAATCCGTGGTCCGCATGTTACGGAGAAAGCATCGAACTCTGCGTCCTTGGGGAAGTATGTGTTTAGGGTGGGTCCTGATGCAAATAAGCTGGAGGTTCGCCGTTCTATTGAAAAGCTCTATAAAGTGAAAGTTGCGAGCGTCCACATGCTCATTATGCCTTCGAAATTTCGCCAGGTGGGACGACACCATGGGGAACGGTCCGGGTACAAGAAAGCTGTCGTAACCCTGCGCCCCGGCGAAAAAATAGATATCACCTAATATGCCAAAGAATTACAGCCCCACAACTCCCTCGAGACGGCACATGCAAGGGTATGACTTCTCGAATCTCTCCCCTGTAGCACCACTCAAGAAACTCACGGTTGGTTTTCAGCGTGCCATGGGGCGCAGCAACCAAGGCCGTATTACTACACGCCATAAGGGCGGAGGACACAAACGATCCTACCGACTCATTGATTTTAGGCAGGAAAAAATGAATATTCCCGCGACGGTATTTTCTCTTGAATACGATCCCAACCGTACGAGTCGCATCGCACGACTGCACTTTGCTGATGGTGAAAAACGCTACATTCTTGCACCCGAAGGACTGAAGGTGGGAGACACGCTTATGACGGCCGATCGCACCAAGCTTTCTCCCGGCAATCGCATGCGCTTGCGCAATATTCCGCAAGGAAGTATGATTCACAATCTTGAGATCCACCCGGGGAAAGGGGGACAGATTGTACGGTCCGCTGGCATGGGGGCTACGGTGCTTGCGCACGAAGGAACCTATGTCCAGGTGGTGATGCCTTCATCTGAAGTGCGCAAATTTCACGGAGATATCATGGCTTCGCTGGGGCAACTTTCCAATATTGAACACAGCTCCATCAACATGGGCAAGGCCGGACGACAGCGCCACAAGGGCGTGCGGCCGCAAGTACGCGGAAGCGCCATGAATCCGGTAGATCATCCGCATGGTGGAGGAGAAGGCCGCCAGGGCATTGGACTCAAGCATCCCAAAACCCCGTGGGGCAAAATCGCCTTAGGTGGCAAAACACGCGGCCGCAAGAAGAGATCCAATTTATTTATCGTAAAGCGTCGCAAAAAATAATCATGTCACGATCAATCAAAAAAGGAATATTTGTCGATCCCAAACTGTTGAAAAAACTTGGCAAGGCAAAAAAGGGCGACATCATCAAAACATGGTCACGCTCATCGACGGTGACTCCTGAAATGGTTGGATTTACCTTTGGCGTTCACAATGGTCGCCAACACCTTCCCGTAATGATCAATGAAGACATGGTGGGACACAAGCTTGGAGAATTTTCACCAACCCGCAAATTTCAGCGCCATGGAGGTCGTATGCAAAAAGAAATTGAAGCGGCGGCAAAGCAAAAAGAATTGGATGCTGCAAAAGCAGCCAAGGTGGAGCCCGCAGCAGCTCCTGCAAAAAAATAAACCATGCAAGTTACCGCACACCTCAAATCAATACGGATTGCTCCTCGCAAAGTGCGATCGGTTACCCATATTCTCAAGGGCTTGGATGCGGTTGCGGCAAAGCATCAACTGCGCTATCTTACGAGACGTTCTTCCCATCCCATCGAAAAGCTCATTGATTCCGCGCTTGCCAATGCAAACAACAATCTCGGACTGGTGCGTGAAAACATGCGCATCAAAGATATCATCGTTGGCGGAGGGCCGGTGCTCAAGCGTTTCGAGCCAAAAGGGTTTGGTTCGGTGTCCCCGGTGGCAAAGCGAACATCACACGTAACTATTATCCTCGAAGAGAAAGTACCTGGATTGAAGTCAGAGAAAAAAGAGGTGAAAAAAGAAGAAGTTCGCACAGAACACAAACACGATTCTGAACGGAAAAGTGCGAGCGCAGCGGATTATAGAGAATTAGGTCCCAAAGAGAGCGCCGTAAAGAAATTTACCAGGAAAATATTTCAGAGGAAATCAATTTAATACCATGGGACAAAAAATATCACCAATATCACTTCGTATCGCCGTAACCAAGGATTGGAAATCCAAGTGGTTTAGTACGCGCGCCTACAAGGATTTTTTGAAAGAAGATTTGGCTATCAGGACCTTGTTGCAAAAGAAGCTGAAAGCAATGAGCGTGGATCGTATCAGTATCGAACGCAGTCCCGATGTGTTGACGGTCACGGTGCATACGGCGCGCCCCGGACTCATCATTGGACGAGCAGGGACGGGCGTGGAGGAGCTGAAGAAAGCTCTTCAGCGTATGATCAAGCGAAAAACCGCCATACGTCTGGATATCCAAGAATACAAAAATCCCGAAAGCTCCGCTGCCATTATGGCGGAATCCATGGCTGAACAGATTGAAAAGCGCATGCAGTATCGCCGTGTTCTTAAGCAAACTCTTGCCAAGATCATGGCGAGCCGGCTTGTCAAAGGAGCAAAAGTGACGCTATCCGGACGTTTAGATGGAAATGAAATCGCCCGCATTGAACACCTGGAACAGGGAAATTTGCCGCTCCAAACGCTTCGCGCCGATATTGATTTTGCAAGAGCTACTGCCTATACCACCTATGGAACCGTAGGCGTAAAGGTGTGGATTTATAAAGGAATGAAATTTGAATAATCATGTTACAGCCTAAACGCATAAAACACCGCAAGGTCCATAAGAGCGCCTCCACCTGGAGGAAGGTTGCCAGTCGTGGATACTACTTGAGTTTCGGAAAGTATGGGCTGAAAGCGCTCGAAGCGGATTGGCTCAAATCTTCTCAGATCGAGGCCGCACGCCGTGCCATTAGTCATTCTATCCAGCGTGGTGGTAAACTTTGGATCCGCGTGTTCCCCGACAAACCCCGTACCCAAAAAGGAGCTGAAGTGGGCATGGGTGGTGGCGCCGGATCACTGTCGCATTTTGTTGCACCCATTGAAGCGGGAAGAATCTTATTTGAAATGGACGGTGTCGCGGAATCGATTGCTCGTGAAGCGTTTCGTCTTGCGGCGCATAAACTGCCGGTAAAAACCAGATTTATAAAGAGATAATATGAAATTTTCTGATATAAAAACCAAAGACCGGTCCGAGTTGGAGGAATTGCTCAAAGAGTACCAAGTGAAACTTGGCCAATTGAGCTTTGAGAGAGTTCGTAAAACACTGAAGAAATCCAGCGACGTTGGAAAAACCAGAAAAGTTATTGCACAAATTAAAACCATCCTCCATGGAATCTAAACCACGCACATTACGAGGTGTTGTCGTATCCGATAAGATGATGAAAACCGTCGTCGTTGCAGTCACGCGTCTCAAAAAACATCCCAAGTATTTAAAATACTACAAAGTTACCAAGAAGTTTAAGGCGCACGATGAAGAGAAGAAATACAAAACGGGGGACAAAGTAACTATCCAAGAAACACGGCCATTATCGAAAGATAAGCGCTGGAACGTATTATGATTCAGCTACGATCCATAGTTCAAGTTGCAGATAATAGCGGGGCCAAGAAGGTTGGCGTGTTTAAGGTGCTTGGCGGTTCCAAGCGTCGGTATGCCCAGCTTGGTGACATCGTAGTATGTTCCGTCAAGGTCGCTGAGCCGCGCAAGGCCGTAAAGAAAAAAGATGTCGTGAAGGCTGTCGTGGTACGTCAGAGAAATAATTTTCGTCGCAAAGATGGTAGTTATATCCGATTTGACGAAAATGCCGTTGTGCTTTTGGATGGTGTTGAGCCAAAGGGCGGACGTATTTTCGGTCCCATTCCCCGCGAGATCAAAGAACGAGGATTTAATACCATCGCGAGTTTAGCTCAAGAAATTGTATGAACATTCGAAAAGGCGACAACGTCATCATGCTTGCTGGCAAAGACCGAGGAAAGACCGGGAAGGTTTTGTCCGTGCTCGAAGGACGTGTTGTCATTGAGGGCTTAAACACCATCAAAAAACACCAGCGTGCGAAAAAGCAGGGACAGAAGGGACAGATTATCACGAAAGAGCGTGCGGTGGATCGATCAAACGTACAGATAGTTTGCCCGAAATGCGGTAAGCCAACCCGTATTGGTCACCAGGTAGTTGGAGATAGAAAAATTAGAATTTGTAAAAAATGCCAAGCAGAATTTTAGAAAAATACCGCAAAGAATACGGTCATACAATGAAAGCCCCTCGGATCACCAAAGTAGTGCTCAACGTTGGCGTCGGGAAAATTGCAAAGGATGCGAAGGCGCTCGAAAAAATAGAGCAGGACCTTGCAAAAATCACCGGACAAAAACCCGCGCTCCGTGCCGCAAAAAAGTCCATTGCAGGATTCAAGGTTCGAGAAGGAACCCCATCAGGATACATGGTTACCTTGCGTGGATCGCGAATGTATGATTTTATAGATAGGCTGATTTCGGTAGCATTGCCTAGGAGCCGCGACTTTCAGGGAATTCCTGAAAGTTCCTTTGATGCGGCAGGTAACCTCAATATAGGCATTAAAGAACATAACATTTTTCCTGAGGTGAGCTATGAGTCTTTAAAAGATATTTTCGGTCTTGAGGTAACTATCGTGATCAATGCTGGATCCCGCAAGGAGGGAGTAGTACTACTCCGGTTTCTTGGATTTCCCATAAGAACATAGCATGGCAAAAACATCTACTATCGCACGATCCAATAAGAAACCGAAGTTTTCCAGCCGAAAGGTTAATCGGTGTTTCTTGTGCGGCCGCAAACATGGCTACATGAGGAAGTTTGGATTGTGCCGTATACACTTCAGAGAGCTTGCCACCGACGGCCTGCTCCCCGGAGTTCAAAAATCTTCCTGGTAACTAATAACCTAATCAGCTAATCACCTTTTCGATGAGTCCACTTGCAAACATGTTAATACAGATCAAGAACGCCCAAATCAGGGGCTTGGAGGAAGTTCTTGTCCCTGCTTCCGGCATGAAACGTGCCATTGCGATGGTTTTGCAAAAAGAGGGGTTTTTAGCGAACGTGGAAGACATCAAGAAAAAGGGAAAAAAATCAGAACTTCCCTACCTCTCCATCACACTCAAGCCTGATGCCATTCACGATGTGCTATTGATTTCAAAACCGTCTCGCCGCATGTACGCGGGGAATGCAGATATGGGCAGGATAAAGAACGGCTTTGGAACTGCGGTCATTAGCACGCCCAAGGGTATTATGACCAGTACCGATGCCCGCGCCGCAGGTGTGGGCGGAGAAGTTTTATTTGAAATTTGGTAATATGTCAAAAATCGGCAAAAAACCCATTGCGATTCCCACTGGCGTTGATATAAAAATCGACGGCAATTCGCTTGTTGTCAAAGGCCCTAAGGGGGAGTTAAAAAAACTTTTTCCTGCAGGAGTTTCGTTTGTTAAAGAAGAAAGTAATTTGAAAGTTGCTGCGGAAAATAGCGCTATCTGGGGTTTGAGCCGAGCGCTTGCGGCAAACATGGTCACTGGTGTTGCCCAAGGATTTCAAAAAATACTTGAATTTACCGGCGTGGGATACAAAGCACAGGTGAAAGGTGATATGTTAGAACTCAACCTCGGATTTACTCATCCTATTTCCGTAAAAGCTCCCCCGGCGGTTACTTTTAAGGTAGAAAAGAATGTTATCACCATTGAAGGGCCCGACAAGGAATCGGTAGGACATGTTGCCGCAGAGATTCGTTCTCATCGTCCCCCGGAGCCCTACAAGGGAAGTGGTATTAAATATCGAGATGAGGTAATTCGGCGCAAGGCTGGCAAAAAAGCTGGCGCTACGGCTACAGCATGAGAATTCAACGCCACAACAGAATTCGCGCAAGACTTCAGGGCACGTCGGAGCGCCCGCGCGTTGCGGTTTTTCGGAGCAACCAGTATATTTCTGCGCAGATTATTGATGACAGCGCTCACAAAACACTTGCAAGTGCAAAGGGGCCAAAAGCCAAGCCCGATGCTGTTGCGCAGGAATTGGCAAAGAAGGCGGTTGCCGCTGGTATTTCAAAGGTGGTATTTGATCGCGGTGGACACAAGTATCACGGGGGCGTAAAGGCGCTGGCGGAAGGTTTGCGTAAAGGAGGTCTTCAACTATGAACAATCCGAACAACAACAGTAGATTTCAAAAAACAGACAATCGTCGTGGGGGAAAGTTTAATCGTCCGCCAAAGGAAAAGTCGGAGTTTGATTCCCGCATGCTTGATCTTGCTCGTGTTGCTCGTGTCACCAAGGGAGGAAAGCGATTCAGTTTCCGTGCTACCATGGTGGTAGGTGATGGGAAGGGACGAGTTGGCGTAGGCGTTGCTCAGGGCCATGACGTACAGCAAGCAATGGAAAAATCCACCCAGAACGCCAAGAAGCGCCTCTTGCGTGTTGTTATCGTGAAAGGAACTATTCCTCACCAGGTAACATTCAAATATCACAGCGCCGTAGTTATGATAAAGCCATCCCCCATGGGCAGTGGAGTAAAAGCAGGCGGCCCCGTCCGTGTGATCGCAAAGCTCGCAGGAATCAGCAATATTACCGCAAAGCTTATCGAGCGAACAGGCAATAAGATTAACATTGCACGAGCGACCATTGGGGCGCTTGGGCAATTGAAACAACATGCAACTTCACCATCTCAAGCCAATTCATAAAGCTATTGCTTCCAAGCGCGTTGGTCGCGGTGGAAAGCGTGGTACGTTTTCGGGCCGTGGTTCAAAAGGGCAGAAATCCCGCGCCGGTACCCGTATTCGCCCGGGGTTTCGAGGCGGCAATGAACCTCTTTGGAAACTTTTCCCGAAGTCTCGTGGAGCGAGCAAAAAAACCGACATCAAACACCGATCGTTCCAGGTACGCCGCAAGAAACCAAAGGGCCGTTACGTAAGCAAGGCCAATCGCCATGATACAGTTCAATAAATTATTCAAGATCAAAGACATTCGCAACAAGATATTGTTCATCTTGGCACTTTTGATTGTGTTCCGTCTTATTGCTGCAATTCCCATTCCTGGAGTCGATCCTGACAAACTTCGCCAATTTTTTGCCGACAACCAGCTTTTTGGTCTCATTAGTACCTTTACCGGTGGTGGACTCACGACATTTTCGCTGGTCATGCTGGGTCTTGGACCGTATATTACCGGTTCGATCATTATGCAATTGTTGACCATGATCTTTCCGCGCCTCGAACAGATGTATAAATACGAAGGAGAGGCGGGACGACAAAAATTCAACCAATATTCTCGCATGCTCACCGTACCACTGGCGATGATCCAGGGCTACAGCTTTATGATATTGCTTTCCCGGCAAAACGTGTTGAGCGTGCCAGATCTTTTCGGATGGATCAATGCACTCGTGGTGATAGCCGCTGGGTCGGTATTTTTGATGTGGCTCGGTGAGCTGATTTCTGAAAAAAATATCGGCAACGGAGTATCACTGCTCATTTTTGCAGGCATCGTGTCTGGCCTGCCCACCAGTATTCGGCAATCTATTTTTACGTATACCCCCGATAAGTTGTTTACCTACCTTGCGTTTATTATTATTGCTGTCGTTGTGATCGCCGGGGTTGTATATTTGACGGAAGCACAGCGCAATATTCCCATCAACTATGCGCGACGTATTCGCGGATCGAGGGTTTTCGGAGGCGTCTCTTCGTATTTGCCTATGCGCGTCAATAATGCAGGTGTTATGCCCATCATTTTTGCACTTTCCATCTTGCTGTTTCCCGGCATGATCGCAAGCTTTCTGACAGCATCAAAAACGGAATGGCTTGCAGATATTGGCCGCTTCTTCAGTGGAATAGTGCAAAATCAGTTGATCTACGGTATTGCATATTTCGTCTTAGTCATTGTGTTTACGTACTTCTATACAGCAGTGACGTTTGATCCAAAATCCATTTCCGAAAATATTCAAAAACAAGGAGGGTACATTCCCGGTATTCGTCCCGGTACTCCGACAACCGAATTTTTAAAGCATCTTCTCAACCGAGTTACCCTCGTGGGCGCGATTTTCTTGGGCCTCATCGCTGTCATGCCGCAGATTGTACAGGGTTTTACCGGAATCACCGCGCTGACCGTCGGCGGTACTTCGATTCTCATCGTTGTCTCGGTGGCTCTGGAAACCATCAAAGCGCTTGACGGACAACTCTCGATGTACGAATATTAGTGGATGAAGCAAGTAGTCATCTTTATTGCTCCCCCGGGGGCTGGGAAAGGGACGCAGTCGGATATCCTTGCAAAGCGCATGGGTTTTTTGCATTTGGAGACTTCGCAAATTATCGAAGAAAAATTTGCAAAGGCTTCACTTGATGACGAAGATATCAACAAAGAAAAAGAAAACTTTCGCACCGGCAAGCTTGTTACACCTGAAAAAGTTACAGCCTGGGTAATCGAAAAAATTCGTGGGCTCGCAGAACAGGGGACAAGCATTGTATTTTCGGGATCGTTTCGCACGCTCTATGAGGCGAGTCAGGAAATTCCTGTTGTGGAGGAGCTCTATGGCAGAGAGCATATCAAGATTTTTTATATCACTCTTTCTGAAGAAGAATCCGTACGGAGAAATGCTGGGCGAAGGATTTGCAAAGCCAACCGTCATCCCATCTTGGCAGATTTTTCCGGTGATGTCTGTCCCCATGATGGATCGGAGCTGATTAAGCGAAGCCTCGATACTCCTGAGGTAATCAGGAGGCGTTACCAAGAATACTTGGATCGCACCGAGCCTGTACTTGCTTTTCTCAAAGAGCAGAAGTATCCCATCATCGAAGTCAACGGTGTGCAGGGCGTTGAACAACTTTCCCATGATATCCATCAAAACTTCAAAGCAAATTGAGCTCATGGCGGAAAGTGGCAGGATTTTGCATGAGATCATTACTCAAATGGTAGCCATGGCAAAGCCCGGTGTGACGACGCAAGAGATTGATGATCTTGCGCGGAGACTGTGCAAAGAGCACAAAGTAAAACCTGGATTTTTTGGGTACGGAGTTATGGGCAAGAAATATCCTGCAGTAGCGTGTCTCTCCGTCAATGATGCCATTGTGCATGCGATCCCTACAGATCTACAACTCGTGGATGGCGATGTGCTAGGCATAGATATGGGGGTACTCTACAAGGGTTGGAATTCAGATAGTGCGGTGACGGTCATAGTATCTCCCTCCGACCCCCTCTTATCTATAAGAGGGGGAGCAAAGGGGGAGTTGGTTGCTCAAAAGCTCATTTCCGTAACGCGCGATTCGATGTATCTGGGAATCAAACAGGCCATACCAGGCAACCATGTCGGTGACATTGGCAACGCAGTGCAGACGTATGTGGAATCGCATGGCTTTGGAGTGGTTCGCGACCTGGTGGGGCATGGCATCGGCAGAGAACTTCACGAAGAGCCACGTATTCCAAACTTTGGAAAACCTGGCGAAGGTCCAGAGTTGCGCGAGGGTATGGTCATTTGCATTGAGCCCATGGTCACCGCAGGAGACTGGAGGCTTGTCCTTGATGAAGATGGCTGGACGTACCGCACCAAAGACGGCAGCTTGGGCGCGCATTTTGAACACACACTTGCGATTACCAAAGACGGACCACGAGTATTGACCTAGTTTTGGCGACTGATATAATTGGTCTACGTATGTCACAACCTCTTACAAAAGAAGATCTCAAAGAAGCCATAGCCGGATTAGCCACGAAAAAAGATCTCGAAAGTCTTAAAGATGAGTTAAAGCTCCATATGAATGCTCGTCTAGAAGACGTAGCCACTAAAGATGATCTTCTGGCTCTCGAAACAAAATTTATCAAAGATGTTGACGCGGTAGTTGGTGTCCAGGTAAAAGATACAAAAGATTTCAAAGGTCGCGTCGAGCGACTTGAGGGCGTCGTCTTTCCAAGAAAGCACGCCTAGACTCATGGTAGCGGCGATATTGACGTAACTATAATTTTCATATATAATATAAATAGTTGTGCCTGCTAAACCGACGCAACGAAGCGTTGTTTTGGCAAGCTTAAGAAAGGAGTTCGGCATGAGCCGGCTCACCGAGGGCATTGATGGCCGCATGATTGAGGCAGCCAAAACGCTTTCCGCACAGGGCGGAACCCTGGAAGACCTCGAGGTGCTCAAGAACCCCGAGGCCAATCCCCGTGCTGTCACTGTGGCACGGGCCGTCTTGCGTGAGCTCCGTGGAGAGGTGCTCGCGCCCATTCCGCTCTCGCCGCCGCAGATCGTCCCGGGCGCCAAGAACTTCATAAACTTCGACCTCTCGGCTTTCATGGTGAGCTGGACGAAGTTCTACGGGCGGATTTTCCAGATCACGCTCGATCCGGCTTCCGTGCTGTTGCCGCCCCTTGAGCTCGCGCTCGGGAGCGGCCTCATCCGTCATCCCGACGTCACTATCGAGAAGGTGCTCTCGGCGTGGAAGAAGAACACGCCCAAGGAGCTCCTCTACCGCTACACGGAGAGCGATCTGGACGCTGCGATTCAAAAGGAGAAGGAGTCGTGGCGCCCGAGCGGTACCTACGTCGCCTGGGCGTATCCGGCGATCGAGGCTACGGACCAGGCGCCCGAGCTCGCCGAGAAGTCCTACGAGGACATCCAGGCAATGCCCGGGGTCTGGGTCATGAACTATCCCGAGCTGCCGCTCTACGCGCTCTGGCACTACGTGGAGACCGGAGTGCCGCTAGATCAGAAGACCGTCTCGCTCTCGGACTCACTCGATGCGGCTGGCCGCGCGCTCGGCGGCAGCTGGCACGGCGACGGGTTCTGCGTCCACTGGTGCCACCGGCGCGGCTCGCACCCGAGCATCCGCGCTCGCAGGATCGTTCTCCCGCAGCCGAAGGCTGCGTAACGCTTCTCGCTCTTCTCTCGTTCACTCGGACTCCGGCAGCTTGCTGCTGGAGTCCGATTTCTTTTTTGGTATACTTACCCCGGGCTCATACAATCGGTCTTGTTCGCCGTTTGGCGAGACGGATAGCGATTTGCCCTATCAAAGGAGAACTACGTGCCCTTTTTTGGAGAAGAAGAGCTTCCTAAAAAATCTACTGCAATGGCAGCATACTCATAATTCTTTTTGAATGATGAGCGGCAAGGATGAGATGGGGCACTTACTCGATGCGGATGGCAACGCGCTCAACAGCAACTGGAACGACGACAAGTTCTACGTCAACTGGTACAACCAGCGCAACTCGAACCCGAACATCCGCGCTCGCAGGTAGACTCCCAACAGGCTCCTTCATAGGAGTCTGTTGTTTTTTTGGAATGATCCGATCCAGCCATTTGTTTCTTTTGAGATTTCTTGAAGTTCTTCTTCAAATGCTTGATATAGACTTAGTCCGATAATATCCAGTTCTTGCATGAGCCGTACCATGCGTTTTAGTATTTCTATATTGGTGCGTAGGTCTTTCAGTGTAGGGACCTTTTCAATACCAGTTTGAAATCGTGCCTTGATCGCAAGTGCAATTGCATCCAATATAAGCGCATCAAGTTTTGAATAAATTCCGTGCCGATCCTGCTTTGATATTTTCGTGCGGAGGCGATAAAATTTCTTGTAAAACTCAAACAAATGATAAATCAAGGTGACAGGTCGTTGGGGGGGGGGTCGCTATAGGAGTATTCATGATTTGGCAAATTTATTTCTCGCCTGGCGGGAATTCCGGCGCGGCAAGCGACAGAAACCGGATGTTCAAGCATTTGAGTTTGATCTGGAGGATAACCTATTTGAGCTTCACGAGCAACTCGTATCAAAAACATATTCGCACCAGCCGTACGAATCATTTTTTGTAACAGATCCAAAGCTTCGACATATCCATAAGGCCACCGTGCGAGATCGCGTCTTGCACCAGGCGGTGTTCCATGTGCTCTATCCGATCTTTGATCATACATTTATCTACGACTCCTATTCCTGTCGCATTGGCAAAGGGACTCACATTGCCGTTAATCGTCTCAAAGAATTTTGCCGCAAAGCTAGTTGCAACAATTCACGAAACATCTTCGCTCTCAAATGCGATATCCGCAAGTTCTTCGATTCGGTAGATCATGAAATTTTGATTGATTTGATAAAGCAGAGCGTTGTTGATCCCGATGTGCTTTGGCTCATAAAATTGATTCTCGATAGTTTTCCCAAGGGCCTACCTTTGGGCAACGTCACGAGTCAATTATTTGCAAATATCTATTTGAATGAGCTTGATCAGTTTGCTAAGCATACGCTCAAGGCAAAGTATTACCTGCGCTACTGCGATGATTTTGTGTTACTCAACCCAGATCAGTCGACCCTTCTAGTAATTCGCAATTTTTTAGAGAATAACCTCAAACTGCAGCTTCATCCCAACAAAATCATCCTTCGTACCTACCGCCAGGGGATTGATTTTCTCGGCTACGTCGTGCGGCCGTACTGTCGAACCTTGCGGACGAAGACAAAGAAGCGAATTTTTAAGAATATTTCAGAGAAAAATCTCGCATCGTACCTTGGTGTTCTCGATCATTGCGACGGATATGCCATTCGCCAAAAGCTCTTTGATTTGGTATGATTTTTCCATGTATCTTTCTGTCATTATTCCCGCTTACAACGAAGAAAAACGCATCGGCAAGACGCTCGAAGCAATTCGAGAATATTTGAGCGAGCAAAGTTATGAGTGGGAAGTCATTGTAGTAAATAATAATTCAAATGATGCTACAAGCGAAATTGCAGAAAAATATCAGGTTCACGTCATTGACGAAAAGCGACCAGGAAAAGGATATGCAGTCACGACCGGAATGCTTGAGGCAAAGGGTGATCTCCGACTTTTCACTGATGCTGATAATTCAACGAGCATTGATCATCTTGACCTCATGATTCCGTATATGCAAAATTACGATGTGGCGATTGGCTCTCTTGCAGTACCTGGAGCGAAGGTTGTGCAGGGAGGCGAAGAGCCATGGTATCGTGTTATCATGGGTAAGCTGGGCAATAAATGGATTCAGCTATTCGCGGTATGGGGGATCCATGACACGCAACGTGGATTCAAGTTATTTAAGGCGCAAGCCGTAGAAAAGATCTTTCCCAAGCTCACAATCTTTGGCTGGGGATTTGATGTAGAAGTTTTGGCTTTAGCACGCAAGTTTGGTTTTACCATAAAAGAAATACCTGTCACGTGGGACAACGATCCCAATTCCAAAGTAACCGTTTGGGCATATCCGCAAGTACTTTTGCAAACACTTAACGTGAGATGGAACCTGTTAACGAATAAATATGGATCCCGTTAGAAGCAGCCCTAACGGGTTATAATCTACGCTAAACTATTACTATGACTTATACTGCTTCTAACGGGATGGAAAGTGAATTTAGAAGAGAAATCGTTTCCGGAGATTGGGTATTGATCGCGGCGGGACGAGGAATGCGTCCGCACGCGGTAAAGCCGCGCGAGAGCAATTATCAAAGTCCCGCTGACTGTCCCTTTGAAGACCCTCAAAAATCAGGCAACAGTGAAGCAGTCATGGTTGTTCCCGAGGGGTCAAACGAGTGGCGCATCCAGGTCGTCAAAAACAAATATCCTGCCGTTGTGCCGGGAGCGTGCGGGCCGATTATGGAGCGAGAAGGATTTGAAGTTACCGCAGGAGTGGGATTCCATGAAATTATCGTCATGCGCGACCACGACAAATTTTTTCCTTCGTTTTCACCGGAGGAGACAGCTCAAGTTCTGCAAGTGTATCGCGATCGCTACCGCCAGATTGCTCTCGAGCCTTGCGGTCAGTACATTATGATTTTTCACAACTATGGTCATCGCGGCGGAGCCAGTGTGTACCACCCACATTCACAAATCATTTCCGTGCCGATCATTCCTCCTGATGTCATGCGAAGCGTCAAGGGATCTTATGATTACTTTAAAAAAAACGGACGTGAAGCACATGCCGTTATGGTGGAGTATGAACTTGCGAACAAAAAACGGATTCTCTTTGAAAATGAGCAGTTTGTAGCCTTTTGTCCCTTCGTTTCCAAACAGCCCTACGAAATGCGCATCTATCCAAAATTTTCCAGTGCACATTTTGATCACATAGAAGATCAGAGCCTTGTGCCGCTAGGCGAGGCTCTGAACACGGTACTCAAAAAAATGCGTGACGCTCTTGATGATCCGGCATATAACTTTTTCATCCATACGGCGCCGCTTCACTTTGAACACTCAGATCTTTCCTTTGACCAGTACTATCGATGGCACATAGAAGTCATTCCACGTGTGAGCTTTGATGCCGGGTTTGAGGCAGGGACGGGAATTAAAATAAATATTATAGATCCGGATGTTGCCGCGCAAACGCTCAATGGGTAAAATTCTCATCGCCAATTGGAAAGCCAATCCCGCAACGCTACAAGATGCAGAGCATTTATTTCATGCCGAAATGAAGGCGACGAAGAAATTTCCTCAGGTAACCGTGGTGATCTGTCCGCCATTTGTGTACCTCGCACGCTATGCAAGTCATGCTGCGGTGGAACTCGGAGCTCAGGACGTGCACTGGGAAGATCGTGGTCCTCATACTGGTGAGGTGTCGCCGCTGATGCTCAAGGAACTTGGCGTAAGGTTTGTCCTCGTGGGACACTCTGAAAGGCGTGCTCTCGGGGAAACAGATGAAATGGTCAATAAAAAACTGAAGGCAGTTTTGCAGAATGGCATGATACCGGTGCTTTTGATCGGTGAGCCCGAAAAAGGCCCTGCGCGTTCGGACTACCTTATAGATCAGCTTACCCGCGATTTGGAAGGTATTGATGCTGATGGCGCGAAAAAGATTTTGTTTACCTATGAGCCGGTTTGGGCGATTAGTACCAATCCTGGCGCGCAACCGGCTACTCCCGAAGATGCTTTATCCGCGATTCACGAGATGCAGGCGATTATCAGTAAAATGTACGGATTTGCTCCCGAAGTACTTTACGGCGGGAGCGCGAATGTTGAAAACATCGCGGGCTTTCTTTCCCATCCGGAAATTTGCGGGGCGGTGGTTGGCGGCGCCAGCCTTCATGCAGATGAGTTTGGGAGAATGATTGATATTGTGGCGCAATTATGATGAAGCTTTTGCGTGATATTCCCAAGGGAGAACTCAAAAACAAAAAAGTCTTTTTGCGTGTGGATTTTAATGTGGCCCGGGAGGGAGAAAAAATCGTTGAACCATTTAAAATTGAAACACATAAAGAAACCATCGACTATCTTCTTAATAATGGAGCAAGAGTCGTCTGCACTTCCCATATTTCAGAAGAAGGACAAAGTTTTGCACCCATAGCAAAACAGATTGGCGAGATTCTTGGACATGAATTCTTTTTTGTAGATGAAGTAACAGGTCCTGCAATTCGGTCAGCGATTCAAGATCATTCCCTTGTACTTGTCGATAATATCGAGCTTCGTGCCGAAGAAAAGACCAATGATCCTGAATTTGCAAAAGAACTCGCAGGAGGATTTGATTTGTTCGTCTTTGATGCATTTGCTAGTGCCCATCGATCGTATGTAACCCGAGAAGGAATTATGCACCTATTGCCTTCATACGCTGGTTTTGTGGTGGAAAAAGAAGTAAAAGAACTCTCCGATGCGCTGAAAGCTCCGGCAGAACACAAGGTTGTGGTGCTCGGAGGGGCAAAAATTTCTACAAAAATGCCGGTAATCCAAAACTTTTTGGACAAAGCGGAATATATTTTATTGGGCGGTACGCTCATCAATCAACACGAAGAACTACAAGCCATCAAAAATCCCAAAGTGATTTTGCCCAAAGACACCAATCCCACCGAAGGCAACGCTTTTGATATCGGTCCACAAGCCATTGCCCAGTACTCCAAAATTATTCGCAAAGCGGCATTTGTGATTTGGAATGGTCCCATGGGGAAATATGAGGACCCGCAATATGCTGGAGGGACAAAAACTATTGCAGAAGCTGTTGCCAGCGCGCCATTTTCTATCATCGGTGGTGGAGATACTGTGGCGGCGGTGGATAAATTCGGCCTTCGTGAAAAGTATAGCTATGTTTCCACCGGAGGCGGGGCTATGCTAGAATTCCTTTCCGGTAAAGAATTGCCGGCACTAAAAGCACTCGGCTACTATGAGTGAAAAACTTTCTACGAAAATCAAAGAACGGCCACTAATATTCGTTGATTTAGAATTCACTGGTTTGCGATGGGAGCATGAGGTGATACAAATTGGCGCCTTGGTGGTTTCGCAGCCTGATTTTAAACAGGTCAAAGAGTGGGAATGCAAGATCAACGCAGATTTTTCAAAAGCAGATCCTGAAGCACTCAAAATTGTGGGATACACAGAAGAGCGGTGGAAAAATGCAGTGCCGCTTCGCGATGCGCTGACCAAGTTTAATGAAATCGCAAATGGGGGAGTATTAGTTGGCTTCAACGTGGCGATGGATTTTTTGTACCTGAAGAAAGCCTACGCGAGCGTCGACATGGAACCGACATTTCACTGGCAGATTATCGATGTTCTCTCGATGGCGTTTAAGGATCTGTATAAAGAAAATCTTACGGAGTATCGTATGAGCGAGCTTACGACGCATTTCGGCATCAAAAACGACGTCCATCACGACGCTCTCGAAGATGCACGCATGACATATGAGATTTTCATGAAGCTATGGCAGACTTCATAATTCATACAGACGGTGGATCACGCGGAAATCCCGGCCCTGCGGCGATTGGGGTGACGATTGAATCGGCAGACAAAACTTTAAAGAAAGAGTACGGCGAGTCCATTGGCATTGCGACCAACAACGATGCCGAGTATCAGGCCGTGATTTTTGCTTTAAAAAAATTAAAACAACTTGTTGGAAAAGAAAAATCGGCAAACTCAAACGTGGCGGTCAAGATGGATAGTGAACTCATCGAGCGCCAGCTCAACGGACATTTCAAAATCATGGACGAGCGGATGGGAAAGTACTTTATCCAAATCTGGAACCTCAAAATGGACTTTGCCTCGGTTACCTTTGAGCACGTCTACCGTGAAGCAAATCAAGCCGCCGACCGCATGGTAAACGCGTCACTGGATAAAGAGACGAATAAACTGCTATAATACATCTTATGAAATATATTCTCCCCCTGGCTATCTTTTTCGGATTTGCTGCGCATGCTGCGGCCGTCATCAACCCCATCGACGTAGGACTTCGCGATGGTGACCTCGTTTCTGCGCAAGGTGATGTGGACGTCTTTATTGTCAAAGATGGGGGATACAAGCGTCTTTTCCTCAATGAGGTTATTTTTAGTTTCTACGGGCACCTTGGCGGATTTTCCAATATCAAACACATCACCTCAAGTGTGCGAGATGTCTTTACGACCGTTTCAACCTATCGCTACGTAAACGATTCTCGGATCTTTTGTCTTGAGGTGACGGGAAATGATACGGGAGTACTTCACTGGCTCAATGTCAGCGCAGATCAAGCAGTTGCAGCTGACCCTGACTTTTTTAAACATATTTTCACCATCAATGAGCATGAATTTAAATGGTATCCCCAGGCGTTTCCCTATACGTCCGTAGCACAATGCAAAAAACCTGGTGCGTCCACACCCACACCCACACCCACACCAACGCCAACTCCCACTCCGACCACAACGCCGAGTGCTACTCCTGCAGGAAATGCAAATCTTTCCCTCAATATCTTTCCTTCATTTGAAACCACAGGTGTGATCATCACCCTTCCCGCAGGAACCAATGGCAACGAGACTGCAACGCTCTACCTCAAAGGCCCGGGGGACAGTAGTTTTAAAGAACAACACCCATTTACGAAGTACGATGCAAACAACATGGCCTCAAGTTTATTCAGTCTCGCGCCCAATACTGCCTATCAACTGCGTGTCGTCTATAGCGATCCTGATGGCGCAGGTTCTGGTACCAAGGAGGCAAGCTTTACTACGAGGCAAGAGTTTTCGATTCCTGCGGCGTTGCGTGTCGTAAACGTAACCACGACGGCGACACTACAAGCGGCGATCAATGCGGCGATACCTGGAGACGAAATTCGAGTCGCGGCAGGTACCTACGGCAAAATCACCGTCAATGCCAAAAACGGTACGGCAAACAATCCGATAGTCATCAAAGGTGCAACATCAACGAAGCCGCTCATCGATGGCATGGCTGCCGGAAGCTCAGCTGTCTTAATCACCAACTCCTCCTATCTTGTTTTCGATGGTCTCGATGTGCGTCGAGGCGGAACGTGCAGCAATGATGGTTCCGGATTCCATCTCTTGAAATCAAACCACATTACGCTACAAAACAACGCCTTGAGCAACAACGGCGAGCACGATATTTGGCTCGGAGATTATACAGCGACCAATTTTCTCCCTACCGATGGTTATCATCTCATTCAAAACAATACGATATCTGGAGCTACTTGTAGTAAAGCCGAAGGTATCGCCATGTATACCAACAGCGGTAGCAATAATGTCATTCGCAATAACACCATTAGTGGTGGCAAAGATGGCATGAAACTTGCCGGCGGTGACTCGGCTGGTGGTCCAAGCTCCACCGTTCTCGAAACTACTACTCACGTCCTCAAACTCACGGGCGGTATCTACTCTTCTCATGACCATGATGTTTACGGCAATACGATCAGCAATGTCAGAGATGACTTTGTTGAGCTTGATGGCGTCTCGGTGAATATTCGATTCTTCAATAATACGTTGAGTGGCAGTACGATCAACGCCATTTCGATTTCCCCAGCTCTGCCCGGACCGCATTTTGTGATTCGCAACAAGGTGTCAGGCACGTGGGGAGAAGCTGCGGTAAAAATGAACACCAGCGCCGGCAGTTCGACCAACCCCGCGCGCAATGTGTTTTTCTACCACAATACATTCAGCCGCGATACCAGCGGCCACTTGCTCAACCTCTGGTACGCCTATCCGGGTGAGCACATTGTCCCCGTCAAAAATATTCAGTTTAAAAATAATATCTTTTGGAATAAAGCTGGTGGACAGTCTACAGACGTAAAAATCAACACCTGGCCCACGACTCAGCCCACCTTCGACTACAACCTCTGGTACACGTCGTCCACCACGGGAATCTTTGAGTGGTGGGATGGCGTGAAGCGCGTCTACAATACCTTTGCAGCTTTCAAAACCGGCAGTGGCCAAGAAGCCAACGGCAAGTTTGGAAATACGGAAAGCGCCGCAATGGACGCCGCCGTCCGCATCCACGGCATCAACAATACCTTCACGGGCAGTGCTCCTGATATCGGTGCGGTGGAGTACTAAGATTGCTCTCGTTTCCGGTCGTAGAAAAAATATTTACTCAAAAGTACGGCAATCCAAATGCCGAAGACGATAAAGGCATATTTGACGCCGAAGTATTGAAATATGGTTTGCCCCGCGAGGTGAACAAAGACACCCCACAACATATTCCAGGCTATAATAGCAATGGCTGAGTAAAGCAAAAAGCGACGGAATGAAAATTGGAGGATGCCCGCCGCCGTTGCAGTTATAGAGGCAAGATTCGGTTCCCAGTAGCTTGCGATGATACCCCAAAAATATTGCCGCTCGAGTTTTGTTTGGGCATTTTCCAGTGCGCCTTTGAGGCCGAGTTTGAGAAACAGGCGATACCAGCCAAAACGCCCAAGGGCATAGTTGAACATGTATGCAATAAAAAATGCCACACATACGAGCGCCACGACCGTGACAATACGGGTGATGTTGTCGCCGGCTGAAATAACCCCGATAAAAATCACGAACCCTCCCGGAAAGTACTGTCCCAGGATCAACGCTCCCTCAATAACAGCGGCAAGAAAAAGCACCCAGAGGCCATGCTGGGCGAAATAGCGATTGATGACTTCTATGAGCTCGGCATCCTGGGGAAGATCAAACAAGGACCATACTCCCCATAGCGAAAGATAAAACGCCAGCAAGATCAACGGCCCCGCCGCGATCTTCAGCATAGGTTTCCAATTAAACGTCATGGGATAACTGTATCATAAAATCCGCTTAGAGCGGATTTTATGAAGCTTGGTATATCTGTAAGCCGAATTCTGTATTTGTGTGATCATTCATCTTGCCCGGCT
Source organism: Patescibacteria group bacterium (assembly GCA_038064915.1). GTDB lineage: Bacteria > Patescibacteriota > Minisyncoccia > 2-02-FULL-40-12 > IGHO2-01-FULL-4-A > JBBTSB01. The sequence goes on from JBBTSB010000010.1 coordinate 54,185, forward strand.
GTTGCCAGACGGATCCTTGCGGCACCCCCGCACAAATGCGTTAGCTTTTGGCGGGTACGGCCTTGCACCAGGCAGGGTTTAGCGCACTCCCATGTCGCCATGGGGTGATTCCGTTCGGAACCTTTTCACCCGCGGTCAGCCGTCTGGCTGACTCGGAATGGTCTCTGTGCCACTCACCGCTACGCGCTCGCGCTCTAGCGGGACCCCGCAGTTATGCGGTGGTTTCCCTAAGTTTTCACTCGGTGGTCGTTAGCCACTGCCTATACCAAGGTTTAACCTTGGTAGTGTTCGGACTTTCCTCGCTCCCCCGACAGAATCGTCGGGGCCCGCGCGATCACCCGATATACCAAGCTACTGTGAGGATAACACAATTTACAGAAAACAACAAGTGTGGTAGAGTAACTACCCATGAAACGCTCTGAATTAATGCTCAATGTCGCTCTCGTACCCGTGGATTTTGTCATGCTCATACTGGCAGGCGTGATTGCATACGTTGTACGTACGAGGATTTTGGATGCTATTCGACCTGTACAATTTACCCCGGACCTGTCCTTTGAGCGCTACTTTTTGATCGTCCTTGTTGTCTCTCTTATTTTTATCGCATGCTATGCATTTTCCGGTTTGTATCGACTTTCCACCACGCGCCGTTTTCTCCAAGAGCTTTTTCGTATTATCGTTGCGTCTTCCGCGGGACTGATGGTAGTCATCGTCTACATGTTTTTGCGTGCGGAACTTTTTAACTCGCGGTTTTTGGTACTTGGAGCTTGGGTGGTAGGAATTCTATTTGTCCTCATGGGACGGTTTGCAATGAGGAAGTTACAGCGATTTTTAGCGGGATACTACGATATTGGTATTCACAAAGTCTTAGTGATCGGGGATGATGAGCTTACTAAAACGCTCGTTCAGCACATGCAAGAGGATCGCAACGCCGGTTGGCGCGTGGTTAAGCAACTTGCCCACCCCGAAATCGCCGAAGTCCACAGTGCCATAGGTAACCCTGGAGTTGATGAGGTCATTTTAGCAAACCCCAACTATCCCGCAGAGCGGGTGATCGAACTCATAGAGTTTTGCAACGAAATGCATTTGGGATTTCGCTTCGTACCGAATCTCTATCAAACTCTGACGAAAAATTTCTCGTTCGATACGTATACCGGTGTGCCATTTGTGGAGTTGCGCCGCACGCCGTTGGATGGCTGGGGACGTGTTTTCAAGCGCGGAATTGATATCTTGGGTGCAGTCGTTGGCATCATCGGTTTGTCACCACTTTTTGCGATTGTTGCTTTTGCCATAAAATGGGAAACAACGGGTCCGGTTGTCGTTCGTCAGGAACGCATCAGTCGGGGGAAGAGGTTTTCGCTCGTAAAGTTTCGCTCGATGATCAAGAACGCCGAGGAGCTCAAGCCGCTGTTGGCGGAGTTCAATGAACGTAAGGGAACGCCGTTTTTTAAGATGCGCAATGATCCCCGCGTCACTAAGGTAGGGAAGTTTATTCGTCGCTACCGAATTGATGAGTTGCCGCAGTTGTGGAATGTTCTCAAGGGAGAGATTTCCCTTGTAGGTCCGCGTCCTCATGAGCCTGCCGAGATTGCTCAATACGAACGATCCCACCGCCGTGTGCTCGCTATCAAGGCGGGTGTTACGGGATTGGCGCAAACTTCGGGGTCTTCCGATCTTTCTTTTGAAGAAGAAGTGGCTTTTGATGTGCTCTATATCGAAAATTGGTCATTTGCCCATGATATAAAGATTATCATTCTCACGATTCTCAAGCTTGTCAGGGATCGCTCTGCGGTGTAAGCGCACGGAACCCCACAGGAGAGATCCCGTGGGGTGATCAGGGAACGATGTGCCCGCTGACGGCGATACGCCTTATTCTGGCTTTTGCCGCCTGGAAAGCTCTGCGACCATGCCGTTTCACGAATGCCCGACAGTTCAGGGCATAGGTGTGCGCGGAGAAACGCACTCTCGCGCATGCAATAGCCGGAGGAATGCGGGCGCATTCAGCGAGGACGGTAATGGTCATCGCTGGCGAGACGCCGTTGTCGAGTGGCAGGAGAAAGTTCGACACGCCGATCCTCCTTTACTCATATTTTATTCTCCTTCCCTTTTTTATGCAATCTGCTAGACTCGGGGCACATGAAAATCGCTCTTGTTCACGATTATTTGACGCAATTTGGCGGTGGGGAGCGGGTATTGCAGGTACTTTCCGAGATGTACCCCGAAGCACCCATCTATACGTTGGTATACGATGAACGGGCGACCGGGGGAGTATTTAAGGGTCGTGATGTTCGAACAAGCTTTCTCCAAAAGTTGCCGTTTACCAAGCGCCACCATCGTCTATTCCCCTTGCTCATGCCTCTTGCGATCGAGCAGTTTGATTTTTCGGAGTTTGATACGGTGCTTTCCGTTTCCGCTTCATTTGCCAAAGGCATCATCACCAAACCTTCCACCCGGCACATCAACTACTGCCTTACCCCTACGCGGTTTTTATGGGACGACAGTCAGCGATATTTGCGCGAGAATTATTCTCCATTGTTGAATAAAATCGTTGCTCCATTCTTGAGCTATCTACGGATCTGGGACCATGAGGCTTCCATGCGCGTCGATGAATACATTGGTATTTCGCGGTTTGTTCAAGAGCGCATCAAAAAATACTACGATCAAGATTCTGCGTTCATCTATCCCCCGGTGGATACAACAAAGTACTTCGTTACGGAACTCGCCGACGACTATTTTCTTATGGTGGGCAGGCTGGTGGGATACAAGCGATTTGATCTCGCAGTAAAAACCTTTAGCGCCATGGAGCTGCCACTAAAAATCGTGGGCGATGGACCCGAACGAGCGCGCCTTGAACAAATGGCCGAACCTAACATTGAATTCTTGGGCCTCGTTTCGGACTACAAGATGCCAGAACTCTATGCTCATGCCAAAGCCGTCGTATTTCCCCAGGAGGAAGATTTTGGTCTTGTGCCGTTGGAAGCGATGGCCTCTGGACGACCCGTCGTCGCCTACCGAGCCGGGGGAGCGCTGGAAACGATCACCGAGGGTGTTACCGGGGTCTTCTTTGACCAGCAAACAGAAATCGACCTTTCTCTTGCCGTCGGGAAACTTCAGCAAATGACGTGGAATCCCGAAAAGATACGCGAACATGCAATGAAATTCGATATCAACATCTTTCGGCAGCAAATGCGTGGTATACTGGAAAGTGAGGATGCCAAAACAGAATATTCATTTGGCGCTTTTTGATGTACTGCCGAAGAAAGATTCGGAAGGTTTTCGCGCGGGAAAGGTAGTAAATTTAAAGAGGAAGGAAGAAAGAAAGGAAGAAAGGCGAGAAGAAAGGACAGAAGAAATAAAAGAAGAAATAAAAGTCGAAGAACCAAGGGTATCTGTCGCAGATCAAATTGCCCGCCATGGCCCGGTCGCCGACTCCAGAGAAATTATTGCGCATGATATTGAGTCGGCATTGAAGGAGAGCAATCTCGTCGCTGATTTGGCACGAATGGGTGCAAAAATTCATCAGCCACGCCCGACCGAACGGTCGTTCGGGCAGGCACAGCCGAAGGTTTCCACGCGCCCACGCGCCATTGAGCGTCCGATTCCGGAACCTCCACTTCCGGTAAAAATCCCGAACGAACCGGATGAACACAAAGAACTCACAGATTTTTGGACAGCTCCTGCTTCTCAACAAAGCGAACCGACTGCCACGCTTGCTCGTATGCCGCATGCGCCATTTGAACCGCGTCCCCATCGGCCCATTGCTCCATTGCATCTCTCTCCTGCGGCGCGCGATGTCGAACACTGGCTCCAGCAGGTAAAAACACGAAAACGACAAACCCTACCACGTCGCATCTTTACTCGCCGCAGTATGGTGGCGATGGTTGTTGGTTTTCTGGCTATCACGGGTGTAGCCGCGGCCGCATTTGTTTCCAGTGAGCTTGTTGTCCAAAAAGAAGCTCAGGTTCTTGGCAACAGCAACAATGCGATTGCCAATCTCGAAGCCGCAAAAACGGAATTGGAAGGGCTTAATTTTATTGGCGCGGCTGATCGCTTTGCGCTTGCCTATGAAGACTTTGGAAAAGCTTCCGGCACCATCAATAACTTTGGTGCTTCGTTCCTATCGTTCCTTCCCGGTTTAGGAAAAGTAAAATCCGCCCAAAATCTCGTTCAGGCGGGACAGTATATTTCTAAAGCGGGAGAGTCGCTTTCCCGTGCATTTGATAATCTCCATACCATCAATTTTTTTGCAGAGCAGTCTATAGCCAGTCCTATAGAGGATTTTCAAGACGTGTTGAAATTTGCAGACCAGAATATTTCCAAAGCAGGAAAATTGCTCAATGGAGTGGAGACTTCTGCTATTCCGGAAGAGAAACGGTCTACCTTCGAACACTTCCGGAAACAAGTTCCCAGCTTCCAAGCATACATTGGCCAGGCGCTTGAATACACCGACTTTCTGCTTGGATTTTTCGGTAAACGTTCTCCCAAGACTTATATGGTCCTTTTGCAGAACACCAGTGAGCGACGTCCCACCGGTGGGTTTCCCGGAACGTACGCGATCATTTCTTTTGACAAGGGAATGCTAAAAAAGGTCTTTGTTGACGACATTTATAACCCCGATGGCCAAATCAAGGTTAATATGATCCCACCAGTGCCTTTGCGGCACATTACTCCGAATTGGGGATTGCGCGATGTAAATTGGTTTGCTGATTTTCCTACCTCTGCCCGTAAAATCACTGAATATTACCAATACGATGGTGGTGCCGCGCTTGACGGTGTTTTTGCGATCACCCCCACCCTTATTGCACGGCTTCTCGAAGTGATTGGTCCGATCGAGATGCCCGAGTACGGAGTTACCCTCGATGCAAAGAATTTTTTGGCTGAAATTCAGGACGAAGTTGAATACGGCGAGAACCGAATCCAGCCCAAGAAAATTGTTATTGATTTCCAGGCAATATTTTTTGAAAAGCTTGCCGAACAAAAAGACAAGGATACCTGGGTGGCAATCATGAAAATATTTGTTGATGCCCTTCAGGAAAAACATATTCTGGCGTACGTTGCGGACCAAGCTCTCCAAGAGGAAGTGTTGGAAAATGGATTGGCCGGGCAGCTCAAAAAAACTGATGGCGATTACCTCCAGGTCGCGATATCGAATGTGAAAGGCGTAAAAGCCGATGCGGTGACGGCCAATTCCATGAAATTATCGGTTGCCGACTCTACCCACGTTCTCACGATAACCCGTGCTCACAACGGAGGAGATTCCAAGTATCCGTTTTACAATAAAGAGAATTTTTCCTACATAAAAGTCTACGTTCCCAAGGGTTCACAATTTGTTCATGCAGAAGGATTTAGCAAGACGAACTACAAACCGCTCGTCAACTACAAAGACCTTGGATTTAACGAGGATCCTGATCTTGCAGCCGTGGAACGCACTATGACACATCCTGTTGAGGGAATTGATGTGTTTGAAGAGTCTGGGAAGACGGTATTTGGTTTTTGGCTCAATACAAAACCCAAGAAAGTGAACACGATGACTCTTGCCTACGAAACGCCCGTACCCGGTACTGACCGGTATGATCTCCTATGGCAAAAACAGTCCGGTAGCGAAGGGGATCAGATGCACGTGAGCATAACACCTCCGTCTCCTCTTGCTGTAAGGGGAGAGACAGAGGGAATACAGATCATTGGCAATACTGCGGTCTATGACAACGATCTCTCTCTCGACAGGGAAGTGAAAGTTGTGTTTAACTAGGTCTTGTGCACAATGTCAGAAATTTTGTAATAGTGGCCCATATTGACCACGGAAAATCGACGCTTGCCGATCGACTTTTGGAATTGACCGGTACCATCGAAAAGCGAAAAATGCAGGAGCAGTTTCTGGATACGATGGAATTGGAGCGCGAACGGGGTATTACCATTAAACTTCAGCCCGTGAGGATGCAGTACGGAGATTATATGTTGAATTTGATCGACACGCCGGGTCACGTAGACTTTACCTATGAAGTCTCACGCTCCCTGGCGGCGGTGGAGGGGGCGATTTTGTTGGTAGATGCGACCAAGGGCGTCCAAGCGCAAACTCTCGCCAATCTGCACCTGGCGCAACGCCAGGGTTTGGTGATTATTCCTGTCATCAACAAAATAGACCTTCCCAATGCAAGAGTTGCTGAAGTGGAAGAAGAAATTACGAACATTCTTGTTGTCGAGCCATCAGACATTCTCAAAATCTCTGCAAAAGAAGGAAAAGGAGTGAAAGAAGTTCTTGATGCCGTGATTTCCCAAGTTCCTCCACCCAAAAACGGCAGCGATTTTCAAGCCCTCATTTTTGACTCTGCGTTTGATACCTACAAGGGTGTTCTCGCCTATGTCCGAGTATTTGGCGGTTCTGTCAAAGGGGGAGAAAAAATTCAATTTTTTGCATCAAAAACCCAGGCAGATGTTATTGAAGTTGGGATTTTTACGCCATCATTGAAAAAAACAGAAAGCTTGTCTGCGGGGGATATTGGCTACGTTGCTACGGGACTAAAAGACCTAGGACAGGTTCGCGTCGGGGACACTATCCACTATCCACTATCCAATTCTTCTCCACTTTCCGGCTACCAAGAGCCACGTCCGGTCGTATTTGCGAGTTTTTATCCGGAGAACGGAGAAGACTATGATAATCTTCGCGATGCGCTGGGAAAACTAAAATTAACCGATGCATCACTTGTGTACGAGCCGGAGTCCTCTCCCGCTTTGGGCCGTGGTTTTCGCCTTGGGTTTTTGGGGATGCTTCATGTGGAGATTATCAGCGAACGCTTGCGCCGTGAGTTTAAGCTTTCGCTCATTATTTCGACACCTTCTGTTGAGTATCACGTCACCACAAAACGTGGTGAAAGCATGATCGTGCGATCTGCAGCGCTTCTGCCTGATCCGAGTGTCATAGAAACACTCGAAGAACCGGTGGTTGCTTTGGAACTGTTGAGTCCTGTTGCTTATCTCGGGCCATTGATGACACTTTTATCTGAATACCGAAGTGCCTACCAAGCCACAGATTATCTCACCAAGGAAATTGTCATTTTGAAATATACGGTACCTTTGGGAGAGATTATCACGGATTTTTATGATCGTCTTAAGTCGGTCAGTTCCGGCTATGCCTCCATGAGCTATGAGCCGGCGGGATACCAGGCATCTGATTTGGTGCGCCTTGATATTTTGGTGGCAGGGGATTTGGTGGAGCCGTTCTCGCGAATCGTGCCTCGTCCTGCCGCATATCATGAAGGCAAGAGAGTTATAGAAAAATTGAAAGAAGTACTTCCCCGCCAGTGGTTTGTGGTTACGCTCCAAGCCGCAATCGGCGGCAAGATCATCGCCCGGGAGACCATCAGTGCCCTACGCAAGGACGTGACGGGGTATCTCTACGGTGGTGACGTTACACGCAAGAAAAAACTGCTTGAAAAGCAGAAAAAAGGGAAGAAACGCATGCAAGCATCCGGTAAGGTGGAAATTCCCCAGACCGTATTCCTCGAAATGCTCAAAAAGTGATATGCTTTAGTATCCGAATGCTGGAATCAGCAAAAAAGTAATCATTGCCAGGATTACCAGGACGGCTACCACAATACCAAAAATACGCATGAGTATCATTGTACGGGAAAACGAGGAAAAAATAAAGGAGATACGTGAGCACAAGTTGGTTCTCGTGCCGCGTTTTGTCTTTTGGATTGCGGTGATCATTCTTTTGGGAGTATGGGACTCCCCGCAGTTCGTATTGATTGGCGTGGCGATTGTTGCGTTCCTGTCTCTTTTGATCAAGATATTTCGATGGGAGTATACCATGCTTGTACTCACGAATCAGCGCATTGTTTGCCAGGTACAAAAGGGGCTATTTTCTCGCAACACCATAGAACTCCTGTACAAAGATATCAAAGAGCTTTCCTATGCAAACCGAGGCATCGGGGGAACGATGTTCAACTATGGCGATCTCAAGCTAAGCACCGCGGCAGATGTCACGCATACGTTTGAGCATATACCTGAACCCGATCATGTAGTTGAGCTTATTGGGAAGATGCGATGATGTTGCGAACTGTGTTTCAATCAAAATGGGTGACAGCGATAGGCATTTTTGCCCTTGTGCTTTTGGGGACGATTGTTGTTCGGCGTCTTGACCCGCTGCGAGACGCGCAACTCGAAGTGCGGCAGGTGCAAGAGAAAATCAGTGAGGCCCAACAATTGCGGGAAACTATCAAGAAGAAGCAGGAGTATGCCTACAGTACTTCGTATTTGGAACGTCAGGCGCGCCTCAAGCTCAACTATAAAAAACCAGGAGAAGAAGTGGTGTATGTCTATCGCCAGGATTCCCAGGAATCACCCCAACCTATTGCCAAACCCCGCTCAAATTTGCGAGAATGGTTGGATTATCTTTGGGGAAGTGAATAGTGGATAGTGAATAGTATGCGGGTGTGGTTCAATGGTAGAACACGACCTTCCCAAGGTTGAGACGTGGGTCCGATTCCCATCACCCGCTCACTTGCTCATTGTGGCAGAATTTGCCATAATGGCACAAATGGCAACTGTTCATGAAAAGATTGTGGCAATGCTGGCAACTGTTCAGGAAATGAGGAAAATGCTCAAATCTGGGGAAAAAGCTGATGATATTGTTGCGCTTGTGGAGCAGCGATTGCGCATTTCCCAGAAGGACCTTCTGGCCACCTTCCCTCAAATAAGCTCTCGAACCATACGTCGTCGGCTGGACACCCTCATTCGGCAGAGTAGGCTTTTGCGTCGCAAAGAGGGGAAGGAAGTCTATTATCTCGCTTATCCACAAAAATGAGCTTGACCGCCGATTTTTATTCTGTTAGCATCAGTGTCAGATTTGCGGTTAGTGTACGTTATGAATAGGTAGGACAATGCTCAATATCGCATCCATATAACCCAAGGGAAGTTTTTCATTTCGCTTGGATTTTGTGTGCATAGGTGAGCTTTCGGAGAGAACATTGACAACTAAATACTAGTAGTTAGTTGTTTATGTTTCTTCAGTTGTTCGTCAGAAAATTCCATGGATTCTCCAAGAGGACCTTGTGTCGGTCGATCATGTCCGCCGAAAGGCGGGCAAGCGGAATTCATGAGATTAATAATTCTCTTCATGCCAGGTCATATGACAAGGCAGTGAGAGATACAGAAAAAATTATTTATGAGTATAGCAACTATCAGAGCAATGTCTTCCAAAAAGACCTTGCTGATCGTAGTCGCCGCGGCAGCTATCGCTGCAGTCGGAGTATTCTTTGCTCTTCAGCAAGCTGCTCCCACGCAAAGCGTTAGCGCTTTCCAGCCGGGCGACGCCGGTCTTGTAAACGGGAATCTCATTACTGCCTACAATCAGGCAGGAGACCCCGATGTTTTCGTTATTAAAGAAGTCTATCCTACGGCCACGAAGCGCGTTTTCCAAAACGAAGCGATCGGCCGCATGTATGGACAGTTCGGTTATGCGGGTATTTTCACCCCTGGCGTGATCAAGCAAGTTTCCGCATCCACTCGTGATGCGTTTACTCTTGGCTGCTATGTGAGAAATGCCGAAACGAATGATCCGAAGGTCTACTATCGTAATTCCACGGGTCCCGATACCGCTACGCTCCACTGGGTCAATGTGACCGCAGCTGAAGCGAATGCCGCAGATTCGATGTTCTTCCCCAAGACATTCGATATCAACAACGCAGAGTTCAACTTCTACGCGCAGGGAGCTGCATACACCAGTATGTCTCAAATCCCGGCCTGTACGACTGGTGGATCTGCAACTCCAGTACCGGTTCCAGGTGCGGTTTCCGCAAGCCTCTCTCCCGCCAACCCTGCTTCGGCAACGGTTACGGGTGGAGCGAGTGGTGTGGAAATGCTCCGTGTCCGCCTGACGGGAACGGGGACACTTAGCACGGTTACCTTCAAGCGCATTGGCGCAGGTTCCGCGAATGATTTCAGCAATGTATACATCTATGATGGTGCTACCCGCTTGACTTCAGGAAAATCAGTTTCCACGTCAACCGGTGAAACAACCTTCATTAGCTTGAACATTGCTGTCAACGGTTCGAAAGATCTTTCCCTCGTAGCTGACATTGCTGCCGGACAGACAGCAGGAAACGTAAACGGATTCCAGATAGCTTCCATGGGATTGGTTGCCGGTACCGTGACTGGTTTGCCGATTTCCGGCAACCTCTTTACGATGGCCGGAGCTGACAGTGGCATCCTTGATGTCGCGAAAGTGGGTTCAATCCCCAACCCCGTTGTAGGCCAGAAAGGCGCACAGTTGTCTGAATTTAGACTCACTTCCAACACGGAAGGCTCATGGGTGAAGCGTGTCACTCTCTTGCAGGGCGGTACGGTCAAGGCCTCTGACATCACCAATGTCAAGATCAAAACCGGTACGACCGAATGGAGCGGTACGGTTACCTCTACCGGCTACCTCGTCTTCGATATGGGCAGTGGATTCTTCATTGCAAAAGGCGGAGACGCAATCTTCAAGGTCTATGGAGATATGGCAGGCAAGAAGGATGAAGATGTCAATCTTTACTTCGAATATGCGTCAGATCTATGGGCGGTAGGTGACCAGTTTGGATTCGGTATGAACACCGCATCCGGCACTGCGAACAAAGGTATTGATGCCCTTGATGCGGCTTCTGAAGCGCACGACGTGACCCTCCAAGGTGGAGCTCTCACGATCGCCTTCAATGGACCGTCCGCAGGGAACATAGGTACCAATACCTCCGACACGACCCTCTTGAGAGTATCCATGACTGCAGTTTCGAACATCGAAATCCGCAAGACGGAATTGACTCTCTGTAAGGATCCTGCCGGTGACGGCTCATTTGGCAATGCCGCAGATACCGACAGCGGTTGGTCAGATATCACCGATATCAAGATGACCGATGAAGCGGCGGGAGGACTTGGTACAGTTCTTGGTCCAGAAGATGGATCAGCATTTACCACGTCTGATTCCGGCACTTGTGAGGACAGCGTGACCGGAGCTCAAAAGAGCTTCAACAATTCGTTTGTCCTTATGGGCGGAAAGACCTACAGCTTCAAAGTTACGGGTGATATCAACACTGCAAACACTGATGGTAATGGCGTTGCATTGAGCGCTGCTGATGCGATGCAGCTCTTCCTCGACAACTATGCTGATGACACTCCGGATGTGACCATCATGAAATATGATGGTACCAACACGGCAGTTGCGGATGCGGATATTGTTCCGCAATCTGACATCGGCGGAGGCATCCAGACACTCCAAGCTTCTTCGCTGACGCTTGGTTTGAGCTCGGGTGTTAATGACCAAAGCTTTGTACGTGGCACCCAGGGAATCACGGCAGTTGGTCTTACCTTCAAGTCGGCGCAAGCTTCAGACATGACGGTGACCGATCTCGTGTTGACAGGGTACTTCTCCGAAGCGGGTTCTACATTCGTAGTCGGTTCTGATACCACCACGAGTGTTGCGGATCTGGTGAGCGGCGTATCGCTCTATGAAATAGAGTCCAATACGACCATCGCCACGACCCCAACCAGCAACCAGCTTTCGAACACCACCGGTACGGTGACGTTCAATGGCTTGAACTGGAAAATCCCCGCAGGCGCTACCAAGACGCTTGGCGTAAAAGTCAACCTTGGAAGCAATGCACTTGCCGACACCGATTACTTCGCATTCGATATCAACGCGACGACGGATGTCACCGCGCTTGATAAAGATTCGCGTACGGTAAATGCCGGCAACGCCGATCCAAACAACAGCACCAGCGCTACTACCGTGGTCACCGTCCTCAACTCTGGTTCACTGGCAGTTGCGGTTGCTACGGCAACCACGCCACGTGACCACGCAGTCTACTGGGGACAAACCGGTGACTCTGCAGGTGTATGGCGCTTCACGTCAACCAATGAGGCCCAGTACCTAAAGACCCTGCAGTTCGGTGAATACGATGCAGGTGGTACCCAGGAAACGGATCTTGCGACCAACGCAAGGACTGTCTACCTTGAGTACAAGAACAAGCTCGGACAGACATTGACAGCCAGCGGAGCCTTGAGCACTGCGGGAACGACATCATTCGGATTCTCCGATGATGCGACCAGCCCCTACGTACCCAAGGACAGCAGCATGGATGTCACCATCAAGGTTGACTACAAGAACAAGACTGAAGGTGCCTCAACTGGTAAGACCTGGGACTTTGACTTCATCCCCAACACCAGCTCCGGAACTTCAATGTTCAAGGCGATTGGTGAGGGTTCAGGTGTAGTCATAGATGGTCAGGACACCGGTTTTACGGCGGCAGTCGACCAGGACACAGCAGGTACGGATATCATCATCTACCGTGTGTTCCCAGAGTTCAAGCTGATTACGCCAACCACGACGAATCTTTCGGTCGTAGATCCGATAGTCTCCTTCACGGTGACTGCCAAGGGTCTTTCCGACTCGAGAGTCTTCTTCGATGGTACAGCAGCTGGTTCTGGTTCAATCAAGTTCGCGGTGCTCGCCTCCGGGCGTGGCATCACGGCTGATCCGAACTTCACCGTCCGCAAGGGCGATGGTGTGGTCGTCGACACGGGATCCATCACTGATGCTCCGTTCGCGATCGCTGGACAGCGCGCCAGTATGACTATCGACTTCGGAACCCTGGATGTGGAAATCACGGGTGGTACTACCCAGACATTCCACGTCTACCTAGATTCGGTTTCAGACTTCAATACACCGGCTCAGTCAAACCCGGCGGTTGCAGCTGACTACTTCCAGGTACAGCTCCGAGACGATGAGAACAGTCTGGTCAACTGGGTTGATAGTTCGACGAACTCGTCGAATGACCTCGATACCCAATCAACGTCAGGGTACTTAATGTACCTGCCGATGAGCGGATATCAGTTCATCGCCCAGTAGAGAGTAGAATAGGACCTGTAGGACCAATCGGACATATAGGACCTATGGCAAACCCCCGCTTTGAAAAAAGCGGGGGTTTTGCTATGATGGGAAAGCTATGAAACGCATATTTTTGCTACTGATACTTGTCATTTTTGTGGGGGGACTCTTGATTTGGCAGTCCGAGCGCCGTACAAAGCCTTCCCAGCCTGTACCGCCCGCCGGGTATACCCTTGAAGTCTACGCCCAGAGTTTGGATGATCCGCGGGTGATAGCGTTTGATCCCCAGGGACGCATGCTGGTGAGTGAGACCTCCGCCGGACGGGTGACCCTGGTGACTCCGGATCGCAAGGTGCTCCTGGAAGAGCTTGACAATCCTCATGGTCTGGCTTTCTATGAAGATAGGTCCGATAGGTCCTATACGACCTATCTGTACGTTGCTACTACACTCGAGGTGGCGCGCTACGCCTATGATGTCGCCACTGCTACGGTGGATATTGCCAGCAAGAAAAATATTGTGGATCTTCCCAAAGGCGGCAAGCACTTCATCCGTACGATCGGCTTTGGAAAAGACTTTCGCGATGCGCCGATCATCGAAGGCTTGTCCCGCGAAAGTTTTTTGAGTCCCATCAAGCTCTATGTGAGTGTCGGTTCATCCTGCGATGCGTGTTTGGAGAACAGCTGGAAATATGCATCGATTCTGGAGTCTGATTCCAAAGGGACGTATACGGCGGAAGTGGCGGGGGGATTGCGCAACAGCGAATTTTTTACCTTCCATCCCACGACAGGGGAACTGTGGGCATCGGAGCAAAGCCGTTCCCGGTTTCCCGATGAAATCAATATCATCAAGCCGCCACTCAAGTACGGCTGGCCGTACTGCTATGGCAACCAGATGTGGGACACGACGTTTACCGAAACGACCGATCGCACGGACTTGCCGATGGACTGTACAAGAACCGAACCGCCTGTCATTGAGCTTCCGGAAAACGCCAATCCCCGTGGCATCGTCTTTTTGTCTCCCACGGAACTCCTCGTGGCCTATCAAGACAAGATCGTGCTTTTTGACGAACAGCACCAGCCGAGTGACTTTATGAACGGTTCGTTTGCCGATCTCAAGATTGACAGTCATGGCGATCTTTTCATCAGTGATGACAGCGCGGGAATTATTTACCGGGTATCGCGTCCGTAACGCGGTTCTTGCGATACTGCTTGTGTTGGTATTTCTCCAGCCCTTTTTGAGCGCGCGCCGGTTTGGTCCGGTGACGGACGAAGTACCGCACATCGCCGCCGGCTATTCCTACTGGAAGACGGAGGAAGTCACGCTCAATTCCCAGCATCCTCCGCTGGTCAAACTCCTCGCTACGATCCCCATGCTTTTTATGGATATCCGTTTTGATCCTGCCGACATGGCGCTGGGGCAGTGGCTTTTTGGGAGGAAATTTCTCTTTTCAAACGACGTTGATCGAATTCTCGCCTGGGCTCGCTTGATTCCCATGCTTCTCTCGGTGCTTCTGGGGTACTTCATCTATCGTTGGGCCAGGGAGCTTTTTAAAAATGATTGGGTGGGGATTTTGGCGCTTGGTATCTATGCGTTCATGCCCCCTATCCTCGCGCATGCCCAATTTGTGACGACGGATCTTGCTGTGGCGGCGTTCAGTTTCATCACCCTGTACTTTGTGTGGCGGCGTTCGCTGTGGGCAGGGCTATTTTTGGGGCTGGCGCTTGCGACAAAGTTTTCCGCGCTCGTACTTCTTCCTATTGTTGTCATCGCGATGGGAGTACGGTGGCGCAAGACGTTGGCGATTCTTGGCATCGCGTTTGCTTTGCTCTATGTGGTATATCTACTTCCCAGCAACCTACACTTCTACCTTGATGGCTACCGGGCGCTGTATTCTGATCGAAGTCCCGATTACCTCTATTATTTGAACGGCCATTTTTCGGATGACGGGTTTTGGTATTATTTCTTGGAAGCCTTCCTTATCAAGACGCCAATTCCGTTTTTGATCGGTCTCCTGGGGGCGGTTGTTTATTCCAGTAAGTTCAAATTCAATTGGACAACAAACGTGCTATTGTGGGGGACTCCCGTGCTGTTTCTACTCGCGACGACGCTCAAGGCTGAGCAAATTGGAGTGCGATATTTATTGCCGATGTATCCGTTTTTGATTGTTTTGGTGTCGGGTTGGATATTCAAAATTTCAAATTTTAAATTATCATTTTCCATTTTGATTTTTGCATTTTCCATTTGGTACGTCGTTGGCACTGTTCGCATGTACCCCGACTATCTTGCGTACTTCAACGAGTCTGTCGGTGGGCCACGCAACGGCTACCGGTATCTCGATGATTCGAATGTGGAATGGGGACAGGATGTAAAACGTCTGGCCACGTACCAGCGCGAGCATGCCGGTACCAAGGTCATCTCTCCGTGGGAGGCAATCGACCTGGCATACTACGGAATAGGCGACAACCAGTTTACCGCAAGCGGTGAGTGGTGGAAGGACCCGCATGGACGCTACGCGGTGAGCATATTTTATTTGATTCGTGCAAAAGCAGCCGCATTGCGCTATGGAGCTTCGGAAATTGACTGGCTTTCTCGCTTCCAGCCTGTAGATCGGATCGGCTATTCCTATTTTGTCTACGAATTATGAAATACGCCTTGCTTCTCATCGTGGTCGTTGCTGCGCTATACGGACAGACGTTTTCATTTGGCTATGTCGGTCTCGATGAAGAAGAGCTCATTGTCCAGCGGCAGGGTTTTTTGCGGAATCCGGCAAACATTCCCGTGATATTCACACACGATGTCAGCTATCCCAATAAAACTTCTCCGTACTACCGTCCAATGCTCACCCTATCGTTCATGGCGGATGCCATGATCGGCGGTACGAGCAACGTAGTGGCGCACCTTACCAATGTACTCTTGCACATCGTTGCCGTCTTGCTCCTTTGGCGATTTTTTATTGCGCTTGGCATTGAGAAGTCCAAATCATTTTTTTATTCTCTGATCTTTGCTGTCCATCCTGTTTTCTCCCAAGCTGTCGCATGGGTGCCGGGGAGAAATGACACGCTATTGGCCGTTTTCGTTCTTTCCTCGTGCATCTTTTTTCTCAAGTCTCTTCGCCTCCGTTCGTGGAAACCGCACGCGGTACACTTTGCTTTGTTTGCGCTCGCGCTGTTGACCAAGGAAACCGCGGTTGTGGTTCCGATCATCATTATAGGAATATGGCTTTGGTTTTCTGGCGTGCCGTTTTCTTGGCGGCGTTTTTGGAGCTACGCAGTGCCTTGGATGATTCTTCTTGTTATCTGGTATGCCGTTCGGGCGCATGCACTTTCTTCCATCCCGGGGAAATCTCTGTCCGCAATGTTGTCGCAGATCTTGGGCTACGCTCCCCAGGTAGTGGTCTACTTGGGAAAAATCATATTACCATTTCAGCTTTCTGTGATGCCTTCCGCAGGGGATAGTGTTATTTGGTTTGGTTTGGGGGCTCTTATCATTCTGTGTGCCCTGGTATATATCAGCAGGAAATACTTGCGATCTTCACAGGTATTCTTTGGTGCTTGCTGGTTCTTGTCGTTCTTGGTTCCATCGCTGATCAGCTATGATGATCCGTCCAGGGTGGTATTTTTTGAACATCGGCTTTACCTGCCGCTGATCGGTGTATTGCTCATATTTGCATTGCTTCCGGGGAGAGTCTGGAAAATCGGCGCACCCATCCTTGTTGGTTTTGCCGTGCTTGCTTTTTTTCATGTTCGAACATTTCGCAGTGAAATTTCTTTCTGGGAGCAGGCTGTATCGTCATCACCCAGTATGGCTCGCGCGCGCAACTCTTTGGGAGTTGCCTACGCCAATGCGGGACGCCTCGGAGATGCGTTTCAGGAATATCAAACCGCGTACCGCATGACCCCGGATGATTATTTGATCAATACCAGTTTGGGGAATGCCTATCGGTTGCGGCGAGAACCGGCGCTTGCCGAAGAGCACCTCAAAAAAGCTATTTCCATAAATCCTGCCCGCGCGCCAGCGCATCACTACCTGGGATTCCTCTATGCAACACAAAAGCGTTTTTCTGAAGCCGAGCAGGAATGGTTTCTTGCGCTTCAATACAATTCACAGTACGCTCCACCACATGAAGCTTTGGCGGTATACTATGCACAGGTAGGGCGATTTGAAGAATCCATCGTGCACATCCGCGCCATCATGGAACTGGGAGCTCCAGTTCTTCCCGAACTTATGAACATATTGCAGACACATCAACAGCCATGAAGTACGCAGTCATCATTCTCATTCTTGTCGGTGCGCTGATCTATGGTTTTAATGTAACCGGCCAGCTTTTGTGGGATGACATCGAATGGATCGCGACCAATCCTTTTGTCCACTCGTTTTCGTGGGACAATATCAAACATTGGTTCAGTGGTAATGTTTTGGAGGGAATTGGTCTCTCGAGCAATTACTACCGGCCGTTCCTCTTTGCCACATTCACCTTTAACTACGTCATGCACGGCGTACATCCTGTTGGATGGCATGTTGTAAGCAATCTAATTCATATTGCCAACGCCATCCTTCTTGTTTTCCTGTTGATGCGCCTGTTTGGCAATCGATTTCTTGCTTTTTGGGTTGGTCTGATCTTCCTCGTTCATCCGCTTCAAACCGAGGCGGTGACATACATCTCCGGCCGGGGGGATCCTCTGGCCGCGCTTTTCATGCTTTCCGCGCTGTTGCTATTCCTTCGGGGCCGGCGTGTTCTCCCGCTTGTTTTTCTTGTACTTGCGCTCTTGAGTCGAGAAACAGCAATCATGTTTCCGTTCCTCCTGATGATCGTGCTGATCGTGCAGAGTAAAGAGACATTCTGGCGCTCGCTGAAAAAATCTTTTTTTCAAGCATTGCCGTATGTTGGCGTTGTCACCGCCTATGGCATATTGCGTCTTACGGTGCTGAACTTTGACAACACGCTCAATTTTTTCTCTTCCGCTGTTTCCAATCCCTACACGCAAAGTGTATTCGTCCGCCTGATTACCTTCTTGAGCATCCTGCCGACCTATGGCCGGCTTCTTCTGGTTCCCCTTGGTCTCCATATGGACCGTGCGCCGGCCGTATATACGTCGCTGACGTTCTGGGAAGTGTGGGTGCCCCTGGTGGTGCTTCTGGGGCTCCTGTATGTGACCTATACGACCTATAGGTCTCATAGGACCTATGCTGGGGTTCTGTTTTTTGGCATTGCATGGTTTTTTGCGGCGATCAGTCCCATGAGCGGCATCACGCCTATCAATGCGATCATGTACGAGCACTGGCTCTACGTTCCACTCATTGGACCGTTTACGATTATCGTATATTTTCTTTCGCGCATTTCCTACCGCAAAGCGGTCATTGCCGTTCTTGTATTACTTACGGCTTGGTTTTCGTACCTTGCGATCCAACGCAATAGAATTTGGTCGAATCCAATTGCGCTGTTTGAAGATATCTTGCGCTATGAGCCCATGAGTGCGCGGGCGCTGACCAATGCCGCGAACCTCTACTTTGAACAGGGTGATACCGCAATGGCCGAGGCCTACTACCGACGTGCCATCGCCACCAATACCTCATTTCCCCAAGCTTACTACAATCTTGCTCGGCTCCACCGCGAGCAGGGGAGATACACAGAAACGCTGCCCTTGCTCCGCCGTGCGCTTGATCTGGATCCAGGTTTTTTCTACGCCTACCAGGAGCTTGCCATCGTTTATGCGCATGAGGGGGATTTCATCCGGTCCCGCGATGCGCTTCTTGCGCTACGCGAACTGCGTCCTCAAGACCCGCGCGTGTATTTGAATTTGGGCAAAGTTGAACAGGCCCTGGGAAACACTCGTGAGGCGATACGCTGGTTGACTGCAGGATTACCGCTCTCGGAAAGTGATCTTGAGGCGCACCAGGAAATCCAAGCACTTCTTGACCAACTTGCCAAAAAACGGTAGTCTTGCAGATACTACCATGAAGAAAAACATCTTATTTGTCCTTATATTAGTGGTTATTATTCTCGGAGGGGCGTTTGTCGTGTGGAACAATAGACAGTCCGCTCAACCGAACCCTTCTCCGTCAAGTAGTGCTATCGCACCGACGCCCTCTCCCAGCGGGGCGGACATTACCCAGTTTACGAAACCGGCCAGCTGTCAGCTTTCCGGATCCATTGATTTTTTGCAAAAAAATATCTTTCGTTCCAACGACGCTCTGTTCCGATATCAGGGCATTGACAATGAGGCGCGTTTGATCACCTGGACGGTCAGTCCAACCGATGAGTTTTCGATCGGCCCGAACATTTTTGCAAACCTTGATATTCCGGACGGCAGTCGTTCGCTTACGATTTCTCTTCCCGCCGAACCAAAAGCTCGCCAGTATACATTGACCGCTCGTATCTCCTATGGTCGCTGGGTCAATAACACCGTCGTTGTAAAAGAAGCACGATGCTCCGGTTCAATCCCCGTATATCTTCGCTATTAGCGCTCTCTGCAAGCCTCATACTATCATTTGCGCTGTTTGGCAACGGCATAAAAGGAGATTATGTTTTTGACGACAAAATAGTCATTCTGGGCAATCCGCATTTGGAAGAGCGTCCGCCGAGTCTTATAGACATCTTTAGCGATTCCTACCATGCATACCAGCCGACGACCGGTTTGTATCGGCCGCTGACGATCGCAAGCTTTGCACTGAACACGTATATGTTCGGAACGTCGCCGGTGAGTTTTCATGTGTTCAATATCATCCTCCACGCTCTTGTGGGGTTCATGATCTATGTAATCGTCGGAAGTCTTGCCGATATGCGCACGGCCGTGGTAAGCGCGCTCCTGTTTCTGTTCCTTCCCATCCATGTCGAAGATGTTACGTCCTTGGTGGGTCGCGCGGAGCTTTTGGCGCTTTTGTTTTCGCTTGTAGCGCTGTATGCGGTCATGCGCGGAAAGTATCATTGGGGGGCGCTGGCGTTTCTTTTGGGGCTTTTCAGCAAGGAATCCGCGATCGCATTCATTCCGATTTGGCTTTCCTGGGAATATTTTTTCAACAAACAAACGATTCGCACAATCCTCAAGCGATTTTTGATTATGCTTCCTGCAATCAGTATATATGCGGTGCTCCGTTATCTAGCTTTGGGGAAATATGTTCTTGCCAACGATGCCACGGCCGTCTACAATCCGCTCAAATTTGCTCCTTTTTTTGATACACTGTGGACCAGCGGCAAAATCGCTTTTCTCTATATTCAAAAAATGTTGGTGCCCACGGTTTTTTCTTCGGATTATTCGTTCAACCAGATTCCCGTCGTCCACAATCCCTTTAGCTCCTGGCAGGCCCTGCTCGGATTGACGATACTCGCGGGACTTGTGTGGATTGCCGTAAAAAAGCGGCGTTCGCTTGTTGGATGGTCTGCCGTAGTGTTTCTTGCTTTTTATTTCATCATATCAAATCTTATTTTCAAAACCGGTACCATCATGGCGGAGCGTTTGGTATATGCCGCATCGCTTGGTCTGGTGATGTTATTGGCGCTGTGTATAGAGCATCTCCGAAAAAAAATCGGTCATGAAAAGGTCATCTATGGCGCTTTGACAATTATGTTGATTTTCTATGGATACAAAACTATCAATCGCAATTCTGTTTGGATCAGCGAGGAACGGCTTTTTGCGTCTGCCGTTGTCGTGGCTCCGGAGAGTGTTGTGAACCGCACCAACCTTGCCTATCTTCGCTATGTCCAAAAAGATCTTGAGGGCGCAAAGACGGAAAGCGAAGGAGTGTTGGCTATCGCTCCCGACCATGTGCCCGCTCTCAACCTGGCCGCGCAATCAAACAAAAAGCTTGGCAACCCCAAGGTTGCAGAAGATTACTGGAAGCGTGCCATTGAGCTCCGTCCAGATTATGTCCGCGGATATTTGGGATTGGGTGTGTTATACTACGAAAATGGTCACTTTCCGGACGCAGAGCTCATTCTTACCAAGGCGGTAAATATTTTCCCGCGCTGGAGTGAGGTGCTGTTTCTCTCGCTGACCAAAACGGCGCTAAAGAAATACGATGAGGCGATTGCGATTGTTATTCAGCACTTCGGAGAAGATCCGGAGCGACCGGACCTCATCTTTGCTCTCGGCGTAGCCTACTACAAAAAAGGCGACCGCGAGCATGCCATGAAGTACCTGCGCAAGGTCCAAAATCCCAACCTTACCCAAGAGCAATTTTTACAAACCATTGAAAAAAACACTATTTTTCTCATTACTGATCTGTAGTGCGATTGTAGCGATCTACGCGCAAACGCTGAAGTTTGATTTTGTGTCCCTGGACGAGGAGGATCACCTTGCCAACCGCCAGTATTTTCTCTCATCAGTAAAAAATATTCCGGAAGCTTTTCAGCACAACACCTACTATCCCAATGGAACATCGCAATACTACCGGCCCCTGCACACGATTTCCTTTATGCTCGATGCGATCGGCGACATCACTCCGTCAAAATCCCACGCCATCAACATCGTTCTCCACATGGGTGCGGCGTTGCTGCTGTTTTGGTTCATGCGGGAGCTGGGGATTGGAAAAACGGCTTCATTTTTTCTCGCACTGCTCTTCGCGGTACACCCGATCGGCAGTCGAATCGTGGGATGGGTGCCGGGGCGGAATGACGCCACGTTTGCTATATTTGCGATAGCCTCGTGTATCGCGTATCTCCGATGGGTGGCTCATCCCGAGCGCTGGTGGCTCATGGCGGTGCACCTGGTGCTGTTTTTTGCAGCTTTCTTGAGCAAGGAATTGGGCATCGTTTTGCCTATTCTGTACGTGCTCATGCCTCGCAATTATGTTGTATCTCGAAAACACGTTGGTCTGGTGGCCGGCGGTTGGATTCTTATCGTCATTTTCTGGTGGCTCATGAGATCCGAAGCACTTGCGGGAACGGTTGTTACCGCGTGGAACGATTTGTTGCTGGGACTTTTTCCCAATACCGTTGCCATTCCTTTCTATCTCCAGATTTCTTCGTTGCCGCTCCATCCGTCCGTTATGCCGACGATGCAGGATGCGCTTCATTGGCTACCCATTGTCGTCAGCGGAGCTTTTATTGCCATACTCATCGTGCTTGGGAAGCGATTTCAACCCCGCAGTAATTTGCTTCTCTTTGGTATTGCCTGGTTTCTCCTATTTCTTCTTCCTTCTCTTGCGGGGTATGGATCGGATATCCGTCTGGTGCTATTTGAACACCGAGCCTATGTTCCGCTCATGGGACTGCTGTTTATTGCCGCCGCTTTTCCCTGGGGCCGCATGATTCCTTTCTCCCGTTCCCGTCGCTTCATCCTTGCGGGAGCTGTAGTTGCCGTGTATGGTGTTTTTGCCTTTTTGGGAACTCGTGATTTTCGGGATGCTTTGACATTTTGGGAAAAAGCAGTAGCGCAAGCGCCCGACTACGCCGGATCACATAAAGGGCTGGGAACGGTGTATGTCAACAGAGGACGTTTTGATGATGCCGTGAACGAGTTTCAAAAAGCGCTCGAACTGAATCCGACAGAAAAACGCGTACACAACAACCTCGGCATTATTTACCTGAACCAACGGCGGGTGCAGGAGGCGGAAATGGAATTTCTCTCGGAGCTTGACGTAAACCCCGGCTATGCGATCACCTACAACAACCTCGGGTTTGTGTACGCCACGCAGAAGCGATTTGCAGACGCGGAAAAAGCATGGCTTACGGCGCTGGTGTTCGATCCCTGGTATGCCGCTCCGCACCAGGGCCTGGCTATTATCTATGCCATTGCAAACAATAAAGAGCAGTCCTTGGCCCACATTGAGGCGCTCGTGAAGCTTGGTGCCCCGCTTTCTCCGGATATACAGAAGATCTATGAAAGTTACCGGTAGCAAGTATCTCTTGGTGGGTTTGGCTGTTTCGTTTGCGCTTTTCAGCAACGGAATACGGGGAGACTTTGTTTTTGATGACGCGATCGTCATTGTTGGCAATCCCATTATTGAGCGGGGGATTTCCGGGGTGGTTGAGGCCTTCCGGTCACCCTACCACGCTTACCAACCCAAGACAGGCCTTTATCGTCCGCTTACGATTTTTTCTTATTCGCTGAATTACGCTATATTCGGCACTTCACCGGTGAGCTTTCATGTGGTTAACATTGTTCTGCATGGGCTCGTTGGGTTTTTTATTTTCTTGGTCCTTCAACAGATTGGTGGCAAGCGCGCGGCTATTCTTGGCATGTTGCTGTTCCTCGCGTTTCCCATTCATGTCGAGGACGTGACGTCTATCGTAGGCCGTGCTGAACTCCTCGCCCTGCTGTTTGTTCTTGCGGCTTTGTATAGTGCCATGCGACATCGGTACATCCTTGCATCCTGTATGTTTTTGCTCGGCATCTTGAGTAAAGAATCCGCGATCGTATTTTTGCCAATGTGGCTTGCGTGGGAATACTTCTTTAACAAACAAACGATTCGCACCATCCTCAAGCGATTTTTGATTATGATTCTTGCAATAAGTATGTATGCGGTGCTCCGCTATCTGGCACTGGGGGAATATTTTCTCGCCAACGATGCCACTCCCACGTACAACGCTCTCAAATTCGCTACCATTCCCCAAACCCTATGGACATCAGGGAAGATTTTTTTTCTGTATCTGCAAAAAACGTTGTTCCCGACGGTTTTTTCGCCCGACTATTCGCTTTTCCAGATACCGTTGCTCAACAGTCCTCTGGCGTCATGGGAGTCGATCGTGGGAATAGTGCTACTTGTCGGCTGTATCGTGATTGCATGGCGAAATCGGCGTTCTCCCTTGGGGTGGTTTGTTCTATTCTTTTTGAGTTCCTACTTTATTATTTCCAATCTTGTTTTCAAAACCGGCACAATCATGGCCGAGCGCATTCTGTATCCAGCCACCTTTGGCCTTGCGGCGATGACTGCGTATGGCATCGAGTGGTTGAGACAGAAATGGGGGCATGAGAAGGTGATCTATGCGAGTGTAACTCTTCTACTCCTTTTCTATGGCTTCAAAACAATCCAGCACAACCGTGACTGGATCAGCGAAACTAATCTTTTTCAACGAGCCTATGCTTCCGCGCCGTTGAGTATTCCCAATAGGGTAAACCATGCATATTTGGCGTATCGAGATAACAACTATGCGCGTGCTGTTGATGAACTGGAAGCGACGTTGACCGTTGTGCCCGATCATGTCCCCGCCTTGCATCTTGCGGGGCAAGCATATAAAAAAATGGGCAACGTGGGTAAGGCAGAGGAGTATTGGAAAAAAGCAGTTGCATTGCAACCCGACTATCTTGCCGCTTACCTTGGTCTGGGAATGCTGTATTATGAGCAGGGGCATTTTGCGTCCGCGGAGGCGGCGCTTGATGACGCGGTGGCCGTCTTTCCTCGTTCTAGCGAAGTCGCCTATCTTTCATTGGCAAAGACCGGTCTCAAAAAATATGACGAAGCGATTTCGATTGTGGAGAACTATTTTGGAAAAAATCCCGGCCAGGTTGAATTGCGTCTTGCTCTTGGCATCGCCTGGTACAAAAAGGGCGACAAGGAGCGGGCATCGGAATACATCAGCGCTGATTATTTTCCCACGATTGAGAAAAATTCGATCTTTCGAATCATTGACCTATAGGAGAGCTTCGATATCACGGACCATTTTTTTTAAATCAAATCGGTGCAAGATCGTTTGGTGTCCTTGAATGGCGAATTCTTGGCGCAGGCGGTCGTTGTCCATCAGTTTAAATATGGCATCGGCAATCCGTTCCGGTTTTTTGGGTTCGACGAGAAAACCATTGACCCCATCCTGAATCATTTCGGGTGCCGCACCTACACGCGTCGCGACGATGGGAACCTTGGCCGCCATGGCTTCCAGAAGCGCCCAAGAAAAACCCTCTTTGACCGAAGACGAAACATATACATCAAAGGCACGCAGGAAGCGTGAGGCGTTCGGTGTATCGCTCAAGATTTTTACGAGGTAGCGGTTATGCCGGGGAAGATACTCCAAGCCTTTAGCGGGATATGGGTTGGCGATAGTTCCCACGACAAAGGCATCGGCAGGAAGGTCAAGCTTTGTCCGCGCTTCGTCCCGCGGCAAAAATTCCATCTTATACACATCAAGCCCGTTGTGAATCACGAGGAGTTTTTCGCGCGGCTTGATGCCATAGCGAATCGCTTGTTGGTAGTCGTGGTCGTTGTTGAGAATGATGATGTCCCGCCATCGGGCGAGCAGTTGTTCCACAAACCGCATCAGCGGCCGCCACCAGGGCTTGGGATCGTTGAAAGACCATCCTCCGATGCGATACACCACACGTGCTTTTGTTCCTATGGCTGCAAGAGTACCCCATCCGCCCGCCACCGAACTCATGAGAAATAACGTATCGGGTTTGAAATCTGCAATCGCTTTTCGTATCTTGAAAAAGTTTTTTTCATGGAGGACCTCGTACGAAAATCGCGACCGGTCAATGCGGCTTTCCAGTTCTCGAAGAAACGTTTGCGCCCCCCCGATGCCTCCCTGACTGATAACAAAGAGTATCTTCTTCACCTTGAAAAAATACAACAAAAATGATATTTTATCAAGTATGCGCGTTCTTATTCTTACCACGGAATACCTTCCCAAAATTGGTGGTTCTGAACTGGCAATTAAGAATCTTACCAAGCGATTGCCCCAGGTGCAGTTTACTATTATTTCTGGAGGATGGAAGTGGCTTTTGCCAATTATTGGCTTTCTTCGTGCGCTTCGCTATGATTTTGATATCATTCACGTATTTCAGGCGTCGTATGCAGGAGGCGCTGGAGTGTTGTTAAAGTTATTTCACCCCAAAACCCCATTCATCGTTTCTCTTCAGGAAGGCAAGCAACTTGAGAAGCAAAGTTTTTTTGTCAGATTTTTTCGTTCCGTTATTCTTCGGAACGCCGATGTGATAACCGCGATCAGCAGTCACTTGCTGAACTATGCAAATAGTATCAACCCCAAAGCCGCTCGTGTTTTGCTTCCCAACGGAGTGGACGTGCGCAATTTTTCTCATACCGGTTCCGAATATATCGTGACTTCATCTCGATTAGTTGAAAAAAATGGCATCGACACGCTTATTCAAGCCATGGTATTCTTGCCAGGGGAGCGGCTCCATATCATCGGCGATGGACCGATGCGCAAACAGCTTGAATCATTGGCAAAGCGACTTGGTGTTGCAGATCGCGTGCGATTCATAGGCGCGGTCCTATATGATGATTTGCCTCCCCACCTCGCTTCCGCTTCCGTTTTCGTTCGCCCTTCTCGATCAGAGGGCTTGGGTATTGCGTTTTTGGATGCTATGGCTGCCGGCGTTCCCATTGTGGGGACACCGGTTGGCGGTATTCCTGATTTTTTGAAAGATCGTGAAACGGGGCTTTTTTGCAAGCCAGAAGATCCGCAATCGGTGGCACATGCTGTCCGAGAAATTATTGAAAACAACGAGTTGAGAAAAAACATAACCGATCGAGCGAGAAGTTTGGTTGAGGAAAAATACAATTGGGACATGTTAGCCAAAAAATACTATGAAATTATCCGTCATTATTCCCGTATATAACGAGCGCAAAACGCTTGGCCATGTTATCAGCGCCGTCAAATCGGTTCTCTTGGATGTGGAAAAAGAAATCATCATCGTCAATGACGGATCCACTGACGGTCCTGTACCGGAAGCGACCATTACATTTGAACAGAATCGGGGCAAGGGAGCAGCTCTGCGTGCAGGATTTGCAAAAGCGACCGGTGACATCATCCTCATTCAAGATGGTGATTTGGAATATGATCCGCGTGAATACCAGTCGTTGATCCAACCCATTCTGGATGGCAAGGCCGATGTTGTCTATGGATCAAGACTTGTTACACATCACCCGCATCGTGTACTTTACAATCACCACTATCTGGCGAACAAATTTCTAACCTCGTTTTCTAATCTTTTTTCCAACCTCAATCTTTCCGATATGGAGACATGCTACAAAGTTTTTTCCAGATCAGCTTTGGATGATATCAAGCCGTGTTTAACGGCGAATCGCTTTGGAATAGAGATAGAACTGACGGCGCAGATCTCCAAGCACCATCTGCGCGTATATGAAGTCGGTATTTCCTATAGCGGGCGTACGTATGAAGAAGGAAAAAAAATAGGATGGAAGGATGGTGTGGCAGCGCTCTGGCACATCATTCGATATAACGTATTCCGCCGTTCATGAATCCCGTTAGAAGTTGCCCTAACGGGTTACAAACCACACAATGTCGAATATCAACATTACCATACAACTTCTAACGGGATGAAAAAAATCCTCATTGCAACCGGCATCTTTCCTCCGGATATTGGCGGGCCTGCGACGTATGCAAAACTCCTGGCGGATCATTTTGGCGATGACGTTCATGTCATGACATACACGGCTGGTTTGCGAAAAATTCCCTGGCCGTTGCGGCAAGTGATATTTTTTTTCCGCCTTTGGCGAGCAAGTCGGGACGTCGACGTAATATACTCGTTGAGTCCTCTGGGCACGGGTATTGCGGCAGCTTTACTAGGTAAGCCATTTGTAGTTCGTGTTGCGGGGGATCGTGCCTGGGAGGATGCGGTGAACAGAGGAAAAACTCAATTGTTGTTGGATGATTTTCAGAATCTCAAAAAACGTGGCCGTAAGCATCGTCTGCAAGTTTGGGTGTGCCTCAAAGCCAAGAGGGTCGTCGTTCCGTCATCCTATCTTGCTGGCATAGTGGTTGGTTGGGGGATACCCAGAGAAAAAATCACTATCGTCGCCAACTCCGCCGACTTAGTGGTTCAACCACTAAGTAAAGAAGAAGCCCGGAAAGAACTTGGGCTTCAGGGCAACGTGATTATCTCGGTCGGGCGCCTTGTTCCCTGGAAGGGGTTTCGCATGCTCATCAAGATTGTGCCGCAATTTTTGGAAATCAATCCCTTTTTTCGGTTGGTGATTGTCGGCGACGGCCCGGATCGGACATTACTGGAGACGATGATACACAATTTGAACCTTCAGAAAAAAGTTCACCTCGTGGGGAAAAAATCGCATGAAGAACTCATTCGCTACCTGCAAGCATCAGAAATCATGATTCTCAACAGCGGCTATGAAGGATTTTCGCATCAACTTCTCGAGGCAATGATGATCGGAGTTCCTGTCATTGCCTCGAACATGGGTGGAAACCGTGAACTCGTTCGGCAGGGCGAAAATGGTTTTATGGTAAAGTACAATGACGAGTTCAACTTGGTCGAGGCAGTAAAAACCTTGTGGGCCAGTCCTGAGCTTCGCACAAAATTTACTGTCGAAGGCAAAAAAACCGCCGCACAGTACACTCCGGAGCGCACTGTGCGTGAGACGAAAGCCGTACTTGATACGATATGAATCTTCTCATGATTTCAGGAAAGGGAGCAATTGAGACTGCGCGGGGAAAGCGCAATGCGTTTTATAATACCCTGGAAGAGCTGCACAAGTATTTTGACCGGATCGATGTTGTTTGTTCAGAACAGGGAAGCCTTTTCGGCAATGTGTTTTTTCATGCTCAAGTTCCTGAGAAAGAGTTTGATGTTATGACGGTGCATGAATATGCGCCGTTTCGCAACGGACGCATGGCGAATCAATTTTGGAAAAAAACAAAGACACCGATGATATTTGAAATCATGCATATTCCCGGTTTGCCCAAAGCGGGGAACTTGCGAGAGCACATCGCTCATCTCATGACACGCTGGTATATAAAGTATGATGTCCGTAATGCAAAAGCAGTTCGGGTAATCAACAAGCAAGTAGGCGATTGGCTCGCACAACGCGGCGTCCCGAGAGAAAAAATTCACGTGGTGTCGGCCATGTATATAGATTTAGATATTTTTAAAAATTTAAATATAGAAAAGAAATACGAAGTGATCTATGTTGGCCGCCGGGCAAAAAATAAGGGGATCGAACTATTCGAAAAAGCAGGGCAGGGTTTTAAGACGCTGATTGTTGATGGCTGGGCGAAGGATGCGCATGAAGTGGCGACTCTAATCAACCAATCAAAGGTGTTAGTGATGCCTTCCTACAATGAAGGCGGCCCGCGCGTGGTGCTTGAGGCCTTTGCCTGCAACGTACCTGTTCTCGCCACGCCCGTTGGCATAGTGCCGGAAGTCGTTTCTCCGGAATTTATCATCGACTGGTCGCCGCGTCGGATCGGAAAAAAAATCAAAGCGGTTTTGGATGGCACGTTGCAGTTTATAAAACCGGATTTGTCGCGATTCGAAAAAAAAGAAGCAATAAAAACATATGCGGAATTTATTGATCATCACGCAAAAAGTTGATCCAAACGACCAGCTACTTGGTTTTTTCGTCGATTGGATAAAAGAGTTTAAAAACTATTATTACGTTGATGTGGTTGCGTTACGCACGCCCAAGAAAAATTGGCTTGGTCTGACGTGGAATATTTTTTGGGAGGTGCCAAAACATGATGCCGTGTTCGTGCATATGGCTCCGATGTTTGCCATTCTCGCGGCTCCCTGGGCTCGATTATGGGGAAAGCGTATTGCGTTGTGGTACACGCACGGTGCGGTTACATGGAAACTCCGTCTTGCTGAAAAACTTGTCCACGTGATTTTCACCGCGTCGCCGGAAAGCTGTCGCCTAAAATCAAAAAAAATCATTATCACCGGCCATGGCATTGATACGGAATTTTTTAAACCATGAAACTTCTCACTGTGGGCAGGATCGCTCCTGTCAAAAATTACGATATACTGATCCGAGCCGCCAAACTTCTCACGATTGATTTTTCTGTTACCGTTGTTGGGGAAGCAGCATTGGAAGAGGATAAAGCATACGAACAGCGGATTCGTGCCGAAGGTGGATTTCATTTTGTTGGTAAAAAAAACCACCGCGAACTTCCTGACATCTATCGTTCACATGATCTTTTTGTTCACATGAGCGGGACGGGGAGTTTGGACAAAACACTTCTGGAAGCAATGGCGTGCGGTATGAAGGTGCTTAGCTGCAACGATGCGGCCAAGGCTTTTTTACCAAGTGAATTGATATTTGAGAATGCCGATGATCTTGCGAATAAAATCCAGAACTATCATACCAATTTTGACGGCAGAACCTATGTGCTCGAACATCATGATTTGAAAAAACTTATTGCACATATCTCCTCACTATTATGAGAGTACTCTATTTCGGAACCTATAATCCGCAGTACGGACGCAATTGGGTGCTGATCAAAGGTTTGAAACAAAACGGCGTTGAAGTCATTGAAATGCGTCGCAAACCCCAACGGGGTGTTTTACTCCTGTTGTTAATCGACTATCTTCGCATGCGACCTAAATTTGACGCCATGGTGGTGGGATTTTCTGGACAGGAAGTGATGTTTTTGGCGAGACTTCTGACACGCAAGCCCATCATTTTTGATATTTTTACTTCGCATTACGGCGGCTACGTCTTGAATAGAAAAAGATTTTCACCGCATAGCTTGCGCGCAACGTGGCTGCGTTTTTTAGATCGATGGTCCTGCAAACTTGCCGATCGGGTCCTGGTTGAATCAAATGCGTATCGAGATTTTTTTGTAAAAGAATATCACCTTCCGGTAGAAAAGTTCCGGAGAATTTGGGTGGGAGCTAATGATGATTTTTTCCATGTTTAACATTTTATTTTTTGGAACCTTTGTACCCGTTCAGGGCACCAAACACATGGTGGAAGCCGCGAAACTCCTTGAACATGAAGAGGTACGGTTTTTGTTTGCGGGAGATGGACAGGAACAGTCACAGGCCGTCGCACTTGCGAAGCAGCTCGATCTTCGGAATGTAGTGTTTTGTGGTATGCTGGACCGTGAGCGTTTGCGGGAAGAAATCGCCAAGGCCGATGTAGTTTTGGGCAATGTGGGTGATACGCCACTGTCGCCTTTGGTGATTTCCAACAAAGTATTTGAGGCGCTCGCCATGGGGAAAGCTGTCGTTACCGCCGATATGCCAGCCAATCGTGAACTGTTTGGTGACGAGGATGTCCTGATGGTGCCCGTGGCAAATCCCGAAGCTCTAGCGGCAGCCATCTTGAAACTCAAAAACGATCCCGTACTCCGCGAACGCGTTGCCAGTCGGGGCCATAAAAAGTTTTTACATACAGCTACTCCGTCGGTGCTTGGAAATGAGCTGAAGCAAATAATTCAAGAACTACTATGAACATCGTTGCCATCGGCTATCCCTTCTCGCGACCCAATAACCGCACCACCCTTACCGGTCCGGAGACGTTTTTCATCGTGCCCAAGGTTTGGAAAATCAAAAAGGGAAAAGCGGAATATCGAACGGCCGAACATGACCATATCATGACCACGTCGGCCTTGTTTCATCACTCCGGTTATCCGTTCATTGGGGGTTTGCTCAAAGGCTGGATGCCCTTGTTGCCTTTGTATTTGTGGAGATTAAAAAAACGCCACGGCATTGAGTTGGTATTTGACGCGCATGAACCGAATTTGTTAACAACATTGTACAATGGGTTTTTTTGTAAACTACTGGGACTGAAACACGTTGTATTCAGCTGGCAAAATGTCGCACTGCGTCACCGCTGGCTCATTAAGATAAATTTGTGGTTTGCCGACGGTGTAGTGTGTGGCAATCAGAAATGCCTGAATTTGTTTAAACAAATAACCCAAAAACCACTTACAGTAATTCCTTTGGCGGGTTTGGATCCGGATTTCTGGCAACCCAAGCCGCGGCAAGAACGATCTACCGTCACGTTCTTATTTGTGGGCGCGATTGATTATCGTAAAGGCGTACACCTGCTCGTGGAGGCTTTTCAAAAAATTCCCCATGCAAAGTTGGTTCTTGTAGGCTCAGGAAGCTATGAAAAAAATATTCATCATCCCATTATACCTTGGGCTGATCATCCAACACTCATGAAACTCTACCAAGAAGCGGATGTTTTTGTGTATCCGAGCATTTCGCATGGGGGGTGGGAGGAGCAGTTTGGCTACTCCATGGCTGAAGCAAGCCTCATGGAGCTTCCGGTCATTTCTACACATACCGGATCAATTGACGAAATAGTTGTTGATGGATCTTCGGGAATATTGGTTGAATCGGAACATAGTGAAAAACTGGCGGAAGCAATGATGAAGCTTGCGACAGATGAAGATTTGCGACGGCGAATGGGATCCGCCGGTAGAACTCATATATTGCAACACTACGCGAATTCTATAGTCGCAAAAAAATTCCATGACTTTTTTAAAACTCTCTAGTATTTCTTTTTTTTGTCCCGCCTACCATGATTCGGGCAATCTCCCCAAGCTTATTCCCGAAGTGGTCACCTTTCTTTCCTCGGTGACGGACGTGTTCGAAGTCATCATCGTTGAAGACGGAAGTCCCGATGATACGGGTCGCGTGGCGGATGATTTGGCTCGTCAATATTCGCAGGTTCGCGTCATCCATCATCCAAAAAATCTTGGCTATGGGGCGGCGCTACGCAGTGGATTTCAGGCAGCCCGCTATGATTTTATCATGTACACTGATGGTGATCGGCAATATGACGTCAACGAATTTAAGCCGTATCTTTCACTTTTGGCAAAGTATGATGTCATATCCGGATACGCGATTTCCAAAAACGTGTCTTTACGACGCAGACTCCAGTCCTGGACCTACAATGTACTTTTGCTTGCTCTCTTTTGGGTCTGGTATCGGGATGCAAATTGTTCCATGAAAGTGTACAGGCGTCACGTGCTTGATACTATTAAAATACAATCCACCAGCGCATTTATCGACGGAGAGATGCTGATCAAGACAAAGCGGGCGGGTTTTCACATCGGGTGGTTTCCTGTGCATCACCTTCCCCGTATGACCGGCATCGCTTCAGGTTCAAATATCACGGTGATTGCCGATACAATACGCGATATGATACTGTTCAGGATAGGTCTTTTATGAAGCAAAAAACCATACTTATTACCGGAGCTGGCGGCATGCTGGGCGACGCGATGGTGCGACAGTTTTCGGATGCATGGAAGGTGGTTGCCGTGGACAGAGATCTTGACGTGACACGAAGCGTAGATGTGGAAAAATATATAAAAAAGATCAAACCTCACGCCATAGCGCATTTAGCCGCCATGACTGATTTGGAATATTGCGAATCGCACCCCGCCGAAGCGTATGCCACAAATGCGCTGGGAGTCGCCAATGTCGTGGATTGTGCTCAACGTTTGGATATTCCCGTTATTTTCATATCTACCGCCCGGATTTTTAATGGAAAAAAAATATTTCACGAACACGATGCGGCTGATCCTATCGGAGTATACGGACAGTCAAAATACGCCGGTGAAATCATTGCACGCTCGTATTCAAAGTCGATCATTATTCGCGCCGGCTGGATGGTGGGCGGGGGACCAACGAAAGACAAAAAATTTGTGAATAAAATCATTCAACGCGTTAATGCGGGAGATGTGGAATTGAAGATTGTCGAAGATGCGCTGGGGAGTATTTCCTACACCTACGATGTGGCAAGTACCGCCGAGTATCTTCTTACCCGCAAAGCCTATGGCATCTATCATTGCGTGTGCGATGGGGGAGCAACACGTTTTGAAATTGCGGAATTTGTGATGAAGGAATTGGGACTTGCAAAAAAGGTGCGTATTGCGCGCGTTGATTCGGGGCATTGGAAGAAGGAATATTTTTCTCCGCGCCCGGCCTCTGAACGGCTCGCAAATACGATTTTGAAAAAAATGAACCCAAGCCTGACCCGCCCCTGGCGGAAGGCTCTTTCAGACTACCTGAAACGATTTCAGTGGCTTGACAGGTAGTTATATAAGTGCTTTGATGTAGTACGAAGGAGGGCTCCCGATGGGTGGGACCGTCATTTATGTTCCCGCCTACAACCTTTCGTGGCGGGAGTGGAAACAAGGGCACCCAGCCCTTTCAGCAATGGGTAGTGCCTGCTGGTCGCAGGCCCTCGAACTTCTCAAATCCGGCCGAGCAAGCCGGATCGTCTGTGCCAATGCCCTGGAGGAGTATTGGCAGACGGAAGCAGAACTCCGGTTCCAGATGGCCGATGCTCGCGGAATCTCGCGCGACAGCATCGTGCCACGAGGACCGGTAACAAGCACTCGCGACGAAGTCCGGCTCGTGAAGCCGGAACTCGAGGGTGCGGCCCGTATCATCGTGGTTGCCGACCACGACCACATGGCGCGGGTTCTGAAAACGCTTCGGGAGATCCTTTCCGGAGTTGAGCTGGATCCGGTCTCGACGAGGCCGGAGCGGTACGACCCGCTTCTGGAAACCAGCTGGATCAAGCTGGTGACGAGCGCGGGACTGCCGTGGAGGTTGCGAAACTTCCTCCTCACCTGGTTCGCATGAGTCCCGGTCGCGCGTTGCGCGGCCGGGCTCGTTGTTTTTTATACACCTAGTAGGGTATAGTAGATTATTCATATGCAACGACATCATTTGATATTACTATTGATTTTTGTGGGTTTTTTGCTTCTGGCCATTCCTGCCACGGGTTTGATTTACCATCAGGATGAGTATAGCTGGATCATGCAGTTTGATGGGACGGATCACTCAAAGCCCATCCACCCGCCTCTGTATTTGTTTTTGGGTAAGACCGTTGGGAGTGTCATCGGTTTTGACAATTTGCGCTGGCTGACCGTGCCATTCGCGATCGCGAATGTTATTTTGGTTTACGCGATTGCGTATGCGTTGTCGGAGCGTAGGTCAGTGGGGTTGGCGGCCGCGGGACTTTTTGCGTTCAATGCCTATAGCATTCTTGGTGCTACGATGATAGATATCGACGGAGCACTTTTGCCATTTTTTGTTCTCCTGGCATATTATGCATATCTTCGCAAATGGTGGTGGCTATTGGCTCTTGCTTTGATCGGCGGATTTTTTGCAAAATTAAGCTTTATTATTTTTCTGGGTGCACTGATTGCCGATGTGTTGAGTCGTCGGCTATCTCGTAAAACATTGCCGTGGATTGGCGGTGGAGCGATATTGGTAGTTGGCCTTTATTTCCTAGCGAGTCATTTTCTTCCTGATGTCGTCACGTATGCACAGCATTACAACATTTTTAATTTTGCGACGCGATCATACGCCGATCTCGGATACAAACTTCTGAAGTCATTCGTATTTTTGGGACCGCTTCTCATGCTAGGTATCTTTTCATCGTTGCGGGAACCGGAATATTTCAGCCGATATCGTTTTTGGTGGCTGTATCTTTTATTCTCATTTCTTTTTTATGTGGTGATTTTCGATTTTGCCACCTACACCATCGAACGATATTTTTTGTTTATGATTGCTCCTATGGTGATCATTGCCGCTGAATCTCTAATGAATATGATGCGAAAGATTCGCACCATACCCGTGCTCGTGGCGCTCCTCGTCATTGCTACGTTGTTTGTTCCGCATGATGTCATACCGCTATTTCCCAAGACGGGATTTGTGGATCGCATTCTGTCGCCATCCTGGAATTTTCTCATTCCCATCATGGGAGGATCGGGTCCGGTGGGATTTTACGTCTCTGCGCTGTTTGTGGGATTATCTTGGTTACTTATGGCGTACGCACTTTTATGGCGGAAGGGGACGTTGTTTGTATTATTGGGCGTTGGATATACGATCGTGATATTGCAGGAATTTCTTTTTGGTGGGATCTATGGCAGTGCAAATCGTGTGGCGTGGGATACTGTGAATTACATCAACGCGAATCCGGAGATCACTCGAGTAAATACCTACTACGACATTGCACCGTACGATCTTCGTGTGAGTGGCAAATATGAAAACAGGTTCTATGTTACGCCCAAGCGTGACTATACCAAATCGCTGGAGAAATATCGGCTCCACTACATGATCGTGCATTTTCCTGAAATTGCACCGGACGACAAACATCTTGCGCTTATTAAGCGCTGCCCTGTTATTCAAGAATTTCGTGACAAACGAGTCTATTCCGAAGTCTACGATTGTACCAAACTTCCATGAGATCACTTCTCTATATTTTCAATGGCCGATTTCCCACCGAAAAAGCCCATGGCATCCAGATTGCCAAAATGTGCGAGGCATATACCCGGGCTGGTATGCAGGTAACACTCATGGTTCCTTGGCAACGCAATTTGCTGGACCTGGGAATGTACGGTCTCAAGCAACCATTTTCCATCAAACGAGTGTGGGCCTTGGATCCGGCGTGGTTATGGAATATGTCGCAACGGACGGGGACCTTTGTGCGGACTATTAGTGGAATGTTGGG
The DNA here is from genome assembly GCA_038064915.1 of Patescibacteria group bacterium. Lineage (GTDB taxonomy): Bacteria > Patescibacteriota > Minisyncoccia > 2-02-FULL-40-12 > IGHO2-01-FULL-4-A > JBBTSB01. Next base: position 90,166 of record JBBTSB010000010.1, read on the forward strand.
TATTGTGTTTTCGTTGGCTGAAGCTGACGTGGTTTACACGCGTGACTATACAACACTCATATTGCTTGCGCTGTTTGGGCGAAATCCCGTTGTTGAAATCCATGACTATCGTCTATCGCATCGAAGTGTGTTACTGGCTTGGGCTTTGAAAAAAGCTCGGGCGATCATCTGCAATTCGGAAGGAACGAAATCACTTCTTACTACGCACTATCCACCCCGACGCCTGCGGGTCGGGGCCCCGACCGAAGCGTCGGGGCTATCTTCAATTTTAGTCGTTCCCAACGGCGTTGATGTGGATTTTTTTGATATTCCCGAGACGCGCGAGGAGGCAAGAAAAAAACTGAAATTGCCACAGGACAAAATCATCATAGGTTATGTGGGGAGCATGGAGGTTGCCGGAAGAGAGAAGGGTGTGGCGACACTTCGCGGGGCATTTGATTGTATGAAATCGCGAGAGAAAGCCGAGTTGACACTCGTTATCTCGGTACCTTACACACAGGTGCCATTGTATTTGCGGGCGATCGATATTGCCGTCATTCCGTACCCGGGAGATCAGCATGCGCGGACGACTTCGCCCATGAAGCTCTTTGAATATCAGGCCGCGCGAAAAACGATTGTAGTTGCCGATTCACCCGATCCCCAACGTCTTGCGGAAAAACTAGACGAAGCCATCATGCATCCGCATCCCTATGATGGAGAGCTTTATACTTGGGAAGCACGTGCCAGCCGTATAATGCAAGAAGTAGGATATACGGTTCCAGAGGAAGTCGAAATCGAGGACTAGCCCAGGGACTGCTCATGACTGCAAAGAGGAGGATAAGAGCAAACAGCAAAAGAGCGAATTTGTTGTTTTCTTTCCAAGCTCGCCAAGCGCCGATTAGCATCAACAACGTGAGAATTCCACGCACAAGACTCTCGAGCGTAAACGGTGCCTCGTTCCAAAGCTTTTTAAAAATTCCCCCGCCACGAATAAAAATATCAGATGTATTTTGAGATCCGTCCGAAGAACGAAACGCGGTCGTCGCTTCTTTGAGACTGCTTCCTACAAAAAACGGCATCGCCTTGATGGCGTGAAATAGTGCGTAGCGGGGAAAATCCGCAAAAATATATTTTTTTGCTACTTGAACATGTGCAATATCGGGACGGATGTTTTTGTTGAGAATCAAAGCATCAACCTCGCTCTGAATCATATCCAGTGCCGTTTGATTGTCGACATGGTGTTGCCAGGCGTAGAACTTTGTTGCATTTCCATGAGCGAGATTGAACGATCCTATGTAGGCAATGGAAGCGCCAAATCCCAGTTTATGGTTCCGAACCATCCAGGGCGCGATTATTAAAGCGACTCCTACGAGAAATACTAGGCCAAAACGCAGGCGTTTGGTGAAAAGGAACGGAGCAATCATGAAAGGGCTTAGCATCGCGATAGGGCGCACCAAAATCGCGAGTCCTATGAGGATGCCGCTCCAAAGATATTTGTGCATCGAAAGTGCGGAGATAAATAGCAATGCAAAGAGTGTTTCCGTCATGCCTACCATGGCGTACCATATGGTCGTGGGGAGCAGGATGTATACAATTGCGGCAATATTGCCGTGGCGAATGCTACCAAACGCCCCTGCGCCCATACGTGCAATCAACCAAGCGGTGATTGCCACAAAAATTGTTTGCAGAACAATGATGAAATAAACAAAGTTCCGGTGCCCCGCCACCATCATGGTCCCAGCAATCAGGGTGGGATAGCCTGGGGTGCGGATTATTTCAGGTTCGGGTAGCTGACGCGAAAACGCATGATGATCGAGCAAGTTATTGGCGAGTGTGACGTACTCATAGGTGTCAGCGTGAAAATAGAACTGTTCCGTCTTGATGAACGAAAAAACTACGCCATACAAAACCAGCGTGCCCATCATCCAATATTTTAGCGGGATTTTTTTGTCCATGACCTGAAGAAAAACCGCAGTGCCACTGCAACCGTGGAAAGACCGTACTTCATACTTCGCATAAAGTTGATCGATGATGCTTCGGGGAAATACCGAACGGGCACGGGAATTTCCCCGACGGAAAAACCTTTTTCGATAATACCAAAGAGCATCTGCGTATCGAAGACAAAATTGTCAGAAAATGTTTCAAAGTCAACGCGCTCAAGCACTTGGCGCCGGTACGCGCGCATGCCGGTATGCCATTCGGAAAGATTTTGTCCCGAAACGATATTTTCAAAGGCTGTCAGCAGGCGGTTGGAATAGTATTTGTAGCGTGGCATGCCTCCGGCCAAAGTTTCTCGGCGTGATCTTATACGGGATCCCAGCATGACATCAAAGTAGCCTTCCTGAATAAACGACACAAAATGCTTGATGAGGCGGGGATCGTACTGGTAATCAGGGTGAAGCATGACTACAATATCAGCTCCGCGTTCTAAAGAGAGCTTGTAGCAGGTTTTTTGGTTGCCCCCGTAGCCGCGGTTTTGGTCGTGCTGTTTGACAACAAGGCCGAGCTTGCGGGCAAGTTCCGTGGTTCTGTCACTGCTCTTATCATCTACGAGAATTATTTCCGAAACGCAGTCACGCGGAATCTCGCTGACGGTTTTTTCGAGTGTCTTTTCGGCGTTATACGCCGGCAGTACTACAATGGTTTTCATGCTTGTATTTAGGGCTTTTTTCCTATACTATAGTATGACTATTTCACCATGAAAATCAACCATGACGCGAAGCCGGGGAGGTTGGATCACTGCCAAATCACCGGTTCCAAAAATCTTTTTGAGGTTATCGATCTTGGCCACCAGCCGCCCTGTGATGCGTTGTTGACCGACAAAACCATCAACGAACCGGAAGTGTACTACCCGTTGCGTCTCATGCTGTGTCCGGATTCCGGACTTGCACAGCTGGATTATTCCGTGCCGGGCGAGATTTTGTATCCGGGAGAGTATCCCTATCGTGCGGGTATTTCAAAACCGCTTCAAGACTATCTTTTAGCGTTTGCTGATGGCGTAGTAAAGGATTTTGCAATTCCTCGCGATGCTTTGTGCGTGGATGTCGGCTCCAATGACGGCGCCCTGCTGTATGGATTCAAAAAGCTTGGCATGAGAACCGTAGGCGTTGAACCGACCGATATGGCCCAGTACGCGCGCAAAGAGCGCAAGATAAAAACAATTCAAAAGTTTTTTACTGAAGATGTGGCAAAATATGTCGTGAATAAATACGGGCGTGCCAAGGTCGTCACTATGACGAATGTCTTTGCTCACATGCCTACGCTTGGTGAAGTCATGCGCGGGCTGAATCGTTTGATGGATAATGATGGCATTTTTATCAGCGAGAGTCAGTACCTCCTTGACGTGTTGGAAGGCAATCAATTTGATCAGATTTACCACGAACACATCCGGCTCTATAGTCTCAAATCGCTTGTGAAGTTGTTTCCCCAGTATGGCATGGAAGTTTTTGACGTTTATCGGTCATCGGCGCGCGAGGGGAGTATCCGCGTCTATGTCGCACGCAAGGGCGTGCAAATGATCAGGCCGAGTGTGGGGAAGCTTCTAAAGCTCGAGGAGCAGAAGGGGCTTTTTAAGCCTGCTACGTGGGCGAAATGGCGCCAAGGAGTCAATGATCAGCGAGAGGCGTTTATTGCCTTTGCGCACAAGGCAAAGCACCAGGGCAAGCGGTTTGTGGCGGATTCGGCGCCCGGTCGCGGAGCGGTCCTGGTAAATTACTATGGCATCGACAAAACCCTCATGCCGTATATTGCCCAGCTTCCCGGATCCGAAAAAATCGGCAAGTTTTTGCCCGGCACACATATACCAATCGTGGACAACAAGATCATCATGAAAGAACAGCCGGACTATGTGGTCATTCTCGCGTGGCACTATGCGGACTACATCATAAAAAATTGGCGCGCTCGTGGCTTGAAGTCAAAATTTATCTTACCGTTGCCGGAGTTTAGAATTGTATGATCCCCTTTCTTAAATTTGAAGATCTCAACGCGCCGTACAAAGCGGAACTGATGCGGGCGATTGAAGGTGTGATCGATTCCGGACGGTATATTTTGGGGCCGAAAGTTGAAGAGTTTGAAAAGGAATTCGCAGCGTATGTCGGCAAGAAATATGCTATTGGAACGGGCAATTGCCTCGATGCACTCACGCTCATTTTTTGCGGATACAAAGAACTCGGTGTCATGAAGGAGGGCGACGAAGTGATTGTTCCGGCAAATACGTATATCGCTTCGATCATTGCTATTACGGCTAACAAGCTCAAGCCGATTCTTGTGGAACCTGATCTTGCGACGTACGTCATTGATGATAAAGGTATTGATAAACATATTACAAAAAAAACCAAGGCGATCATGCCGGTGCATTTGTACGGAAAGATTGCACGTGTGCCAAAGTTCGGTGACATAAAAATCATCGAAGATTCCGCCCAAGTAACATCTACCTACGGCGATGCGGCGGGGTTCAGTTTTTATCCGTCAAAAAACCTTGGCGCGCTGGGGGATGGTGGAGCGGTGACAACGAATGATAAAAAATTGGCAGAAGTGATTCGTGCGTTGCGGAATTATGGCAGTCACAAAAAATATTTGAATTTATACAAAGGCATCAACAGCCGACTCGATGAACTGCAGGCCGCGGTGCTTTTGGTGAAATTGAAATATCTGGATCGGGAAAACGAAAAAAGAAAAAAGATTGCGCGGCAGTACTTGGCCGGTATCAATAATCCCAAACTGATCATGCCCATAGATGACCCAACGCATATATGGCACCTCTTTACCGTGCGCACGAAACGAAGAGATGCGTTTACAAAACATCTGCAAGCGCTTGGCATCGGGTCAGTCATTCACTATCCCATTCCACCCCACAAGCAAAAAGCGTATCCGGAGTGGAATAAAAAATCTTTTCCCATTACCGAGGAAATACACAACACCATCATCAGTCTGCCTCTGTTTCCTGGCATGAAACAAGATGAGATCGATGCAGTTATTTCGACATGCAACTCTTTTCAAAAATAAAAGACGAAGTATTTTTTGCACGCAAGATGATCCAGTACCGCTACGGTCCGCGGGGCTGGTATCGATACATCAAGCACAAATTTTTTCCTGTTTTTTTGACGCGTCGTGCCAAGCCAATTTCTCTTCCCGTGAATACGGATTTTGAGTGGCACATATTGTCCCACAAGATAGGACTTTGGATGACATACTGGACGATACGTTCGTTTATGCATCAATCGGGCCTGGTGCCTCGCGTGATTGTACACGATGATGGCACAATTGATGCTGAAACAGCGAAGATGTTCGAAAGCAAATTTGCAAATGTCACCGTTCTCTTGCGCGCGGAAGCGAATCGTCAGTTTTCTCAATTGCAACTTCCGGAAATCATTCATCGCGCACGCAAAAGCAAAAACTTTTATATTCTCATGTTTCTCGATCATTTTTTCTTGAGTAATTCAAAGCGCGTGATGGTTAGCGACAACGACGTGCTCTTTTTTGATCGACCCGGTGAAATCATCGATTTCATGGTAGGGAGATCTTCCGTAGATGCCATGTACTGCGGGGGATGGGATGAGGGGAGAAACGAACTGCCCGTTGATGATGAATATAAAAATAAATATAGAGACGTTGTGGATCATGCGGGACGATTGAATTCCGGTCTTATGATATTTGATAAATCAAAAATTCCCGTTGAACGCATAGCGGAATATTTTGAACATGCGACCGACCTGGATGATCACCTGATTGAGCAAAGCGGATGGGGGATGATCTTGTCACAAGTACCCCATGCATTTTTTCCCGAAGAGACCTATCGCTTGCGCGGAGGCGTAGAGAAGGGAGTGATTTTCAAACACTTCACTAAGCCCCGCCGCCACGAATTTTTCGCCTACGGAATCGACGAAGTCCGCAAACGTTCAGGTATGTAAAAATTTGCGTTTTCTCTGATTTATGGTATAATTAAAAGGTTAGAGTACCTTGATTTTTCTTGCTGTTGATACAGCTCCTAGTTCATATATGTGAGTTAGGAGCTGTATCAACCGGAGCACCATGAGTAGCCGTAGATGCGGAGAGTCATGGTGAGCCACAACAGGAAGGAGGGGTCATGGACCCCGAGATGCAGGAACTCATGACGCTCGCACAAGGCGGAGCTCTGGCTGGAAGAGGAATCGACAAGAAGGTCCTTCGCCGGACCTTCGAGGACTACCTCAACGACGGCCGGGCTACGGATTTCCTGGAGGCGATGGTGCAGGGGAAGCTCTACACCAACCGGCTCCAGCTGGCCATCGGTATCGGCCTGGTTCGTGCCCCCGAGGGTGGACAGATCGTGTTCATCCCGAACGTGCCGGTCCAGCCCAGCAGGCCGTGGATCGAGGCGCTCGAAGCGGCCGGCCCCCAGACCGACCAGCACTTCAATGTGCGCAAGGTCGGTGATCTCTACAAGCCGAAGGGGAGCGGCCTGGTCACGAGAGATCTCGTGGTGCTGAACTGGCCGGGTCACGGCCTGGCCGAGCACCTCGCATGGGCCAAGCAGTACGAGGCCCTCCTCACGGGGACGGATCCGCGGACCGTCTTCGCCGCCGCCGAGCATAACCCCCAGCTTCACCGGAAGCTCGGCATGGATCCCGCATGGCTCATCGCCACCGAGGAGTGCACGTTCGATGGCGGGGCACAGCTGTGCTACGTCTTCTTCGACGGTGACAAGCGCAAGTCCAGCCTGTACTGGTCAAGCAACGTCGGCCTCGACGACGACTGGGTCGCCTTCTCCAGCAAGTAGGGCTTGGGTTCTGGGGGCTTTTGCTCTCATCGAGCCCTCAGTCCCTTGGTTCGTTTTTTTCGGAAGTGCCGGCAGTCCACCGCAAGGAGGACTGCCGTTTTTGATTTTAATAATCTTTTTGTGATATATTTCTTTTGGATATTAGGCGAATCTGCTAGCGGCTACGGCTTCTGGCGGCCAAATTCTAGAACTGACGTATGGAGAGTCGCTTCGGCTACTGGCTTGAGCGAGTGTTGTACGCAGTATCTCCAAAAACAAAGATACTTGGTATCAAATACTGGTGGATTATAGATCCCAAATTCGATACAGCGGCAAGAATACTCAAGCCGTGGTGGTAAGGATGGTATTTGATACAACACGTTCGATGGCAACCAGCAGGTGTGCAACGTCTACTTCAACGGTGATAAGCGCAAGTCCAACCTGAACTGGACGAGCAACGTCGGCAACGACAACGACTGGGTCGCCTTCTCCAGCAACTGTCTTTGTTCTCCCGCTATCTGGCGGGAGTTTCTGTTTTTTTGAGCCAACCACCAAGCATTCTTCCGATTTCGTTCAACGGTTCCGAGAGTGCCAGATATCGTTTGTTTTCCAATTCTTGTAGCTCCCAAGCTACTTGCAGAAAAAACTTCAATAGATCAAGCTTAGGGATAGCTTTTTGGAGATATGGAATTTTTTGTTCTTTATTCAAATAGCTTGCAAGATAGAGAAGCTCGGCAACGTCTACAAACAACTGATCGATTTTGCCACCCAGCGTATATCGTGACTGTTTGGGAAAATCTTTCACATACTCATGCCACAGCTTGTATGCAGAGATCAGCCGTTGGAGAATGGGTAATGACGTCTTGGGGGGGGACCAGTTATGTCACGTCAATCTCTGATTGTGGATTAGTCTTTGGCCG
>JBBTSB010000011.1:0-52799 GCA_038064915.1 Patescibacteria group bacterium
AGTCAGTGCTGATTTTTGATATAGTAGGTTCGAGCAATTTTAAGTATAGGGCACAGAATTGGAAGTCCAGAAAAATTGGGGTCTGAATCCGAAAAACCCCCCGCCGATCCCCCCGCCGGATTGGGGAGGGAATGCAGGAATCCCGCCGTGAATCCGTAGGGTTCCCGAAAATCAAAATTGATGGTCTTGGCGGAAATGAGACGGTTCGTTGATGAGGCGAAAACAAAATCATGGAAGCTACAAAATACTTTTTATACATCCGCAAATCTACCGATGAGGAAGGTCGACAAGTTCTTTCTCTCGAAGCTCAACTCCATGAGCTCAAAGAGTTTGCAAAGAAAAATGATCTTGAGGTTATCGAAACGTTTGAGGAAAAGAAAACGGCCAAAGTTCCTGGTCGTGAGGTATTTAATGCCATGCTCAATAAGATTGATGCCGACCTTCCTCATCGGATTGGCATTTTGAGTTGGAATACGGACAGATTGTCCAGAAACTCCGTGGACGCTGGACGTATTATCTATCTACTCGACACAGGAAAACTGGTTGACTTGAAGTTCCCAAGTTTTGCTTTTGAAAACACGCCCAGCGGCAAGTTCTTCTTGTCGATCTCATTAAGTAATGCCAAATACTATGTGGACAATCTGTCCGAAAATGTAAGTCGAGGGAACCGAGCCAAGCTTCGGCGAGGCGGTTGGCCAGGAAGTAAACCTTTTGGTTATGCCTACGATCATCGCTTACGAAATATTGTCCCAGAACCAAGCGAGGCGAAGATCGTCAAGAAAATCTACGAGGAGTTTGCCACTGGCAAACATGGTCTTGAATCTATCTCTAACCGCCTCGCCGAGCTTACGGGGAAGAAACGAAAATCCTTCTATGGAATTGAGTATCTGCTCACCAACAAAATATATATTGGCATAATGAATTGGAATGGGGAAGTCTATGAAGGAACCTACAAACCTATTATCTCCCAGCAATTGTTTGCGAAGGTACAAGAAACTCTGAATAGTCGGCGCAAGCCCCGCAAGAGCAAGAAACGACATGATTTTCCATTTGTAGGACTATTTAATTGCTCTTGCGGCTCGATGTTCACCGCACAGTTTGCAAAAGGCAATGGTGGTATCTATCGCTACTATCGGTGTACGAAAAAGAAAGGGGCTTGCGCCGAAAAATATATCCAGGAATGTGAATTGCAGAAACAAATAGTGGAACGAGCGCAAACAATTGCTGTTCCCGAGGTGTGGACAACTGAAATGCTAGAGCACATAGATCAAGAAGAAAAGAAAGAATCTCAATCAGTTGATGTCGTGACCCAAGACATCAACAAAAAAATATTCCTTGTGCAAGATAAGTTAGATAAATTATTGGAAGGTTATCTCGATAACTTGATAGATGAGGAAAGCTATAAGAAGAAAAAAGAGGATCTCGTCAATAAGAAAAACAATCTGAAACATGAGAAAGCGTCTCTCTCAACCACTCGGGCGAGTGGTTGGATCGAACCAACTAGGGATTTCGTAAAAACCTTGATACAAGCCAAAAAGATCGCCTCATCGGAATCTCTACAAGAGATTCCCCAATTTTTAGAAAAAATTGGAACGAACCGTCTCATTTCCGCCAAGACCATCAATTTTGATTTTCGGGAACCCTACGGATTCACGGCGGGATTCCTGCATTCCCTCCCCAATCCGGCGGGGGGATCGGCGGGGGGTTTTTCGGATTCAGACCCCAATTTTTCTGAACTTCCAATCTGGTGCGCCCGGTTGGAATCGAACCAACGACCATCTCCTTAAAAGGGAGCTGCTCTACCAGCTGAGCTACGGGCGCAGTTCCGATGCTACCGATACTTCGGATTCTCTTCTTTGAATTTTAACCTAAAATTTACCAACCTGGCAAGGGCAAATAACATACTCGAAAGTCTATTGAGATATTGCAAGAGTTCGGGTGATGCCTTTGCTCGTACTGCCGCACGCTCGGCCCGGCGGGCAAGTGCGCGAGCATAGTCGAGTTTTGCACTTAATTCAGATGCTCCAGGAATGATAAATTTCTTGATCTGTGGCACGACCTTATCGATCGCCATGATCTCGCGCTGAAGGCGCTCGGTCATGGATCGTGTAACGCGTAACGTGTATCGTCGCCCCATCGCTTTCATTCCAATTTCCGCTTGAGCAATAAAAAGATCTTCTTGAATCTGTTTGAGTTTTTTGTACCGACAAACCCCCAACCAAGAACTCAATTCATCCAGCGTGCCGAGAAGTTCAAATAGCGGATGGTCTTTGGCGATTTTTTTTTCGCCCATTTCACTCTTCCCCTTATCTCCCCGCCCGGTATAGTAAATCGTCATGAGAAAAAACTAAAACCTTTAAAACGGTGCTATCTCGCGCCAACCGGGAATAATTGGCGTTCCTAAGATAACAGTTTTTTGGCGACTACAACTGAACCCTTCGTTGTCAGTAACTGTCAAGTTCGTTGGGTAGGTTTGTTCAAAGTAAAACGTATTTGTTGGGTTTTTTAATGACGAAGTTTTGTACTGGCAGGAGTCTTTTCCTTTTACTTTTTTGCAGGTCCATGTCCAGGCATTGGTCTTGCATCCGGCTCCCCCACAAACGGTTGAATTGGTAAATTTCACTTCGTCGTCAACATTTGGTTTGCTCGGCGTCCAGGAAAAATTCACTTGGGGATAGGGGTGAGAAGGCGTCGTAAAAGAAATAGTCGAGGACCACGGCGAGGGCTTATCGGGAATTCCAAATGTATCCCACACCATGACACGGACGTAGTAGGTTGTTGCGTAGGAAAGGTTGGCAGCAAAGTAGGTTTTGTCGGCGCCAGATAATACGTCCGTATCGATCTCGGGGCTTGAAAAATTGTTATTATTGTCCACCTGCACACGCCGTGCCGACTGTGCATCACCCGGATCGGGATCCGTAAATGTCCAAGTAATCGTCGCCCCCGGCCCGCTGGTGCAATAATTTGGCTGTGTGGCGGTAACACTTGATGCCGTAGGAGCTTTGTCGGCCACAACCGTAACCGGCTTGTGGCTTTCCTTTGCCTGCGCACCCCGCTCAACAATAACTTTTGGATAAAACGTACCCACCGTGCTGTAGGTGTGTGGCTGGGACAACGGATTCGTCGTAATATTGTCACACTTGTAGCCGTATATATTGCTACTGCAGGTAGTTGGTAACACACCGCACCCACCATCAGCGATATCTTTATTCATATCCTGTACGCTCGTCGACATTGTATTGCAGTTCCACCACATACTGTAGTTGATCGTACCGGTTTCTCCTCCCCCAACCGTGGCTTGCAAAACCGTATCAAGCTTTTCAATGCCGCTCGTAGGATTTGCGGTAAGATTCACGGTGAGTGTCGGTCGTATCTGAAACCATTTATGGGTAAATCCATTCTCGGTGATGACAGCAGTCTGCGGATTCGGTCCCGTGCTTTCCCACCCAGCTGGATACGAAATGTTCACGGTATATGTTCCCACGGGCAGAAACACTCCATAACTCGGGTCGGTATTGCATTTATTTAGCACGGTGGATCCAGTTATCGGTCCGGAATAATTGATAAAAATCCCCCCTTGAGTGGTAAAGTTCGTACATGGAAGATAACTTGAAGGATCACGAATATATGCCTCACCCACATCAAGAATTTGGTTTCCGTTTGAATCTTTCACAACACGACCCAAAAGACTCCCCACTGCCGTTGGAGGAAAGTAATGCCACCACAAATTTGCTTCGCGGTCGGCCATGACATTCACTAACGCCGAACTGCTCATCGTAGGCGGATTATTGTGACAATCTTCAGCATCATAACAAAGCGTATAGCCCACACTCCAACCTGCTGGTACGGTGACGGCAACAGTATGCGTACCTACCGGAGTACCTAGGTAGAAGTAGGGATTGACCGTTTTAGGATTGGCACCATCCAGGGTGACAGTTTGTCCGGACGGTGGATTGGGGTTTGGATCGTTATAGGGCATTTTTACTTTGTAGCCCTGAATGGTACCGGTGGACGTGGTAGGTGGAGGGCTTCCCACCTTCAGCCAACGGAGCTTGACTTGACCCGGTCCGCCTTCGTTGAAATACTCAAGCTTGATGGTATGATTCCCACTTGAAAGAGTTTTCCGATAGGAGTAGTCCGGACAGCATTGCATCACCCACTTATTAATAACCAGCACGTTGTCGATATATAGCCGCACGCCGTCATCGACATCTTCAACATAGAAATCATAGTCACCGGCAGTAAAATTGAATGTCCCCTGCCAGCGAATGGAAAAGTCCCGGTAGTTCCAATAGAACCAATCAAAGTTGGTGTTGATCGCCGTAAATGCATTGGGAGCCGGGTTACTCGCCGTTGGTCCTGATGAGGCGTTGGCAAGAGTGTGGGTCAACTTTTCGTTTATTGGTACATCGTAGAAAGCACATCCAACCATCTTGTTGCTCCCCGGCCCGGGCGTCGTACACGACTGCGGCTCGGGAGGAGTTCCTTCGACGATGATTGGTTTATTTGAAGTTTCCTGGCCAAATAATCCATTTGGGAAAAATGCTTTTTGGTACATCCGCCACTGAAAGTTGTAGGTTCCAGGCGTCGGTGGAGCATTGATCGTAAACGCAATGGGAAATGATTGGCCGGGCAATACGTCAGATAACAAAACAACATCCGGTGGATCGCTCCAGTTGTTCCCGGTTAAATCCTTTAAATAATAAGATCCCCCAGTTTTCCATGTCGTTGTCCCCGTATTTTTCATGGTGATGGAAATACGGACGTGTTGTTCGGGATACATAGTTGATGGAACATTTTGCCAGCTGACAAATTCGGCACTATCAGCTGCAGAGGCAGAAACAGCATGGAGTAAACCAGAACTGATGAGTATGAAAAACAAAACAATTCGAAGCAGTCGCATAGTACAAGTATAGTCGATCGTTTGAAATTGAAAAGGTCCCGGCAGGCGCAAGCGCCCACCGGAACCGCATTCGAAGGAGCTCTCCCCCTCCTATCCGGTGGGGGGGTCGGGGAAGTCGACAAGCCTGGTGGCCTTGTTGATTCCCTCCTGAACGGGCGTCCCGTTGGGAATACGGGACGCCCCCTCGTCCGACGGAAAGATCTCGATCGTGATCCGGCGTCCGATGATCGTACGCCCGAGGCGCTCGGTCGTCGGAACGCTCAGGGTCACCGTCCCGGTGTTCGGGACGAGGATGCCGGACCCAGCGGAACACTTTCCGAATCCCTCGGGCAGCCAGCCCCAGGGAATGTCCGGCTCGAGGCAGACAGTCCCGGTGTCGAACCAGGACACGCGGGGCACGGAAAAGCCCCATTTGATGGTGAGATCGCGATTCTTCCCTTGAATAGCGACATCGGCCGCGACGATCCTGACGTTAGCGTCCGTGATCACCGCGGGTGTTGGCTCCGGGTCCGGACCCGGTAGCTTGGGGGCGGTCGACGAACCCCCACATCCAGCGAGAACCGCGGCGGTCGACAGCACCGCGGCGAGAAACTTATTCACTTTCCTTCCTCCTTGCTCACCAAACCGGGCGAGCGTCGGTGGAGGTCTCGGGGTTTGCGCATTGCCCCGGAACTCCTTCTGTTACTACTTTACCCCATTTTCAGGGCAAAGTCAACTACCCCATTATATCACATTTTATAGGACGTAATCCACAAGCTGTACTGGTGTGTACTAACCATGTTATGCACTATAGACTGTTTTGTGCTAGACTTTTTACTATTATCGTGGCCAATGGACGCTATCAAATAGAAAAGCTCACGGAGTTTGACAATCATGATTTTGTGAGTTTTATTCACAACGGACGAACCGACCTAAACGGTTTTATTGCAATTCATCGTGGAAGCGCCACGCGACTTTCATTTGGGGCGACGCGTTTTTGGCATTATGCTACAGAGGATGAAGCTCTATGCGACGCACTTCGTCTTTCGCGAATGATGTCATTTAAAGCAGCACTTGCAGGACTAAACTATGGTGGTGCTAAGGCGGTGATTTTACAACATGGATCTCAAAGCCCCGCACAACGTAAACAACTTCTCCAAACCTATGCGGAAAAGGTGAATTATCTTGCTGGAAGATTTATCACTGGCACCGATGTGGGATTGGAGCAATCTGACGTAAAGATCATGTCTCGCGTAAGCCCGTATTTTGTGGGACTTAAAGTTGATCCCACTAAATATACTGCTATTGGGTTATATCACTCAATCAAAACTTGCCTGGAAGAGGTGTACGGATCTTCACATACTAAAGATCGCAGTTTTGCTATTCAGGGGCTTGGAAAAATTGGTTTTGAACTACTGCGTTTATTGTACCAGGAGGGCGGACAAATTACCGTTTCTGAAATCAATGCGGAACGACTTTATCTATTTTCAAAATCTCTTCTTCTAATATCTTCGTTTTCTCCTTTGTAATTTTTATTTTACCTGCCCGAACGACCATTCGGTCGGGCGGGCTTTTTTGCCCCATTGCTGCCAAACAATTTCCGCCTGGGCAATAAACAAATCTTCCTGAATGGGCTTAAGCCTTTTATCCTGACAAAATCCCAGCCAACTATTCAATTCGTCCAGTGCGCCAAGCGCCTCAAAAAGCGGATCGTCTTTGGCGATCTTCCTCGCCCCCATCGCACTCTTTCCTTTATCGCCTTTTCCTGTGAAGTAGATGGTCACGTTTGAACAATAACCCCCTTTTATTCCCCTTTCAATAAGGGGGAAAGATGGATGACCGATAACCTGGCTCAAAACAAGTTTTTACGGTATAATGAATCCTAGTTTTTCAATCGTAGAGTATGGCTGATTTTGATATAGCAAAACTGCCGGAATTTGACCGCCACGAAATGGTGAGCTGTTTTCAAGACCAAAAAACAGGCCTCAAGGGCTACATTGCCATCCACAACACCAATATCGGCCCAGCAACTGGTGGCACACGCATGTACGAATATGCTTCTGACGTAGATGCTTTGCGCGATGTCCTCCTGCTTTCCAAGGCTATGACGTACAAGTGTGCCTTGGCAGGCGTGAAGTTTGGCGGCGGCAAAGCTGTTATCATCTGTAACCCAAAAAACAAAACCAAGGAACTCTTGCGCACTTTTGGCAAGAAAGTTAATTATTTCGGCGGTATGTTCACGACTGGTACTGACGCCGGCATATCTGACCAAGATGCCACACTGATGGCTTCTTCAAGCAAGTATATTCTAGGTCAGGAAAACGGCATCAAAAAAGCGCATACATCGGATATGGCTGCTTTGGGCGTATACTATGGAATTAAAACCTGTTTTGAAGAACTCTACGGCTCTCCAGACCCTGCAGGAAAAACCATTGCTATTAAAGGTCTTGGCAAGCTCGGAGGCGAATTGGCACGGCTTTTGCTTCAGGACGACGCCAACATCATTGGAGCAGAAACAGACAAGGACGTCGTGATGGCGATAAAAAATAAGTTCCCAAAAATCACGTTTGTAAGCCACGAAGACATTCATAAGCAGGTCTGCGATTTGTATTCGCCGTGCGCGCTCGGCAATGATCTCACGCCAAAAGTCATTCGTGAACTACGGACTAAAGCCATCGCCGGAGGTGCCAATAACCAATTGGCGACTTCTGAAATAGGATATAAACTCCATGAGATGGGCATATTGTATGCGCCGGATTATGTTGCCAACGCCGGCGGCCTTATCAACATTGTGGATGAGCTTGAAAAAAACGGCTATCAGCGCAAACGAGTCCAGACCAGAATCAAAAAAATTAGTAAAACCCTGAGAACAATTTTTGCCCTTGCAAAACAGAAAAGTATTTCCACACATCTTATTGCTGACCAAATGGCCGAGAATATTTTCAAAAGATGAAGAGTGTCCTACATTTATTCCACGATGCGGCTAAGCGCGTACCGGCATACAAAGATTTTCTTCGGAAAAATGGCGTTCGGCCGGACAAAGTAACGACATGGGAAAATTTTCAGCACATACCACCGGTTAGCCGCGCCAATTATCTGCGCCAATATCCGCTTGAACAGCTCTGCTGGGATGGCACATTCCAGGATATGTCGCTCGTATTCACCGCAACCTCCGGATCAACCGGCGAGCCGTTCTATTTTCCCCGCAACGATGCCATTGACCGGCAGTCGGCAATGTACCACGAGTTATTTCTAAAGAACGTTGGCACGCCTAAGGCCAGTACGTTAGTTATCATAGCTTTTGGCATGGGGGTTTGGATTGGCGGAATTATCACGTACCAGGCGTTTAAATATTTGTCACAAAAAGGATATTCTCTTACGATACTGACTCCGGGCGTCAATAAAAAAGAAATCTTCGCCGCTCTCAAACATATTGCTCCGAGTTTTGGCAATGTTATTATCTGCGCCTATCCCCCATTTCTAAAAGATATTATTGACGAGGGCAAACGCCAGGGCGTGGATTGGAAGAAATTCAACCTGCGTATTGTCTGCGCCGCCGAAGCATTTTCCGAAAAATTCCGCGATTATATTGTCCGCAAAGCTCATCTCAAGAATCCGCTAACTGACATTATGAATATCTATGGCAGTGCCGATATCGGCACGATGGCCGAAGAATCGCCGGTGAGTATTTTGATCCGCAGGATGGCGGTTGCCAACAAAAAACTCCACACGGCTCTGTTCCCGCTTTTAAATCGTCTGCCTACATTTGCGCAGTTCAATCCCGAATTTATCCAGTTCGAAGCGGTGAATAAAAATATCTACCTGACCGGGGACAGCGCCCTGCCGCTTATCCGCTACGAAATCGGCGACCATGGCGGTGTTTTGTCGTATGATGAAGTGACAGTCATCCTTAAAAAACATGGCATTGACCTCGCCCGAGAAGCAAGGAAAGCCGGCATCACTAAGACCATCCTCAAACATCCCTTTGTCTACATCTATGAGAGGGCTGACTTATCCACTAAGCTCTATGGCGCTATCATTTATCCCGAACATGTGAAAGAGGGCATCAGCCACCCATCGCTTGAGGACTCCATCACCGGCAAATTCACGATGATGACCAAGCACGATCCTCGGCAAAATGAATTTCTTGAAATCAACATTGAACTCAAGCCCGATGTTGTAATAACCGAAAGTCTAGAAAAAAAGATCGGCGAACGAATTTCAACAGCGCTCCTGGAGCACAACGCGGAGCATCGCAACAATGCCGGCATGATGGGAGACCGCGTGAAACCCCAGCTGAAGTTTTGGAATTATGAGCATCCGGAACACTTCAGGCCGGGAATAAAACAAAAATGGGTAAAAAAATAGCAAAACCGATTTTCCTGGATGGTCCGGAAAAGCAAAACGAATTTACGATCGTTGTCGATGACTACAAAGAACAGCTCCGTGAGCTTTTCTTTGTTCAAAATCCAACACTAACATTTCAACCGGAAAAAGCCCCGAAAAAATTGCCTGATCCGGGAGGACGATGGGTTTACTACCCGTGGCTCAACACGATCGTCCATATTTTACCCGAACAAGAGTTTTTCCTTGTGCGTACGGCACGCAATCGCAATCTGATCACCGCCGAGGAACAGGAAAAGTTCTATAACAGCACTATCGGCATCGGCGGTTTGAGCATTGGCAACAGCGTGGCGCTCGCCATTGTGCTTCAGGGCGGAGGCCAACGTATCAAACTGGCTGATTTTGACCGACTTTCACTTACCAACACAAACCGAGTACGGGCCGGCGTGCAAAATCTTGGTTTACTCAAAATTGAAATCACCGCACGGCAGATCTATGAAATGAATCCCTATGCGGTGGTTGAATGTTTTCCTGATGGACTGACACCCGAGAATTTGGATAAATTTTTTTCCGGACTGGACGTCATGATCGATGAGCTGGACAATATCGCGATCAAGTATCTTGTGCGGGAAAAAGCGAAGCAATACCGTATTCCCGTTGTCATGGCCGCCGATAACGGCGACAATGCCGTCGTTGACATCGAGCGCTATGACCTGGATCCTAATCTTGCGTTTTTTCACGGCCGTTTAGGAAATATAACCCATGAAGAGCTGGCGAAATTGGACAAGTTCGGCATTGGCAAAACGATCACCAAACACATCGGACCGGAAAATGTCACTGAACGGATGCAGGACTCACTTTTGGACATAGGCAAAACCATCGTCTCATGGCCTCAATTGGGCGGAGCGGCTTTGATTAATGGCGCCGCCGTTGCCTATTGCGTCCGCAAAATCGTCTGCGGCCAAGAACTCGAATCCAACCGCGCACTCATTTCTCCTGATGCCGTTTTGATCCCCGATTTTAATACACCTGCCAGCATTACTAAACGAAAAAAAATCTCTGCCAATTTCAAAAAAATCTTTGGATTGTAGGGGACTAAAAAGAGACCTGACCCCTTTATCTCCTTAGTCAAATTCGAGAAAACAGATATTGCGAAACAGGGAGAAGAAATACTACCATTCCTTCTCCCTGTAGGAACGTGTTACGGAACCAGGTTGTCGATCACGTCCTCGTAATCAACCGGATCTCCATACCTAGATTGATCGGAGCTCACCGTGAGTTTCCCCTCCGGAAGACTCGGTGAAACATTCAGACCGGCAACTTCCTGCGATGCATCCCGTGAAACGTGGATGTCTTGCGACGATACTCCGCACGTGATAATCGCCCCACAGAGCTTCCTCAAATCGATACCGTCAGCGATGACAATGATACGTTTGATCTGCATATTCACCTCGTGGGTTGTGTACACCTGAACAAAAAAACTGGCCGCCATCATAGCGACCAGCTCGAGTTGTCTTTTGAAATTTGATTAACGCAAACGCCAAGACGAGCTGACCACCATGATCAACTCCGGCTGAGGCATATTAGATGCAGTGCGAAAACTTCCTAGCATGACAGCAATACTACATTGAGTGTCCTTGAAAGTCAATGCCCTACGTACCATTGCCACCAACCCAATTCCGATGTATAGCTTCTTATTCATAAAAAATTGATCTTGTCTACTGAGTATACCGTAGAATTTATCATGTTGTTTGTCAAATGATCAATATATTTTTACAATCTCAATAATAAAGCTACGATCTCTTATCCTTTGCTTTATTGTATCCCCCTCCTTTGCTCCGAGAATAAATTGTATAAGTGGAGCATCAGCCGAGACTTTTTTGTTTTCTATATCCACCTTGCCCGATAGCACAACCTCCCATGTCTGCGGAATACCGTTGACTATCATTTCGACGCGCGAACCAATAGTGATACTTTGAGCTTTCATCCATCAATGCTAGCCGTGAATAGTTTGTTGTCAATAACTGACAGTAAAATAGTGCTTGATGCCAGATTTATATTGATGTTTGTTGATGAGATGCGACAACAAAAGACATCTGGACTTCTTTAAACATCAGGAAAACGATAAACAAAGGAGTATTGTTTTCATTTCTTCGGGAGTCATGCCGCCGTGATGTCCGTAATATTTGATTTCGAACTTGTCCTTTTCATACCACCAAACTGATTCATTGTTGTAAGGCAAAATCGCGAGGTTCCCAATACGATCAAGAAACACTTTCGACGGCTCGCCAAGACCGAAAAACTTCTGCTTGATCAAGTCATCAACATAGTAAACTTCCGCTTTGCAAGCCAAAGAGTTTCGAAGAAACGTATGCGCTCGCGAAAGATATTCTTCTCGCACGTGCAGAATCATGTTTCTGCAAGAACCTGCGGGGACTAGAAGTTCTCCTTTTTTGTTCGTCTTTAGCCATTCCGCAACCTGCGGAAAACGCTGATTGAGGTATATCGTAGTCTTTGGATTAATGGATGCATGCCCATGATCGGCAGTAATCATGCAAAGCGTATTCTTTAATTTCCCTTTTAGCTTGTTGAGAAAAAATCGCTCCATTGAATAAAAGAAAGCATCAACCTCAGCCGCAAATTGAGGCGAATCGGGACCGTATTGATGGGCAATTTTGTCTATCGTATCAAAGTATGCAACGTAGTATGATTTTCTATGATTGGTGATCAATAAATCGCTGAGGTTGGTGAGGGCTTCCGGGATCGTAGCGTACGGAATGTTGGTACCTCCTCGAGTCATAATTTTCGTGTATGGAGATTGTGCATACTCGACATAGCTGAAGATAAAAGAGTCAATATTTTTCTCGCGAAGCCCTGCATAAAGTGTCTGCTGCGGGAAAAGGTCTTTCGGATCAATACCCGTTGATTGCAAATTGCCACGTTCTTTTTTCCCCGCAAAAGAAAAAAGCAAGGGGGCTATGATGGCATCAACCTTTGGTTCGTAATAAAACCACTCATATACTCCGCCTTCGCCAACCGGCAATCCTGTATGAATTGTCGTCATTTCAGAGGCTGTCGTCGAGGGATATTGGGTTGTCAGCTGTGAAACAACCCCGTTTTTTACTATGTATCTTAAAAATGGATATTTTTCGCTATACCTCTCAAAAAATTGCCATCCAAAACCGTCAATGACGAACAAAACTATTTTTTCATATCTAGATGGCAAGGAACCGAGTACTTCTTTAGGAAGCAGAGATTTTTTTTCATCAAAAAAGATATCCTGTATTGTTCGCGGGATATTGGAAAAACAGTAGGAATCGTAGAGGGGCCTGATAAACAATTTGGAAAACTTTGCACCCTCGATGGTTTCCAATGAATGTCGATTGATCATATTTTATATTGTATATCAAATAACTAGCCCAACCAAGCGATTGGGCTATGAGGTACTGCATGCTACTGCCAGTGACTTTTGAAGGTCTGACGGGTAGCCGAGATGTATCCAGGACGCATCGTAATAATTGCCGGAGATCGGCCTCTTATCGTGAATCGCGTCCATGAAAACGTATCCTATGCTTTTGCCTGGATGAGGATATCGCTCGATGATATCGAAGATTCGCTCATCGCTTGACCAAATCGTCATATCTCTTAGACAATTTGACGGCAGGGCTTGCGGAGGTGGCCACTGAAGATTTACCGCGCGTGATTGATTGATGTAACCAATACCGTGCGTATCAACCGTATCTACATCTGGGGACAGTGTTATTGCGGCGTCTGCTTCGTCTTTAGCCAATACTCGCATCACACTGCCGTACACGTGCGGCATGGCAACAATATCGCCCGGCATTGCCACAAACGGCCCGTGCACAAATGGTCTTAGATCTCGGTATATTCCCCACCCCTCTGTTCCAAGAATATGAGGAACATATGTAACCGAAACGGTCCGTGGCTTATTGCGGTCAATGAAATCGACTACATCGTTTGCCCTATAGGCAACACCAACAATGAGGTCAACCGATCCAAATTCACTCACGAGCGCTTTCATGATATGAAAAATGACCGGCTGTTCATCTATGGGAAGGAGACACTTTTGAGTTGACTGCGTTATGGAACCCATTCGACATCCCCTGCCACCCGCCAAAACCACTGCAGTGATGGTACGCATCTTACCTCCTGTAAAGGTACTAGTTTACCTTATGCTAGCGGTGGATATTTTGTCGTCAATAATTGACAACAAATGAGTGGCTTACGATCTTGCTTTTATGTGGACTTGTTGGTAGCATGTAACAACAGACTCATGGCGATCGATATCCTACTCAAAAGACTTCGGGATTTTGGCCTTTCCGAAAAAGAAGCGCGGATCTACATGGCGCTTCTTGAACTTGAGATTGCTACGGTCTATCAGGTTTCCCGACATTCCGGCGTCAATCGCAGTTCCGCCTACGTAGTTTTGGAAGCTCTAAAGAAGAAGAGTTTTGTGGGAATCTCCAACGATAAAACGGTCCGCCGATATGTTGCAGCTTCTCCAGATACTTTGCTCTATACTGCTCAAACCACGGTTGAAAAGCAGGAAAACATTCGCACCGGCATTGAATCCATCATTCCTGAACTAAAAGCTCTCTACAAAGGCACCAAACGCAAACCGGTTATTAAAATGTTTGAGGGTCCGGCTGGAATCAGAGAGATTTTTAGCGACCTTCTCAAAGACAAGACAACATCAGATCTAAAAACGTATGCTGATGCTAGTAAGATGTCTAAATATCTGCCTGGATTTGAAGAATTTGACTCTATGCGCGCAGCAAGAGGAATAAAAATGTTCGCAATAAATCCCGCAACAAATGAAATGAGGGATTACGCCAATAAACACAAACTCCATAAAGGAGATCAGGCAATCATCATTCCAAAAGAAAATTTCAATTTCCCAGTTCATATGGGAATCTACGGTAACCGAGTTGCTTTTATATCGATGAGAGGGGATTTTGGAATTATCATTGAAAGCAAAGATATAGCAGATAGCATGCGAAATAGCTTTGATTTATCCTGGAAAGCTGTAAAAGAATTTGGCATGGTTATTAAATAAAACTAGCTTGATGACCTGGTTTACATGATGATATTTATGGTATAATAACAGCTATGAAAGAGAATTATTCCGCTTGGAATATAAATATTAGTGAGTATGGTAAGCTATCGAATGTAGCTCAAAAAACGGAATTTATTGCTAGGTATGGGGTTTTAGCGCCATCGAGTCATAATAGTCAACCTTGGAATATAAGAGTAAGCGGTGATAAAACTATACTTGTAAGTCCAGATTACTCTCGCGCGTTGCCAGTGGCTGATAGCAACAACAGACAATTCACAGAAAGTTTGGGATGCTGTGTCCAATATGTAATCCTGGCAGCCGAGGCACTAGGAATCAAAACACATCTAGTTTTTGATCCAAAAACCCTGGTATCTACAATCTCTCTAGATTTTAATCAATCTCAGGATATAAATAAAACACTACTCGAGGCTTTAATTTCCCGACATACCAATAGATATGATTATATAGATAAGAAGCTACCAGACGATTTTCTAGAATGGGCTAAATCTTTGAGCACTGAGAGTCTATCAGTAAAGTTGGTTTTGGGTAAACAACTTATAGCTGAGTTTGGCAGACTAGCCGTTTTATCGGAGATCGAGGCAATGGAAAGTAAATCTTTTAGAGAGGAACTTTCGCATTACATAAAGTCAAACTACACAAATTCTTATTTTGGGATGCCAGGATTTGGTATGGGACTCCCTGGCATAGTATCTCTTTTTGTGCCATTCTTAATCAGAAAAAAGAATCTTGCCAAATTGAATGAAAAGAATGATCTGAAAAAATTTGTGGGAAATACGTCTGCTTTTCTTATAATATCAAGCAACAACGACACTCCTGACGATTGGTTTAAAGTTGGTAGACTTTTCACAAAAATAGCAGTTGAAGCCACACGCCTAGGAATTGTTACTAACCCTGCCGCTGCCACAATACAAATTGGCAACAATTACAAAACAATTCAGAATTTATTAAGAATGTCCCAACGGCCACAATTTTTCTGTCGGATTGGTTTCGCAAATAAAAATATGCCTCATAGCCCAAGAAGGCCAATACATTAAATGTCTTTTTCTACTCTTAATATTGATTTTCTAACAGTTGGAATTGCAATTGCTGCAAACATAATTTTAGGTTTCGTTATTTTCTTTGGGGATAGTAAAAGTCATACAAATCGTCTTTTCTTTATTCAAACGATTGTTCTTTCAGTTTGGAGCTCTGTTAATTATTTGTCATACAAGATTACAGATCCCGATTATGCCTTATTGTTAGTAAGATCGGTTTTATTTTTTGCAGTTCCGAACTCAATTACTTTCCTATTCCTTGTATATACTTTTCCGGATAAAACAATCTCAGCGAAACCCTCGCTGGTAAAATCAGTCATTGTTTTAACGGTTATTACGATGCTTCTAACTCTTACACCTTTTGTTTTTTCTGGTGTTAAGTTTGTATCTGGAGAAGCTCCTCAACCTATTGTAGCGCCCGGAATCATACTTTTTATGTTGGTTGCAGTTTTGAGCATTCCAATATCGCTGTTTATACTTATCAAAAAATTTCTTAAAGCTGATAAGGAGGGTCGTGCACCTCTAAAAATATTATTAATAGGGGTTATAATAATGTTTGCTTCCATAATTGTTTTTGACTTTATTCTTCCAACCGTATTTCAAAATACAAGATTCATTCCATTGAGTGCTGTATTTACTTTTCCTTTTGTTGCTTTCACAGCCTACGCTATTACTAAACACCACTTGCTAAATATAAAGGTCATCACCACCGAAATTCTTACTTTTGTTTTAGCGATTGTTTCTCTAGTTGAGGTCGTGGTTGCAAAAGATATCTTTACCATCATTTTTCGCTCTGGAGTTTTTGTTTTAATACTGATATTCGGTATTCTACTCATTAAATCCGTGATACGCGAGGTAAAGTTGCGCGAGGAACTTCAGGTGCTAAATGAAAAACTTAAAATTGCTGATCGCATGAAGTCGCAGTTTTTGTCGTTCGCTTCCCATCAGGTCAAATCCCCCATGTCCGTGGTCAAGGACTACGCCGAGCTCATAGAGGACGGAAGCTATGGGGCCGTACCGGATAAAGTGAAAGAAACGGCTGAAAAAATCAAAACAGTTGCCAACCGGCTCCTTGAACTGGTGAGCAACCTTCTCGATCTCCGAAAACTGGAAGAAGGAAAAATCGAGTATCAGTATGAACGCATCGATCTGAATGCACTCATAAAAAACATCGTGGACGAACTCACGAATGTCGCACAGCAAAAACATCTCGAACTGTCTGCCGAACTTCCTCCCGGTCCGCTCATGATCACTATTGATAAAGAAAAAATTCGCCAGGTGATACAGAACCTCATCGATAATGCCATTAAGTACACAGAACAAGGAACGATCCGAGTGACGTTACACGCTACACGAGACACGATACGGATCGGCGTAGCCGATACTGGGATGGGCATCCCGCAGGATCTGATCCCCAAGCTTTTCGAGCAGTTTGAGCGTGGAAGCGACACCGCAAAGAAAATCCAGGGCACGGGACTGGGCCTGTATATCGCGAAGCAGTTTATTGAGGTTCACAAGGGAAATATATGGGCGGAGTCTCCCGGCCCTGGCAAGGGCAGTACCTTCATGATAGAATTACCCTATGGCAACACGAATTCTCATAATTGACGATAACAAGGACTTCCTCGATATTTTTTCCCTCAAACTCACGTCGGCAGGTTTTGAGGTTACCACTGCGCAAAGCGGCAAGGAAGGAATAGAATTGGCAAAGAAAATCAGGCCGGATTTAGTGCTTTTGGATGTGGAAATGCCAGATATGAACGGAGTTGAAACACTGACAAAGCTAAAAGAGGATCAGAATACGGCAGCATTGAGGGTTGCGTTCCTCACCAATTACGGTGAACCCCAAAAGGAAATCAGTTGGACCGATGAAAAATTTGCTCGTGAAGCCGGCGCTGTGGACTACATCAAAAAGAGTGAAGATCTCTCGGAGATTGTGGATGAAGTAAAGAAGATTCTCAAATAACTGTGGTATACTAGTAGGGGTGCAGGTACAGAACAACCCAACTATTCTTTTGGTTGAGTCCAATTTGTTTATTGGAGGGATTTTGTCGCAAAAATTACGCAAGCAAAACTACCATGTTCTATCTACCAGCAATGGCAAGGAAGGTCTTCACATTATCGTCGATCAACGGCCTTCCGTTGTTTTTCTTGATCTTCCCATTGGTCAGATAAAAGTATTTCTCGGCGTTCTTCGATTGATCCACCGAGATCACCAGGCAATATTTCCCCCGATCATCGTCCTGTCTGAAGTGGAAACGGGAGAAGCGATTACCGAGATATCACAACTTGGTGTACGGGCATACCTGGTCAAGGCATACACCGACATCAACGAAATGATTGCCAAAATCAAAGAGGTGCTCGCCACCAGCAGTGTTGTAGACGGTTCACCGGAACGCCAGGCCCGCCCGATTCTCGAACCCGTCATCAGTGAACAGAAACGCATTAAAGCTGAAATTGAAAAATCGCTCGTTTCCACTGATGAGGAACTTCCCATCGTGCCAATTGTAGACAACCTTGTTTCGTATGCATACTTAGCCCGGGCGTCGGATATTCACGTAAAGCCCGAAGGGGAACGCGTTGCCATTCGTCTCCGCATCGACGGCCTTCTGCAGGACACGTTTTCGTTCCCCAAAACGATTCAATCCGAAGTCATTACGCGCATCAAAGTGCTCGCGGGAATGCGCACGGATGAACACCAGTCCGCCCAAGATGGTCGGTTCAAAACAAATATCAAGTCACTCCCCCGACAATTTGATATCCGCGTATCGGTCGTACCCACCTACTATGGGGAAAACGCAGTTCTTCGTCTGCTTGTTGAACAGGCGGAAATCAAATCACTCGAAGATTTGACGTTTTCAGACAATGACCGAAAAAAAATCATGCATGCCATTGAGCGACCAAACGGTATGATTTTGGCAACCGGACCTACGGGATCCGGAAAGACGACGACGTTGTATACCATCCTCCGCAAACTCAATACTCCTGACGTCTCCATTATCACGATCGAAGATCCTATAGAGTACTCTCTTCTGGGTATCAACCAAATTCAGGTCAATGCTGATACCGGTCTCACCTTTGCCGATGGTCTGCGCTCCATTTTACGTCAAGATCCTGATATAATCATGGTAGGGGAAATCCGAGACAAAGAAACAGCTGCAATAGCGGTCAATGCCGCATTGACGGGACACTTGCTTCTGTCCACACTGCATACCAATGATGCGGCAACTACCCTGCCTCGCTTGCTGGATATGGGCGTTGAACCATTCCTGATCGCCTCGACCGTAAACATCGCGATCGGACAGAGGTTGGTACGTATGGTGTGCAAGGATTGCAAGGAAAAAAAGAAGATCACCGACCCAGAATTCAAACGCCTTGCTGAATTTATCCCGGCCAAGGTCCTGGGAAAGCATAGAGATTTTTTTCATGGCAAGGGATGTGCGCTATGCGGAGATACCGGATATGCCGGACGCATCAGTATTTATGAAATGCTCGAGGTTGATGATGATATTCGACAAGCTATTATGAAACGAGCAAATGGAAGCGAAATAAAAAAGATTGCCGTTGGAAAGGGCATGACCACACTGCTTGAGGATGGATTTAGGAAAGCTATCGAGGGATTAACGACCATTGAAGAAATCCTTCGTGTTGTCCAGGAATAATATGAACAATACTCCACAAAACGACCCAGCTGACGCACTGCGCACCGTTGCGCAGGAACTGGATGAAATAGCAAAAAAGTTGTCCACCGAACTCGAGCCCGAACCTGTGGCTGAACCTACGCCTGAACCCGCACCTGAACCCAAGCCTGAACCGGTACCCGACCAGATTCCAGCGCCGCGAGCGCCTCAAGAACCGCCAACCGCTCACGTGCATGACACGGGCAATGCTAACGCTATCAATCCCCTTATCAGCAGAGCGGAGCGTATTCGTGTGGAAATTGATGCCGCGCGTAGACTTCCCCTCGAGCAGGTTCCTGTTATCGAGTTAGTTGACAACCTTATTGCATACGCATATTTTCTCAGCGCTTCCGATATCCATTTTGACCCCGACGAAACGAAGCTCATCGTGCGTATTCGTGTGGATGGAATCCAACATGATGTATTCGAGCTCCCGAAGAATCTACAACCGACGATCATCAGTCGCATCAAGGTACTCTCGAGTATGCGTACCGACGAACATCAATCAGCACAAGATGGCCGCTTTAAGACAAGCATCCCTGATATGCCCCAGCAATTCGATATCCGCGTATCAGTTGTACCCACCTATTACGGTGAAGATGCTGTGGCCCGCTTACTCGTGGAGCATACGCCCATTACCTCGCTGGATGATTTAAATTTTTCCGATTCTGACAAGGCAAAAGTCGAGCGCGCAATTCAAAAACCCAACGGTATGATCCTAGCAACCGGACCTACGGGATCCGGAAAGACGACGACGTTGTATACCGTTTTACTTACCCTCAAAACTCCGGATGTTTCAATTATTACCATCGAGGATCCCGTTGAGTACTCAATCCATGGTATCAACCAAATTCAGGTCAATGCTGATACCGGTCTCACCTTTGCCGATGGTCTGCGCTCCATTTTACGTCAAGATCCTGATATAATCATGGTAGGGGAAATCCGAGACAAAGAAACAGCTGCAATAGCGGTCAATGCCGCATTGACGGGACACTTGCTTCTGTCCACACTGCATACCAATGATGCGGCAACTACCCTGCCTCGCTTGCTGGATATGGGCGTTGAACCATTCCTGATCGCCTCGACCGTAAACATCGCGATCGGACAGAGGTTGGTACGCAAACTTTGCCAAACATGCAAAGTTCCCCGTTCGATCACGGAAGCCGAATTTGCAAGACTTTCGACGGTTCTGCCCGATCACCTTGTTGCCAAAGACTCACAGTTTTTTGCCAGCAAGGGTTGCGCAGAGTGCGGCAATACAGGGTTTGCAAGCCGTGTTGCCATTCATGAGGTACTTGAAATGAACGACGAAATTCGAGACGCAGTAATGAAACGCATCAATGCATCCGAAATCAGAAAACTTGCTATGAGCAAGGGTATGACCACGATGCTTGAAGATGGTTTTCAAAAAGTCCTGCTAGGTCTCACGACCATAGAGGAAGTATTGCGTGTGGTACAAGAATAGTATGGCAAATCCCTTCTACTACATTTCAATGAAGGAAAAAATGTTTTTCGCCAGGCATCTGGCGATCATGTCGCGTTCGGGAATGCAGATTTTGGATATCCTTCGTACTCTGCAAAAACAAGCGAAGTCAAAAACATTCAAAAAAATCATTGCTGGTCTCATCGACGATGTTGGAAATGGACAGTTCCTTGCCGATGGTCTAGCAAAACATCAAAAATTATTCGGTGAGTTTTTTATCAATATCGTACGTGTCGGTGAAATCAGCGGATCGCTCGCGGAAAACCTTGAATACCTCGCAGACTCTCTGAAAAAGAAGCGTGAACTGGAGGCCAAGGTCAAAGGTGCGATGATGTATCCTGTCATTATTCTGTTCGCTACGTTCGGAATTACTGGAGCGCTTATGTTTTTTATATTTCCCAAGATTTTACCGATCTTCAGATCGCTGAAGATTGAACTTCCGCTGATAACCAAGATTTTTATTACCGTTTCTACGTTCTTGATTGATAACGGACCCCTGGTGTTCCTGGGAGTCGTGATCTCGTGTATCGCCATGTGGTTTCTCCTCCGCATTCCTTCCATCCGCTATATCTGGCATCGTTTTATGCTTATGCTTCCCGTTGCCGGTACGATGGTGCAGAATTTTAATGTCATCGCATTCGTGCGTGCCCTGTCGCTTCTTATGAAAAGCGGAGTAAAAATCGTCCAATCACTCGAGATTACGGCAAACTCATCAAACAATCTTGTCTATCGAAAAGTCCTCAAGGAAGTTTCCGTCGCGGTGGGGCAGGGTGATCCCATTTCCAAGCATCTTGCATTACATCCACGCCTGTTTCCCGTGGTATTTTCCCAAATGATTGCCGTGGGAGAAGATACTGGCCGACTTACCGATACGGGCCTTTACTTGGCTGATTACTTTGAAGGAGAGCTGGATAACTCAACAAAAACGCTCTCCAGTGTTCTTGAACCGTTACTGTTGGTTATTATGGGATTTGTCGTTTGCTTCATCGCGCTTGCCATTATCCTTCCTATCTATGAAGTTTCACAACATATCGGTCCTCAAAAATGATCACACGAAGCAACGGCGAGGTTTTACCTTAATTGAGGTATTGATCAGTCTTAGTATTCTTACGATACTGCTCGGATTAAGCGTTCCATTTGTTCTGAACTTTTACGAACGATACCAAATTGATTCGGAACGTGCAAAATTTGTATCCCTCTTGCGACAGGCCCGTACCATGTCGCTTGGCGGTGAGGGTAGCGCTGATCATGGCATGTACATTTCTGGCACGCAGTTTACGGTCTATGAGGGGGCAAATTATGCAACAAGGAATACGGCAAAAGATCAGACATCTGAGCGTGAAACCAATGTAGACATTACTGGACCTACCGAGGCAACGTTTGCCTATTTGACGGGAACCACCGCTTCTCAAAGCTTTATCCTCGATAACCGAGTCAAACAAAACACCATACATGTTAACACCGAAGGAACAATCGACTGGCAATAGCCCTGAGCAGAATCGAAGGGGCAGTAGCCTCGTTGAGATACTGATAGCATTGGCTATTTTTTCGCTGACCATCAGCGCGGCGATGATGATATTTTTTGGCGGTCAAAATTTTGTTGCGGGATCTCTGGAATCGCGCGAAGGTATTCAAAAAGCTCATGACGGTATGGAAGCTCTGCGATTCATCCGTGACAATTGGTGGGTTAGCTTGACGGACGGAATTCATGGACTGGAATTTAAACCCGATGAAACGTGGGGACTTACCGCATCTCCTGATGAAAGTGATGGGTTTACCCGCACGGTTTCTATCAGTACGGACAGCTTGAACATTAAACACGTGGATCTTACGGTGAGCTGGGATCACCCCCCGGAAGGTTCAAAAACCATTGAACTATCACAAACCCTGGCGGCACCAAATCAAGGGCTTATTGGAAACTGGAGTCAACCTTGCGCAATTGGTTCGGCAAACGGTTCTTCAGGATCGAAAGGTACAGATGTGGCGTATGGAAATGGAATGGCCTTCGTGAGCAGTTCTGCGGCGGCCGTAGGAAAGGAAGATCTCTTCATTTTCGATGTGTCCAATCCGGCAATTCCCACTCAGATCGGATCTTTGAACGTAGAGCAGGGATGGAAAGCTCTTGCCTACGGTGGAAACTATGTTTATGGCATCGAGGAAAATAGCCCGGACTTTTTTGTCATTGATGTAAGCACACCCAGCAATCCGACAGAGGTAGGAAAACTTACGCTAAATGGCGGACTTGGGCGCTATGTCATGACTCGGGGAAACTACGTATATGCAACGACGGCAACAAAGGCCGGCGGGCCCGAGTTTTTTATCATTGATATAAGTATCCCTTCAAGTCCCCGGGTAGTATCGAGTTTGGAGATTAATGCGGACGTAAATGAAGTCAGTACCTTACTCGATGTAGCCTACATCGCCACCTCGGATAACAACGAAGAATTGATTGCCATAGACGTTTCCGATCCTGCCGATCCCCAGGAACTGGGAAGCTACAATGCCCCTGGCAACACCGATGGAAGATCGGTGCATGCAAAAACGGCAAAACGTATCTACTTGGGTCGGAGCTATTCCACCAGTGATCATGAATTCTTTATCCTGGACGCAACCGCGTTTCCTATCACTCGTCGTGGTTCGACTGATATTTCCGGCGGCGTGTTTAGCCTGATCACAGCCGGAACATTGAGCTTTTTGGGAACAGACAAAAGTAACGAAGAGTTTCAGAACTTCAATATTAAAAATCCCCTTTTGATCACACAGGTCTCATCGCTCGATCTTTCCAACCTTGGCACCGGTGCTGATTACTATGACAACATTGTGTACATGTCGGTAAACAATGTGGATATTTTAAAACTGATTTCAACTACCGCCTTTGGCTTCTGTGTATAACAACAACCGGGTTTCCTCCAATAACCAGGCAGGATTCACTCTCATCGAGATGCTCATCTATGCGATCATTTTTGTTATTTTCGTTGGTGGCATCGTCATGTCCTCATTCTCTCTTTTGAGTTCATCACAGCGAACAAACTCCCAAATCGAAGTCGCCGATAACGCTCGCTTTCTCACCCAGAAGATGCAGCGAATTATTCAGGGAGCAACGGTAATCAACAGCCCTACGGTAGGAAATAGCGCCGCAACACTGTCCGTCAATACGGCGGATACTTCCTCAAATCCTTTTGTGATTGACCTGTCCAACGGTGTGGTCCGCCTCAAGAGGGGTTCGGGAGCCCCTCTTGCCCTTACGAATAGTTTTGTTACTGTAACCAGCTTGAGTTTCAAAAATTATTCCTATTCTACGATCACCAAAAACACCATCCGGATTCAGGCGAACGTCATTAGCGTTGAGCCGAATCAACCAGCTTCCACGTCGATTGACGTTTTTATATCGGCCCAATGACACATTTCAAACAACAAAAGGGATTCATTGTACTTACCACGGTTATCATTTTGAGTGTAGTGCTCCTGCTTTTGGCGCAATCGTTGAGTTCGTCAGGATATTTCGAGCGCCAAGGAATGCTGCAATTTGAGTTCAAGGAGTTGTCGTATTTTGTGGCGCTTTCTTGCATGGATCGTGCGATCGCAAACCTGTTTCAGGATTTTGAGTACGGCGGAGATGAAACATTCGTTGTCGATGCATATTCGTGTTATGTGTACCCTATGACATACTCGGGAGCTGATACTATCGTCCAAACTTCAGCGACCGTGGAATCCAGCACGACAAAACTCAAATCAATCCTCGATGCCGATTTCAATATTACTTCTTTTCAAGAACAATAATCATGACCGATGCAACGACAAGCGACAGCGACATCCTCTATATCGGCAAGTCAAACTTTCGCGGATCAAGCCGGGTTTTTGGCATCAAAAATAAAGACCGGTTTCAGCACATGTATGTCATCGGCCAAACGGGCACCGGAAAAACGTCACTCTTGCGTAATCTTGCGATCCAAGATATTGAGGCCGGGCGTGGCGTCGCCGTAGTAGACCCACACGGCGAATTTGTCCAAAGCCTCTTGGCTGCGATTCCGGAACAGCGTCTCGACGATGTCATTTACTTCAATCCGATCGACACGGATTACCCGGTTGGTTTCAATATCCTCGAGGTAAAAAATCCCGACCACAAGCATCTGGTATCTTCGGGGCTCATGTCCATTTTCACCAAAATCTGGGCAAATGTGTGGTCTGCCCGCATGGAGTACATTCTCAACAACACGGTACTTGCGCTCCTGGATACCCCGGGCACAACGCTGTTGGGCATTCCCCGCATGCTCGTGGACAAAATTTACCGCCAATCCATCATCGACAAATGCAAGGATCCCGTCGTGCGCTCGTACTGGATCAATGAATACGAACAGTACCAGGAACGCTTCCGCACGGAAGCCATCGCCCCGATCCAAAACAAAGTCGGGCAGTTTCTTTCGACGTACCTTGTCCGCAACGTGGTCGGCCAGCCCAAAAGCACCCTGAACATCGAACAGATCATGAATGAAGGAAAGATTTTACTTGTTAATGTCTCCAAGGGGTTGATCGGCGAAGACAACTCTGCACTCTTGGGGGCCATGCTCATCACCAAAATCCAGCTTGCCGCCATGGAACGTGTGCGTATCGAAAAAGAATCGGAACGGCGGGATTTTTTGCTCTACGTAGATGAGTTTCAAAACTTTGCTACTGACTCGTTTGCTTCGGTACTTTCCGAAGCACGCAAATATCGCCTCGGTTTGATTATCTCCCACCAGTACATAGGACAACTTGTCACCATGGGAGCCGGCGGAATCAGCACCAAAGTCCGTGATGCGATTTTTGGCAACGTCGGCACCATGATCACATTTCGTGTCGGCGCGACTGATGCGGAATTTCTCGAAGTACAGTTCGCGCCTGATCTGGTGGCGCAGGATTTTGTGAATATTCCCAACTACAATGTCTACATGCGTCTCATGGTGGATGGATTTTCGACGCGCGCATTCTCCGCAACGACTCTTCCCCCTATCGAGCTCAAAACCACGCCGGAACAAATTAAGTACATTATCAACAATTCTCGAAAAAACTACAGCCGCCCGCGCGCGCAAGTTGAGCAGGAAATTTCCGAGTGGAGTGGCATGTCCGGACCACGCGTTCAGCCGATGCCATCCCCCATTGCCAATATGCCCGCTCCGATGTCATTTCAGTCCGGAACGCGAAGAGAAGAATACGCCGAAGGCGAAGAGGAAATCGTAAAAGTCGCGCCACCTCCGGTTGCCTATATCAAGCCCAAGTACGAAACCAACCTTCACGACATTGGTATCGATATCGGAGAAATGCAGATGCCAAAAGAAGTCATGCGCGAAGTGCCACCTGAAGTATCCTTGGGTGCCCTTGAGCGAAGCGGTCCGGATGGCCCGTCGGGTGCTCGCCGCAAACGGAAACGCAAACGCAAGCACGGCCCAGGTTTTGATCAAGGCGGCTTGCGCGAAGCTTTGGGAAGTGCAATGAACCCACAAGCGCCCGCCACCGCTGAAAGCTCCGGCGTGGCGAAAGAGGAAGAATACGACGAAGAGCCCGACCGCCACTCCTAGGCTATCTCTTTGTTGTAACAACTTTCACAATAGACGATCTCGGGGCGAGCAGGTGCGTATGAAGTTTCTATCTCTTTTTGGCACTTCATACAATTACGCTTCCACAGTTTCCGCGGATTTCTTCGAGCCAAACGTGTTTTCAATCGACAAGGGAAACAATAGATAGGTAAGGGCAATTTCATCTTTTTATAGAATTCTACCTCCGTAGGATGTAGTTTAAATGCCCCGACACCTACACAATCGCCATTTTCACACCCCAAGATATCTCCACCGGTTTTATATCCTTGTTTTGGTTTTTCGTACCATCGCCAGCCCTTCGCCAAAACTTGATCCCTTGTCATGGGAAAGTAATCAAACGCGATACTATCATTGTACGGAAAAGCAGAGATCGCTACAGGAAAAAATTCACCCCATTCTTCTGTACTCTTCATATGTGCCACAATCTTATCTTTCATCGTCTTCCATTCCTGTGGTGCATATTGTTTGTTAAATATACAATATTTTTTATTCATCATAGATACACACCCAAGTAAATAGTCGGACGAAAACGTCAACTCTGAACAATACACATCTGATCCGGTCCACTTCTTGGAAGTACAAATATTATTTTGTCCCCAACCCGTGCCTTCAACCTCATAATCAAGCGTATTGTCATAGGCTTCAGTGAGATCCATTGAGTCCCTCGCCACCCAAGCATCTTGGCCATACTTCAAATTTTCATTTTCATAGCAATTATAAATAAAATGGGAATTCTTGTTGAACGCCATGTAGTCTCCCGTCGAATTCACAATGTGCCCACCGTGGTAGTATTTTGCTGGAAGTTGAAGCCTAAGCTTCTCCATCAAAGCATAGTTCTTTTGAGTACCTTCGACGGACCAGTCCACATTTTTTAGTCTTTTATTATATTCTTCTTTCGTAAGCTGTTCATTGAACCAGCAATAGGATTTGTTGCGGAGATTTACACATCCAAAACAGTTACTACATCCTCGCAGGTCATTTCCAAAAAAACAGTCATTGCAATCAACAGCCGTATGGAGCCAGCCCGATTTGTAACATTTCAAACAATCGAGGCATTCATATAAAAGTTCACACTCCTTGACCGTCCAGCAATCAACACACTCTTTGCAAGTCTGATACCAATTACCATACAAACAGTATTCGTTGTTATTACTTGCCTCACACATATAGCAATTTTTGTTGTCTGATGCCTGATTAGTGTACTCGGAATTCACACTATTACTATTGGTTAAGGTGATACGAGGCACGGTAAATCGATGCACTTTATATTGCTCAAAAAACGGACGCGAGAAATCAAAATCTCTACCGAAGTCTAGCGTATCCCATCCATCACCCCAATAGCAGCCGTGGCAATACACCGGCCCGGGATAGTCGGGATTGTAGATGCTGACCATGTTTTTACCGCACAGCGTGCAATTCCTCTTAAAAAAATTCCACTCATTCCGATTCGCCAGTCTTCGCTGATACCTGCAATCCGGACACAATGTCGGTGTTGGTACATCAATTTTTTTGTAGAATTCTAAGTCGTCCGATGTAATCTCAAAATTCTGCGAGCAATTTTTACAGGATTTAGTCTCCATTTCCACCCGCATTTTGACATAATTTACGTGTCTTGTACACTTGTAATGGGAGGACCCATGTCAACGGAAAGGTCCCTGGAAGTAAGCCAGACGCGCTGGTTCTTCACGATCTGGTTGCCCGCCGCAGCCGGTTCCGTGGTCATCACCGGGCTTCTGGCGCTCTGCGCCTACAAGCTCGGATGGCTTCACAGGATCGGCCTCCTGAACAAGTAGGCCGAGGGAAGTAAGACCAAAGTAAGGGAGGTTCCGATGAAATCAACCCCACCGCGGATGCCATATGGATGGGCGATGCTTATCGTCGGTGCCATCCTCGTCGCCGTCGCGATTGCTCTCGTGGCGACATTCAAGAAGTTCTAGCCCCCGCTCAAAACTGCGCCCTTCGCGCCGTCCGCGGGGGTGCAGTCTTTTTATACCGCTTCAGGATATAGGCATTGCAGACAGTAGACAATGGGACCGCGTTGGGAGGTGAGGAATTCTGTGGGACATGGATCGGAACCGTGGAAGTGGGTGGCGAAGTTTTTGTAAACGCCATTTGAGGATGTTGCTCCATGGCAATCGCATTTGCGCGGTTCAATAAATGCACTTGCGCGCTGGGCAATGCGCTCATTGTGTCGGCAATCAGGACATTGACGCGGAATAGGAAGTTTTTCTTGGCGCAAAAAAGCCAGCTCCATCGGAATCACTCTATACACTTTCTGGCATTCTATGCACTCGAGAATTTCCTTTAAAATACTATCTTTCACATCCTCGATCGCATCTGGGATTTGTGTGGCGGTCATGGTGGGTTTGTGCTCACTCGGCGGCGCATCGTACCACGAGTAGCCCTTCGCAAGGGCCTGTTCTTTGGCCAATGGAAAATATTCTTGCGCAAGAGATATATTGTATGGAATAGATGAGTGGTCAATGGGAAAAAATTCTCCGTACTCACCGTCGGCCTTCATTTTTTCAATAATCTTCGATCTCAATTGTTCATATTCCTCTTTCGTATATTGCTTGTTGAGAATACAATACCGTTTCTTTCTCAAACCAACACATGCAAAACAATCGGCAAGATTGCGAGAAAACATACAATATTCACTACTTCTCATTTCAGACCAGCTTTCCAGGCTGAATTTACAATCACTCATGCCATATCCACAAATAGCATTTTCATAGCAACCAACGACGTTTTGGCCCCATATGGTGAGATCGTAAGAATCCTCTGTTTTTGCGACCTGTGCGTATTGGAGATACCTACAATCTTTTGCCCCACGCACTATGTAGCCATAGTGCACATTCTTTGAATTGCTTATAAATTCCCCCGTGACATCATCATTCAGCACACCATTGAGATAGGCAATCGGAAATTTTTCTGCAAAGGCGAATGCTTCGGCCTTGGCTTTTTGCAATCCAGACCAGGTATTAAGTCTCATCGCTGCTATTTTTTGATGGTACTCTTCTTTGGAGTAGGGCCTATTATAGATGTGATAGCTTTTATTCACCAAATTGACGCAACCAAAACAATTTGTCAGACCCTTGCTCGCGAAACAAAACATCACCGAAGTATTGTCGATGGAACGAGAAGAAAAGTGACTTTGATAAGAATTGTGCACCCACAATGACCCATAGGAACGTTCGCACTTCGTTACATGTGAACAATCAAAACAGGTCTTGCAAAAACTATGCTCATTACCATATGCGCAATCCTCTGATTCTCCCGAATTCGACAGCAAATAACAATTCTTGCAAAAGCCAATATTGATATTAAAATCACAGTTCACGTTTCCTTCCGTTGAACGCGCCGGCCGAGGGACCGTTTTTGCAAATTCATGCATTTGCTCAAAGAAAGGCCTTGAAAAGTCATAGTCTCGCCCATAGCTCAACGCATCCCAATCATCGCCATTCCATTCATCTTCGTCGTACACTGAAGCGCCGGATTCAGGAGGGTATAAACTTAAAATCTTTTTTCCAGACATTGCGCTCGTGTTCCAGAATGGTTTTCGATCATTGCGATACGCAAGTCGGCGCTGGAATCTGCACTTCCAGCAAAAGGTTGGAGGTGGGACGTTTATCTTTTTATAAAACTCAAAATCTTCCGGATCAATTGTAAAATCTTCATTGCAATTTTTACAAATCATACAATGCTTTGCACAAATCCGCCTATGAGAAACGCGGCGCCAGCGGCGAGACCGCCTACGAGCAGCATTTCCAGGCCGGAGCGGAACCATTTTTGGTTGATCACCAGCGAGCGCGAAGCTCCAACGACAAACAGAGAAATCGCAGTGGCGATGATGGACACGGTAAATTGTGATGCGGTCGGTACTCCGAAAACATACGGAATGAGTGGAAGCATACCGGCAATGAGAAACGCAACAAAAGTCACCAAGCCGTGCATAGCCGGCTTGTCATTGGGGTCTTCAAAAATATTGAGTTCTTCGCGCATCATAAAATCCACCCAGCGTTTTTTGTCTGAAATGATATCATTTACAAATACCGTAGCATGCTCTCCGCGAATCCCCCATCGTTCCACAATGTCCTCGACTTCCTTCTTTTCTTCAACGGGAAACTTCTCTACCTCGTACACCTCGCGTTCCCGCTCACGTGCCTCAAAAGATTTTTTGGAACGGAGTGAGAGAAAATTGGAAAGTCCCATGGAAATACCATCGCCTACCAGATTTGCCAAGCCCAATATGATGATCACGTGAGTCGGAAGTCCGGCTCCCACTGCACCTGAAACAACCGCAAACGTTGTGATAATTCCGTCATTTGCCCCATACACAAAATCGGCAAGGTATTCGCCCTCGCTCTTTGCATGAAACATTTCGCTATGCGCTTGTGGAAAGGTTTTCATGGTGATCTCCTATACAGCATTGTAACGTAACTCGTGATTTCTCGGTAGTCAACATGTTGGAGCTTGCTGGCGTTGGTGTGTTGAAGCATGAGCGTATTGGTAGCTTGCCAATTCTGCATAGATTTGAGAAAAACAACTATCGTTTCCGGAGAGTCCAGGTGATCACTTGCAAACCGCAGAATTGTTTCGTAGTTGTATTCTCGCATAGCTTCAAGTGTCTCTCGATCTTTCTGTTCTGAAACAGATTTTCTCATAGTAAATCTGATCATCAGTGTAAATCGTGAACTCAATCTTGCATTTCTGACAATATTTCATGTTCGGTTGTCTGTTGTTTCTGATCCTGTTTTCCTTTTAGTTCTTTCAGTATGTGCTCCGCGACGGTGCCGGATTTTCTGCGGGTTCCTCCGGGCAACAGCTCTATTCCAATTTTTGCGTTGAACGCAACCAGCAATGAAAGCACGAAAAAACACTTCAATGCCGCACGTCGCGTGCCGGAAGATCGTTCAAAGCGACGTTCCTCCTCCTGCAATACATCAGGAAAAGATTTTTTTCGCTCTGGTGATGGTGGTAAATCAAAATTCATGTTGTAGTTCTATAATGCGTGCAAATGCTTCGGTATCTCCAGCAGCAATGGCTGTTTTTTTTTCGAGGTAGTTATCGAGGAGTATTTGCTTCTTCGTTTCGTCGTAGCCAACAAACGCGCGAAATTCTTCGGCAATTTCGAGTGGTAGTTCCGCAAGTAATTGTTCCCAAGCATCAATGGCCATTGTTCAATAAATCATAAAATTTTTCTTGGACTTTTTGAAGTTTGGGATTGATCACCATTTGGCAGTACGGGGCACTGGAATTATTTTTGTAGTAGTTGTGATGCTCCTCTTCGGCGGGAGAAAATTTGCCAAGTGGTTTGAGTTCAGTGACTATGCCCGGGCCAAGTTCTCCGATGAATCGCTCCGCGTCCTTTTTTTGATAGTCCGTCGTGTAGGAAATGGCCGATCGATATTGTGGACCGACATCGGCGCCCTGACGATCCCGACTGGTCGGATCATGAGTCGCAAAAAAGACCGTCAACAAGTCATGAAACTTGACCTTTTTCGGATCAAATTCGATCCGTATCACCTCGATGCCGTCGACATATCCGGGCATCACAGATTTTACGCCCTTGAGTTGCTGAAATACCGCCTCGGTGCACCAAAAACATCCTCCGCCGAATACTACGATTTCCATGAGAAAATAATACGCTTTTTAGCGAAAAAAGGAAAGAAGGACCGCCAAGCCTACGATAGCCATCGCGATCGTAATAATCCAGCCAAGCGTTTTGGTTGCCGGACCAGAAACGTAGTTTCCCATTATAGTCTTGTTGCCACTGATGCGCACTACCAAGAACAATATAATCGGTGCAATGAGACCATTGAGCACTGCCGAATACAATAGTGCTTTGATGGGATCGAGATTGATAAAGTTCATCAAGAGTCCCGCCAGCACGGAAAGCGCAAGCACTTCATAAAACGTATGACGACGGAGACGAAATGTTTCGGAAAGCGCATACGAAGCCGCGCCCGCAAGGACGGGAACCGCCAAAAGTCCGGTACCAATAATGCCCAACGCAAAGAGCAGAAATGTCCATTGACCGGCAAAGGGCTTGAGAGCCGCAGCCGCATCGGCCGCAGTTGTGATGTTCGTAATTCCGTGACTAGAAAGCACCACGGCACTTGTCATAATAATAAAAAACATAACAAAATTGGAAAGCAACATCCCCGACCATACATCGGTGCGCATAGCACGAATGGTACTCGGATGCACATCGTCTTGACGCTCTTGAATAGTCACATCACCTTTTGCAATTTTTTCTTCAATTTCTTGTCCCGTCTGCCAAAAAAATAAATATGGAGAAATGGTCGTACCTAGCACGGCGCATATCATAAAAAGATACTCACGCGACCAGTGGAAGGAGGGAAGAATAGTTTTATGAAAAATGGAAGACCAATCCGCATCAATCATAAATCCCGCGATAACATATGCAAATAACGAAAAGGTTAAGTATTTGAGATACCGGGCAAAATTTGTATAGCGGACAAAGAGCTGCAAGAACAAACTCACAACAGCAAAGCCTATGACCAAGACAAAAAAGTTTATTCGAGGTGCCAGGAGCCGTACGCTGGCCGCCATTGCGCCCAAGTCAGCACCGATGTTGAAAATATTCGCAACAAAAAGCAATAGCGTGCATACATACAATACGCCCCGCGAGTAGTGGGTACGAATATTTGCCGCCAGTCCCCGCCCCGTCACCAGTCCGATGCGCGCACACATTTCCTGCACGATCGCCATGAAAGGAAACGTAACTACAGCCATCCACAGGAATCCAAAACCAAATCGCGCTCCCGCCTGCGAGTAGGTAGCAATTCCCGACGGATCATCATCCGCCGCACCGGTCACCAGTCCAGGACCGAGCTTGCGCCAGTATTCTTTAAACATACTAAAATCTTACACCACGAGGTAGTGTCCGGTAAAGAAGAGGAACAGCGCAAGCGCGCCAAGGATTGCGATTACGATAAGCCACTTGATACTGTTTTTCACCTGCATATCGCCTGGCTCGCGTTTGAGCACATAGATCAAAAGTAGTAAAACAACATAGATACCGATCGTAAACCAGCTCTTGGTCGTCCAGTGATGACCGGTGACGGATTTGAGCCAAGCTTTGAGAGGCGCATTGAGCTCGGCCCAGATGGTGATGATCGTGGCAAACAAAATGGCTTTTGATGCCGCCCAACTTGATGAGTAAATTAATCTTAATCTGTTCATGATTGCAAAATTCCCCACCGTGCCGCGGCGGAGATAATAAAACCTAGGGCGCCAATGAAAAGCCCGAGTGCGGCAATCGTACCGACAAGCCACAAGATGGGGCGCTTCAGCTGAAGCCGAGCAATAGTTTCCTGATCCAAAAATGCAACAAAGAAAGCTGTTATCCCCATGGGCACAAGAAACAGAAAGATGTGTTCTTTGGCCTCCATGGCAATCGCATGCGCCCAAGGAGCCGTACCACTCAAAATCGTCGGCTTGACGAGGGTGCCATAGAATTTGACGTAGTAGTATCCACCGATGATCCAGGTCATGACGAATCCCACACACCCGATCACCGCCGCCCAGACGCGGCGTTTGGTGTTTGCGACATCAGCCCAAAATTCCCCTAGTAGCCACAAAAAAGCATCAATGCCAATGATTGCAAACGTGAGATGGAGTCCAATGAGTACCGGTTTTGCAGTAAGAAAATCGAACATATACTCCACTTTCATTATACGCCGAATTTATATAAAGTTATCCACCTTTCAAACGAAATAGGGGGCGGAGCGGCTCTCGCGAGTCCACTCCACCCCCTCGGAACCTAGCAATCCGCTATTGCGGAGATCTCGAGGAGGCAGTTGTCGCCTCCGTCACAGCCCCCGTTGAACGGACACCTCCGGCAACCCGGAAGCCCGTTGCCACGGACAGTGACGACACGCAACCGCTTGCGAATCCTCGTCCGGCCCGTCCTCGGGTCCCTACCGACGACGTAGTCGCCGTCCTCGAGGGATGTCGTTCCCGGTTCCGGCCCGTTGATGGCCGGAATACCGATCTTCTCTTCCCACTCTGCTCGGATGGCGTTCCCGAGCTTTTGCATGCTTCCTCCTATCTTCTGATGGACGGGTCATGAAGCTATGCCTAGATCATACTCTCATTGTTCCGTCAAGTCAAGCGACCTCTTGTTGATAGCATTCAATGCAATACACAATTTCCGGACGGTCTGGCGAGTAGGAAGTGGATATCTCTTTTGAGCATTTTGCACAAGAGCGATCCCATAGTTTAAGCGGATTTCGTTTAGCCAATCTTTCAAAATGCCGACAGTTGGGACAAAGTTTAGGAATAGGAAGATTGAATTGCTTGTAAAATTCAAGTTCATCTGGAATCATTTTAAATGCCTTGGTGCATTGTTGATTGCAATTCCCTGCATGCTCGCAAGCAACCACATCGCCACCGATCGTAGGATTTTTCTCTTCCATATCTCGCCAGCGATAGCCTTTTGCGAGTGCCTGCTCTTTGGTGAGAGGGAAAAATTCCTGCGCGATCGTTTCATTGTACGCATGAGGACTTAATGACATCGGAAAATATTCGCCATAATCTGCCCCCATATGCGCCTTGATCTTTTTCACCGTTTCTTCGTAGTCTTCTTTTGAGTATTGTTTGTTGAGAATGCAGTACTCACTTTTTCGTATACCGTCGCAGCCAAATAAATTTGTGCTGCTATGACAATTAAAGCAATATTCTGCATTGATGAGCTGGCTCCAGCATTCATTTAAAAATTTGCCGTCAGCGCATTGCAGACCGACATTGATTCCCTCATACATGCGTTCCGATTTGTTTGACCACGGACCAAAATCCATGAGGTCTTTTCCGTAGAACACGCGAAAACAATATCGTGCATCTTCGACTTCGAGAACATTATACGACTGGAATATATTTTTCGAGTTATCGATCCAATTGCCCGTGACGTTTGTGCTTTGACGAGTCACGAGGGCCGGGACCGGCAAGCTTCGTTTGAGCTCCTCAAACTTTTCTATCGTAAATTCTTTTATTTTTTCTTTATATTCTTCTTTCGTGTATTGCACATTGAGCACACAATAGCTTTTATTTCGCAAATTCACACAACCATAGCAGTCGGTACAGTTGCGACAATTCAGCAAGTACGACGAGTTTGCGCATTCCTGGCATTCTTGGCTGTACAAGAGATTTGAGCACGAAAGTACGTCAATACATTCATAACAGCGCTCCGACTTTTGCGCAGTGAAGCAGTCCATGCAATTTTGTGAAAAATCATAGCCGATGCCGTAGCGACAATCTTCGGCCTTGGTGCTCTCGAACACCAAGTAGCAGTTCTTCATGTCCGTCACGCGATTGGTATATTCGGAGTTCGTACTAAATCCCTGTCTCACTACACCGCACCGCGGCACGGCATTTCTTAATTCGAGAAATTGATCGAAAAACGGCTTTGAAAAATCATAGTCTCGTCCGTAGCTCTTGGGATCCCAGGAATCAGACCACCAGCATTCATAGCAGTAGACAGGAAATGGAGCGTCGGCAGGGTACATAAAGATCTTATCCGCACCACATTTATCACACTTGCGCTTGTACAGTGCGCGATCATTGCGAAATGTCATACGCCGAATCATCCGGCATTCCGGACACCATGTCGGCT
The DNA here is from genome assembly GCA_038064915.1 of Patescibacteria group bacterium. Taxonomy (GTDB): domain Bacteria; phylum Patescibacteriota; class Minisyncoccia; order 2-02-FULL-40-12; family IGHO2-01-FULL-4-A; genus JBBTSB01. The sequence goes on from JBBTSB010000011.1 coordinate 35,732, forward strand.
CTGGCACTTCAAATCTGCCGTACATCTCACGATCTTCGGGAAAGATTTCAAACGATTGGTTGCAATTTTTACAGGATTTATTCATTTTCTACTCTGATAATCCCCTGCGTATTTTTGTTGACCAAATATCCTTTTCTGTTATCCATCACTATGGTAGTGGCAAATTTTTTTTCATCCACATATTTTTGTAAGAGAGATCGACTCAAATCACCCGAAAGAATAAGCTTGTCAGATTTTTCGACCACTGCCAATAGTTCTTTGGTGAGAACAGTTTCAGCATTTTTGATAAACAGTACGTGCTTATTGTTGGGCGCAAATTCAGAGAAAGTCTTTTGGGCAAGCTCTGTATTGCCGCTTTCTATGCTGACAATATCTTTGTCGTTTTTTCGATCACCAATTTGCTCTTCAAACAGCAACCGAGCCTGCGACTTGAGACTATAAAAAACCACCGGCAAACCCTGCAATGCAAGCGAGGAAATCAAACTCACTGAAAAAAACGATGTACCCGATCCCTCTGCTCCAGAAATCAGCATAGGCAAAAAAGATACATCAAAATGGACTTCTCGTTCCTTGTTGTTTTCGGTGAGATAAAATTTGGTCACTATTTTGTGTTACGATCTTTTAATTTCTTAATGGTCGGACTTCCAAGCAACGATTGCATTTGAGAAATAGCAATTTGATTTAGTTGCATCAGTCGTTGTGATTGAGAAATTCCCTGTTTAATGAGCTCGGCATTGATGCCCTCAAGATTCGCAAGCACAACAAGTTGTGTCACATCGGCATAGTCTCGAATATTGCCATCTTTACTTGGATTTGCATCTCTCCACGTTTTGGCGGTTTTACCGAACAAGGCCATATTGAGTACGTCAGCTTCGGTCGCATAGATGATATTTATTAATTGCTTTGAAAGTTGTAGCGGAATCAAGTGTTCTTTAATTGCATCCGTATGGATTTTGTAGTTGATCTTCGCAAGCGTACGCTTCATATCCCAACCCAATACCAAACGCTGATTTTCTTCCTCCTTCAGGCGCTGAAATTCCTTAATGAGGAATAGCTTGAATTCGGCGCTGATCCAACTTGCAAATTCAAACGCGATATCTTTGTGAGCAAAGGTTCCGCCACCGTACCTGCCTGATTTTGAAACCAATCCGATGGCATGGGTGGTTTCTATCCATTTTTGAGGGGAGAGGACAAAGCTATTACTTCCAGCTTCATTTTTAAACCCGTCGAATTCGACCAGGTTAAAATGCGGGTTATTGATTTTCTCCCATAAACCAAGAAATTCGATAGCACTGCGAGATCGCATCCAATTTTTTACCACTTCAGCAGGAAATTCCTTGTTTTTTAGCTTCGCGATATCCGTAAGTGAGATAAAATCCCCCTGATCCTTGGGCAAAATATAGATTTGGATGCCCTTGGTAACGATTTTCTTCATAGTATTTCTGATTGATAGCAACTCTCACAATACACAATTTCCGGTCGGTCTGGCGAATAACTTGTCTCTATGTCCTTACCACACTTTGCGCAGGTACGCGAATAAATGGCAATAGGATTGAGTTTGCGGATGCGGGCGCGATCGCGGCAAAGCGGACAACGATCAGGTTTTGAGAGGTGAAACCTCTCAAGGAATTGGATTTCTTTGCCAATGAGCTGATAGTTTCTTCCGCAGTCGCGACATGCGAGCAAATCTCCGCTTGCGGGCTTATACTCGCGCTTATCTTCATCGCGCCACGAGAAACCCTGTGCAAGCGCCTGCTCTTTGGTCAACGGCGTCAAATATTCACCGGCATGGGTTTCATTGTAGGCCCACGGGCTTAATTTGGCCGGAAAAAATTCCCCGTACTCACCCGCCTTTGTCATTTGTAATTTGATATTTGAAATTGTCGCGAAGTATTCTTCGGGACTATACTGCTTATTCAGAATACAGTATTCCCCTTTTCGCAGTCCAACACAGCCAAATAAATTTCCCCCGCCATGACACCCGTAGCAATACTCCAAATTATGTGCTTCGTAGTTCCAAAAAGAAAATTTTATGTTGTTTGAGTTGAGTCCCACCCAGCAACATTCATAGATCCATTCAGCGTTAAACGAAAACGATGTGTAGTCATAGGCATTTTTGGTATTGAGCGCCTGCAAAAATTGTCCGTAGCGAATATCCTCTCCCGTATCCACCCAGTAGGAGTTTCTTACGTTTTTGGAATTCCAAATGTAATCTCCGCTGACATTTTGGTTTTTATGTCCATGGAACTGCCTGCGCGGCTGTGTGAGAAAAAATGCTTTAGCTTTCTTGATATCAAATTCTTTGATTCGCTTTTCGTATTCTTCTTTGGAAAACTGCTCATTGTAGATGCAATAGCTTTTTTTCCGTAAATTGATACAACCATAGCAATTTGAACAGCCAACAAGATCTCGTGAATACCACACATCATGGCAATCACTGCAATCCTGTGAAAAAAATACTTGATAGCAATGCTCGAGATTGACGCTTTCATAGCAAAGCTCCGCGTAATTGCTCCACGAAACATCAAAGCAATTTTTCATGTGTGAACACGAATTGCAATATCCGCATTCTTCAGCGCGATCAAATTTGAAACACAAATAGCAACTTTTGCAATCGCTCGCGCCGTTGCAGTACTCGCTATCAATCATCGTAGAGTATTGCGTTTGCAAGGCCGGCTTGGGAACTGCTTTAAATAATTCGCCCCATTGCTCAAAAAACGGCCGAGAAAAATCATAATCACGCCCATATGATTTTGGGTCCCACGAATCTGAATGCCATTCTTTTTGTGGCATGATGGCATGTCCCGAGTCGGGATGCCAAAATGTGATCATTCCATCGCGCTTATACAAAATCCGATACCCAAACCACGCCATACGCCTCCGCATCCGACACTCCGGGCACCATGTCGGCGGTGGGACGTGGATGGTTTCATAAAACGAAAAATCGTCCGGGTCGATGGTGAATGAGGAGGAGCAATTTTTGCAGGTCTTTATTTCACTTTCCATTATTCCTTCCCTGTGCTTCATATAACAAACGAGACAGGAGGTCCACGAATTCCTCCACTCCGGCTTCTTTCATGCGTTGCTGCGCAGAATCGCCCAAACCTTGGCCGATTTCCCCGATGACCCTCTGGAGTGCGCCATATACCTTCATGCGCGCGTTTTCAAAACTTCCAAGAAAATCCTCAACACTACCGTTTACTTGTTCACCATAGGAAAAAGCTTTTTTACCACCATCATCTTTATTTATATTCAGACTAAACTTTGCATACTGTGACCCGCTGATCATGGTCAATCTGCCCCTTTCTTTCTTGGAAATATGCATAGCTTGATCCGCGATTTTGAATGCCTCCTCGAAGGATGGTTTTTTCAAATCATCCCTATGAATCAACACACAACCAACACTAATGGTCGGCGATGTTACGTCGCCGGCAATAGGAGCGCTGATTTCCCCAGCAATGCGAGCAATGATATTGGTAACATCTTCTTGCGTGACATTGGAGAGAAGAATGATAAATTCATCTCCACTTTTTCGAATGCCGATATCATTGTTACGAAGATGAGTTTTGACGATTTTCCCAACATTCTGCAGAAGTAAGTCTCCAACGTCGTGACCCTTGGTATCATTGACCTGCTTGAAATAGTCCAGATCAAAAGCAACCAGAGCTGAAGCTCTCCCCGATTCGTTTTCGGCAATGCTTTTTTCGTAAAACTCTTTAATGCGTCCGGGTTTGAACAATCCGGTCAATTCATCAGTGTGTCCGAGGAGTTTTTCATCGACGGCTTTGATGATTTCATCAGAAAAAAACCCTCCGTCAGAGAAAACCTTGACGGTGTCTCGAGCAAGTTTCCGCAAAACCGGTTCGGCAAGATTCGGATTCGTCTTCTTTAAGCCTCCGTACGCCGAGTCGGCGGCTCTCGCCAAAATTCTACGCGTTTCCGTACGGATCATGCCCGAAAGCATTTCGGCCACGGCTCCGTTTTGTTTTTCGGGGGTTTTGCGCTGAATTGAGTATTCTGATGTTTTTTCTGTCATATTATTTAAACATCCGGTATATCCATACTTTAACCCGAAACCTGATCGTTTGTAAAACGATACCGCCGAGCAATCGCAAACGTCGTAGTTTGAATAGAAAGTTATTCATGCAATTTCTTGCTGATAGCAGCGTTCACAGTACACGATTTTGGGATCATCAGTTGGATAGACTGATTGAATTTGTTTTCCGCATTTCATACATTCTCGCTCAAAAAACTTGAGTATGACGGGACCGAATTTTCGTCTATAATTTTCCAGGCGAACCGACGGATGAATTTGTGGCAACGGAATATTGAACCTGCGATAAAATTGCAGTTCTTGGTTCGTAAAACGAAATTTTTTGTTATTGACAGTATCTAAAACCACTTCTTGTAAAATACTATCCTTAACATCGCGGATGTCCGTCGGCAAATCTTCTGCATTGATGCTCGCACTGATCGTATCTTGGCTGCTCTCGGGAATATCTTCAACGCGATAGCCATACTTTTTTGCCGTTTCAATATCATCATATCCACTGAAGGCGTTTGCCATGCAAATGTTGTAGGGTGCTTGGGTATACTCCGGTGGGAAAAACTCCCCATATTCTCCTCGCTTTAGCATGGCAGTTTTCAGCTCATCAATTTTTACCCAGTATTCTTGTTCGGTATATTGTTTGTTGAATATGCAAAACGACTTATTTTTCAGTCCTTCGCAGGCGAAACAATTGATGCAGTTGGTACAATTTTCACAAAACTCAAGTTCCCGTGACGATTGATTCCAAAAGCAAAACTTGAGGCTAAAGTTTTTATTTCCGCCAAATGATTCGTAGCAAAATTGCGTATCCATACCACCTTCAAGATCCATGGAATCCCGTACGGTCAAACCTCCTATAGAATACGCCACATTTTCACAGCCAATCATGTAGAAACAGCCGTAGCAATTTTTACAGTCTTTGATGAAGTCACCAAAGGAATTGATGCTGCGATCATTATGGTTTTCTTTGTAGATGGCCTTCGCCTTAAGTTTTTCTAGCTCGCCTTTCCATTTTGCAACTTCATCACGATTACCAAGATTGATTGATTTCATTTTGTCACGATAACCTTCTTTGCTCAATTGCTCATTCATAAAACAGTATTTCTTGTGACGCAGATTCACACTGCAAAAACATGACTCGCAATCTCGACAATCATAGAGAAACGCACAATCAATGCATTCGACAGCAAAATCCGCATATCGGCATCGATACAGGTTCGTTCCTTCCAAACAATCATAGCTTTGCGAACAGTTGAATAAGGTAAACCCTTCCATGCATTCTCGCGTCTGGAAAAAACCCATTCCGTATGCAGAGTCCTCCACCCCGACGGAATCCAGGATTAAGTAGCAATTTTTCAAATCACGCGATGAGTTGTTATAGTCACTGTTGACTATTTTTCCTCGAATGGTGAGGTTGGGGTGAGGTAGATTGAGTTGAAATTGATGGTATTGCTCAAAGAACGATTTGCCAGGATCACACGAAAAAGCAAACGCAAAGGGATCCCATTGCTCTCCATAAAAAGACTCATGCTCATAGATTTTGTAGGGACTGCCGGGAGGGAACATGGAAATGATTCGTTTGCCCGTTAGCGTTGAAGTAGCGTGGAAGAGATGGTATGCATTCTGTTGAGCTATTCTCCGTCGAATGCGCTCATGTGGCGTAATCGTTGGCAAGGGCACCTGCATTTTTTTGTAAAATTCTATGTCCTCCGGCCTCACATAAAACCTTTCACCCGAAAATCGGCATGTCCGCCACTGCCCGCCTTTTTCATCGAGCTCGAGCTTTGAGAAATATTCGGCAATAGCTTTGTCAAATTGTGGTGTTTTACTCATGCGATTTCATTAGCATAGCATTCCCCGCAGTATATTACTTCCGGTCGTTCGGGGGCATAGCTGGTTTGGATCGGAGCCTGGCACTTCATGCATTGTCGATCATACAATCGGGGCGGGTTGATTTGGGCAAGGCGAGCCATGTGACGGCAGTCGGGACAGTAGCGTGGAATCGGAAAGCCCCACAGGCGTAGCAAATTTAACTCCATGTGAATAAGACGAAATGGCTTGCCGCATTTCCCACAGCCAAGCACTTCATCAAGAATTGAGTCTTGTATATCATGGATCGAGTCAGGGATTTGATCGGCATTCATAGTAATTTTGTGCGATGACGGAGTCGGATCTCGCCATTTCCAGCCTGCCTGCGCAGGCAGGCCTTTTGCGAGCACCTCTTCTTTTGTCATCGGAAAATACTGAATCGCCTGTGATTCATTGTATGCAAATGGACTTAAATCATACGGCAAAAAATCTCCGTATTCTGGCATGTTAGCTACAATGTGATCTCTTAATTTTTTATACTCGTCTGGTGTATATTGTTTATTAAGTATTCTATATTTTTTCTTTTTTAAATTAATGCAAGCAAACGTATTTTTGCAACCCGTGTTGTACATAGAGTACTCGACGTCACTTGTGTCTTTCCATGCTCCAGCGCAGTATCTGATATTACTTCCGCCCTCACCAACAGTCATACTATCCACCACACGCTCGGCGCCGTTTCCCCATTCGGTGAGATCATAGCAATCTTTGACGGGTTTCATGGTAATAAACTGGCAGTAGCGCGAATCTTCTACTTCGTTTACTTGAAAGCAATTTAAGGCGTTCTTGGCATTAAAGACATAGTCCCCCGTTGAGTTCAAGTTCTGGAGGCTACCCTCCATGTAGCGATAGGGATGTTTGGCCCAAAATTCATGTGCCTTAGCCTGAGCTTGTCGAAGGCCGGACCATGTATGAAGTTCAAAACTTTTGAGCTTTTCCGCATATTCCTCTTTCGAGTACGGCTCGTTGAAAATATAGTAACTCTTGCCACGTAAGTTCACGCAACCAAAGCAATTATTGCACCCAATCATGTATCTCGAGAACAAAACATCTGTACATTTTTCCATGGTGTTTGAAAATGCACACTTGTATGAGTTGATATTTATGCATTCATATAAAAGTTGTCCATCAGCACAAAGTTGCACGTCCATGGAATCTTTTGTACGAATCACCACAGTGGAATACGCAACATTTTCATTGAAATCTGCATTGAAAATCAGATAGCAATTTTTGCAACTGCCCAAATGATTTGCATAGTCGCTGTTGATGAGCGTCGCATAGTCGGTGACGAGACCCATGTGCGGCGTGATTTTCTGGAGCTCCTTCATCTGCTCAAAAATATGTTTGTTGGGATCGTAGTCCAAAAAAAACGCTCCATCATCCCAGTCATCCGACCACCAGCATTTCGGACAATAGACGATGAGATGCTTTTCGGGAGCATGGATTGTGACCATATCTTTTCCGCACAGATCGCAATTGCGCTTGTACAACACTCTCTCATTCCGGAACATGAGCCGTTTTTGAAATCGGCAAGGTGGACAATACCTAGGCGTCGGCACATCCATGTGTCGGTAAAAATCTTGATCCTGCTGATCAATAATGAACAACTGCTTGCAATTTTTGCAGTTATTTTCCAAATGCCTTGAGGATTTCCAACGGAATCGTAAACACGACCGTGTTTGACTGGTCAGAGCTGATGTCGTTGATAGATTGCAAGGTGCGGAGGTGCAACGCGCCGGGAGAGTTTGCGAGAATTTGCGCTGCATGGGCGATGTTTTGGGCGGCGGCGACTTCCCCTTCGGAGTTGATGATGACCGCGCGGCGCTCACGTTCTGCCTCGGCTTGCTTGGCAATCGTGCGTTCCATGTTTTCGGGTAATACGATATCTTTGAGTTCTACGTTGTTCACTTTCACGCCCCACGGATCGGTGGCAACGTCGACAACGGAACGGATACGCTCGGAGACATGTTCGCGCTGACTCAACAACTGGTCCAGCTCCACTTCACCGACGGCATTGCGCATGGTGGTCTGCGCGAGCTGGGAAACGGCATAAAAATAATCTTCAACTTCCAAGATCGCAAGCGATGCATCAGCAATACGATAGTAGATAACCGCGTTCACGCCCACGGAAATGTTGTCCTTGGTAATGGCTTTTTGCTCCGGCACATCAACTGCTTTGACACGCATGTCCACTTTTTTCATGCCCTGAAAAATGGGCAAAACAATGCGCCATCCCGGACCCTTCACGCCACTAAAACGACCCATAGTAAACATCACCCCACGCTCATACTGGTTGACCTGACGCAAACTGATGAGAATCACGAACAATACAATACCAACTATAATGTATGGCATAACTATGTTGATTAATTAATTATTTTTTTAAAGAATTTGTCTTTGATAGCATAATTCGCAGTATACATGGGAAAACTCAGTTTTCAAGTATACGGTGTTGGTTTCCTGATGACAAGAACTGCATTGTCGCGTATAGATCTGCCGGTGATCACTGATAAAACGCAATCGCCGGCGATGACGCTCAAACGGCGCCTCGTGAGGTATGGGCAAACCGAATCGCCGATAGAATTCCAGTTCCATGGGTATGATCCGATAGGGTTTGCCGGAACTCTCACAGCGGAGGACTTCGCCGATAATCTCGTCGCTTACATCAGAAATATCGTCTGGGACAACCATAAGCGTAGGAGGTATCTGATCTCGCACAAGAGGCTCATGCCTCGATGGAAAATATTCTTGAGCAACCGTCTCGTGATATCCAAACGGCGAAAGTTCAAACGGAAAAAATTCCCCATAGCGATAGACGTGCCCTTTGCGATCGGTAAATGGCATCTCATTCATGTGGGCGATAATTTTCGCCTGCGGGGCAACGACATTTTTCGTTACATAATGGCGCTGCTGGAGGATCAACTCATGGTATTCACTTGGCGAATACTGCTTGTTGAGGATACAGTATGACTTGTCGCGCAAATTTATGCACCCAAAGCAGTTGTGACAATTCGAAAGCAGATATGAGTATTGAATATCGCGAGAACCACGCAACATCCCCGCTGAAAACATAATATGAAAAAGCTTTTCGGCACCGCCCATGACCTCATAGAGCAATTCGCCGTTCCAAATAGATGTGACGTCCATGGCGTCACGCATTTCCTTTAAAAACATGCCGTATGAAACATGTTCGCTTTTATCGACTGCCGTGCAATGCAGACAATCTTTCGACTCGCGAATCACCTGACCGCTGACATTCGAAGATTGTTCGGTAAACAGCGCCCGCTGGGGGGTGACGTGCCAGAGAGCGTGGGCCTGGAGTCGGAGCGAAGCAAGTGATTTGTGGGAACTGAACGGATGATCGACGAGAAACTGCTCATATTCTTCTTTCGATACGGGTTTATTGAATATGTGGTACTGCTTGTGCCGAAGACCGCTGCATCCAATGATATTGGAGCAGTCACGACAATCGAAGGAAAAATACGTATCACGGCAATCGAAGCAGAGAATGGAAAACCACGTTTTGTAGCAGTTTTCGCAAAACGTAGATTCATAGCAAAATTCGGAGTTTTGCAACCAGTAGTTGTCAAAACAATCACGGCATTTCAAGAGGTACTGGTTGTAGGCACAATCTTCGTTCAGGTGGCCACCGACGTTCAGGTAGCAGTTTTTCGCATCAAGCTCGTAGTTTACCCAGGGGCTATTGACCGTATTCTGCTGGAATAGCGAAAGGTGAGGAATGGATTGCTGGAGGTGGAGCCACTGCTCAAAAAACGGTTTTTTGAAATCATACGGACGGCCATAGTCCATCGGATCCCACCGATCGGAAAAAAAACAATCCGGACAGTAGACCTGAAGGTCCCGCTCCGGAGAATACATCGAAATTACGCTTTTGCGACAGAGGTCGCACGAACGCTTGTAGAGTGTCCGCTCGTTGCGGAACGCCAGCCTCCTCTGGAGGCGGCAATTGGGACAAAACGTCGGATGTGGGACATTGATGCGACGATAAAAACGGGCGTCCTCATCGCTGATGTGAAACGGCCTCTGACAGTTTTGGCACATAATACCTGCGGATTTCATGATGAGAACGTTGAAGATCCTCGTCCAGGCGGTGCTGGTCGTATCCCAAGCAAATCATATCAGGTTGGTGAGTTTTTACCACTTCGTAGCTCCCCTGCACCTCATCACCGAGGACGACCGTCGCTTCGGGCACCCCATTTCGCCAAGGCTTCGCGGGGCGAAGAAAATTCCGCACTGCGGCCATGCGCTCGTTTTCCGATATTTTTGGCGTTTTATTTTTAAGCTGTTGGACAACTAAGTCCCGTGCGACAACGACGATGAGCTCTCCCTGCTCCAGGGCTTTTTTCAAGAAATGCTTATGACCCTCATGCAGCCCATCGAATACCCCAAAGACCATCACTTTCATCCCGTTAGAGTTCTACTGTAAACCATAGCAAAACTAGTCATAATAATTACTCTCACATTCGCCAAGAGAACTTTAACGGTATTCATGCCAGAGAAAAGATAAAAAATCCTATCATGACAAGCGTCAAGATCAGTTTTAGTAAGAGCGAGAGAAGAAAACCAACAAAGGTTCCCCCTCCAGCCATGAGAGCGTGTTTCTTGTTTCCATTCAGAAACTCTCCTGCCACAGCACCCACAAACGGACCGGCAACGATACCGATAGGCCCCAAGAGAAAAGGACCGATGGCAAGACCCATGGCCGCGCCGGCCATGCCGTGTTTACTCGCGTGGTATTTTTTGGCACCAAGGAGGGGAAGCGCAAACTCCAGCAAAATGCTCAAGATCGTAAGTCCCAAAAAGACCAGAGTAGTCGTGAGAGAAATTTCTTTAAAATCCGTGCTATAGGCGTAGATAAAAAATCCCAGCCACGCCAGCGGCACGCCGGGAAGAAACGGCAACAAAACCCCCGCTAGTCCAATAATCATCAAAAGAATCACAATAATGAGAAGTGTCATGGAGCTAGTATACCACAAAGCGCCCGCGAGAGCACCGTGTGGGTCATCGAGTCGCGCGTTTTCTTTTTTTATGTTATCAATAAAGCAGTTCCCACGAGGAATATCTCGAATCCGGAACGGAAAGGCGGTGGTAACCGTGTTGCTCCGTATCATCCGGCGCCCCCAGCGCCACAAGGTTTTCGTTTCCATACACGAAGTTCGCATGCCTGAACACGAAGAAAAGTCAGGTTGCGGATTTCTCCTCGCCCTTGGAAGGGAGGTGCCCAATGAGAAATGGCTCCATGGTCTCGCCGAGCTATTCGCCAGGCTTGACCCCGACTGGAACGGAAAAGGGCTCGTCGTTGAATTATGCATACCGAGTCTCGCTCTGGTCCGGTAGTCCCCCGACCGGAAGCGGCCCGCCCACCGCTTCCGGCATTTTTGTATAAAATACTTTTCCCACCACAACGTGCTATTTCAGGTCACTTATTCTTTTTGCATAAAAGCGTCAAACTGATTATCGTATTGCCTTTATTTTGTCACCAATCTCCTTTATGGTATTCAGGTCCACGATAACGGCGAATCACCTCAATGAGTCGTTTGCGCTGGGTTTCGTCCTGAATTTTTGGGACTTGGCGCGATGCGGCATTAAGCATTTTCTCTTGATTATTGCCCACAGGATTATCAATCCGTTCAATAAAAAAATCTACAACTTCCTGATCCGTCGCACGTTCCTGTTCTTCAGCTGGTTGTTGTTCTGGATCAATCCGTACTTCACCAAGTTTAACCGCTTCAAGCCATTTCTGCGTCGCCTCTTCAAGCCTTCCCTGACTGCGCAAAAGTTCCGCTTCATCCCAAAGCTGTTTTACACGTTCTTCCCGCGTAAGCTCTTTCCTTGACTTCCCAAATTCGGGACGCAATATATTATCTTTGGACATGGGTTATTTTTTTGATTTAATACCTCATTATAGCGTGTGTCTCTCCAAGGAGCCGGGCACATAGGATTCTGCCTCGACGAGGATTTTTTCCATGATGGCAACTGCTTCGACGGGATATTTGCCGCGTGCGGTTTCTTCAGACAACATCACCGCATCACTGCCCAGTAAAATCGCGAACGCAACATCGGTCACTTCCGCCCGTGTCGGCTCGGGATGATCCACCATGGAAAGCATCATCTGCGTGGCGGTTATCACCGGTTTCTTTGCGGCGCTGGTTTTCATGATGATTCTGCGCTCCACAAAAGGAACCTGTTCGATTGGAATATTTTGTCCCAAATCCCCACGCGCAATCATAATTGCATCACTGGATTCGATGATTTCATCAAGGTTGTCCAGGGCCTCCTGGCGTTCTATTTTTGCAATAATTTTTGGTGTATATGTTCCGGTGGGTAATTTCCTGCGAAGCTCATCAATATCGCGCGCATTGCCAACATACGACAAGGCAATATACTCAACCTGTTCGGCGAGACCAAATTCCAGATCGCGAAGATCTTTTTCGGTCAAAACTCCGGCTACAAGCTGTGCGTCTGCATCAAAGGCATGTCCACCCGTTTGTTGCACGCGCGGACCGGAAAGGTCTTGAATAATGGGAATGTGTCTTCCTATTTCTTGGGCCGCCGCGCGGGTGTTTGTTATGTATGAGCGATGCTCATCATACGTCCCCCAGGAAAAATTCAAACGCACTACATCGAGACCGCTCTTCAACATCTTTGACAATAACTCAACCGTGCCGCTTTTGGGACCTATCGTTGCTATGATTTGAGCTTTGCTGTTACTCATGTGAAATTTGAATAAGTCGGTCTATTTTTGCGACACGTTCCGGCTGGCGTGGTACTCCACATTTCAGCCCCAGCGTACCAAACGCATACGCGATGTCCGCAATGGCCGAATCCAGAGTATCTCCGCTCCGATGACTGACGATACAGTGAATATCATGAGTTCTAGCTAATTCCATTGTATTCAATGTTTCCGTCAGTGTACCGATCTGATTTGGCTTGATAATCATAGCACGAATTGCGCCAGCCTTGATGGCTGTGTTGAGACGAGAAACGTTGGTTACGGTGAGGTCATCGCCGATGATTATGGAGTCGGTATTTTTTTGCAAAAGCGCAAAATCATCAAATGCTTCTTCCTGAAAAGGGTCTTCGACCGAGTAGAGATTATATTTCTTGATCAGCTCGCCATACAACTCGTGCATTTCCGACGGCGTGCGGTCACGGTCACCACAACGGTAGAGGTTTGTTTCTTTATCATAAAAAGACGACGCCGCAACATCGAGCCCAATTTTTACCGATGTACCGAGTGATTTTATAATCCGCAATGGTTCCTCGGGGTCATCTGTTCGCACAATAATACCGCCTTCATCGCCCATTCCGCTCGCATACTGATCAAGTGCAAGCATAAACTCTTCGCCAATCTTTTTTGCTTCTGCGACATCATCTGTATCGGGAATAATATGGTACTCTTGAAATGCTGGACCACCTTTGGCATGTTTTCCGCCATTGATGACATTCATGAAAAGCATCGGCACGGTGCGCGAAGGTTTGATTGATCTCAAGGTTCTCAAATACTGATACAGCGGCACACCAGATACGACAGCCGCCGCTTTTGCCAATGCGATACTGACGCCAATCATAGCGTTTCCACCCAAATTTGATTTTTGTTGAGTACCGTCAAGTTCGAGCATTTTCTGATCAAGCTCTTTTTGTGCTGTAACGTCCATACCGATTAATGCCTTCGCGATTGTATCGTTTACCGAAGCGCATGCTTCTTGTACATCCAACACATGCGCCTCATGGGTTCCTGTGCTCGCGCCGGATGGTACTGCAAATGATCCAACAGAACCATCCTCGCATTCAACGATAGCTTTGATGGTCGGTTTACCGCGTGAGTCTTTTATTTTTTCCGCTTCGATTTTTTTTATCTTCATTGATGATCAGTTAACAGTATGTACCAATCAGAAACGTTTGCCTGTGTTATGCCGGTATTTACATTACTCCCCAACTCTTCAAAAACCGTATAGGCATCAAACTTTTTCTTATATTCTTCTACATCAATTCCCGCTTTTTTGATATTCTCGTGGGTATGTTCGTCTATGATAGATCCGGCTCTGTCCCCGTTATCAAGACCATCCGATGCGACAGCGGCAAAACATTGGCTTTTGCCCAACTTTGACAACGCTTCCAGTGCCAAAAAAGAACACCGACCGCCTTTGCCATCTTTAGACGTCACCCTAAGACGTACCTCGCCGCCGCCAAACACTACGGTACCCGGCTTTGCAATGCCAAAGATTCGGCTCAATGTTTCAGTAGGCTCATCGTATATAGGCTGATTTAAAATTTGTGGGATAAATCCATACGCTCGTGCCACTTCACTCATAGCTTGGAGTGATTTTTCATTTGATACAACAACAACATTTCTGATCTTTTCAAAAATGTGCGGATCCTTTGGAGTTTCCACCAGATCATAGCTCCCACTTGGATGATAGCGCTCTATTATCTTGCGGGCATCTTCAATAGTAGAACTGTCATAGTACGTCGGCCCCGATGCAACTTCTTCAGGATGACCACCTACAATATCAGAAAAAATCAGACCCAGAGTAGTGGCAGGATAGAGAATCTTGGCCAACCCACCACCTTTTATTTTTGACAGGTGCTGGCGGACGATATTCATTTCTTTAATATCGGCACCCGCTTTTACAAATTCTTTAAACAACGTCTCTCCATAGGAAAGTTCGGTCGTATCGGAACATAACAATGATGATCCTCCACCGGCCACAACCACAAATACCAAATCATTCTCATCGGCCTTTTCTGCCAATGCCAAAATCTCAGCAGTAGCTTCTATGTTTGCCTCCGACGGCATCGGGTGCGATCCCTGGTATGCTCTTACCGGATCGCAGGGAAAAATACTTTGATCAATGACGACACTGTCTGTAACCCACGATTGCAAGGTTTGCTGTAACTCAAAAACTGCACGACATGCGCCTTTTCCAAATCCGAGAATGTATACATTGGTATAACTATCAAGATCGATGGTAACCCCATCAATGGTCATCAGAGAATTCTGCAATTGAATCGCCGCATGTAAAATCTTTTGGGAATCGATGGCATCAAAACCGGCTTCAATGATTTCAAGCAATGCCGCTCGTTGAGGAGTCGTAGCTAGCTGGTGAAAATTTCTAATTCTGTGCTGTTCCAATGCCCATAGGATACCACGTTGCCAACTCCTTGTTAATAACCCCAATTTGCCGTGGTCCCATATAAACCATCCCGGTTATCATCTGGACCAGAGAGGCGCCACAGAGGATTTCTTTTAGTTCTATGCTTTTATGGAATAGCTATATTTTGAACAGCTTCGGCAGCACGTTCAGCACCAACCACAGGAGTAAAGCTTTTCATAATAATCTCACGCTTCATAGTTGAACTCAACAACTGCTCCGGTCCCCCTACGAGATCGCCTCGACGACTATACCAATCTCGGTATAATAAATGGAGATCAACACCACTCATTTCAACTGCTACCAAAAAAATAGACTTGAATTTCACCCTACTTAGCGGATCTGCGGCCATGTTGGCGCGAACGATACGTAGCTGTTTTTCTTTCATCATCAAAACTTCGGGGTTAGTTGTAGAAACAAACTGAATACCGAAAAGTTCAGATGCTTTATTTCCGATCACAATATCAATTTTTTTTTCGACGTCATATTCGGCTGGAGCGTGCACTGGGGTTATATCCATACCATCATCATCATTGGATATCTGCGTTAGCAAGCTAAGTGCCATTCTCTCTGCAAGCGATCCTGAAGTCGATTGATCGGGTGACGTGCCAAGTTTTTCAAACAACTCATCATATGCATCGGCCTTTAAACTTGCTCCGCCAAGATTATGCCAATTTGTGGTTTCAATGAGAGAACAAATCCGCTCCCATTTTTGCGCAAACCTTCGCAACGTTTGTAAAAGAAAAATCTCGAGCTGAATATTGGAGGATGTACGATAGTCAAATGCATACTCAACTTCCCAAACAATACTAGCCTCCAATTGTCCTACCGTACAAGATATAAGTTCTCCGTGTGTTGATTCTACGACAAAACGATTACTGCCTTTATCATAGAACGTATGTCGTGCAGTTTCCGGCCAAGTTATTTGCTCTGTTCTTGACAGTGCGTCGATTTTCTTACGCACTTCTTTATAGTCACGTTGAAGATCCTCCTCTAGCGCACGGGCTCTCTCAATAACGAGACTGCTAAGCGGTCCCTCCTGAATCTTGATCATTGCTAAACGATCCCTAACTGGATGAAGAAATTTTTTTAGCTCTTCAGTACTGGACATCAACGCCTCTCGATATTTTCGAGTTTCTAGAAGCTCTTGTTTTTTCGCATGCTTCTCGCTAACAACAGTATCCAATCTACGTTCTTTTTTCATATATCCCTGCATATAACGTATCACCTATCTACACAAAATTCTAGCACTTTACCAAATCAAAACGCGGGCCGGAGCCCGCGTTTTAAAGACTAAAGGAGTTTACAGTACCGGCACAAAGAGATTCGAGTTGATAGTTTCTTGGTTGCACGCATATCCGGTCAGCGTCGTTGTGCTCATTTTTGCGGCAAAATAGTCATAGTATGTACTGCCAGGATAATACGCGGTTGCAGGTTCATCGGCATATGAGTTATAGACAACGGTTCCCGGATAGAAGATATCAATATACGTCATCACAAATGTGCCATTTGATGCCAATGACTCTCTTTGCTTGCGAACCTTGCCATCGCTGAAGAAGTAATGCTCTACCCAGTCCGGTCCTTTTTCTCCGGGGTTCATAAATGGCGATGCACAGTTGAGACTTAATCCGCTATCGAGGGCTTGCTGAAGCGTCCAGTCGTTTGGCTGAAGTACATTGACCTGATCGAAGACATGGATCAGTACGGACTTATATGCGGTCTTTCCACCGGGACCCGTGCAATAAAGCATGTAGTACTTCTCTCCGGAAAGATTGCCGGTCGCAAACGTACCAGTGGTCGGCTGTACTCCAGTCAATCCATAGTAGCCGGTACATGATACCGCATCAACAGTACTCCATCGCAATGTGGTGCCAGAACCCCGGGTCAGTACTGTGTTGTCCGCAAAAAAATCGATAGTTGGTATAGGGCCGGTTGGTGTGGGTACTGGTGTCGGGGTAGGCGTGGAAGTTGGGGTTGC
>JBBTSB010000012.1:0-37577 GCA_038064915.1 Patescibacteria group bacterium
CGGACTCGGTCTTCATGAACCCGAATCATGCGTACTACCGGTATACTACGGCCCGTGTTTAGTAACTCTACCACTTCGAGGTTATATTTCAAACTCATGCACCGAGGCGTTGGCAATTTCGGCAATCTCGTGACCTTTCAGCATGAGATGCATCAAACGCATGAGGCCTCCGTGTGTCACCACGAGAGGAACTTCATTGACGTAATCCGTCTTCAGCTCATCAAAAAAACGATTAAGACGTTTTTCTAAATCTACAACTGATTCCCCCCCCCCAGGGCGTAAGGTCTAGCTTCGTATTCATGGTAGTTCGATCGACCCCGGTGACCTTTTTTACTTCTTCAAATGATTTTCCAGAAAGTGATCCATAATCTTTCTCCTTTAATTCATCGCGAAATATGATAGGTAGACGAAAATGCTCCGCAATAATTTCTGCAGTTTGTCGTGCTCGCTTAAGCGGCGAAGAAAAACAAATGGTAAAAACATGTTCGGGGAGAGCTTGTAGGGTTTGTTTTGCTTGCTCTCGGCCACTTTCATTTAATTCTGCGTCTTGTCTCTGCCCCTGCAAAATTCCTGTCTTATTGAGATCGGTCTCTCCGTGACGTATAACAAAGATTTTCATTTCACAAAATGTTTCGCTTTTATTTTCTCCACCTCTTCATCTTCTAATTCTTTGCTCTTTTCTTTTCCTTGCTTGGCAAGATACGCCAATTGCTGGTCGCTCATAGCTGATAGCTCACCGGTGCGGAATTCCAAATACTTTTTTGTATTTTTCTCCGGGTCTTCCAGTACCTCCTCCATGAGCGCATTCATGATCATGCCCACGCGCGGGCCGGGCGGGATCGAAAGCAAAGTCATGATATCGTTGCCATTCACTTTGAGCATCTTGGGCGAGATCGGATCGCGGGCGACTTTGTCGATCATAAACTTGAGGTGGCGAAGTTTGTAGGGAATCGCCTTTGGTGTACCAGACCCGATTCGATCCGCTTCGCGCAGCTTCAACAATTCCTCGACATTTTCCTTGCCGATGTTTGCCACTAATCTACGCACAGAAGATTCGGTAACTTCATCTGGTAAATAGTAAAACATGTGGTAGCGGACAAGCTTAGTGATTTTGTCAGCAATGTCTTGCGGAAATTTTAACCGTTTAAATATATCCCGTGTCATTCTAGCGCCGATCACATCATGTCCATAAAATGTCGAGTTGTACCCTTCGCCACGTTTGGCACGTGGTTTTCCAATGTCGTGCAAGAGCGCGGCAAGGCGCACTTCTGTGCCGTAGTTTTTTTCTGCGGTGTATTTTAGCGATCTGACATTGTGCTCCCACACGGTATAGATGTGGTGGAGGTTTTGCGTCACGCCAACACCCTCTAGGAGTTCCGGTATGATTTCATCGAGGAGTTCCGTCTCGCGAAGCAATTCTATGGCTTGTGCCGCGTGATCTCCGCCGATAAGCTTGAGGAGCTCATCACGAATACGCTCTGCAGAAATATGTTTGAGATGATGAGCATGGGCTTTTATTTCTTCCTGTGTTTTGTCATCGATCTTGAATCCGAGAGTACTTGCAAAACGGACCGCTCTCATAATACGCAATGCATCTTCGCTAAATCGTGCCTCCGGATCCCCTACGGCACGAATTGTTTTGTGAGTAATATCTTTTTGGCCCTCATAGGGATCGATGATTGCTCCCCCGCCATCCATAGCGATAGCGTTCATTGTAAAGTCACGACGCTGGAGATCATCTTGAAGTTTGGTGGCGAATTTTACTTCATCGGGATGACGTTTGTCTGAATAGCCGGATTCGAGGCGATACGTGGTCACCTCGATAACTCCAATGTCACTTTTCACTCCCACGGTGCCGAATTCATTTTCATAAAAACTGTCAGGAAAAAGTTTTTGGATTTCCTCCGGTTTTGCGTTTGTCGTCACGTCCCAATCTTTGGGTGTTTTTTTCATCAACACATCCCGTACGCATCCACCGACAACGAAGGCCTCATGTCCAGCCTGGTTGAGAGTCTCAATAATTTTTTTAACTTCGTGAGGTATTTGCATGCTTTGGTGCCCCCGCCAAGAGTCGAACTTGGATTAGCAGATTAGGAACCCGCTGTTCTGTCCGTTGAACTACGGAGGCTTTATGCTATATTGTAATCACAAAGCGGGCCCATAGTAAATCGGTATTACGCATCCATGGCATGGATGAGGGCGGGGTTCGATTCCCCGTGGGTCCACACACTTTACCTCCCAATCTTACCCAAGTAGGTGTTGTCCGCATTGCGAACGATGGGATTTCGAATTTCAATTTCAGATATTTGAGAATTCTCCAAAAGGTCCGAAGTAACGAGCAGCCCAGTCAGCAAAAGCAGAAGTGTGGCAACAACCGAGAGCATCTTCGTGCTGGGCACGGCAAACTTTGATCGGAAGAAATGATAGCCGAAGGTGATTGCAAGGCTTGCAAGGACGGTGGCAGTAGCGCCATCCACGCCAGTCTGCACTTGTCCAGGAGTGACAAGAATATTTTTGGCAACATAGATTGGAATGCTAGATTCCCGTTCCGAAATGCCGTCCGCTCGGGCAAAACCCCGATTGACAAGGATAGTAGTTCCCGTCTGAAACGCAGAGGCATCCCTTACGACTGCTCGGAATGTGATTTCCAATGAATCGTTCGGATCAAGAGCTCCCACGCTGATTCCATTTCCCGTAATACCGTCGGGGTACGTGGAGCCGCCAATACGAGTTGATCCAACTTCATAGATCATTTCCGGCGGGAGAGCATCACGAACGATGATGTTGTTGAGACGGGTATTGGAATCTGAAGTCACCAAGAGGGTAAAGCGCACGAGATCACCGGGTGATGCATCCACACGAGTGAGCGGCTGGGTGTCTTGCTTGCTCAAGTTCTCTCCAAATTTTTCAATACTCATAGACAGGAAAGGACTCTGTGTTGTAAATGGCGTAGGAGTTGGCGTTGGCGTGGGAGTCGTTCCGGGAAGCGGTGTAGGAGTAGGTGTCGGCGTGGGTGTTGGGGTTGGTGTGGGTGTCGGGGTGGGGGTAGGCGTAGCCGCCGCAACACGTCTAACCCAGAACCATTGATGTGCGCTTCCACCCGAAGTAACGGTCACCGTTCCTGTCGTGGGTCCGGTTGATTGCCACCCTGTCGGCATGGTTAGAGACACGGTATAGGTGCCAACCGGAAGCGCAACGGAATAGTATGGATCGGTATTACACTTGTCAGTGCGAACGGTGCCATTGGTCGGACCTTGGTAGGTTACTACAAACCCGGATTGCAAAAGTTCATTGGTACAGGAAAGGGTCGACGACGAATCTTTGATAGCTTTTTCCCCGGTATCTCGAACCACATCTCCATCAAGGTCCTCAATGATGCGGCCCAGCAAAGCCCCACCTGCTGGAGCAATAGTATCAAAAGCAGCACAAATGGGTTGGATACTGTTGGCTTGGGAAGTTCCCCCTGCGTGGCGGGCGGCTATCGTGGTGCCAGCTCGCGCCAAAGAAATATTTCCAACTGACAAAATTAATTTTGTCTGGCTTTGCGGTAAGTCTCCAATAGGTGCCGAATCGGCAATCGTCCCCGCACCATCGCTCAGACGTACGTAGTAGCGTTCGTTGGTTTGATCAGTGGAATTTGGATGATCATCATACGACATGAGAGTCACCCCATAGGAACCTGCTGGTAGCGCAAACGCATAGGGACCCATCTGTGTTGATGTTCCAGCGACGCTATTATCAGTTAAAACGCCAGTAGGAAAGTTAAAGATCGTCCGGCCTGCTTGGGCGGTAATTCCGCATGAAGGACGAGTTGCCGACGCGGTGGTTGTGCCTCCACCAGAAGTACCTCCGGTACTTCCACTTCCCCCGGTACTGCCGCCGGTCGTCCCTCCACCGCTTGTACCACTACCGCCTGTTGCCGCAATAATATTAATCTTTAAATTCGGCGTTAGCGCACCAAACCACCCCGGACCACCGTCGCCGATCATCTGCCATTGAAAATCTTCCTGGGTACCGGGAAAGTTGGGGGCAGTGATAACAAAGGTAAACGTGGCATTTTGGTTTGGAGGAACGCTTGGTTGTTGCAGATATACTCGGCTAGCATTGATCCAATCCAAGTTGTCACGAGGATTTTGCGTGCCCAGCTTGTATCCCAAATCTCCGCCCGTCCAGGTCGTAGTCCCGGTATTTTTCATCACCACGGTAACCGTGCGCTTTTCTCCAACGCTCATAGTATCGCCATTGGCAATGCCACTGTACGAAACAAATTGGGCATTGTTTATCGCAGTTGTGCTTGCGGTACCTCCCCCGGTGGCAACTACTACGCATTTTTTGGTTGTTGTATTCCAATCACAAGCATAATCCTCGAGACAATCGGTTTCATTTGCATAGCTCGAACAAATTGCAGCCTCCGACGTGAACAGTGATACATAAAAATTCGTGTGCCTAAAGTACAGCGCCCAGAACGCAAAAAGCGACACTACCACGACGAGTGTCAGAGCAATAATCAAGCTTCGTTTAGATCCTACTTCCATTGTCTTTTAGTATAGCGTAAAAAAAAATCTCTCACAGTAAATATGTTGATATCTTCAGTTTTGCGCCTCTATACGAATGATGAGCGCCATCGCAATAACAAATCCCACAACAACGAAAAGCACGCTGACCACCTTCCAAAACAGCGGTGTCATTTTTGAAACCACAAGGAAATGTCTCCCAAAACCCTCAACAAACAAATCGACTTTCTTGTCGACGGACTTTTCCCGCACGATCGCATCAGCCGTAGCCATGGTGCCGGTGTACATTTTGATGAGGTCATAGCGGCTGATGATGCCGACAAGACGCTTTTGATAATCCACAACGGGAATGGGATTGACACGATGATGCTCTGCAAAGGTACGCGCTACTTCCTCCAATGGCACATCATCGAACACCGTCAACGGCTCTGGATTCATAACATCCTTGACGGTGAGGGTCACGATTTTTTGAAGTTCCGGCTTGAGTCGCTCCTTGTCTTTTTTGTACACATCCAACTGATTGATCAATTGCATGAAGGTGGGCAAGTGAATATTGGCGCCTTTGGTCACCAAATCATACTGGGTGATGATACCCAAAAGCCCGCCATCTCCGCCCACAACAGGAAGTCCATCCCAATTATTTTCAAAAATAATCTGGGCCGCTTTGAGTAACGAATCCTCCGGCCGTACGGTCGTGACTTCTCTTGTCATGAGATCTCTTGCATCCATACTTTCATTTTACTATGATACCAATCATATGCAAGCAGTTATCCCCGCAGCGGGTGAAGGTGTGCGAATGCGTCCCCTCACCTTGACCACGCCAAAGCCACTTTTACCGGTTGCTGGAAAACCGATTCTTCAACATATCATGGAGGCACTCCCAAAAGTGGTTGACGACGTTATCGTTGTTGTCGGCTATCTTGGAGAGCAAATTGTAGACTATTTTGGTCCATCGTTTCATGGGAAAAAAATTACGTACGTGTGGCAACGAGAGAAAACGGGTACTGCACGGGCACTCCAGTTGTGCAAACCCTACCTTCATCCCGGAACCTTCCTCTTCCTGAATGCCGACGATATTATCAACACCGAGACGATTGAGCGGGCCCTTACCCATGAGCTTTGTATCGTCACCACCTGGCGGGAAGACTGGCAACGTTGGGGCATTATTTCACTAAACAACGATGGCACGGTAAAAGATTTTATAGAAAAACCGGAAACATTTATCTCAAACATCGCAAACACTAATATCATGGTGTTGGACGAACGAATCTTCGAATTTGAACCCGATTCTCATGCCACCGGTGAGTTTTATCTCACCACCATGGTACAAAAACTAGCAAAAAAATATCCCGTCTATACCGAAGAGGCTTCAAAATGGATTCCCATTGGAACGCCCGAAGCCTTGCAAAAAGCTGAAGATATGATAAAGTAACACCGTTGCAACGGTCTCGCCTCAATAATCAAATACGGGCTTCCCAGGTCCAAGTCATTGGCCCTGAAGGAGAGAAGCTGGGAATTTTGCCGCTTCATGAGGCGCTTCGTATTGCTCAAGAAAAAAATCTTGATGTGGTGGAGATTGGAGCAACGGCACAGCCACCATTGGTAAAAATACTGGACTATGGCAAGTATCAGTATCAAAAAGAGCGGAGTCAAAAAGGGGGAGGAAAAGCCCCGGGGCAGGAAGTAAAAACGGTACAAATCGGGTTTCGCACTGAAGCCCACGATTTGCATGTACGTGCCACTCAGATAGACAAGTTTCTCGCCAAGGGACATCGGGTGAAAGTAGAGATGAAACTACGAGGTCGTGAGAAAGCCATGGCCGCTCTGGGTCGCGAACGCTTTCAGCAATTTCTCCAGTACATCACCGAGCCCTATACGGCCGAAACTCCGATCAAGAGTTTCCCCGGTGGAATCGGTATGCTGGTAAAACCAAACTAAGATGCCAAAACTCAAGACTTCAAAATCGGCGAGTAAGCGTTTTAAAATCTCCTCAAAAGGGAAGCGAATGCGCCGACCTGTAAATTCAGGTCATTTTAATGCAAAAGATTCCGGAACCGAACGCCGCAAAAAACTTGGCACGATCAACACGAATGCTTCCAATGAAAACGATTTAGCTAACCTTTTCCCCTATGCCTAGAGTCAAACGCGGCGTACAAGCCAACAAACGAAGAAAGAATGTCCTCAAACACGCAAAGGGTTTCATGTGGGGACGCAAGCACAAGTATCGCGCCGCCAAGGAAGCGTTACTGCACGCGTGGAGTTTTCAGTTTAAAGACAGACGTAAGAAAAAGGGCTATGCCCGCCGTCTGTGGCAGATCAAAATCGGCGCCGGTTCTGTAGCCAATGGCATGTCCTACAGCAAATTTATTAACGGCCTCAAAAAAGCCCACATTGATCTCGACCGCAAAATCCTCTCCGATCTCGCCGCCAATCACCCGGAGGTGTTTGCTAAGATTGTCGACGCTGCGCGTTTGTCGGGGCCTTCGAGCGCCAAGTAATTTTCTTCGCGTCCCGACCATTTCTCGAGCCACTCGTGTGCGACAATTTCCCCTTCGCGCTCAACCATCCGCCGTAGGCGGATTTCTTTTGGCACCTCGCACCAGATCGAGTAGTCATAGACCGTAAAAAATCGAGATTGCAACGCATATACACCGACAATGATGATCCAATTTTCGGGCGGAATCTCCACCCAATTATCCCACCGATCCGCCCGCCAGTCGTAGCGCTCGTACTTGACCAGCAAATTGCGCCTTACGGCTTTGAGCACTTGGTCTTCAAAGCGATCCCAGTCAAAATCGACCGACACGGTCGCCCCGTTGACTAACGGGGCCGGATTGCGTTCAGCAAAAGGCTTGTAAAACTCATCGGTATGCACAATCGAACTCTTGGGATGGAGCTTTTGGATCTCCCTTGCGATCGTCGTCTTCCCTGAAGCTCCCAAGCCATCGATGCCTATGACTTTGTTGAAATGCTTGGGCGGAAGGGCTTCAATGCTCCGTACCAACTGCCTGAGGAGTTGTTGATCCATGTTGTTGAAAACTGATCATAAGGATAGCAACGAGTAGTAGTACGATACCGACACCGTTGCCCGCGGTGAGCTTTTGCGGTGCGCCATAGGGATTGAGAGCGGTGATGGCAATGAGAATACTCATGATGGGATACGTAAGCTCCGCGATTGTAGAAACTTTTGCTTCGGTGTGTTGAAGGCCTTTGTAGTAGATAAAGATCGACGCCGCACCGGTACTCAACGCAATAATCAGCAGACGGAGGATTTGAGGTCCCGTGAGGTCAAATGGCGAATACGATTGATGGTACAAAGCTAGAGAAAAAATAAGCGTGACAGGAACTGCGAGCGCATAGCGGATCACCGTCGCCTCTTTAAAGGAAAGCTGGTGGAGTGCTTTCTTGCTCAAAATTGTTCCCAAGCCCCACGCTACCGCTGCGCCTACAGCGAGTGCCACTACGGTCCAACGATCAGACCATATCAATGGAACTTTTTGTGCACCAAAGCTCACAAGGTAACTGCCGATCAAGGCAACCGGAACCCACACCAGATACCTCCACGTAAGTTTTTCTCGTAAAAATACCGCCGCAAAAAAGATCACAAAAATCGGCTGGAGTTTCAACAATAAAACCGGCGTGGCAAAGTCATAGAGCGCAAAGCTCTTCGAAAGGGCCTGTGTGAACAGGAATGTCCCGAGAGCACTGGATACTATAGTAAGAAGGAGTAAGACAAGCCACGTTTTGAGTGAAAGTGTTTTGTATTTTGCAAAATATTTAAAAAACAGTGGCGATAGCAAAATAAATGCTAACAGGTGCTCATAAAACACCACGGCGCCGGCTGGCATGCTTTGAATAAGTGTCCCGCGCAGGAGTGCATCAAGTGCCCAAAGTGCGGCGGCAATCATAATCAAAAAGGGGCCTGCGTTTTTTCGCATGCCCCTATGCTATCACCTTACATTGTCGTTGTCATCCCATCCTTGCCGCAATACTTGCAGTGTTTTGCGTGCGTGATCAGTTCATACACCGCTGACAGTCCCACGAGCACGTACACGATTCGGGAAAGCGAGTCACCCAAAATCTCTCCAATGCCCCAATCAAACAGACCAATCAAAAGCCAGTTAAGACCCCCAATGATAATGAGGATCCAAGTTACCATGTGCAATCCTTTGCCTTTCATATTCCCACCTCCGATCTATTATTTAAACTGAATGTCCACCTGTAGTATACGCTACCTGCAAAAAAAGATATAAACACGTGCACATTCGGCCTGTTGGCCTCAGTACTTCCTCACTCACGTTCGGTCGCAGCGCCACGGAGAGTCGAACTCCGGTTCTATCGTTGAAAACGATATGTCCTAACCGCTAGACGATGGCGCCATAACTGGAAAAACTATACACGAAATGCTAGCTTTATTCAATGCTAATTTTAGGCATCGAAACTTCCTGTGACGACACTTCAGTTGCGGTATTACGAATCGAAAATGACAAGCCGTCTGTTTTATCAAACATCGTCTCATCGCAAGTAAAACTTCACAATGAATTTGGCGGCGTGGTGCCGATTTTGGCCGCGCGAGAGCATGAGCGCAATCTGCCCGTCGTACTCGACGAGGCAATGAAGGTTGCAAGTTTAAAGTTTAAAGATATTGATTTAATAGCCGTAACATCAGGACCGGGTTTAATAATGTCTTTAGTGAAAGGCGTAAACTTTGCAAAAGATCTCGCCCAAAAAAATAACAAGCCTATTATCGGCGTCAATCACATGGCCGGCCACATTTACTCAAACTGGCTTTCACTACCCACTACACACTATCCATTGTTCCCCGCTCTCTGCCTCACGGTCTCTGGAGGTCACACAGAATTGGTTTTTATGAAAAATCATGGCGAATATGAATTGATAGGAAAAACGCTCGATGATGCAGCAGGAGAAGCATTTGATAAAATTGCGCGATTGATCGGCCTCGAATACCCAGGTGGACCCGCCATCGCCAGAACGGCGATGGAATTTTCAATTTCCAATTCTCAATTTTCAATAAAACTTCCAAGGCCAATGATGTATTCAAAAGATCTCAATTTCTCGTTTTCAGGATTGAAGACTTCTGTGTTGTACTTGGTAAGAGATCTCACGGTACCGCTCGATTCAGCACGATCAGAGATCGCTCATGAGGCACAAGAAGCTATTGTCGATGTACTAATGCACAAAACCAAGAAAGCAATCGAGATGCATCAGCCAAAATCAGTTTTGCTCGCTGGCGGAGTTTCAGCAAACAAATTGCTACGAGAAAAAATACAAACCTTGCATGAAAATGTTTTTATTCCTCCCATGGAATACACTACGGATAACGCTGCGATGATCGCGATGGCAGGGTACTATGAGTTTAAACGTTTAAAGTTTAAGAGTTTAAAATTGCTAGAGGCTGACGCAAACTGGGAAATCGTTTAGTCCATTCCCCCGAAACGGAAGAGAAAACCGAACAAATTTGGCAAGATAAAAAGCGCCCCGAGAATAATCAAGATAATCCAACCAAGACCAAAGCGATGTTGTTGGCTTTTGGGATCATGCTGGATGACGGCTGCGCCAGCAAAAAACATCAACGCCACGCTGGCGATGAGGGTCATAGTTCCAATGGCCTTGAGTGAAACGTCACTGGGAAGAACTTCCCAAATCGACAAAATTGCCAAAAAGGTCAGGATCGTAACAGCAACGATCAGGATGATGCCGGTGCTTTTTCGCAGTAGGTGAATAAACGTATCCATAGCTATACTTGAGGAGGCAAGGAGGCCGGCGGTTCCTGATGGCGCTCAATGACTTTTGCGGCAATAATGACAATGAGTGAGGCGAAGGTGACAATACCGAGGGTGGAAAGCGTTTTGAACAAAACATCGTCGCTCAAAAACTCCCAGATCGCAAGGATCGCAATGATAGTGAGGATCGTTACAGAAATGACGAATACGACCAGTGCGATGTGTTGAATTGTTTTAGCCATGGTTTTACTATATGCTTATTTATACTATATGACAAGCAAACACTATCAACGCCTTCTTATTACCGTCGTCGTCCTTTTTTACGCTTGGACGCTCTACGGAACCAATGACTATTTTACCTGGTGCTTAGAGATTTTCCCGGCGGTGCTTGGAGCGATTGTGCTTGCGATCACTCACCGGCGATTTCCTCTTTCAAATGTCTCTTATACGCTTCTTGCCATCCACGCCATGATTTTGGCGTATGGCGGGCGATACACCTACGCCGAAGCACCACTGGGATTTTGGCTTTCAGAAATATTTGGCTGGACACGGAATAACTACGACAAAATCGGCCACCTCATGCAGGGCTTTGGTCCGGTGATCATCGCACGAGAAGTCTTTCTCCGTCTTGATGTCGTGAAGCGCCCCGGCTGGCTCAACCCTATTCTCGTGCTCATCATCCTCGGCACCGCGGCTTTTTATGAATTCGTCGAGTGGTGGATTTCGCTTCTTTCTGGTTCAGCCGGCGATGCCTTCCTGGGAACTCAAGGCTATGTATGGGATACGCAGTCGGATATGTTCTTGGCCATGATCGGCGCAATTTTGGCGCTTTTGCTATTATCAAAACTCCATGACAGAGCTATCAAAAGCCTATAACTCTGCTGAAACTGAAGATCGCATTTATAAACTCTGGATGGAGAGTGGGGCTTTTGCGCCCCAAGGCGATGGTGAACCCTACACCGTCATGATTGCGCCGCCCAATATCACGGGCTCACTGCACATGGGTCATGCACTCGAAAATACGATCTCGGATATTTTGGTGCGGTATCATCGCATGAAAGGATTTCGGACACTCTGGGTACCTGGCGTGGATCATGCGGGAATTTCAGCACAAAGCAAAGTAGAAAAAGAACTTTCCAAGCAAGGTATCAAAAAACAGGACATCGGACGCGAAGCGTTTGTGAAAAAAGTTGAGGAGTGGAAGGAGCAGTACGGGCATATTATTTTGGACCAGCTTAAAAAACTCGGCTTCTCCTTTGATTGGAGTAAAACTGCCTACACGATGGATCCGGCTTACAAGGAAGAGGTGAAGAAAGCGTTCCTGCATTACAAAGAAAAAGGCTGGATCTACAAAGGAAAGCGCATCATTAACTGGTCGGTGAAAGACCAGACTTCCCTATCGGACTTGGAAATTTACTATCAAGAACAAAAAGATACGCTGTATTATCTGAACTATGGTCCCATCACCGTGGCTACGACACGACCCGAGACCATGCTTGGGGATACGGCCGTTGCGATTCATCCAAGTGACGAGCGTTATAAAAATTTAATTGGAACAAAAATTACACTGCCGATCACCGGGCGCGAAATACCCATCATCGCCGACCATGCGGTTGAAAAAGAATTTGGTACGGGAGCCGTAAAAGTCACGCCGGCGCATGACTTTT
The DNA here is from genome assembly GCA_038064915.1 of Patescibacteria group bacterium. Taxonomy (GTDB): domain Bacteria; phylum Patescibacteriota; class Minisyncoccia; order 2-02-FULL-40-12; family IGHO2-01-FULL-4-A; genus JBBTSB01. Next base: position 11,926 of record JBBTSB010000012.1, read on the forward strand.
TGGACTTTGAAATCGGCCAACGGAATAATCTTGAGCAGATTGAGGTGATAAATAAATTTGGAAAGGTCGTTGAGGGATTTGGGAAATTTTCAGGATTGAAAATTCTTGATGCGCGAAAAGCAGTTATTGAAGAATTGGAAAAATTAAACGTGATAGAAAAAACAGAAAAATACACTCACAATGTCGCCTACGGGGAGCGCTGTCAGACGGTGATTGAGCCGTTGTTGTCAGAGCAGTGGTTTTTGAAGATGGACGAGCTTGCGAAAAAAGCAATCAAAGCAATCGAGGCTGATGAAGTTCATTATCATCCGGAGCGATGGAAAGACGTTGCGCTCACGTGGCTTCGCAATATTCGCGACTGGAATATTTCACGGCAAATTTGGTGGGGACATCCAGTGCCAATAGAGGGTGAGACTGATGTACTCGATACCTGGTTTTCTTCAGCGCTCTGGCCGATGGCAGCACTTCCTAAAGAGTCCTACCCAACGCAGATGATCACAAGTGCCCGAGATATAATCCACTTGTGGATTACGCGCATGATTTTTTCGGGGTTGGAGTTTCGCGGCGAGGTTCCGTTCAAAGATGTGATCATTCATGGTACGGTACTCACCAAAGATGGCAAGCGTATGAGTAAATCACTCGGAACCGGTGTCGATCCTCTCGAATTAATAGAGAAGTACGGCGCTGACGCGACCCGTTTTGGATTGATCTACCAATCCATCGGCGGCCAGCAAGATATCAAGTACGGTGAAGAGTTTATTCTTACTGGAAAAAAGTTTGCGAATAAGCTATGGAATATAAGCCGATACATAATCGGCAAAAATCAAAATGGAAATATCAAAAATCAAAATGATGAAGAAATAGTATCGAAAATTCACACAATCGAGGAACAAACTACAAAACATATTCAAAATTACGAGTTTGGAGAGGCGCTGCATCTTCTCTACGATTTCATCTGGCATGAATATGCCGATAAATACATTGAAAGTACCAAAGACAAGTCCGATTCTGAAACATTTTCCACTTTGATATTTACATTTTCAACTTTGCTAAAGCTCCTCCATCCCTTCATGCCATTCGTCACCGAAGAGATCTGGGGAAAACTCCCCTCGTGGGAAGGCAAAAAATTGCTTATACTAGAATCGTGGCCTTCGTCCTCATCCTCGTAGGATTTATTCCCAGCCTCGTGTGGCTCCATTTCTACTTGCGCAAAGTCAATCATCCCGAGCCGCGCAAGCTTTTGCTGGAGGTTTTCTTTTTTGGAATTTTACTCGCGCCGCTTGCCGTTGCGGCACAGTGGCTGTTTGCGTATATCGTGTCGCAGTTCGCGCCGGGCTTTGATATCGGCAGTTCCTCAACCTTTTTTCTCTGGTCGGCGTTCGTGGAAGAGGTGGTCAAACTGATTGCGGTTTACTATCTTGTTGTCCACCATGCCGAATTCAGTGAACCCGTGGACATCATGATTTACATGGTAACCGCTAGCCTTGGGTTTGCCGCGTTGGAAAATATTTTAGTTCTGTTTAAAAATATCCCCGACGGAGTATCGATCACGATGCAAATCCTTCTGTTCCGCACCGTAGGAGCGACACTTCTCCACGCGCTATCATCAGCACTGGTAGGATATTTCTTCGCCCTGGGATGGTACTACCACCATCACAGCAGAAAGTTCTTGTGGTTTGGTGTCGGCATTGCTACCCTTTTTCATTTCACGTTCAATACCTTGCTCCTCAATTTCACCGCGCTGGGAGGTTTAATGACCTCGAGTATTCTCCTACTTGGCGTGCTTTTCCTGGTTTCTGTTCTTTTCCACAGGGTACAGGAACGTAGCCAAACCAAATTTATGGTATAATGGAAACATATCATGTCTGACTTCTTTGAAGAACAATTCGGTACCGCTACGCTCGCCATGGCGCCAGCCGCCAAAAAAGCACCACCCCCAAGTGGAAAAGACGACGAGGGCCAGCTTACCGTGGACGTCTACCAGACGGATGACGAGATCGTGATCAAATCCACCATTGCCGGTGTCACGGTGGACGATATCGATATCTCCATCACCAACGACATGATCACCATTAAAGGCAAGCGCAATCCCGACGAGCACATCGATCAATCCGACTACTACTACCAGGAACTCTACTGGGGACAGTTCGCGCGCTCCATCATCCTCCCCGAGGACATCGACGTGGAAAAAGCGGCCGCCTCCATGAAAAACGGCATCCTTACCATCCGCTTGCCAAAACTCGCAAAGTCGCGTATGAAGAAGGTAAAAATCTCGTCGTGATCTCCAGAAAAACTTGGCACATTATCGGCACTGTCATCGGTATAGCAGGCATCGTTTGGATCAGCCAGTTTTTCTATTTCGACTCTTTGACCAAAAAACTTTCTCTTGAAGGTGTAGGGCCGTTGTTTGTCGGACGCTTGAGCGAGAATCTGCAAATTGCCGTGACCCAGCCGCTCACGCTTCATACGGACAGCAAGGAAATCACGATTGAACCAGATCAACTGCAAACATGGATTGAGCCTTATCATCGAATCTTTACAGGCAAGACAGAATACCGCCTCAATCAATTTCACATAGAACAGGACTTGGGAGACTTTGTTGCCGGTCTTGCGATAGCTCCCGTCAACGCGAGCTTCGGCGTTGCAAGTGGGTCACTGATGGAAGTTGTCCCGGCAAAAAACGGGCAGGAGCTTGATCGTGCAGAAACGCTCCGCGCCATCTCCCAAGCACTCATCCACAACGAAGCGACTGCAAACCTTGTCATAAAGGAAGTGGAACCGCTATTGAATCTTGCAAAGCTCCACCAACTTGGTATTACCGCGTTGCTTGGAGAAGGGACGTCAAAGTTTACGGGGTCCCCAAATGCGCGCATCCACAATATCGGGGTAGGTTCCAAAAAGATGAACAACATTATTCTTCGTCCTGGCGAGACGTTCTCTTTTGTCGATCACCTGGGAGATGTGGATGCATCCACAGGCTACAAGCCGGAGCTTGTCATCAAAGACGGAAAAATCATTCCCGAGTACGGCGGTGGGGTGTGCCAGGTGTCCACCACAATGTTTCGTGCTGCCATTTTTGCTGGACTTCCTATTGTGGAACGGCGGGCACACTCCATCCCCGTGCGCTACTACAACCCACAAGGGTTTGATGCGACCATTTACCCCGGTTCCGTGGATTTAAAATTCACCAACGATACGCCTTCGTATATTCTCATTCAGTCGCGCGTGGAAGGCACGACGATCACCTTTGATATTTTCGGTTCCCACGATGGCCGTACCGTAAACGTAGAAGGGCCCAACGTGTATGAATCAAACCCTGACGGGTCACTGAAAGCGATACTCTACCGCACCATCACCCGGACAGACGGCACGGAAACCAAAGAAACCTATCGCTCCGCGTATAAATCGCCGGCCCTGTTTCAGGTGATAAAGAATCCATTGGAATAGGTCGCTCATTGCCTAGCTTTCCGCAAAACCGATCGTAGATTTTTGCTAAAATCTCGACACTGCTTTCTCGCGCCAGTCGCGCTCCGAAAAGCTTTTGCTTGAAAGCCAGGCAACTCGCCAAGGGTTGGAAGCAGAGGGGAAAAGTATTTTCCTTCTGCTCATATTGGTGCTGGGGAGAGGAGTCGAACCTCCATGTCCTTACGGACGGTAGCTCCTAAAGCTACTGCGGCTGCCATTTCGCCACCCCAGCATGAGAACATCCTAGCACACCAGCTAACCCTGGACAAATTTTAAAAATGATGTAGAATAATACCACGGTCAATCCTGACCGCACGACCTTAGGAGGTCAACCATGGGTACGTTCTTTGTCGTTCTTTGCTCTCTGGTTCTGATCGTGGTCTTCAAAAGCCGTCTTCACGTCCCAGAGAACAAGGCTGCTCTCATCAGGTGGGAGACGCCACAAATCCCTTTCATTAGGGATATTCTTGGCAGGCTCGGCCTACCGATCAACCCGATTGGCGGCAACGATATCGTCGCCCTCTCCGGTCAAACGGGAGGATGGAGTGCCATACATTGGGCATCCGGCGATTACTGGATCCCACTTGTAGGATTCCGATTCCTTGCCAAGGTTCGCACCTTTGATCCGATGGAAGTTAAGGAAAATCAAGTTGGCCTCATGACGGCCAAAGTTGGGAAAAACCGTCCGCAGGGACAGAATTACCCGACTCCATTGGACGATCTGGACTTCTCGAACGGCGAGGATTTCATCCGTCGTGATGGCCAGAGGGGTCTTCAACTACAAACTCTGGGTCCTGGCAAGCATTTCTGCAACCCTGAAATTTGGGAGTTCGAACCTGTCGACAGGGTGGATATCGAGCCAGCGATTTTCCCGGATGATCCGTACAATCGGGGTAAGCCGACAGACGAAGCTTGGCCGAGACTAGGCCTCGCTGATCTCAGAATCGGAAGAATCATCCCCGAAGACGAGCGAACAAAACGAACTCTCGCGGTAGTAGTGCCGGGCCATGAAAACTTCGCCAACTTGGTCGCCTTCATTCAAAACGGTGGCGAGCAAGGAACACAAATCGAAGTCCTTGAGCCAGGTAGCTCCAGGATCAATACCGGCTACGTGGGCATTGAAATGATCTTCGCAACTCGGGTGCGTCCTGGGTGGACGATCGTGCTTATCTCCAGTCAAGGCGATGAGCCCGATGAAAACGATTTCATACCCGTAGCGGAGTTGGGCGGACGTCGGCCGGTTCACGTCTTGAAAAAAGGCATCGTCGGGAAACGCGGTACCTTGGCTGACACCCTGGGTCCTCGGGATTGGTTCATAAATCCCCGTCGCTACAAGCGAATACTGGTGAACACCTCACCCCAGACTCTCGCTTGGGACAAGACACAATACGACGAAAAAGACAAACCTCTGCGCCAGTTTCCCCCACTGGACGTGGAGAGCAAGGAAGGTTTCAAGTTCAACGTCGTCGGTGCCCTGGTCTTTGAGGTTAAGGACCAAGATGCTCCGATGATGACTCGCGCTGCGGGGGGGGAAATCGAGAAACTCGTCAAAGCGATCGGTCCTATGGTTGGACAGGTTGTCCATCGGATTTGCAGGCAACATCCGATGATCGATTTTGTCCGAGATACCAAGAAAGGGCTGGCGGCTGAGTTGACCAAAGCTCTCAAGGCGGTTCTGTCCTTCTACTATATCACGGTTCATGGATTCGAAATCGTGGACCTGGACTACGAAAGCAGAGGAGACAAGAACTTGGCCGAGTTCCTGAAGCAGTTGGCCGAGCAAGAGATTGCCGCACAGCGAGAGCTTGCCAACAAAGCTGGGATTCCAGCCGAAGTAGCCCGGATCGAACTGGAAGAAAAGCGCGGGGAAGCCGATGCTCAGAAAGTTATAAAGGTCGGCAAAGCAGAAGCTGAAGCTAAGACTCTGGTCGGCAACGCAGAAGCCGAAATCATGGCAAAGAAGGGAGCCGCCGTAGTCGCACTACTCCCCTCTGCTGGCTTGAGTAAGGATGTGGGCCAAATCATTGTCGCCGGTATCACGGCTCTATCCAGTGCGCTTCAAGACAGTAAGAAGACGTAGTACACGGCGCGTAGTTGCGCCACGGGCATGGGATGAGCCGGAAACTCGGCTTGTTCCATGCCTGTTTTCATATTGAAATCCATATATAAAGAGAAACGCGCGCGATCCGGTGTTACGGAGCGCGCGCGGTGAACGTTGTAGAGGCGTTCATGGATGTTACCTTCCCATGACGCGCTTGTTGGTGCGGCGAAGCTCATCGTTCGTCCGCTGGGTCTGAACATGGACGAGAATGGGTTCCGCTGGAGGCGGGGCTGTCGGCCGCTCGTAGAACGCGGCCGGAATGTCGTCGGGTCCCGCATCACTCGCGCCTTCTCCAGATCCAGACGAGGGAAAGAACTTATTGATCCCCCACGTGATCAGGAGTGCGATGAGAGCGAGAGCTGCGAGCGCAACGGCCCAAGTCGGAAATCGTCTCGGCGCGGGACCAGGTGCAGGTGGTGGAGCAGGCGCAGCGACCGGGGGTACCGGAGGTGCGCCAGGCGGAGGAGGCGGAGCTACAGGCGGCACTGCGGGTGGAGCCGCGGGAGCGCCAGGAGGAATCGGTGCGATGACTGGAGCAGGCGGAGTACTGGAAAGGAAGGTGCGCGTGAAAAAGCTTTTCACGCTGGCCCACCTTGCCGCGAACCAGGCCATCACTTCGTTTCCTCGATGGCCGGCTTTTCGATGAAGAACTCGAGAGCCGGTACCTCGATACCACCCTCCTTCAGACGATGCATGGCGACGGTATCGCCGCCAGTGACGTCTGGATAGACCCACGACATCTTGATCGCGGGTTTCTGGTCCGTCACTTCCTTGACGAGAGCGCGCGCGCCGAGCTGAACGCTCGAGCGACTCGCAACTCCGGAAGCGTCGAAGGTCTCGGTTGCGCCCGGTGCGATGAACCAGCGAGTCTGCTGGTCCTCCGCCAGGACTTCAGCCGGGTACTTCTCCGACTTGTTGGTGAATGAGAAGTACGTCCTGCTGATCGACTCAGCCGGAGCCGACTTCCCACCCAGGGCCGATTTCGTCGGCGGGGCGTCGGAGTCTTCGACGGTCGCGTCGTTGACGTCCTCGTAGCCGGCTTCGGATTCGCCGGAATCGTTGCCACTGTCGGCATCGCGGAGGGCGTCGTGACCCATTTGACCTGCCTTATGAGCCGCCACGAGCTTGCTACGGCGATACTTCAGGTAGAGCCGGTGTTCGCGAAGATCCGCGTCGCGGTCGATGCCGCGCTTGTAGAGCTCCCCGACATCGCGATCGTCGCCGGCATACCCGCCGGAATAGAAACTCTTCCTTTCCTGACATTGCGTGTAGCGCACGTAGGCGTCGGCGATGGAACCGCCGAACGCCTGCGTCGCCGACGCGAGCAGGGTAACGAGGATGGTTACCAGCCTCATTTCAGACCTCCTGGCGGATTATCCGCCTTTTGAAAACTAAAAACCCAGCAACCAAACCATTTTGATTGCCGGGTTTATTATACACCTTTATGAAATTTTTGTCAATCAGTAATTGAAGAGGAAGCTCTCTACGAGACCTACAACCGTTTTCACAATTATGAATGCACCTACAATAATCAGAAGTCCAATAAGACCATTCCATAGGTGTGTACGTGCTTTTCCTGCCTTTTCTGAGTCACCACCAGCAAAAAGATACTGGAAACCAGCAATTACAATATATAGAACTGCAATTGCAATGCCGATGAAGATCAACCACGTTACTACGCTTTCAACAACGTTAATCAAATCTTCTTTAGTTAAAGCTCCACCTTCAATTGGTCCTACGCCATTTGTATTGGGCGCCGCAAAAGCAGTGAGAGGTGAAAATAATATCAAGGCAACTAGTACGGCGGGACTCCATTTCTTTGCAACCGCTAAAAATTTCGACATTGAGATATGAAGGTGTCGCATGCACCTGTTTAATACTGCTTATATGCTACCACACAAACGCAAATCATTTATCCACACTCACTTCGTCACTCCTAATATATCTTTTATCAAACTCACCAGACCCTCCGCCAGAAGCACGACGACAATGCCGATGAGGGCGTACATAACGGTTTTTCTTCCTTTCGTCACCTGTTCGGGATTTCCGCCGGCCGTCATGATTTGAAAGCCACCGATGACTACCATGAGCGGGGCAAGCGCATAGAGTACCAAGTCTTTGATAAAGGAAATCACCTTACCCACGAGCACGGTAAAGTCGTCACTCGAGAGCGGATTGCATAGATCTTTATTAGGATCGCACGCCGCAAACGCAGCAACTGGAAGAAGTGCGTAGTGAATAGTGAACAGTGCAAAAAGAATTATTAAGATATATTTCATAGTTCTATTTTACCACAACATCCCAGTGTTCGTTGCCCGTCCCTGGGCTTTCGAGCATATAGACATTGCCGTATTGATCCTGCCACCGCTGATAGTGTTCCGTGGGGCTTGGAGAAATCTTGGTAAATGTGGAATTCGTGGTGATGTACTGTGTCAGCGTATTGGGACTGCCATCGGGGTTCTTGGATTGAAGATCTATTTTGTACCCATTGGCATGCGTGTAGAGGTTTGAAGAGCTGTCGTCATGACCCACCGCGGAGCTGGTCGCATCCGTGACTATTACTTTGCAGTCGGGGAAGGCGGCCGTGCATTCTTTTTGCAGGGCGATAGTCGCATCAACGGTCTTGGTGTTTACCTGATTCAGTTCAGCGCCAGGTTTCACCTGCACTGCGCCGTTTTCGAGGCGCTGTTGAGCATCTTTCTCGCTCATTCTCCCTCCGGTGGGGATGTTTGCCTGAAGAGGCTTTGCGGGACCGCAATCAAGTTTGAACCAACTCTTGGCGGTGTCGTTTTCGCCGGCGATTACTTTTATGACGGTGTTTGCTACCAGCCATGACGTATAAATAATCACCACACCCGTGACGGTCATGGTAAGCATCTTTCGGCCTTGGCTGATGAGCTCTGGGTTGAGTCCCCCAAGCACGATCATGAGTCCCGCGGTGATGGCAAAAAGGATCGCGAGAATGGGAACGAGCGGATTGACGATAAAGTCGATGACGCGCTTGATCTGTTTCAGGATGTCACAAGTAGTACAAGCTTGCGTGGTAGAAGTGCCGCACACTACCAGTGGATCGACCGCCTGCGCAGAACTCAAAGGAACGAGAAAAAAAGTAGCAATGACAATGATTACAAAGTATTTCATTGACGGTTCATGATCACATTCACCTGCGATTCCGCTTCGCGCAAGGCATCGGGTACGGAAAACCGGTTGAAGTTTACATTATCGATCATTTTGGCAAAAATCGTCTCGATCGCTATGTTATCTACTTGGTACCACGAACGCGCCGACAAGCTCTGCACCGCAAAAACGCCCAGTTCGGGAGTCGTGCGCTGGGTTTCGATAAGATCACGCCTGGCTGAAGGCCGATCAGAAACTTCCAGGTAAGTCTTGGTCGCGTCACCCGTGGCCAAGTATACCAAAAACTTCCACGCCTCTTCCGGTGCGGCGGATTGTTTGGACACGGTGGGCGCCCAGTAGTTTGCAAAATTCACCGTCACGGTTGCTTTTTCCGGCTGAGGCATGGGAGCAATGGTAAAGTTCAGCCGCGGGGATTTTGCGCGGATGGTTTTCAGATGGTGAGAATAGTTGAACATCATCGCGGCGTTGCCATCGGTAAACGCATCGATAGAATACTTTTGAAAATCGTTCCACGTATAGCGATCGGGCTTCGCCTGGTTTGCAAAGTCCGTATAGAATTGCAGGGCGAGTTCGCCGACGTTAATACCTTCGACGGACTGGGAAAACAGCGCCGAGGTATTGCCGGCATTGGTCATGCGGGTACCGCTTTGGAGCATCAAGAGCATGAGTAGGTCCGTGGAGCGGTTGATGTTGTGCGAGGTCCCCAAGGAAGCGGCGGATGTAGTGATGTTGCCGCGGTCGTCACGCTTGGTGAGCAGACCCACATCGCGAACAAACTCTTCCCAAGTTTTCGGGGGTGAGGAAATGCCCTTCGAATTCAATGTCTCTTTGTTATAATACAGCCCGAGCGTATCCACGTAGAGAGGTAACGCATAGATCGTTCCGTCCGGAGCAGTCAGATCTGCTTTCACAACATCGACAAATGTTTCCTGAAAATCTTTGAAGGTATAGATCGGAGTTTTGCCCGTCTGCGACAGGGGAATGATTTTGTCCTGATGCTTGGGAAGCCAAGTGTTGTGCATCAGCCATATGTCCGGTCCCGTTCCCGCGGCAAACGCGCTGATCAGGCTTTTTTCGTAGTCCTCAAACGAAAACTCGCGGTACACAATACGGACATTGGAATGCTCCTGCGTGTAGGTATCGATGGCATCTTGATAGAAGGAGCGGTCGTCAAACGTCCCCCAAAACTGGAGCGTCGCCTCAGCAGGCGGCTGACCTTTTTTGGAAAGGAGCAAATAGAGCAGTCCCGCCATAATGATGATAAACGCGATACCGATGAGTATGAGGATGATTTTCTTTTTGTCGAAGATCATGGTTTTTTCATTAGTAAACCGTAGTGAAATCCTCCGGCTGGGAAGGTCTCAACAAAAGCGAGTCCGACTCTTTCCATCAATGCGCGAAGCTCTTCCGCTCCTATGCGCATAGCGGTTGGCGGTCCGGCGGGGTTTTCGTTTTTATTCCATTCCACGGACGAAATTTTGCCACCGGACTTGACTATGCGCGACGCCTCTTCCAGCACTTCTTTTTTCTTGCTCGTTTGCCACAAAATATTGGCCAAAAAAACGACATCCTGTGAATTGTCACCCAACGTAGAGCTTCCGAGAACCTCGAGGTTTGCCCGTACACTGGTGACATTTTTGAGATCAAGTCGTTTTGCTTTGGCGGAAACCGATTCCAGCGCGCTGGGGAGTACGTCGAGTGCCGTCACCCTGCCGGTTTCCCCTACCAGATTTGCTATCATGATCGCGATTTCCCCGGATCCGGAACCAAAATCGGCAACCTGCATTCCTTCCTGAATGCCGATGCGTGTCATGAGTTCTTGGGGATTCACAAAACCCTCGTCCGTCATGCTCCTGATTATACCACGTTGCTATTTTTTGAGTAAATCTAAAACTTCCTGACTCGGCTTCCAGCCGATATTTTTCCAAGATTCTACAAACGATTGAACGTGCGCCAGCCCGTAGATGGATTTTTTAAAAGATGTACGGTAGGTAAGCTGTTGATGCATTTCGGGTGAATTCAAGATGTCCCCAAGGGAAACACCAGCTCTCTCCCAGGCATGAACAAGTTCAGAAAATTGCCGAGGATTATCTTGCCAAAGAAAAAGTTTTCTGAATATCTTTTCCCGGATTTCTTCTCGAGTTTCTGGCCTATCGAGATGCGGTTTCATTTCGATACCCACATCCCGCCATGCCTGTAGATAATCCAAAATTCTTTTTGGCTCATCACCGTAAATACTTATATTAAAAAGAAACCGATTATACAGATATCGCTGTATGTCCGGAGTGGCAAGCTCCATTTGCAGTTCCTCAGAAGATAGAGAAGTGGAGTCGCAGTACTTTTTAAATGCCCGAGGATCATAAAGGTTAACTTCCTTTACATGTAGCTTTTTCTTTTCTTGGGCAGGTCGAGGCGTGGGTGGCGCATAAATATTTCCAAGATCAAAGTTAAAGTTTCCAAACCCAAAAAAGTCTGGTTTTCTGACACTATCATATGCTTTGCGCTTTGTCGGATCGGACAAAACCTCATACGCCATTGCAAGATCTTTAAACGTCTCCTCGGCTGCGACGTTGCCGGGGTTTACGTCAGGATGGTGCTGTCGCGCTAGGTTGCGGTACGCTCGTTTGATAGTTTCAGCATCGGCATTCCGAGGAACACCTAGAATTTCGTAGGGGTCTTTCTTTTTCTCGGGGGTTGATGCAAATCTTCGTTCACTCATGGTTTTTTCTTTATATCACCACTACCGCCCGGTGTTGTCCCAAAACGGTTACTATCTCCTCCCAACCTCCCCTTACCGCAAAGGGGAGGAGCCATCAGTAAATAAGCTTTGGGGGATGAAGTTCTTTCCCAAAAACTTTTGCAGCTTTCTGAAGAAGTTTTATACTTGGCAAGGCTTGCCCTTTCTCTATGCGAACAATATATTCTCGTTGTACACCGAGTCGATGAGCAAGTTCATTTTGAGCCATCTTCCGTTTAGCACGCGTTATTCTAACCATGTGACCGACATACAAAGCAAGGTTATTATCTTTGTAGAATTTTCTTTCCTTAGTAAGAGACATAATAGTATTGTATCACAACTATGCACTCCCTCTTAGCGGTAAGAGGGAGTCGGAGGGAGATAGCTATACTACCACTACGCTTGCAACACTGTCCCCAGGTTCGAGTTTCATGATGCGTACACCTTGGGTGGCACGGCCGAGGACGGAAATCGTATTGAGGGTTGTACGAATGACCACGCCCTTTCTGGAAACAGCGATAATTTCCTCATCCTCTCCCTCTTTTACCACATAAGCAGAAACGAGATTGCCAGTTTTGGAGGTGATCTTGGCGGTGAGAATTCCTTTTCCTCCCCGATTTTGAACTTTGTATTCAGTGAGTTTGGTGCGTTTGCCATAGCCATTGGCCATAATAGCAAGTAAGTGCGTTCCGGAGACTACATCGGCGCCGACTACTTTTGCGCCCTTATCAAGCCGTATGCCGATGACTCCGCCGGCGCCACGTCCCATGGGACGGACATCTTTTTCTTTAAATCGTACCGCCGAGCCGTCCGAAGTCGTGAGTATGACCTCATCAGAACCCGAGGTGGGCTTTACCCACTTGAGCTCGTCGTCACCTTTGAGTTTGATTGCCACCATGCCATTGCGCCGTACTTGACCAAACGCCGTTGATTCGACTTTTTTTATGATTCCGTCGGCAGTCGTCATAAATAGATACTTGCTGGTATTTTTTTTCGCGTTCACCGGAATCACAGCCGTAATGCGATCCGTGGGAGAAATTTGGAGAAAATTGACGAGTGCTTTGCCCTTTGATTGACGCGTGGATTCCGGAACTTCGTAGCCTTTCGTCTGGTAGACTTTTCCGGTGTTCGTGAAAAACATCAAATCATCATGCGTGTTGGCGATGAAAAACTGGCTCACGGCATCCTCTTCTTTGGTCGCCATGCCAATGAGACCCTTTCCGCCGCGCTTCTGGGCTTTGAGCGCTGTGGGAGGAATGCGTTTGATGTATCCGCCGTAGGTAAGCATGAACAAAGATTCCTCATCGGGAATGAGTTCTTCTTCTCCGATTTCCTTCATCGCGCCTTTGATGACCTTGGTCCTGCGTTCGTCGCCATATTTTTCTTTGATCTCTTCAAATTCCTTTTTCACCACAGCGAGGATTTTCTTAGGATGAGCGAGTAAATCTTCCAGGAACGCGATGAGCTCACGCTTCTCTTTGAGTTCGTCTTCAATCTTCTTGCGCTCGAGTCCCGCAAGCGTCTGTAGGCGCATATCGAGAATGGCGGTTGTTTGCTTATCGGAAAACTTGAATCGCTTGATGAGGTTCACTGCTGCATCTTCACGCGATTCGGATTTTTTGATGATCTTGATGATCTCATCGATGTGGTCGAGTGCTTTGGAAAGTCCTTCGAGAATATGAGCACGCTCTTTTGCTTTGCGAAGATCATACTGGCTCCTTCGCGTCACTACAACTTTGCGGTGTTCAATAAACTGCTCCAGCATGGACTTGAGGCTCAAGATTTGCGGTTGGAGACCATCCACGAGACCGATCATGTTCACGTGGAATGATTTTTGCAGTTCGGTGTAGGAATAGAGCTGATTGAGGACTTTTCGTGGAAACGCATCCTGCTTAAGATCAATGGCGATGCGCAAACCTTCTTTGTCCGATTCGTCGCGAATATCTTTGATGCCGAGGATTTTCTTGTCCTTGACCAGCTCGGCCATATGGATTATGAGCTCGGCCTTGTTTGTCTGGTAGGGAATTTCGTTGATAATGATTTGGAATCCACGCTTTTCGGATTCCACGATATCTGCTTTCCCGCGCATCACAATCGGTCCCTTGCCCGTGGCGTAGGCATTGGCTATATCGCGACTATTGTAAATGTATCCCCCAGTGGGAAAATCCGGTCCCTGGACAAACTGCATGAGTTCATCGAGGTCGGCGTTTGGGTGTTCGATCAAATGCATGAGTGCCATCAGTACCTCGGTGAGGTTGTGTGGCGGAATATTGGTCGTCATGCCCACCGCAATACCAAGCGATCCATTCAAGAGCAGGTTCGGAATGCGTGTGGGGAGTACGGTTGGTTCCTTGGTGCTTCCGTCAAAGTTGTCGGCAAAGTCCACTGTTTCCTTATCAATATCGGCAAGCATCAACTCCGCAATGGGGGCAAGTCGTGCCTCCGTATACCGATACGCCGCCGCTCCGTCGCCGTCAATGGAACCAAAGTTCCCCTGACCATCAACAAGCGGGTAGCGAAGTGAAAATGTCTGCGCCATGCGGACCATGGAATCATAGGCTGCGGTATCGCCATGAGGATGGAATTGTCCAAGCACATAACCGACGACCTTGGCTGATTTTTGATACTTTGATCCGGGGCGCAGACCCATCTCGTGCATGGCATACAAAATACGACGATGTACCGGCTTGAAGCCGTCGCGCACATCGGGGAGAGCACGAGCAACAATGACGCTCATGGCGTAATCCAAATACGAGTCCTGCATTTCTTGGACCAGTTCACGCGGTTTGATGTTACCTGAAAGAATTGCCATGAGTTAGGGGAGGCGTTGCGGCGGAATCGTAGAGGTCATGGCCGGAGCAGGCTCATCGTTGTCTTTTTGAAAAAAACGTAACATATTCGCAGGTAAATTCTTAATTACAGCGAAAGGAGACGGGGCTTCTTCTTGGATTTGTTCTTGTTCTTTTCCGCCCAGGAGTGCAACAAAATCATTCTGTGTTTCCGAAAACCACGCGAATCCTACCAGAGAGAACGTGATAACAACCATCGTCCACATGAACAGATGGCGAATGTGGAGCGGCTGTCGGCGGATTTCGTCTAAAAGTTTCATGGTTTACAGGGTAAACGTAATTAAGCGCATTTCTTCTTGGGGAAGATTTTTTGATTGTATTTTAAATGATTCCACTTCTTCCGGCTTGATTGCAATTTCTTTAAGAAACGTGTTTGGCCCATCAAGATCAATGTTCAGTCCGGGAACTTTGTAGTGCATGGGAATGATGATCTTGGGTTCGATTTGCTTTACGATTCCGACCGCCTGCTTTCCGTCGATCGTGTAGGTGCCGCCGACGGGAACAAAAAGAATATCCACGCCTCCGATGGTTTCGATCTGTTCATCGGATAGTTCCGACTGACCGAGGTCACCCAGGTGGCACAAAGTAATATCCTCAAATTTGATAACGTAGATGGTATTCAATCCCCGATCAGCGCCATGATTGTTGTCGTGATAAGAACCCACACCGACGATTTGGACACTGGATTTTTCATACTCACCGGGACCACAGATAACAAACGTTTCGGGAGAGGCTCCTTCAACATTGTTGTGGTCATAGTGCTCGTGGGTAACGCAGATAATCTGATCGTTGATACGTGGCGCGCGAAGACCAATTTTGCCCTCAAAGGGATCAATTAAAACACGAGTGTCTTTCCCCTCTAAGCGGAAACAAGCCTGGCCATACCAAGTGACTGTCATACCTATAGGATAGCATTTTTAGATCAGTTCCGCAATCACCACAAGACGCTGTTTGGTAGAAAAAAGTGGAGCGCAGGTGATGAGAGTAATGGTTGCTTTGTCGGTGGAATTCAGTACAGAAAAATCAGTCGGTTCGATGATTTTGATTTCGGTTGTTCGATACGTATACGTTGTCCCTTTCCAAGACACCTTAATCTCATCTCCGGCACGAATTTTGTCCAAAGCGTAAAATGTATTGGAAACGGGAGGAAGGTAGCGGAAGCGGTGACCAAAAATCACCGTGTTGCTTGCGTATTCCGGCGTCGATGTTCCCGGAAATATCCAGCCGCCTTTGACGAGCACGTCGGCATCATCACTTTCAAAAATCGGCATGCTGATATCCAATTTGGAAATGAAAAGACGATTTTTTATATTCGGTCGGTTGGGGTCGAACGAAGGAGCTGGCGTCGGAGATGAAGAAAAAGAGGAACTTGCCATAGGTACGTCAACAACTCGTTCCTGGGCAACCGCATCGAGGTAATCCAAATCCCCGCTCAAGCCGAATGGCAAAAACGGAAACGACAAACCGCCCACACCCACGAGGAGAAAGATCACCCCGAGGATAATGAGCGGCTTGTTGAATGTTCGCTTGTTAGGCAAGGGTTGTAAGGAATCGGCGAGGCAAAGCTTGGGCTCCGACGAGTATCAAGAAGATACCTGTCAGCGCAAATGCAATAAAGAGAGAAGCAAGCATGCGATCGCTGAAGCCAAATCCTGTCGTAGGAAGCACATCGCTTGCACCGGCTACCTGTCCGCCACTGGTTGTACCACCGGTAGTTCCACCGGTTGTAGCACCAGCAACTTCACCACCGGTTGTTCCACCCGTGGATCCGCCACCTGAAGTGCCACCACCAGTGGATCCACCACCAGAACTTGTGGCATTGTCGTTGTAGGTAAGCGTGCAGGTCTTGGAGTCACCATTGGCGAGAGTTACATTACCAATAGTATCGCAGTCTCCCGTGATACCTTCAAAGGTATAGTCTGAGCTCCCTACAACCGTCAACAGGATGGTCGATATTCCACCCGTGCCGGTGTTACTAAAGCGCGAATCGCCATCAACATCATAGGTTGCTGGGGTAACTGTGTACTGAATACCGGAGTTCAAGCCGCCTGCTGGAGTACCGCTGACAAGCGTGCCATTGGTCATTTCAATCGTGTGAATAAAATCCTGTGATGTGGCAGTTCCGCCGTTGTCATTGATGACAATCGTTTTGACGATCAGAGTTGCTGACTGCGGAGGGGTGACACCGCCTCCACCACCGCCGCCGCCCCCTCCACCACCACCAGTTCCTGGATCAGGAGTGGGTGTTGGAGTTGGAGTAGGTGTAGGTTCCACGCTCGGTGTAGGAGTTGGGGTCGGGGTTGGTTCAGGAGTTGGGGTCGGAGTTGGGCAGTTTGGATTATTGCCTGGATTGTCACAACTTGGATCAGAGGTTGGCGTAGGAGTCGGAGTTATCTCGGGCGTTGGTGTCGGGGTTGGAGTAATCTCTGGAGTCGGTGTGGGAGTAGGAGTTATTTCGGGGGTAGGAGTCGGGGTTGGAGTAGGAGTGGGGGTTGGCGCTTCAGTAGGTGTTGGTGTTGGGGTCGCGGTTACACCGGCAACACGAAAATTATCAGATTTCCCATCGACTTCTGATTTATACTCTCCTCCATCACCATCTTGAATTGTATATGCTGCAAAACAAAACTTTCCTTGAGCATCGGTTGTTATAGTTCCAGAAGCTACCACGGTGCTTGGGTCTGTAGAACCAGGTTGTCCAGTTACCGTCCAGGTTAAAGTGACATCCTGATCAAACCCCGTACCAATAATATACATAACATCACCGACCTCATAGAGGTTTTTGTTTACCGGATTTCCACAATCTCCCGTAGTAGTTTTAATATTTCCACCTGCTGCTTGCACACTTCCAAGCGGACCAATGACAGGCATTAAAACCATCGTGCTAACAAATACGACCAGGAATACTGAGCTTGCGACTGCTAATAGTTTACTTTTATTCATAGTATATTAAATAAACGTAATTACTACGTTTTTGTGACGTAATGTTAACTTGATAGGAATATACCACATCCTTCATGATAATGCAAGCCCTAGGCCTATATACCTATTAATCGCCAGCACTGTCAGTACGACGAGGATCAATAGCATCGGCGCAATCGCCAGGCGTGGATTAGGAAGTTCAAAACGGATAATGATCGTGAGGACGAAGGCCAAAAGAACAATTCCTCCTATAATAAGCAAAATATTGTTAGTTGTCTTGCGAGGTTCGATGACTACCGTGGTGAGAATACTAGAAGGTTGGACCTTGTTTGGTTGTGCAAGTGCAGGAATTGCTGTTGGTGAACGTTTTGCCATCGGTGATGGTGATGGAAAAGTTGTCGCTGCCGCTTCGACACGTTGAGGTGAGACCACGATGCGGGATGAGCTCCGAGGCTTTCCAAAATACTGCACTACAAAAATAGCTTCGTTCCCCTGGTACATTCCCTTTGCGGTCGCAATACCGATCTCCGTATAGCCTCCGTTCATGATGTTGGCGCGATGCGAAGGTGAGTTCATCCATGCGGTATGCACATCGCTTGAGTCAATAAAATTCACGGCAAGATTCTCCCCTGCTGCCGTGTATCCGTACCCAGCCTTCTGCAGCCAGTACCACGGCGTGACTCCCTCGGGGCTTGTGTGCGCAAAGTATCCCTTACTTGCCATGTCTTGTGCCTTGAGCGTGGCCGCCTGCTCTAATATGGAGTTGGTAACGAGTATTGGAAGATTTTCGTTCGTACGAGATGCATTGGCCGACTGTACCAGTACATTGGGAAGGATCAATGAAAAAAGTCCTTGACCCGGTTTGATCACGAACGTCGAAACCAAAAATGTTCCTTCAACCGTGATGGCAACCGCCAACAAAAAAACAATCGCCTCCGTGCGAAGCATATGCGGATGGTGATCGTTCCCTTCGTGGGGGATGAAGTGGTCTTTGAGCCAAGAAAGCATAGGTATATTATATCACTTCGGCAATTATAGATCGAAATACTCTACAATCTTTTGCGCAACCTCACGTGGTTGCATGGTGCTTGTATCAAAAGTGATATTCTCAGCATTCTGCACCTTTGCAAAGAGATTAAACTTGTCCATCAATTCCTTGAGCTTCTCTGGGGTTTTTACTTTATGGAATTTTTCTCGGCTTGGCTCGTTGACACGCTTCATTAAGATCTCTTCAGGCGCTATGAGTTGCACAAAATGTATTTGGCCTTTGTTGTGCTCTACAATCTTGGATAACGAATCAATCCAGGGTTGATCGCTTATGTCATAAACATAGGTAAAAATCACACCAGGAATATCCGCTTTGGCTGTGGTATCAATAATATCTTCGAGAATTCTATTGACTAGTGGTGCGCGAGCTGAATGTCCCCAATCAAAAAAAATACCAATTATGTCACTGATGATGTGATTGTGAAAATTCTTGTA
Source organism: Patescibacteria group bacterium (assembly GCA_038064915.1). Lineage (GTDB taxonomy): Bacteria > Patescibacteriota > Minisyncoccia > 2-02-FULL-40-12 > IGHO2-01-FULL-4-A > JBBTSB01. Next base: position 30,617 of record JBBTSB010000012.1, read on the forward strand.
GCCTGTTAGTTTTTCGAGCTCATTTGCTACAGTGAGCTTACCAACGGCAGGAGGACCATAGAGGAAGATGAGATTCATATTTATTCTTACAATAAATGTTTTCTCAGAAAAGCTCTGCCTGAACCGGACTTGAGATACTTTTCGAGGGCAAAAGCTTTCTCTTTATTATTAATAGCCATATATCCGTGTAGTCTAACGGGTAGGTATCCTTTGGTTGCCAACACATGGCCGGATTGATGCCTATGTAAGCGTTGCTTCAGATCGTCAGTACATCCGGTGTACAATCTTTCTTCCGAACAAATGAGAATATAAACGTAGTACAAGAATGCAAGCTATATTAATTCTTTCTGTGCGAAGCATATCCCTCCTTCGCGGGCTTGAGGGACGCGTCCGCCGAAGCCCGCTATGGCGGGCGAAGGCGGATGGTGATCGTTCCCTTCGTGGGGGACGAAGTGGTCTTTGAGCCAATTGAACATTATTTTATTATATGTTAGACTCTCCAAACTATGCAAATGACCGTTGCAACCGCGGGTCTTTCCATGAAGGATCTGCTCGCACAAACCGTGATTGAACTTCCCAAAGCCGGGGCTGTTGTCGAGGGCGATGTGTTAAGCGTCAGCAAAAACGCCGTGATGGTGGATTTGGGCAGTCTGGGCACAGGCATCGTTTACCCCGGTGAATTTTATGACAACTCCACTCTCCAGAAAACACTCGCGCCCGGTCAGCACATCAGCGCGGTATTTCTTGCCATTGAAGATGAGGGGGGACTGGGCTATCGGGAGCTTTCTCTTCGCCGGGCACAACGCACCACCGCTTGGGAAGACATCAAACAGAAAAAAGAGAGCGGCGAGGTCGTCACCACAAAGATCGTCAATATCAATAAAGGTGGACTAATCGTAGAGATCAATGGCGTCCAGGGATTCCTTCCCCTATCGCAACTTTCTCCCGAACACTATCCCAAAGTGGAGGGTGGCGACACCACGAAGATCGTCCAAGTACTTCAAAAATTCCGCAACCAAGATTTTCAAATGAAGATCATCGATTTTTCTGAAGAAGAAAATCGATTGATTGTATCCGAAAAAGCTATCAGCGAAGCGAGCCTCCAGGAAGAACTGGCAAAGTTTGTCATCGGTGATGTCGTGGCTGGCGTTGTCACGGATGTCACAGACTTTGGCGCGTTTGTCATGTTGAAGTCAAAAACTGAAGGTGCTCCGGGTATTGAAGGGCTGATCCATATTTCAGAAATTGATTGGAAAATCATCGACAACCCCCGCGACATTCTGGCCACCGGGCAGGAAGTACAGGCCAAAATCATCACCATTGAAGGAGGAAAAATTTCCCTTTCTCTCAAGGCGCTGAAGGCAGATCCGTGGGAACATGCGTTGGAAAAATATGCTGTAGGCCAAACACTCACCGGCAAGGTGGTAAAGATCACCAACTACGGGGCGCTTGTTAGCCTCGATGACGAAATCACGGGCCTGGTTCCCCTTTCAGAATTTGGCGAGAAAAAACCATCCGAAGTAGTCACCATCGGCGCACAGCAACTTGTCGCTATTGTCTCCCTCGACCCTCAAGAGCACAAAATGCTACTCACGCTACAGAAGTAAATGAAGTCACTCATTAAATACACGCTTCTCATTTTTCTTGTTCTGTTGGTACTTTCAAGTATCATCGCAAGTTTTGGCACAGGTGGAAAAACAAAAACGGAAGAGATACAGCTGACCACGCTCGTGGAAGAAATCAATGAGGGAAAAGTAAAAGAGATTGTTGTCCGCGGCAATACCCTGGAAATCACCCTCCAAGACGACTCTCTACAAAAAGCAAAGAAAGAATCCGAATCATCGCTTTCCGAATCACTCAAAAATCTCGGAGCGCAAAAGGCAGTGCCCATTAGCGTCAAAGACGAGACGGGATTTAGTTATTATGCACTCCAATTTCTTCCCACACTGCTGACATTTTTGCTTATCGGCGCCTTTTTCTGGTTCATGCTTCGCTCCGCACAGCGAGGAGCGATGACGGCATTCAATTTTGGCAAGTCCAAAGCGCGCCTGGCGGGCGGCGAAGTAGGAAAAAAGAAAGTAACGTTTAAAGATGTAGCGGGACTCATTGAAGCAAAGGAAGAGGTTTCCGAAATTGTAGATTTTTTGAAAGATCCCCGAAAGTTCCATCGCGTGGGTGCTCGCATGCCTCGCGGCGTACTATTGATCGGCACACCCGGAACCGGAAAAACATTACTTGCTAAAGCCGTCGCCAATGAAGCCAACGTTCCTTTCTATTTTGTATCCGGTTCTGAGTTTGTAGAAATGTTTGTCGGTGTTGGCGCCACACGCGTCCGTGATACGTTTGAAGCCGCAAAGAAGAACGCTCCCTCTATTATTTTTGTTGACGAGATTGATGCGGTGGGCAGACACCGAGGTGCCGGATTGGGAGGCGGACATGATGAACGCGAGCAAACCCTCAATCAAATTCTCGTAGAAATGGATGGCTTTGATACAAACGACACCGTCATCGTGATGGCTGCAACCAACCGTCCTGATATTTTAGATCCCGCGCTCCTACGCCCCGGTCGCTTTGATCGTCGTATTATTCTCGATGAGCCTTCTATCAACGATCGTGAAGCAATCCTCAAGATTCACTCTGTAGAAAAGCCTCTTGCAGCAGATGTGAATCTCCGTGTCGTTGCGGAACGCACTCCCGGATTTTCCGGAGCCGATCTTGCAAACCTTATCAATGAGGGTGCGATTTTGGCGGGACGCAAGAACCAATCGGAAATTTTACAAGACGATATCTTACAGGCGATTGAAAAAGTCATGCTCGGTCCGGAACGCAAATCCCGTGTACTCAATCCCAAAGAAAAAGAAATTACCGCCTATCATGAAGCGGGCCATGCGCTAGTTGCCGTCTCCATGTCGCATGCGGACCCCGTACACAAAGTTTCTATCGTCGCACGTGGACGAGCCGGGGGATACACGCTCAAGCTTCCTTCCGAGGAACGGCACCTCAAATCTCGATCGGACTTCGAAGCCGAGCTTGCGGTACTTTTGGGGGGATACATGGCTGAGCAAGTAGTGTTTAAAGAACTGACGACTGGTGCATCGAACGATCTCAAGGTTGCCTCTGATCTTGCGCGCAAGATGGTCACCGAATACGGTATGTCTGAAAAAATCGGCCCCGTGGTGCTTGGAGAAAAAGAGTCGGAGGTATTTTTGGGAAGGGATTTCGGACATCAGAAAAATTACTCCGAACAAACGGCGATCGCCATCGACACCGAGGTCAATGTATTTATGAACAAGGCCATGCATAATGCCAAGGATGCAATCACCAAAAAAATGGATCTCCTGAACCGCATCGCCAAAGAACTCATAGCCAAGGAAACCTTGGAACAGGCCGAATTTTATGCCATAGTAAATGCGTAAACTTTTGGGCTTTGAAAAATCGCTCTCCGGAGCGGTTTTTTTGTGGATAAGAATAATTAAACTAACGTGTAGGGATTGATATAATATTCATTATGGCTCGCTTCAAGGACAGAGAAAAGGCCGTACAACTTCGAATGCAAGGCAAAACGTATTCCGAAATACGACCCATTCTCGATGTAAGTAAAAGTACGCTCTCGAATTGGCTTACAAATATTCGTGTTTCAAAAACACAACTCCAAGATATCGAGAAAAGTGCAAAATTGAAGCGAAGTGAAAACTATTTCCGAACTATTCGAGAACGAAAAGCACGTCTTGAGAAAGAATACTTCGAAGCAGAGAAAAGTACTTTAGGAAAAATTACCAAAAGAGACCTATTTATAGCTGGCCTATTTCTTTATCTCGGGGAAGGTACAAAAAGTACGGCATCGAAAATTTGTATTTCCAATAGTGACCCTGCAGTTATTGCTTTCGCGTCATTTTGGCTCAAGAAAATTTTAGGCGTAGAGAAAAAGAAAATGAGAGTCGCAATTCATCTTTATAGCAACATGGAAATTGAGAGGGAAAAATTGTTTTGGAGTAAGGTAACAGATTTGCCGATTGCACAATTTCATACACCCTACATAAAGAGGTCTAGAGCGAACAGGATCACCCACATCTCCCATGGTCATGGAACTTGTAATATTATCTATGGAAATGTACACTTAAAACAGCGAATTATGGCAGGAATAAAGGTTATATTAGGAGATGGACTTGACGGGCGCGTAGCTCAATGGTAGAGCACGTCACTTATAATGACGAGGTCCCTGGCTCGATCCCAGGCGCGCCCACTATGAACAATATTTTTCAACTTCCGAGACGGTATTATATCTATGCACTAGTTATTTTTTTAGCGCACTCTCTTTTAGTATTTCTTCCATTCTTTGCTGACGAAACCCCATACGGAAAAGCGGCGTTTCCGGTTTTAACTATAGGAATTCCTCTTGCATTCCCTGTCCTACTCGTAAACTTTTATGTGATATGGCCCCTGCGATACGGAGTCGACATGGATCGCTATTATCACGATTCTATGTATAGTGTCTCCGCCTATCCAACAGAAACATTTGGTTTTACTGTCGGATTATTTTCTTTCTTGTACGCATTTCTCTATCTGTATATAATACAGAGAAAATTTGTTAAGTATCGACAAGAAGATATCACGACACTTGAACGATCATGAAATTGTTGGGAAACTAGGACGGTTAGCTCAACGGCAGAGCACTTCGTTTACACCGAAGGGGTTATAGGTTCGAATCCTATACCGTCCACTATGGAAATAGAAAATCGAGAACCGCCTATTACTCTGCAAGAGAAAATTGGCGATGCCAAAAATCGTCGTTCTATCCTCGAACAAAGTATCGGTGCTTTTTGCTCACCTGACTTTCCAAAATATACGCTGGACGGGAAACTTGTAACAGTGGAGGAAATTAAAAAGCTGATAGAGGAACTTCGCGATATGGCTCGAAGAAATGATGACCAGAAAGTAATTGATCGGCTCCTGGATGACCTACCAATAAGTCCTAATGATATTCGAAATGTGGTGAAACAAATCATAGACCTTGATGGGGAGATAGCCACTCTCGAAAATGTCTGAACCAAAAGTAGTCTACGAATCCCCTTCTACGCTTATCATCAACAAACCCTCTGGACTGCTTACCCATCCAAGAAATGAACACGATAAGCGCGAGAGTGTGGCTAGCTGGCTGGCAAAAAACTATCCCGGTGCCGTATGGGCACATCGGCTCGACAAGGACACGTCGGGTATTTTGTTGATTGCAAAGACTCCCGAAGCACTTGCCTACTATCGAGAGCTTTTTCATGACCGCAAAATCCAAAAGCAATATATTGCTCTCGTCTATGGCACTATGAAGAACGAAACGGGAATCATAGACGCACCACTGTTTAAATTTGGCACACGCCAGAGCATGCGGCCTCCACGAGAAGGCAATACTCTTGAGCGCGCGGCGCTTACGGAATATAAAGTTGTGAAGCAGTTTGATGATTATGCGATTATGGAAGTTCGCCCTAAAACAGGTCGTACTCACCAGATTCGCATACACCTGCGCTCTATCGGTCATCCCATTGTTTGTGATCCCATTTATGCGGAAAAAAGTCGAGTTTGCCCTGTAGAATTGGGCCGACTTTTTTTGCATGCCCAAAAGCTCATCTTTACTACCCCTGAAGGCCAAGCCATGACACTTGAGGCTGACCTACCACCGGAACTTGAAAACTTCTTGAAAACCCTGTAGGATATCTAAGCTATGAACCCCACCTATCAATTTGACCAATCCCAAACACGCGGAAAAACCAGCGCCGATTTTATGACCCTCAAACCCGGTGCTACGGTAAAAGTACATCAGACCATCAAAGAAGGCGAGAAGTCACGCATTCAGATTTTTGAAGGCATTATCATCGCCCGCAAACATGGCTCGGGTCCCAGTGCTACGATCACAGTACGCAAGATTTCCAATGGTATCGGCGTGGAGCGTATCTTCCCGTTGCATCTTCCCACTATTGCCAAGTTTGAAGTCACCAAGAACTCAAAAGTTCGTCGCTCAAAACTCTACTACCTCCGTACCAAAACCGCTCGCGAGACTCGCAAGAAAACAAAAGTCATTGAAACCAAAGCGACGACAATCGAAGTTGCAACTCCATAGAATTGTTCATAAGTATATTTGGTAGCCGCTACTGATTGAGGTATAATATACTATGTGTGGAGCAAAGCCTCTCGGGAAAGTATCTCAGCGGTGGTCCTCAAAGTTTGCATATGCCATTGGTCTGATGACTACTGATGGATGTCTTTACAATGATGGTCGCCATATGAGCCTGACAACAAAGGATGCGGAGCAGGCAAAAAATTTTATTGATGCCCTTGGTCTTACCGTCTCGATTGGTATGAAAAGTAGCGGCAGTTCTTCAGAAAAGAAATATTATCACATCCAGTTTGGCGATGTATTGTTTTATGGTTTTTTGAAAAGTATCGGACTCACACCAGCAAAGTCTCGGACGATAGGAGCCCTCCAAATACCCGATGATTATTTCTTCGATTTCCTTCGTGGACACTATGACGGAGACGGAACATTCTATTCGTACTTCGATCCTCGATGGAGATCAAGCTTCATGTTCTACACAGTTTTTGTTTCAGCAAGTATTAAGCACATATGCTGGCTCCAGGAACAAATTAGCAAAAGAATTGGGGTCCACGGACATATTACAGGAAAAAACGCAAAGGGTATTGCGTATCAATTGAAATATGCAAAAGCTGAATCCTTGCAATTATTACCGAAAATGTATTATGATAAGCAGGCAATCTGTTTATCAAGGAAACGAGACAAGATACGAAAAGCAGTACCGTTCTTGCAAATCTGATGAATGCGGACGTGGAGAAATGGCAGACTCGCATCCTTGAGGTGGATGTGCCCGTAAGGGCGTGGAGGTTCGACTCCTCTCGTCCGCACCAGACAGGACTTTCAGAAAAATCCCGCTCCGAATCCGAAAAACCCCCCGCC